>NZ_JBKKHP010000015.1:0-71569 GCF_046613985.1 Niallia laureatilytica | reverse complement strand
CAAGCAAACCGAGGTTTTTTTAATTGATTTATCTTTCATAAGATGATAACGCATGGCTAACAGCATTATATGCTTCTCCAAACGCAGCAGATGAAGAAATGTCGCCTGAAATATTTAATTCATTTTTTGCATGATTCGCTTGTGCCAATGCGCGAATCATATCTTGCAGCAGTGTTCCTTTATCACCATAAAGATCTTTTGCTGTTTCTAATAGTTCAATACTTGCTGTTAAGTCATTTGCTCCAGGTTGGTCAAAGGTTCTTTCCAGATTTTCTTTTACTTGCTCTAGTATTTCCCTCATAAACGGCACACTCCTTAAAATTAATCAAAGGTATTTTGTGCGAAAAGAAAGAAGCTTATCCTATAGAAACAGAAGGAGAAAAAGCACTCCTGGTAGTCAGAAGTGCCTGGTTATTCGTCCTTATTTTGGCGCCGTTTATCCATTAATTCTGCAGCCATTTTTGCTTTTTCCCTCGATGTGTTGATATAAAGCAGGGAAATATCTGATTGGGTATGGCCTAATTGGTTCATGATTAAGGGGATATCACCGCCGGTATGCTCTGCTAAATTGGTTGCATATGTATGTCGCAATTTATGGGGTGACATCCGCTTATCAAAGGACTTCGTATATTTATATACAATGTCCTCAACTGCTCTGTTTGTTAATGGTTCGGGATTCCCTTTATACAGTTTAATGAACAAATACTCGTTTTCGCCGCTGCCTGCCTTATACTTAGTCGCTCTCACTTCCAAGTATTTAATAACATCCTGGAGAGAGGAGGGAGTAACAGACACCGTGTCCTTTTTGCCTCCTTTGCGAATGACACTGATTTCGCTTGCTGCTAAATCAACATCCTTTAAGCGAAGGGAGGTTAATTCATTTACACGAATACCGCTGCCAAGGAATAGGGACAGTATCGCAAAATTCCTCTCTTTATCCCGCTTATAATATCGCAGCTCTGCAGGTGTTAATGTTTCCTCATAATGATGCTCGATATAATGTAGGAACTCGACATCATTATCGTTAATAAAGATTTTTTCCGTTATTTTTCGCGCTCTTTCATTAAATGTTTCTGAGACTTTTTTTATCGGAATTTTTTTCATCACATTACGGTGAAAATAAGGTTCACCACCATCAACCTCTGCTTCTAATGACAGGTAGTTGAAAAGAGAGCGGAGGGCTGACTTTTGCCGATTAACAGTTTTCGGACTGATTTTTTTTGTCACATCATCTTTTTCCGTTAGTTTGTACTTTTTCCTTGCTGCATATTTGAAGTAGTTCTGCACATCAGAAAGAGGCAGAGCGCCTAATGCTTCCACTGGAATTTCCTTCATGCACTCGCAGGAAACAATACCTTCTGCAAGCAGCCAGGAGAAAAACTCTTTATAATCCCTCACATAATTAAACAGAGTAAGAGGCGAGCGAATATCCAATTTATCGTCTACATATTCAACGACATAATAAGGCATTTCCTTCAGCAATTCCTCAAGCCGTTTTTCATACATTTCATGTTGTTTTGTTATTGCCATGATCACACCTCATATCAGGAATAAGATCTATTGCCTGAATTTTTATTTCTGTACATCCACCAATTTTATAGGCATCAGCTCTTACCGAATTTATCGGTTTACTTTATTAAAACGGAATGATAAAAGACTCCTAATTTGGTATATATGTTTATTTTATCAAACAGAACATTAGTTCGTCTATCGGAAGTGTCTATAAATAATACTTTTTTTTGGAGAAGCCCGGGGAATATTTTTGAAAGTGATTTAAGAACCATATGTATTTACTATATAATAAGTATAGCAAAGAATAATAAATATTTCTGTTTATATTACGTATAGAGGAAAGAATGGCATAATTAAACAATAGAGTAGGTGTGTTTATGCAAAAAATTATTTTTTTGGATATTGACGGAACACTTGTAGATGACAATGGCATTATACCAGATTCAGCTAAGCTTGCTGTTAGAAAGGCGAGAAGCAATGGGCATTTCGTTTTTCTTTGTACGGGACGTTCTAAATCGATATTGTTTCCGGAAGTATTAGAGATTGGCTTTGACGGCATTGTTGGTGCGGCAGGCGGTTATATTGAGCTAAACGGAGAAGTGCTGTTTCATGAAGTTATAAAAAAGAATAATCTGCAATTGGTGGTGGACTATTTTAATCAGCATGAAATTGAGTTCTTCTTAGAAACAAATGAAGGCCTATTTGCGAGTAAAAGCTGTAAAGACAGCATCCGTGCACTGATTGATACTGTTTTTGAAACACAAACAGCACAAGCAGAATTACGGAAGTCGATGCAGTCATTTTATAACAGTATCAGTGAAGCCGAAGACTTAGTGAGAGATGATATTAATAAAATTGGGTTTTTAGGTTCTGCTGTTCCGATTGAGCGTATTATGGAACAATTTCCGTCTGTTTTTACTGTCATTCCTAGCACCGTGCCTTTCTTCGGAACTAACAGTGGAGAGGTGTCAATCTTTGGAATCCATAAGGCGTCGGCCATTGAAAAGGTAATCGGGCATCTCGGCCTAGAAAAAGAGCATACATACGCATATGGTGATGGTTCAAACGACATCGAGATGCTTGAATTTGTTCAATACGGTGTAGCAATGGGCAATGCTAAAGAAGAAGTGAAACGGGCAGCTAACGATATTACCGACAGACATGACGAGGATGGTATATATAACAGCTTTAAGAAATATGGGTTAATATAAGTAAAAAAGAAACCTTCACTGACTGTGAAGGTTTCTTTAAGTTAAACATCTTACTTACATTGCTTAATTCCTTGTTCAAGTATTTCCATCGCCAAAAGTGTTTGCTCATCTTTAATTTGTTTGTCTGCTCCATTGATGATAGCGTTATAAATATCATCATAGACGCGACCATAATCTCCAACTTCGGAAACAACCTTTTCTTCGTGATAAACTCCCTGTTCATCCATATATGTCAAGGTGCCGTAATGCTGAGGTAAATCGATTCCGAAATCAGCATGGTGTGGCATATAAAACAGCTTTAAATGTTCCTCTTGTCGATCCTCTGTTTGTTTGACAAAAACACCTTTTTTACCATAAAGGACAAAACTAGGACGCTGTACCAAACGAAAGAAGCTAGATTTGACGGAAACCTTCAGCTTGTCATAATAAAAATCTAAATCAAAATAATCGTTCATTCGGCCAGTACCAAGAAGCTGTCTGACATCATAATGGATATGGTCAGGCTTACCAAAATAAGAAATTACCTGATCAATCGTATGGGTGCCATGGCCGTATAAATAACTATGATAGTAAGTAAACGTATGAGTAGATTCTGGAGTTTCCGGTCTAAAATAATCATAATGCATTTCTACTTCAAGCAAATCGCCTAATTTACCGCTTTCCAAAACTTTTTTTGCTGTTAAGAAGTCGGAATCATAGCGGCGGTTTTGATAACACTGGGCAATCAAACCTTTCTCCTTAGCAAGAGCAAATATTTCTTCTGCTTCTTCCTTTGTCAGCATAAACGGTTTTTCCACTAGCACATGCTTATTATGCTCGAGTGCCATTTTTGCATATTCGAAATGCGATTCTACTGCTGTATTAACGACTATCAACTGAATTTCTGCATCGTTCATGATTTCAGTAAGATTAGTAGTATAATGAATAGAAGGATGTGCTTCCCAACTATCACGGTCAGGATTCCTGCGGTAAATAGTTTTTACCTTAATGTTTTCACGCTGTAGTACAAAAGGCAGATGATAACGATTTGTACTTTTACCATTTCCAATATAACCGATTGTTAACATGCTTCTCACTCCTAATTAGCTCTTGATAGCTTTAATTATATGGGTGCGAGGGGAAGAATGCTATAATCATCTTTGAAAACGCTTATTTAGGTAAAATAGTTCCGATTTTTTTGTTCATACTTTAAATATATTGGAAAAATAGTTCAGAATTAAAGGAGAATGGAGCGGCTTGTTAATAAAACAGATTGCAGCATATACAAAATTCACAACAACAGAGCAAACTATTGCAGAATATATACTCGCAAATACAAGCTCGATGGAAAATATCTCGATTCAGGAATTAGCGAAACGAACCTTCACTTCTAATGCTTCTATTATTCGTTTTGCTCAAAAAATGGGATTTAGGGGCTTCAAGGAGTTTAAGATTCAGCTGTTGAAATCAATCGAACAACTTGATGGACCGCAAAAAGACATTAATCCAAATATCCCTTTTGAGGACCATTCCCCGCTGATGAAAATAAGTGAAGATATGATGCATTTAACACAGCAAGCAATTAAAGAAACGTATCAGCTCTTAAATGAAGCACAGCTTATGGAAATGACTAAACATTTATATAATGCCAAACGTATTTTCCTGTTTGCGGCTGGTGATTCTCAAATTCGTGCCGAAAGCTTTCAAAATAAACTTTGGAAGATTAATAAATATGCTATTCTTGCTAAAGAGCGAGAAGAATGGGCATTAAACGCTGCGAATTTATTAAGAGATGACTGCGCCTTTTTCATCAGCTATGATGCAAAAGCTATGAATGACTTAGTTGCAGCAAGATTGATAAAAGAGAGAGGCATTCCTATTTTGTTGCTGACATCATATCCTGACAGTGAGCTCGGAAAACTGGCAGATGTAATTATTACCGTATCAAGATTAGAAACGAAGGAAACAGAGAAAATTTCCACCTATTCTTCTCAAGCAGCATTTGAATACATATTAAATGTGTTATTTTCCACTCTTTATCAAATGGAATACCAGGAAAATCGCCAAAGACAATTATGGAGAGCAGAAGTGTTACAGCAATTCGAAGAGAAACCTTTTTAGAGGATGTGCCAATGTTCGGCAGTAAGAGAAGGGGAAGTATGAAATGCTAATTAAAAAGATGAAATACAGCTATAATTTAACGTCACAGGAGCAGTATATCGTAAACTATATACTGGAAAATCCGACAGTTGTATTTAACGCAACAGCTAATGAACTGGCTAAATTAACTTTCTCCAGTTCCTCGACAATTGTTCGTTTATGTAAAAAACTAGGTTTAAAAGGATATCCTGACTTTCAGCTGAAATTGGCACTTGAATATAAGCAAGACGGGAAAGCAGAAAAAAAACACACTGATTTCTCTGAAACCAAAAGCAGCATATACGGGATAGATTTAGTTCCAGGGTTTTATGAACGAGCATTTACCGAAACGAGAAGAATGTTTAACCATGCCAGTTTAGAACATATAATCGAGTGGTTAAGAACCGCTGAACGGATCGATGTTTATGGTGTTGATATCAATTATTATATCGCCCAGCAAGCTTGCGCCAAATGGAATGAAGTCGGCATGATGGCAGTTGCCTATAACAGTGCCAATCAGCATTATTTAACTAATCTCAAAAATACGTCATCTACTATTTCTTTTGTCATTTCCCATACAGGAAGAAACAAAGCAATGATTGATATTGCAAAAAGGCTTCAGAACAATCATATGAAGGTAATCGGTATTACCGGGAGCCGCGATTCTGCATTAGCAAAATTATGTGACGAGGTAATCATGACATATTCTTCTGATAAGCAACTTGAGTTATCTAAAATCTACAACATGATGTCATCTGTTTATATTTTTGATGTATTGTACATGAATTCCTTATTACTTCAACAAGAAAAAGAGAGCTGAAAAAAATTTCAGCTCTCTTTTCTGTTAAATATTATCTGCCGCGAAAATAATATTAGCGTCCATGCGCGCTTCTACCACTTTTTCCATAACAGAACGACTATAATCAAGCAAGCTATAGCAGCGGTTATAATCCTTCGTTTTATAGATGTCATTAAACTTGAGCAGTTCATAGTATAAATTGTTCATAGATGTTTGCTCATTAAATTCTGTCTTAGCTTCGTCATTGTGAAGAATTACCCGTCTGCAGCCATTTGCTCCGTTTTCAACATGAATATAGCCTTTTTCTCCTTGAATCAGTACAAAGTTCTCGCTGCTAGTATCCTTTGCACCGGCACACACGGCAATAAAGTCTGGATAAGTTAATAACAGGACGCCAGATGTATCGATACCATTTGAATGTTTATTGGCGGTATAGCTCAGTTTCTCTGGAGTACCAAAGAGACCCATCACAAAATGCAAGTTATAGATATTAATATCAACGAGAGAGCCGCCAGAGAACTGCGGATTAAAGACGTTTGGTGTCTCGCCGGCAAGCAATGCATTATATTTGCTGGAATATTGACTATAGTTGCATTGGACAAGCTTTATTTGCCCAATTTTATTGATATTTTCTTTTATAATTTGATAGTTTGGCAAATGGATGGTTGTAATTGCTTCAAATAACATTAAGTTATTTTGTTTTGCTAATGAGATCAATGTATCTGTTTCTTGAAGGGTAGAGGTAAACGGTTTTTCACAAATCACATGTTTCCCATGCTCCAGCGCACGATAAGCCTGGTCAAAATGGAGACTGTTTGGTGATGCAATATAAACGATTTCAACAGAGTCATCGGCAAATAAAGCATCTAAGTCGGTATAGATTTTATTTACTTCATATTTTGCTGCAAGCGGCTGTGCAGTTTCCTCTTTACGGGAGTAAATTGCCACACACTCTGCACTTGCTATTTTCTCTAAGCCTTGTAAAAAGGCCTCAACAATAAACCCTGTACCTATTGTAGCTATTTTCATTGAGAACACCCCGATTTCTTCGCTGCTTCCACACCATCATTTAATATTTTTAAAACGGCTAAAACTTCTTCATCTTTCACTGGCTTTTCTGCACCAGTTTTTATACTTGCATATAATTTTTCGTAAAGAATACCATAATCGGTTATTTCAGACTTAACCGATTCATTATGCTCTATCCCATTTTCATCAATATAGGAAAGCTCTCCCCAATTACTTGCTGGTTCCACTTCAAACGATGCTTTTGTCACACCGTCTGGATTTTTTTGCTGATGACCGCTGCTGTATTTTATAAAGCTGCCTTTGTCGCCATGGACAATAAACTTCGGATGATTAATCTTTACAGCTAAGCTGCATTTTACCGTAGTCTTTAACAGGCCGTAATGGAAGTCGATATCGACATAATCATCTGATTCTCCTGGATGATTTATACTTCTAACATCATAATGAATTGCTTCTGGCTTACCGAATAAGGAATACAACTGGTCAATCGTATGAACCGCTAATCCGTGCAATAAGCCAAAACCCTTTTGGATATGCTGCGGATTAAAGTAGTCATAATGGGACTGTATTTCAATAAGTCGACCAAGCACACCACTGTCGATTACTTTTTTCAATGTAAGAAAATCACCATCAAATCGTCTGTTTTGATTGGCCATCGCAATCAGTCCTTTAGACTTAGCCAAGTCGAAAATTTCCTCTGCCTCTTCCACAGTTGGCGCAAATGGCTTTTCCACAAGGACATGCTTATTGTGCTCTAACGCTTGCTTCGCATAGGCAACATGACTGTCAACATGAGTACAAATAACGATTAATTCTATTTCATCATCATTTAATACCTCTTCGAAGCTTGTTGTGAAGAGGATATCAGGATACCAGGCTTCTCGTTCTGTATCTCCAATACGATCTTCTTCTCTTCTAAAGATACTTTTCACGTTAATCTGATCTTTTCTTTCTAAATATGGTAAGTGATAATTTACGACGGCATTTCCAAAACCTACAAACGCTATGTTTAACATATGAACTCTCCTTTGCAATTTCTTAAAATAATCATAGCATCGAAATGACTATTAAAAACCTATCGTTGTCATTATGGTGATATCTTTCTAAATGCAGTTGAGACCATACGAAACTTGAAATCTGATTTCATTTCCCAAAATATATATGAGGCAAAAAGTAAAAAGATTAAAAGCCAAAGAACCGCTAATTCATGCTATTTATGTAATGAAGATGCTTGCTGAGAATTGGGAAATAATAAACCCTTTTTTTACGCTTAGAAGAGGATAACCATTTATCAGCAGCAGAAATAACAAAAACCTCTCTAGACAAATAATTGAGCAGTATCCTATAATCCGATTAAGAAAGATAGCGCTTACAAGGTTGTTGTCGACAAATAACCAACATGCAGGTAGTGTAACTGAATAAAAGGGGAGAGGTTAAAATGATTAAACCTAAGACATCATTTTTAGAAAGAATCTCTAATATTGTTGTAAATCGATTAGCCGGACCAATGGCAAAGTTTGGCGGTATCCCCGTTGTTGCCGCTGTAAAGGATGGTTTAGTCGCAATTGTTCCTATTGTGATTATTGGAAGCTTGTTTTTATTACTAGCTATGCTCGGTTTACCAGGTACTTTCAGTGAAGGGGCCCTTATCCCAGCATTATCTAGTCTAGCTCCAAAGCTGCTAGTGTTTTTCCATATAACCATGAATTTTCTCTCGTTATATGCTGCTGTTGCGATTGGCATGAATTATGCCAAACACTTTAATATTGATTCCACTAATGCTGCCTTATTAAGTGTAGCGGCATTCTTTTTGATTAATATAAATGATTTAACAAATGGGATGGATGTGACGAATTTTGCTGCAGGAGGATTATTTGCAGCAATTATCAGCAGTTTAATCAGTATTAGAATTTACCGATTTTTTTTGGAAAAGAAAATTACCATCCGAATGCCAGATGGGGTACCGCCAAATGTGACGAATGCGTTCGTTGCGCTCATACCGTTTTTGGTCATCTTAACGGTTTTATGGATAGTCCGTTCTATACTGAACTTTGATATCACAGTGTTTCTGAACTCCGTGTTAGGGCCAGTATTCAGCGGCACAGATAGTATTTTCGTGTATGTACCAAGAGTGTTTATCGGACTTTTGCTTTGGTCTGTTGGCATGCATGGAGATAATATGATAGGACCAATTTTTGAACCATTAAAACTGCAATGGGTAGCGGAAAATGCAGAGGCTTTAGCGAATGGAGTTAACTTAAAGGATTTGCCTCATGTGTGGACGACAGTGGTCGAACGAATCACAATCTGGCCTGCTGCTGCGTGGGGAATTTTGTTCTGGATGTGGCGCTCTAAATTAAAACAAGCTAGAACGTTGGCAGGCATTGTAACACCTGCAGCTGTATTTACAATTATTGAACCAATTGTTTTCGGCTTGCCAATTGTGTTAAATCCTTTTTTCCTTATCCCTTTTATCCTATCAGGGACCATCGCAGCTATAGTAACTTACGGGGCATTTTCCCTACATCTTATAAATAGAGTCTTTGTTGAACTGCCATGGGCTACTCCGCCGTTTATATCAGGCTATGTTGCCACAGGCGGTGACTGGAAGGGAGTGCTTTTAGTTATTATCAACTTTGCTATCGGCATAATCGTATATTATCCTTTCTGGAAAGCCTATGAAAAAGCTGAGAAACAAAAGGAAAGCTTAGAAAACGAAAAAACAGCAAATAATGATTCAACTTTATCTCTTTAATTTGAACATTGGGAAGGACCTATTTCTAGGTCCTTTCTCATATTTTTACGATTGGATTAGGAGGTCTTACTACATAGGACCCTCTTCCTCAGGAACGGATTCCTATATATCTTTACCTAGATAATAGGTATGATAAATCTATTATACAGAAGAGTAAAAACAACTTAGTCTGGATTCATCAAGGAGGGTTAACATTTATGATTGAAATGACAGTAGACAAAAAACCAGTTTTAATAACTTTATATGATATGGATAAAAATTATCTGAAAAATAACTTACGAAAAGAAAAAGCTTTTAAAGTACCTACTGCAACTGGAATGACTATTATGGAAAGCGACTATTTATGTGATTTGATCATAGATGTTCAATCTAAGGATGAAATCAGGCAATTAGTTGATATGCTCAGAACAATCAAAAAACGAAATATGCCGGTTAGATCGTTATTTCAAACGTTAGCAATCGGATTAGTTTCTAAAGGGATTCATTAACCACCATTTATTTGTAGTTATCCCTTAATACTATTAGATAAAAATTGTATATCTATGGCATGGAATCGGCAGTATCGGTCTCATGCCTTTTCCTATTTTTTAGCCGAAAAATTGATTTTAAAAGTATGAATCAAGAAGAGGTTAATTATTCTTTATATGCATATCCTAACAAATAATGAGCAGGTGGATTATCGTTTGAGGTGTAAACATGACATTAGCCTATACAATATCCCGATATGAGGAGCTTGAGGAAAAGCTTCCTACTATCGAGGAATATCTCCAGAAAATAGCATATGGAAACCATGTGAAGATTTTGTATGCTTTATTGGAAGCAGTCAATAATGCCTTCGAACATGGAATCCAAACAGTTAAAGACGGAAGCATTACTTTTTCCATAAAGATAAGCGACAAAAAACTTTATGTTGATGTGTTGCATAATGGAAACGGTTTTAATTATGAACAGAAGATTGGGATGATTGGCAATCCAGATGTGTTTTTTAAAGAGCATCAAACATGTATGCGCGGCCGGGGAATAGCCATCATGCAGAAGCTTGCTGATAAGCTTATTTACACAGAAGAAGGCAAAAAACTGACTCTTATCTTTAGGATAGAGTAGTTTACTAAAATTTAAAGAAAGTGTGGCAGAAATGAAAGTCATAAAAAAAGCTAATATCCACATCCTTGAAATGAACGAAGATATTACGATTAAGAACAGCGAACACTTCCGACTAATGATGGGGAAGTTTCTGCATGAATCGACTGCCTCTTTAATACTTGATTTAAATCATGTTTCCTATTTGAACAGCTCAGGACTCGGTGTAATCGCTGATGGAGCTATGAAAGCAAGAAAAAATGGAAAGGAGCTTGTTGTTTCAGGAATTACGCCACCATTGGATGAGATATTCGAAATCGTTAAATTCAGCACTTTTATGGAGCTATTTCCTACATTGGAACAGGCTGAACAATATTTTGAACAAAAGAAGACGCTTTAATGCTTAGAAGGAAAGGGAAGTGTAATGAAGCAGATAAATAGATTATCGGGAAGTAAATGGATAGGTGTCCTACTGGCTGCATACGTAGTAATGGAGCTGTTTATCTTCCTTAAACTTTCTTACAAGCTGAAAACAGGCATGGATATTCATCGTTTTGAAGAATATCAAACATTAAGTTTCTTCTTGCATCTTCCATTAGGTTTATTTATCGTTTGTCTGTTTTGGAAAGAAAGGAAAGAAACAATACGAAAAAAAGAGCTTATATTCGACTTAGAAAAAGTAACACTTAGGCATTTTACCTTATTTAATAATAATCTCTATCTGGCAATTATCGTCAATAACGAAGGCACAATAACAGAAGTTAACGAACGAGTAACTGACGTGCTAGGAGATAAGTTGATTGGGTCTCATTTCAAAGATCTGCTTTTTCATAAAGAAACCTCCAAATCACTTGAAAATTTCGAGGATGTACTAGAAGGGAAAATGGTGGACAGTACAGACATCATACGAGATAAGCATGAAAACCCAGTTTATATAGAATATAAAAGCATTCCGTTAATTATGCAAGGAAGAATAGATGGTGTCTGTGTTATCGCAAAGGATATAACAGAAAAGAAAAAACTAGAAGAGGAAATGAACAAAGATCTTGAACTCGCGACCATTCTGCAGCAAAGTGTACTCTGCAAGCCGCTAATTACGGAGGAGGTTCAGATAGAAGGGCAGTATATTCCAGCACATAATATCGGAGGAGATATGTATGTCTGGTATAGGATTAATGAGCATCAATACGGAGTGTTAATTATGGATGTAATGGGACATGGTGTTTCAGCTGCCCTTGTTTCCATGAGTATACGGGCACTGTTAGAAGGATTGATTGTCAGGGTAAAAGAACCTGTTCTTGTCATAGAGACACTAAACGCTCATATGCATAAATTGTTTAATGATCATACCAGCTCCTTACAGTTTTTCACTGCACTATATGCAGTTGCAGATACGAAAGAAATGAACTTAACATATATTAACGCCGGCCATCCTCCAGGGCTATTGGTACAGTCTGATCATGCAGAGCTTCTTAAATCCAATTGTGTTCCTTTAGGAATACTTGAAGAAATCAAGCCAACCGCTGAAACAGTACCTTTAAAAGATTCTTCGCAGTTACTTCTATTTACAGATGGACTATTAGAAAATATTGACGGTACAGCGATGTACCATGCTGTTAATAAATTGAAGGAATCTGTACTCGCTAATTCACAACTAGATACAAAAGAGCTATTGGAGATATTGCTTCATGATGGGGAAATAAGTAAACATGATGATATTTCGTTTGTTAAGATGGCAATCAGCAAGTTCCGACATATATAAAACATTATAATATAGGATGATTAAAATTGAATGTAAATACTTTAAACAATGACATAGTAACAGCACTGATAGAAACATATGAAAGCACCATTCGATTGCCAATCCACCTTGTTAACAGCAAGGGAGGGTATGTAATTCGAAATACAGACATCATGCTGCTCTTTAAAGAATATTCTACAGAGCTTCTCGACGTACTAAATATAGCTTACCAAATAAAAAAACCAGTAGTAATAACACCAACAGATGAGAATATCGGATGTTATAAATACATCCTGTCACCCTTTTTCCAATATAGAGAAGACTCGTATTTAATTATTACCGGTCCTTTTGTGGAAGATGTATGCGGAAGCAATATAGTGTCTACCGCGTTAAACAAAGACATTCCTATTCTTACCGTAAAGGAGAAAGAAAGCGCCTTAGTAAAGATAAACGATCTACATTATAGCTTAATGTTTGTAAAAAGCTTACGACAAGAAATGACGTGGAAAAATCAGCTGTTGACACTTTATAAAAAGCAGCTCGCTTATATGGAGGATTTCTCTATAAGTAATATTTTAGATTACGCAGTAAAAGAGGGCTTTGTGGACTTTATCGGTATTGCCAAAAGAGAAGAAAATGCTATTTATACCATCCAACATATAAACGGGGATGCAAAACAGTTGGAGGGAAAAAGCTTCTTTATCGGAGAAGGTTTATTAGGACATGCTGCTGCTACAAAAAAGATCTTTCATTTTGAGTCTATAAAAGAATCACCAAAAGCAGGATTCTTTCATCAGTTTGACATATACCCTCAGCATGTTTTTGGTTTCCCTATCCAACAGGCTAAAGAAACAGTAGGAATTATGTTTGGAGGCTCCTTGACTAATAAGCCTGTAAGCAAAGAGCTAACAGAGCATTTACAAGCACTTGCACAAGCAGCCGCTCAAACAGAATTTTTAATCCAGCAATTGAAGCTTGTTGACAAACAAAGAGATGTTCATGCAGCCTTTTTGAATTTAGCTGACATACTATTGCATACAAATGATCCAATCAGTGTTTTGTACAGCGTTATGGACGTTTGTCATAAATGGAGCAAAAATTGTTTAACTATCTTTACAGCGAGAAGTGGAAAATTGTACAAAAGAGGCAAGGCTTCACAAGCTGCTGAACAAGAGCATCATAAAGTTGCTGAACAACTCTTTTCTAACGGTCACCGAGTTGAAGTAAACGCTTCTAAAAAAGGCTTAATTCATAAGGCAATCACTTTAAATGAGCAAGTTTTAGGTCTGTTTACCATTCACTTCGAGGAAGAGGGGCATTTAGGAGATAAGAGGCTAGAGGCAGAGCTTAAGTTATTAACCGAGGTTTTAGCTGTAAGCTTTGGTTCAAAAAGAATTATTGACTTAGAGGTAAAACAAGAGCCTACTGAAATACTTTTCGAAAGCTTAAAGGAACTAAAACCAGAGGAATTTCATCTTACTTGTAAAGCGACGGAACTACTGAAAGGGTTTATGAGCAAACAAAGCTGGCAGGATTCTGCTGTTGAGGAACTGTTAGAGACATGTAAGGTAATCCCATTCAGTCTAGACTTTCTTCACGATAAAATAAGTGCAGAACGGCTGAAGATACTTAGAGAATATCATCATATACTAAACGGAGAAGAGCAAAGAAGCATTCTGACTGAAGAGGCGCAGCTATTAGTATTAGCTTTTTCTTATCTTAAAGGAATCACAATTCCCTTTAAAGACATAAATAGTCCATTAGCCGTTCAATTCCGTGAATATATCATCGTCCAGAAGGCAAGTAGCAGCAAGGAATTAGAAGCGGATCATGCTACAATCGGAATCACGGAAATTGAGGATTTGAAAGATGTGAAAAGCGTAATAGATAATCTTTCATTAACAAGCAGAGAAAAGGAAGTTCTTCATTTAATTCTTGAAGGTTTAAATAATCAAGAAGTTGCCGATTTACTTTTCATTAGCGCCCATACTGTCAAAAACCACCTAACAAATATCTTTCGAAAACTCGATGTGGCAGATAGAGTACAAGCAATGGCGAAAATTTATCGGATAAAGTATGAACAATAAGTGAATTTGAGGTATATAGCTACACACTGCCAGGCAATATCTCTTTAGTTGTGATGAATTATTGAACGTTTTGGCATTTGATAGAAAACTTTTAATGTGCTCCTGTATAAAAGGGTAACTAGGGAGAGTAACAAAATGTCGAAAGGAATCTCATTTAATAACAACGACGTTTTCTTTAAATTTACAAGCGAGCTATACGCAGATGTAACGCTTGATGTTGTTGGTCTTATCAGATACCGAAAATAAAGACGCTATTGCCAAATGAATTCCGATTTACTGCAGATGAAAAAAGATCAGATACTGTTTTCCAGCTGGAAGACGGCTCAATTTTAATGTTAGAATACGAGAGCAATAACAGATTCAAGGAAAATCATTTGAAGTACATGAGGTATGGACATCGTATTTTACAACGATACTTTCAAAGGAAAAATAACATAAAAAAGATTCACTTAGTAGTTGTGTACACAAGTGATGTAACAAAGGATAGTTTAGACGCAGGATCCTTTCGAATTTCCTCCAATCCTGTATTGTTATCAGAGTATAACGGTGATGCTATCATGGAGAATATAAAGGGAAAAATACGTGATAATGTTGAATTAAACCTTGAGGAGCTGTATAAATTAAGTTTTGTGCCATTAATGTACAGCGCAAAGGGTCGTAACGAATTAACACATGAAACAGTAGAGCTAGCGAAATGTATAAAGGATGAACATATACAACTACAGGTAATTGCAGGAATTCTTACCTCAACAGATAAATTCATTGATAATAACTACGCCATCAAAGTAAGGGAGTGGTTAAAAATGACAAAAGTCGGACGGCTTTTTGAAGAAGGCAAACAAGAGGCTGTTGCGGCGGCAGTTAAAGAGGCTGTTACAAAGGTAAAAAAAGACAAATTATTGAATTAGCTAAGTCTTTATTAGATGTGCTTGCACCAGAAGTAATAGCAGAGAAGACAGGATTAGATATCAAGGACGTCGAAAAATTACAACAGGAAAAGAATGTACTTAATGACTAAAGAAATAGAATGATTTAAAGCATGGGCCTGATACAGTATAGGAACCATGCTTATTTTATTGCAGATAAATAAAGGTATGAAGACTAAAAAATTGTAACTCAATGGACTTTTCTATCTTAATCAAACAAATAAGAACAATTGTTCGTATAATACAATTTTTACGAATACTAGTTTACATAATTAATTTATGGTAAATAATAAATAACCAAAAGTATAAAAAATTTAATGGTGCTTATACTTATCAATAACGGAATCTGCATCCTTGCAATATATAAATCTATTAGTGTATGTCTGCTAAGCGTAAAGTAAATGAAGAAAAGGGAAGGGGAGTTGTTTGCCAAGAGCTGAAATAGTACCTTGTTTATTAATAAATACAGTTTTCTTGCCATTAGATTCTATTATTATGTACCTGCAAGATCTACTGGTAGCAATTCGAACTACACTTTATCTATACAGAGTTTGATGATATCTCCATAAATCTTAGCATTTTGACGTTTTTACAGACTTTTAGCTTAAATTTTTCTTTTTACAGTCGTTAATTTTAACTATTTAACTAAACTTATTTATATATTGTTTAACTTTGAATATTTTACAGATATCGACAAATATTAAATTGTTATCATAGGTTAATCACTGCAATTTAACGGCTGCTATGCAGTATGTGTTAGCAACGCAACCGCCAATTAAATACACTAATTAACCTTAACATCATGGTACATTTGAATTCATAAACAATTCCTAATAATACTATTCGTAAAATTAGTATTATACGAATAGTTGTATATTTCTTTTCCTGTGCCCCCTTAGCATTATAATTAATAAAAACAGTAAATTTTATTAAGGTTATTTGATGCAGTAAATTCTGCACCAACATTTAATTGCGCACAGAATTCAACTGCACACATAGTTGCAACAGATTTTTCATTCATTTAACTTTAGTTTGTATTTATTCGATGTAATTTGAGGATTATTTAATTAAAATTAATTCTCCGCTTATTAATTAATTGTTTGTTAACAAATTCAAATAACGTTAACTATTATGTAACTATTTAACCTGTAAATATAATTGCAATTCAAACTAAAACACAAAATTTATCCGATATATCGCATTTTCACTCATATAACACACAATAGCATACCATTCACCTATACTTGCCTTATTTGCACAGTTTCTTAAAAAATACATTTCGTAAAACAGGTCTTATACGAATAGTTCTTTTATATCTCTACATCCAAGAAAAAAGACAATCACTTTAAGTGATCGTCTGCATTACCCGCCAATTGAAGACATTTCGATTTTCTTTTTTTGTTTTATAGATAGATTACTTCGCTCTTCTGAGTAACGATCATGTCGACCGTTCCAAATTTGCGATATTTTATTGATAATAATGTCGTCATTTTGTTCACTGCGTATTAAGCTGCGTAAGTCATGGCCTGCTGATGCAAATAAACAGGTATATAATTTTCCATCTGCTGATAACCTTATTCGTGAACATGTTGCGCAAAATGTGTCTGTTACGGAAGAAATAATTCCTATTTCTTGGCTACTGTTCAAATATTGATAACGTGTTGCTACTTCACCAGTATAATTTTCTTTGATTTGTTTAACTGGCATCTGCTCATTTAGTTTGTTTAGTATCTGCTGTTTAGTAACAACCTCTTCCAATTGCCATCCATTTGAATTACCTACATCCATATATTCAATAAATCTTAGAATAAGCTTATGTTGTTTGCAAAATTTGGCCATTGGAATGATGTCTTCCTCATTTTGTCCCTTTTTAACAACCATATTGATTTTAACAATCATTCCTACGTTTAAGGCAGCATGTATGCCGTCCATTACGGTTGTTAATTTACATCTGTGCCCATTTATCATCGAAAACCGCTCTGCATCCAATGAATCTAGACTTACTGTGATTCTCCTTAATCCTGCTATATATAAATCCTTTGCAAATTTCTTTAGCAAAGAACCGTTTGTAGTTAATCCAATATCTTCTAGTCCCTCGATATTATGAAGCTCCTTAATTAAGGCTGGTAAGTCCTTTCTAAGCAGTGGCTCTCCTCCGGTTAGGCGAATCTTTTTTACACCTAGCCTGACAAATAGCTTAGCTGTTCTTACAATCTCATCAAATGACAGCATCTGTTCTGACGGCATAAATGTATACCCAGACTTAAATAATTCTTCTGGCATGCAATATACACAGCGGAAATTGCAGCGGTCTGTAACCGATATACGTAAATCTCTTAATGGACGCTGTAATTTATCTAACAGGTTACTCTTCATACTGTCATCTCTTTTCTATTATTTTTCATTAAATGTGATGTATATCACAAGTTTAAAGCGGGATACTTGTTATTCTTAATTAGAGCAACAACTAATCAAAGTACTGGAGGCTATATGATGAATCAACCATTTAACGAGCATTCTATTATTAGTGAGATTGTTACCGAGTTTCCAAAGGCCAGTGATCTCTTTAAAACATACCGTATTGATTTTTGCTGTGGCGGTAATCGTCCGCTGATTGAAGCAGTTACTGAAAGAAATTTATCAATAGATGAAGTGTTAACAAACTTATCTACACTTTACGAACAAACAAATTTATTAAATGAAGCAGCGATAGACTGGAAAAAAGCTTCTTCTAGTGAATTAATAGACCATATTGTCAGTAAGCATCACCGTTTTTTACGAGAAGAATTACCACTGTTAAGTCCATATGTAACAAAAGTTAGGCGTGTTCACGGTGAAAATAATCCTCATTTAGTAAGAATACACAAGCTGTTTTTTGAACTCAAAGCAGAATTAGAGAACCATATTCACAAAGAAGAAAATGAAGACTTTAAGCTAATCTTGGAATATGAACAACAGCCAACTGACGAAAATTATCAAAAATTAACTGCTATTGTTGCAGAGCTTGAGAGCGAGCATCAAAACGCTGGAGACATTTTGAAGGAACTGCGTGACATTACAAATGACTTCACACCTCCAAGCAATGCATGCGGCACCTATCGTCTTGTTTATCATCGTCTTTGTGCCCTTGAAGCAGATATGTTTCAACATATCCATTTAGAAAATAACGTATTGTTTAAACGAGCAATTAAACTAGCTTAATTGTTAGAAAGAGCATGACAGATTTTGTTCATGTTCTTTTTTTCATGTAATAAACTTGATATAGTCCCTTTGTTCGTTAATATTAATAAAACTATCTTCGTTAAACTCCTCCACAAATTTCACATGAAGCTGTGTCAACAAGCTATTCATCGATAAATCTTGGCTTTTTAATGCAGAAAAGAGCTTTTTTTTGATTTTAAAGTTGTAAATAGAAATTAGAGGCTGAGATTTTTCGTTTACAATTGGAACGATTGCTTCATATCCGTCTTCTAGATGAGCTAATAATACCTCCATACTCTGATGCGTAATAAACGGGCTGTCAATTGGCAAAACGAAATACCATTCAGCTTGCTCTCTTTCCATGACGCTATATATTCCAGCAAGGGGTCCATACCCTTGAAAACTGGGCGTGTCTTGAATGATGGTTACTTCCTTAGCAATAAATCTATCTGTAATGGCAGGATGTGAAACTAAATAGATTTTGGAGGTAATAGCTTGGAGTGCTTCTATAGAATATTGATAGAAAAATTTATTCTTTCTCCTCGCAAAGGCTTTGTGTTCACCAAATCTGCTAGACTGTCCGCCGGCTAATATAGTACCTATATATTGATGCATATGCCCTCTCCATTTCGTTACTTAAGAAAAAATAAGCTTACTAAAAAAAACACAATTCCATTAATGATCTCTATAATGCCAATTCTTAGCGGTTTTATTGGCCTCTTTCTTGTAGTAAAAAAATCTTTGCACACACTTGGCAAGTACGCTATCGTCATCCACGGTAAGGCTATTAACAAAGGAAATAGTAGTAATAATAGGTGGAAAATATGAGACTTTCTTTTAAAAGCGGGATTTTTTCGCTCCCTGATTAATGATTTCACGTAAAAGGCACTGCTCATAAAATAGAGCGTGGTAATACATAACAATAGGATTGCCTCTTTCGTTAAGCTTCCTTGCCCAACTATATAAGCAGCTGTTCCCCCGAGAGAAAAAATAAGAATGCCGCTTAAATTATTCCATAAGCTCCTCTCTTGCTTTTTTTTAATGAAATATCTACTAACAAAGAGCAGTGGTAATAATAAGAATATGCCCCATAAGAGAATTGGCTGCATCCATATAATTGGAACGGTAAATAGGATAGCAGCTGTACTATACTTTAGTACCCATGGAAGCATATCTTTCTTTAATTTTGGCTTACGGATGATATTCAATAGTGGTGTAGATGTCAAAAAAATAAAAAACCAACCGATTAAAAGAACAAGATGAAGCCAATTAGGTCCAGACAATATCATTCCGAGCAGATATGGAAGAAAAAACATCATCCAAGTTCCGTGTTCTCTTGGCAAAACCATATGAAATCCTCCCATTTCACTTGCTTGATTAGTTAAGTTCAGCTGTTAATTTTTCTAAATGTATTAATAAATTACCTTCCGTAGTAGTACTGACTAACTGCTTTTTTCGTAATTGATTAAGTGTGCGGTTTATTGTTTCTCTTGATGATCCAATCATGTTAGCAAGCTCTCGATTAGTAAAGTGTGTAGTAATGAGATATAAATCTTTAGTAAAAGGTACTCCATTTGACTTACATAAACGTATTAACAACATCACTATTTGATCGTAGGAACTGTGCAGGATTTGTTCGACCAATCGGTCTTGCAAGTCAATGATTTTTTCAGCGAGAAACGTAAACATTTTCATACATAATTCAGGATGTTTTATTAGGATTTGTTCAAATTCAGTGATTGGTGTGACAACTACTTGAGCATTTTTAAGTACTTCTGCATGTGCTGGAAAGCTCCCTTTCCGAAATAATCCAACATGAGGAAACATTTCGCCGACTTGTGGCACTGCTACGATTTGTTCCTTTCCCGTTACATCTGTGCGATGGATTTTAAGTTTACCTGCGTATAGAAAAAATACTCTATCAAGCGGGTCACCTTGCATATAAATAAATGATTTCGTTTTATATAGCTTCATATAGGAAATGTCTGCAATAGGAAGAAGCTCGTCATCTGAAAGCTCTTTAAAAAGCGTTACACTTCTTAAATAGTTAAATATTACGTCTGACATCTATATTACTCCTCTACAGTGAATAACTTGTTAAACTAGCTTCCTCTTCGGTAATTCCTGTTCAATCCAAGCAACCAATTTGTTTATGTATGCCTTCTTATCTGCTAATTGATCACAGAATGGGATTATGGAATGAATATTTGAGAGAAACTGCAACTGATCGAGATCACGTTCTGACCGTGTGAAAACGACTTTAGGAAATTGCTCCTGTTTATATCCTTCTATTAATAAAAGATCATAATTTAAACAAGACAGCAGCATATGGATTTTTTCGATATCCCACTTTTGATTAGTTATCTCTAAATGGAGAACTCCCTCACCCTCTACTATACTTGCAACAGCACCTGCATCGCTATACTTTGTGGAATCCTTCACAATATTGTCAGGAATGCCGCCGTGTCCATGATGCTTGACTGCGATGACATTATAGCCTTTCTCTGTTAATTGCTGAATCGTCCACTCCATTGCCGTTGTTTTGCCGCTGTTTTGAAAGCCTACGTATTGAAGTATCAAAATAGGTCACTTCCTTCGTGATCTTCTAATAAAAGCACTTCAACTTCCATGCCTTTTTTATAACCTCTCGTTCCTCCAGGAAGGACCATCAGGCAGTTTGCATAGGCAAGTGAAAAGATAATATTGGACTTATCCATACCAATTGGCGCTACGAATAACTGTGTTCCGCCAGTAAAAAGCTTGCTGCGCACAAAGCGTGTAAACGGATTAGCCTTAGGAAAATCAACGTCTAAAATCGCTTTTACTTTTTTCAAAAAAGGTTTATTGCTGCCCAAGCTATGCCGAATGATGGGGCGTGCAAACAGTTCAAAACCGACATAACAAGCTGAAGGATTCCCAGATAACCCAAACAATAGCTTTCCATCTAAGCTTGCAATTGTTGTAACACTTCCTGGCCTCATCGCTATTTTATTGCAAAGAATGTCTGCTCCAAGCGCTTCATATACTTTTGGCATATAGTCATAGTCTCCAACTGATACTCCACCTATTGTAATCATCATATCTACTTCAGCAATTGCCTTGTGTAAGGCGTCATATGTCGCTGTAAAGGTATCTGGTATCTTTCCATAATGGATTGCTTTTGCACCGCTTCGTTTAATTTGTTCTACAATCATATAGCTGTTGCTGTTACGTATCTTCCCGGGAACTAATGGTTCCTCTACATTCAATAGTTCATCACCTGTAGCAAGAACCCCGATTTTCGGTTTACGCATAACGGCTAATTTTTTGAAACCAAATGTTGCTAACAAGGATTGAATTCCAGGATTTATTTTTGTTCCTTTCCTTACTAGCAGTGTTCCAGACTTAATATCTTCTCCACGAAAGGATATATTGTCTCCCTTTTTTAGCTTTCGAGTAATTTGGATAAAATTCTTTCCGTCTCTTTCTATCTCCTTCACTAGCTCCAACATGATGACCGTATCACAGCCGGATGGAATTGGTGCTCCTGTCATGATTCGAACTGCTTGGAGGCGACCAATTCTTTTATGTGATACTGAGCCTGCCCCGATTTTATCAATGACCTCGAATTCTATCCTATTCTCTGATGATGCCCAAGCAGTATCCTCTGCACGCAGCGCAAACCCATCATATGGTGATTTATCGAATGCCGGTACATCCGTTTTTGCGATAATATCCTCTCCTAAAAAACGGTCTGTATTGTCTTCAATAGCAACGATTTCTGTCATGCCTGGATTATGATGCTCCCAAATTCTCTCGATCACTTCGTTAATTTGGACTGGTTTTCGAGATAAGTTCATTTAACTTCTCTCCTTAGTGTTAGTAATGTAACTACTAGGCAAACCTTATAAATCTATTAAATTCTTTTTTATTGCATATTGGACAAGCTCAGGCCTTGTCGTAAGGCCTAACTTACTCATCATATTTGCTTTATGTGCTTCCACTGTTTTCACGGAAATAAATAATTTGTCTGCAATTTCTTTATTTCCATATCCTAGTGCAACTAACGGAAGCACTTCCTGCTCACGGTTTGATAATAAATAATAGGAATCCACGATTTCAGGATCTTGCTCTGGACTCTCAATATGTTCACGAACCATTTTAGTCGAGACTTTAGAGTGAATATATCTTTCCCCTTTCATTACTGCACGAATAGCATGAAGCAGCTCATCATCTTTAGCATTTTTTAAAATATAGCCTGTTGCACCTGATTTAAAAGCGTGATATAAATATTCTTCATCATCATGCATCGTTAGTATTAAGACTTGAATAGGAGGAAAAGCCTTTTTGATTTTCTTTGTTGCCGAAAGTCCGTTTTCTCCAGGAGGCATACTTAAATCCATTAGAACAACATCTGGCTGAAGTCTTTCTACTAAATAAGTAACTTCAAAGCCATCAGCTGCAGTCCCAACTACTTTCATATCCTCTTGTGCGTCAATTAAGAAGGAAAGACCGCTTCTGACGATGGCATGATCATCAGCAATTAATACATTAATCATCTTCATGCTCCTCCTGTTCTAGTGGGATGACAGCTAAAACCTTGGTCCCGATTCCAATGGATGTTTCAATGGAAAATTTTCCTCCAAGCAGAGAGATTCTTTCCTCCATATTTCGCAGACCAAGACCTGTTCCCTTTACATGGATATTATGCAAATCGAAGCCTAAGCCTTCATCCATTACTTCAACACGCAGCTGTTTTTTGCCAGCCAGTAAGTAGACGACAACCTCATCTGTGTCAGCATATTTAGCGGAATTAATAAGCGCTTCCGTACATACCCTGTATACCATTGTTTCAATCTTGCCTGTATAACGTTCTGTTTGAATATTGCTGTAAAGCTCAACCTCCATGCCGAATGTTTCTTCAAATCGTTTACAATAGGACTTTAACGCTGCATAAAGTCCCATATCATCTAAAGCTGCCGGACGTAAATCGATGGCCATCGATTTTATCGAGTTTAGAGATTTTACGATAATTGTTTCGATACTGCTAGCTGTTTCTTTCACTTTTTCGTAATCATTTGTATATCTCATAGATTGTAATTGTATGAGGGCACTGTAGATTTCCTGTGCCAAGCCATCATGCAGCTCTCGTGAAAGCCGCTTTCTTTCTTCTTCTGATGCATGGATAACATATTCTGTTAAAGATTTTTGGAATTGAAGCTTTTCTGTTTCTTGTTGGTTTGTTAAATTTCGTAAGATAAGCACATTTACGTCATCCACTTCCTCAAGAGGAAAGTAGCTGCCGCTAAACGGTGTATCATCTGCATGCTGATCGTTCTTTTTTGATAAAAATAACTGAAAAGACTCTAGATTTTTTTCTCCTTCAATAAAACAATTTGAGCAGGTTTGATAACCTGTTTCATTTGTCATGCCGTTGCAAAGATGGCATATCGATGACATATTGGCTACATTCACTTCAAATTTATTAATAAGCTCAATGGCTTTTGGATTCATAAACAGAACTTCATTTTCATGCAAAAAAAAGACTGCATCATTCATTTTATTAAACATTGCTTCAATCAATTTCTGTTTAGAAATGGCAGTTCCCATTTATTCATCCCCTTAACTCATCTAATAATGGGTTTATTTCTGTACAAATAGAAATCAATTCATTGATAAAGGTTTGATTCAATTTTTTCTTTTTTCTAAAGCCGCCTAATAAAACAGCTTGAACTTCCTGTCCGTGTAATAGAGGAATTGCTGCCATACTGACTAGCTGCTCTGTAATAGTTAATGGGAAGTCTTTCGTTTCCTGTATATCTTTTTTTGCATCTTCTATCACATAAGGGCGAGCAGTTTTCCAAACGATGCCAGCAATTCCTTTCCCTACTTGCAGGACAATTTTTTGATAGCGGTTATTGCGATTGTTTGAAACATATTTCCACTTGATCACTACATCGCCATCTTCATTCTCAGCTGCCATGGCCAAACCGACAAAATCTACTTCCAGCTGAAGTCTTATTTCAATTAACAAGTCGATTATTTTCTGTTCTACACTAAGCGTCAATTGATTTCATTCCCTTTTCTAGCATCATATTTAAATTACTTACGCACCACATTTTTTTGATAGATTATATATCGTCTTTTAATATATCCTATTGGCAAGCTAAATGCATGTACTAATCTGCTGAAAGGAAACAGAGCAAGCAGGGCAAAAGCAGAAATGATATGTAATTTAAACAGCAGCGGAACTCCGCTCATCAGGCTGCCATCCGGCTGAAGAATAAATAACTGTCTAAACCAAATCGAGATTGATTCACGATAGTTAAAATCCGGCTGACTGCTCGTGCCAAAAAATGTGCTGAAAATACCTAAAGACATAACGATGATTAAAATGATATTAATAGATATATCTGAGAAAGTACTAATGGAGCGGACACGTACATCTGATAATCTTCGCCATGTTAACAGAATGATTCCCACATATGCCATGAAGCCGAAAATGCCGCCGACCCATACGGCAATCGTATGATACAGATGGTTACTGATACCAAAAGCTTCTGTTACTTCAATCGGAACAAGCAAGCCTCCCACATGGCCAAAAAACACGAAGATAATTCCGATATGAAATAGACTGCTCCCAATCATTAATTTCTTCTTTTCTAGTAATTCACTGGACTTAGCTGTCCATGAAAATTGATCATAGCGATAGCGAAAGATCATCCCTAACACAAAGATCATCAAGAATATATAGGGAATAACTGTCCAGAAGAGCTGGTTTACACCACTCATTGTATATTCGCCTCCCTCTCTGACTCCATACATGCTTTTAAAGAAAGCCGAACAGCTTGAATCACATACTGATACGGATTGTCTTTTTGTTTCAATTCTTCCTGGAGAAAATACGTACCATCCTCCACTATTGCGAATATTAGCTGCCATTTCTGAAGACGATTATTGTGTATCCATTCTCCATTTGCTAAAAACTCTAGCATTAAAGGTAAGTAATCGGATAGCTCTTTTGAGTCCAATTCTAACCCGCACATTGCGTACATCAATTTTAATTGGACAAGTATTTGCCCTCTTTCTTTGGCATCTTCATATTTTACATAGGTCATGTGAAGTGGTGTTTTTTTACTGAAGTCGAATGTTTGCACATAATACTCCTGCTGCTGGAGCAGAGTTAATTCGCTTATATAGTCAAAAAAACGATTCATATTTTCCGATATTTGTTTATTGCTTTCACTATATAACTCTATTAAAGGAAAATCCTGCTGCTTTAGCCGTCTTTCTTGGGGATAAAGCAGCATCAAACTAAATTCTTGGAGTATGGGTCTGTATTTTTCAAATTCACGTTGATTAATCACGCCATATCCCTCCATAAAAATTCTTTTCATATAAGCTTTGATTTGTTGTGTCGACTGGTGGGTTGTTGTTTGCTCCCATACCGCCCCCAGACAACGAGCAGCCATTGCATGCACTAAAACCTGAGGTGCCTTGTTCTGTATAGGGATCTAAGTATGCTTCTTTATGTGAAGTTGGAATAACAAAACGATCTTCATATTTTGCTATGGCAAGTAAACGATACATTTCCTTCGTCGTTTTTTCCGTTAACCCGACACGTTCTAATCGGGAGGTATCAAATTCTTTATTAGCAGAAACAGCCCGCATATATTGACGCATCATAGCCATCTTCTGCAAAGCAAGTGTTATTACATCCGTGTCACCTGCAGTCAGCATGCTGGCAATATAACTGACAGGAATGCGCATTTCTTCAATCGCCGGGAAAATCATATCCGGATTTTGAATGGAATCCTTGCCTTCGAAATAGCTCATTATCGGGGAAAGGGGCGGCACATACCAAACCATTGGCAATGTCCGATACTCTGGATGCAATGGAAAGGCAATTTTATATTCAATCGCCATTTTATAGATTGGTGAATGTTGTGCTGCTTCAATAAAGGACTCTGCTACCCCATCTTTTCTGGCCTGACTGATTATCTCTGGATCATTTGGGTCTAAAAACAGCTCCAGCTGTGCTTTATATAAATCTGTTTCATTGCTGACAGATGCCGCTTCTTCCACACGATCTGCATCATATAAAAGAACGCCTAGATAGCGAATACGTCCTGTGCATGTTTCAGAGCATACGGTCGGAAGTCCATTTTCAATTCTTGGAAAACAAAACGTACATTTTTCTGCTTTGCTTGTTTTCCAGTTAAAATACACTTTTTTATAGGGACAGCCTGACATACAGAAGCGCCAGCTGCGGCATTCTTCTTGATTGACTAGCACAATCCCATCTTCGTCCCGTTTATACATAGCTCCGCTTGGACAGGAAGCAACGCAAGCTGGGTTTAAGCAATGCTCACATAATCTTGGCAGATACGTCATAAAAGCATGGTCAAAGTTCAATTTGATTTCTTCTTCGATTTTTTGGATGTTCGGGTCAAGCGGTGCTGTTTCAGGAGCCCCTGCTAAATCATCTTCCCAGTTCGGTCCCCACTCAATTTCCATTTCCTTGCCGCTTATTAATGATTGGGGACGTGCAACAGGCTGCTGTGCACGTTCCTTCGGCGAGAAAAGGTTATCATATGAATAGGTCCACGGTTCATAATAATCATCAAGCTTCGGCATATCTGGATTGTAAAATATTTTCCCTGTTGCTACTTTATTGATTTTCGAGCCGGACTTAAGCTGCAGCTTTCCTTTTTTATTCAACTCCCAGCCACCCTTATAATGCTCCTGGTCTTCCCAGCGCTTTGGGTAGCCTATCCCTGGTTTTGTTTCAACATTGTTGAACCACATATATTCCGCACCTGGCCGATTTGTCCATGTATTTTTACATGTAACACTGCATGTATGACAGCCGATGCATTTATCTAAATTTAATACCATTGCGATTTGCGCTTTAATCTTCAAGCCAGTCGACCTCCTTCAGCTTCCGAACAACAACATACAAGTCACGTTGATTGCCAATCGGACCATAATAGTTAAACCCGTAGCTAAGCTGTGCATATCCGCCTACCATTTGTGTTGGTTTTACATGTATTCTTGTTGGTCCATTGTGACTTCCCGGGCGATTTCCTGTAAGCTTTGAACCAGGCATATTAATGTGGCGGTCCTGAGCATGATACATAAACAAAGACCCCCGCGGCATGCGGTGACTAACGACCGCTCTGGCAACTGTTACACCATTGCGATTAAATACTTCAAGCCAATCATTATCTTTAATTCCAGCGTTCTTTGCATCTATATCACTTATCCAGACAGTAGGACCACCGCGGAAGAGAGTAAGCATATGCTGATTATCCTGATACATACTGTGGATATTCCATTTACCATGTGGTGTCATGTATCGAAGAATTAAGTTAGCTTCAGCTGCCGGCATATTATCCTGTTCATCAAAAATAATTTGCGGCAATGTCGGTTTATAGACTGGTAAGTTCTCGCCATATTCAAAGAACAATTCATGATCGAGATAAAAATGCTGACGTCCTGTCAATGTTCGAAAAGGCACAAGCCTTTCGATATTTGTTGTAAAAGGTGAGTATCGTTTGCCATCATTATTAGAACCGGTGAAAATTGGTGTTGGAATAACCTCTCTTGGCTGGACGGTCACACTTTCGAACGTCATTTTTTCACCTTGCCGTTTTATTGCAATATCCTTTAACGGCATGCCTGTTTTCTCTTCCATCGTTTCCCACGCTCTAACAGCTAACTCTCCGTTAGTTGCACTTGATAGTGCTAATATACTGTTGGCGACTTTTTTTTCATCGGCAATGATTGGCAAACCGTTTTTGATTGTATCATCATCATAAGTGCCTAACGATTGTTTTAATTCCTCATATTGTTCAGTTGTTTTGTAATTAACACCATGGGCCCCTGTTGGGTACGTACCAACTTTTGGTCCTAATGTGATAAACTTGTCATAAATTTGCCGATAATCACGTTCTACCAGTGTAAAGTTTGGCATGGTCTTGCCAGGGATTGCATCGATTTCGCCTTTTTTCCAATCCTTCACTAATCCATATGGCTGCGCTATTTCCGAAGGTGCATCATGGTTGAGCGGAACGGACACTACATCAATCTCAGGAGCATCAAACTGGGACTGAGCCATTTCTGTAAAAGATTTCGCAAGTCCCTTAAATATGTTCCAGTCTGATTTAGACTCCCAGACAGGATCAACTGCTTTATTAAAGGGATGAACGAATGGATGCATATCTGTACTGCTTAAGTCTTCCTTTTCATACCAGGTTGCTGCTGGCAGAATAATATCGGAGTACATCGGAGTTGCAGTCATACGGAAATCCAATGTAACTAATAAATCAACTTTGCCTGTTTGTTCCTCCTCATGCCATTTCACTTCCTCTGGTTTAAAGCTATGACTTGGAGAAGCTAACACATTTTCAGTCGTGCCAAGCAGATGCTTCATAAAATATTCCTGCCCCTTACTGGAGCTGGACATTAAATTGGAGCGCCAAACAAATAAACCACGTGGAAAGTTCACTGGATTATCAGGGTCTTCAATAGCAAAGGATGTTTCTCCTGACTTTAATTCCTTTACCAAATTAGGAATTATGTCTTCCGGATTTTTATTGTTTTTCGCAAAGTTTAATGAGTTTTTATTAAACTGCGGGTAAGAAGGCAACCAGCCTAATCTGGCAGCAAGCACATTATAATCAGCTGGATGTTTATATGTTATATCCTTCACAAGCGGTGAAGCATATAGTTTGTTGCCTAGCTCTTCTTCCTCATATCGCCACTGATCAGATGTAAAATAGAAGAAGGATGTTCCATTTTGCTGACGAGGCGGTGCCTGCCAGTCCTTCGCAAAGGCTATCGTTCCCCAGCCTTCATACGGACGGCATTTCTCCTGACCAACATAATGAGCCCAGCCACCTCCGTTAACTCCCTCAGATGCTGTTAAAATAACTAAGTTCAAAATGGCTCGGTAAATCGTATCACTGTTGTACCAATGATTGATTCCAGCCCCCATGATGATCATCGAGCGACCTTGTGTGTCAATCGAGTTTTGGGCAAATTCTTTTGCTATTTGCTCGACGATGCTTGCTTTAACTCCAGTAATCGGCTCCTGCCAGGCTGGCGTGTAAATATCATCTTCAATTAGGACCGCCGGATCTTCTGAAACACCATATTGGGCAAGCATGACATCATAAACAGTTGCAGCAAACTCGGTGGAACCGTCTGCTAATAAAATCGGAATAGCGGAAATTGGCCGGTCAAAAACTTTATTTCCACTTGATTCAAATAACGGAAATTGTATCTTTACTTTTTCTGCATTCTCTTGTGAAAGAGTAGATAATAAGGGCGAAATTGCTTCTCCTCTTTCTGTTTCCAGCTTTAAATTCCATTTTTCGTTATCATTCCAACGCTGGCCAATCGTTCCATTTGGCACTACAATGCGATTGGAATCTTCATCTAAAAGAACTGGTTTCCATGCTCCATTAACCATGTTGTCATCGTTTTTCAGCTCTTCTGCTCGAAGAAATCGGCCTGCTTTAAACTTGCCGTCACTAGTTGGCTCCAGCTTTAACAAAAATGGTAAATCTGTATATTTTTTTGCATAGTTAATGAATGCTTCTTCTTTCCGGTTTATATAAAATTCCTTCAGAATTACATGTGTCATCGCTTGTGCCAAGGCTGCATCTGTTCCTGGGTGAGGTGCTAGCCAGTTGTCTGCGAATTTAACACTTTCTGCATAATCAGGCGCCACAGAAACAACTTTTGCGCCCTTATAGCGCACCTCTGCCATAAAATGCGCATCTGGTGTTCGTGTTAATGGAACATTCGAGCCCCACATCATGATATAACCGGCGTTATACCAATCACTAGATTCTGGTACATCTGTTTGTTCCCCCCATATTTGCGGAGAAGCAGGCGGTAAGTCTGCATACCAATCATAGAAGCTTAGTAGCTCTCCTCCGATCAAGCTTAAAAAACGGCTGCCTGCAGCATAGCTGATCATGGACATCGCAGGAATAGGGGAAAACCCGGCAATTCGGTCAGGTCCATATTTTTTTATCGTATAAATAAGCATAGCGGAGATCATTTGATACGCTTCTTCAAATGTAACGCGAATCATGCCGCCCTTTCCTCTAAGCTTCTTATAAGAGTCTACTTTTTCTTTATCCTCGACTATACTTCCCCATGCTTTGACTGGGTCTTGATAATGTTGTAATGCTTCTTGCCACATTTTCCAAAGCCGTCCTCGCATATATGGAAATTTAATGCGCAGCGGGCTGTACTCATACCAAGAAAAGCTTGCTCCCCGCGGACAGCCCCTTGGTTCAAACTCTGGCATATCAGGTCCGCAGCTTGGATAATCTGTTGCTTGATTTTCCCATGTAATAATGCCACTCTTAACGAAGACCTTCCAGCTGCATGAACCTGTGCAGTTAACACCGTGAGTTGTCCGCACTTCTTTGTCATGCGCCCATCTCCCCCGGTAAATATTTTCCCATTCGCGGTCTGTTTCTTGTAAAACAGACCAGTTACCATTAAATTTTTCTGTTTTCTTAAAAAAGTTTAATTTCTTTGTCCGTTTAGCCATTATGAGCCCTCCTGTTTAAAACCGACTCGATCTACTATTCCATTGTATCGACCTTTCTTTCGAACTAACTATTAGGGAAATTCCCTATATTGGCTTTTCAAGAGGTGAAAACAGTCAATTGTCGCAGAATGTTCAAATTTACGCTTTTTGGTAGTCAGAAATTGATTAAGGGAATCCCCTGATTTTTCCGCTCACTATGCTGATAAAATGTTGTTTTTTCACAATATCCCTGGATAGAAAACAAAAAACATCAAGCTATAAAGCTTGATGCTACAATGTTTATTCAGAAAAAAAGCCCAGTAAGTTATTTATTATTTCACAAACTTTATATGCCATTTTCGCTATTGCAGGCTCATTGGCAATCATGTACCCTATGGATTGTAGCGAGTACCAGCGCTGATTTAAGGCCTCCTATTAAGAATTTTTGTTCATCAATTCACACTTGCATGATTAAGAACAATTTTAGAAAGGATGTTTACAATGGGTACACTTAGAAGCGTACAATTATTTCTCCAAACATCAAGTTTAATTGCAGGATTTATGGTATGGGTTCTTATATCCTCACTCATTCCACTCATAAAAGAGGATATTCCATTGACAGACGGCCAGACGGCATTAGTGACAGCTGTCCCTGTTATTTTAGGATCATTATTGCGGATACCAATCGGATATTTCACCAACCGGTTTGGTGCAAGGATCATTCATATCATTAGTTTTATTCTGCTGATGCTTCCTGTCTTCTTAATAAGTAAAGCGGATTCAATGGCTGATTTAATTATAGGAGGATTATTTATTGGTATAGGCGGAGCTGTATTTTCAGTTGGGGTTACCTCGATCCCTAAATACTATCCAAAAGAAAATCATGGATTTGTAAATGGTATTTACGGCTTAGGAAATGCAGGTACGGCAATCAGTACATTTGCGGCACCAGTGGTGGCAAAATCAATTGGCTGGACGCAAACGGTTCAGTTATATTTAATACTTTTGCTCGTATTTGCCGCATTAAATATCTTCTTCGGTGACCGTAAAGAACGAAAAGTAACGGTTTCATTAATAGAACAAGTGAAAGGCGTATATAAAAACTCTACGCTATGGTTTATTAGTTTATTTTATTTCATTACTTTCGGTGCTTTTGTTGCCTTTACTGTTTATTTACCAAACTTTTTGACAACCCATTTTGGATTAGACAGTGTTGACGCAGGGTTACGGACAGCAGGCTTCATTGTTTTAGCAACTTTGATGCGTCCAACTGGCGGGTGGTTAGCAGATAGATTTAATCCATACAAAATATTAATGATTGTATTTCTTGGGCTGGCATTTTCAGGCGTGCTCCTTTCATTCTCCCCGTCCATTGGTCTCTATTCTGTTGGTGTATTGACAATCGCGTTATCTGCTGGGATAGGAAATGGAACGATATTCAAGCTAGTGCCGCTTTATTTTTCGAAACAAGCTGGCATCGTAAACGGAATTGTGTCGGCAATGGGTGGTTTAGGCGGCTTCTTCCCGCCGCTTGTTCTGTCGTTTGTTCTTAATGCAACTGGTCACTATTCAATTGGATTTATGGCTATTTCAGAATTTGCCTTAGTCAGCTTTGTTATTGTAGTATGGCTATTTTATAAGGATAATCTTTTCATTGAAAAACAAATCATCAATGAAACGAAGGAAGCTATTTTAATTACTAATCCTCATGGAATTATCGAGGATATTAATCTATCATTCTCCACATTAACTGGTTACTCAAAAGACGAGGTAATCGGCAAAAATCCAAATATCCTGCAGTCAGGAAAACATGATGACGTTTTTTATCAGCATATGTGGAATATGATTAAACAAAAAGGCTACTGGGAAGGGGAAATTTGCAATAAGCGTAAAAACGGTGAACTGTACCAGCAATGGATGACGATAAGCGCCATTAAAAGCAAATCTGGCGAAGTTAAAAAATATGTTGGTATGTTAAATGATTTAGCAGTTAAAAGCTAGCAAACTAGTAAAAGGGTGTCCTGATTAGGAGGATATCCTTTTTATGTGTATGTCGATTAAATTATATAAATTTAACGAAATCCTCTTTGTATTTAGTGTATTTAAAGGGGATATCATTCCCCTTTTTACAGTTTCATTCCCATTCTGCTTTTGTATCTTTTAATCAGAATTTGGCAATCGACACTAACTACTCCTTTTAGCGGATAAAGTTTTTCGGTCAAAAACTTTTCCATTTCTTGATTATCACCAAAGATACCATGCATATGTAATTTACTAGGTCCTGTCATATGATACAAGCTAGTAACAGAATGTTCTTCAGCAAGCTTTGCTGCTACTTCTTCTAAATGCTGGGGCTCTACCTCTACATTAAAAAACGCAGATACATGAATACCGATTTTAGTTGGATTAATCACCGTTGTAAATTTTTCGATTACGCCTTTCTCTGTTAGGTTGTTAATACGCATTTGCACAGCAACCCTTGATAAATCAACTTCTTTTGCGATATCTGTGTAAGAAATGCGGCTGTTCTCATGCAGCATAGATAAGATGGTTTTATCTATTTCATCGAGCACTAAATTTGGAACGCTATAATTGGAAGACAAATTTATCATACCTCTCTTTCCTTTTGTTTCTATTATTTTCGAAAAACGTTATTGAGTGTATTTAACCATATAGAAATTTAATAGTAAATAAAAAAGAACAGAGTTTTCATATAGTAATAAAACAAAACATATTTCATTAAATAATAAATATTTTGCAAAAGAACTATTACATTTCGTAACGATATATGATATAAATAAAAATATTAATTTGTATACAAACTATTCACTATCATAGGAAAAGTCAGAATTTAATATTTGAAGATCGGCTTTTACAGAAAGGAGATGGATTTTTTTAACTTTTTATTTCTGAAAATTTTTAATTTTGTATTATTACTCACCATGACATGAACTTTAGGAGGATTTATATGACTATTAACGAACCAGTATATGCAGCCATGTTAGTGCTTGCATTAATAGCGATTGGCGAAATTGTTTCCATCTTAACACGAGCACGCGTGCCAATGCTGCTTATTGCCATAATGGGCTTTCTTATTTTAATTTGGACAGGGATATTCCCTGAAGACATCGTAGATACATCTTCTTTTAGCACAATGGGTACGTTACTGACAGGTCCTCTCGTTGTTCACTTAGGAACACTAATCCCGCTTACCTTAATGGGTAAACAGTATCGGTCTGTATTGATCGCCTTAGGTGGAGCGTTAGTTGCGTTAGTATTTGTACTTCCTGTAATTACAATGCTCTTTGGTTATGAGACTGCTGTAGCTGGTACAGGACCGTTAGTAGGTGGAATTGTTGCTTTTATTGTTACCTCTGATGCATTAAATGCAGCTGGATATGAATATTTAGTCGCAATACCGGCGCTAGTACTCGCCATACATAAGTTATTTGGATTACCAGTGGCATCAATGTTTCTTCGTAAATACGCATTAATTCTGCGTGCTAAATGGGATCAAACGGATTCAAGTTCTTATATTGCTGCAGCCGCAGAGGTTCCTTTGCATCATGGTGCAGAAGCAGTCAGCAAACCTAAGGTAAGAAAGAAATATGAATTTAACACGGCCAATATTTTATTGTTTAAGTTGTTCGTAGGAGCATCGCTTGGAACAGTACTTGGAGAACTTACGGGGATAAGCGGAACAATCTGGTGTTTATTCATCGGTGTTATAGGCACGAAAGTAAACTTCTACAATGAAAACATCATGGATAAAGCAAAAGCATCTAGTATCGCTGTATTAGGTACAATATTTATTGTTATTGCTTCCATGAGTAAAGTAAGTCTTACAGAGTTCCTGCATTTTATTCCACAGGTTCTAACCATAATCATTATCGGTGAAATAGGCATTCTTGCAGGTGGGTTCATTGTATCAAAACTAGTAAAATGGCACCCTTATAAAGGGATGTCGCTTGCATTGACGGCGATGTTTGGCTTCCCTGCTGATTATATTTTATGCCAGGAAGTAAGCCGCAGTGTTGGACGAAATGAAGAAGAGGAAAAACGACTGTTAAATGAATTATCACCGCCGATGCTGATCGGAGGATTTACAACAGTAACGGTCGCATCTGTTATCATTGCTAGTATTTTAGTTAAAACATTGTAAAGAATATTAGAATAATAGAATGAAAAACACTTATCATAATCTCTTTTAGTAAAGGAGGATTTTTGATAAGTGTTTTTTTCATCGATACTGTTCTTATTTTAGTTTTTACTCCTGTAAAAATTAAGAATTGTCGTATTTCTTCTTTGCAATCCAATCTTTCGATATCAGTATTGCTGCAAAACATAAAATCAAGGTAATGAATAAGTTTGCTGTTAATTTAGAATGGATGATTCCTGTCATAAGGATTTCAACAGCATGTGCACTCATCATTGCTGGGTTAATTAGATCTACAAAAGAATTAATGCCAACGAGAGATCTGCATAATAATAAAAGAACAATAGACAGTAATGCAATAATACCTTGATTGTTAAATAACGTGCTAAACATGGTCGTAAAGGAAATAATGAATAATACCCATACTAAATAAAACAGCAGTGCTAATAACATATCAGCAAAGCTGACATTGGAAAATAAAAGGTTCACATATGCATATGAGGCGAGGTATCCTATTGCGACACACGCTGCAACAAACCAATAATTAGAGAGGACCTTTGCGCCAATGTATTGAGACACACTGACTGGTCTTGTCAAAATAAAGGCTAACATGCCATTTGCTTTGTCAGATTGCACGGCACCCATTAAGGAAATGACGATAATTAATAGCCCTAATTGATCAAACTGTGACTCAAGTGTAGTCGCTAGCACCTCTCCCCCTTTTAGCTGTTCAAAAAAGCTCGGGTCAATCGTTATTCCTTGATCTCCTCCCATGGCTTTTAATAGAGCAGGCAAGTAGTAGCTGAGGACCGGTTGCATCATTCCTAAAAGGATAAACACAAGCGGGAACCAAACTATTTTGAAATCACGAATCATTTGAACAAATTCTTTTTTTGATAATATCGCAACATTATTCATCATTACACCACCAGCTTAAGGAATATTTCTTCTAGTGTATCGTTATCTACTTCAAATTTTAAAATATCTACATTATTTTCTAATGCACTTGCTAATAGCATATTTTTATTGACGAGAATATTATCCACTTCGATTTTCACAGTAGTACCGACTGCCTCTGCACCTTTAACATAATCCAAACCTTTCACAATCTCCAGCCAGCTGAGACTTGCAGAAGTTATTTCCATTAAGATACTATTGCGGCTGTGCTTATTCAATAAAGCTTCTTTTTTAGTATCTTCAATCTTTTGGCCATCCTTAATAATCACAAATCTTTCACAGATATCTTCTGCATCGTTTAAGATATGTGTCGACAAAAGAATGGTGGTGTCTTTTTTGATAGCTTGAATGATATTGATTACCTCTCTTCTGCCAATGGGATCTAATGAGGATACAGGTTCATCCATAACAATAAGAGAAGGTTTATGCAGCAAAGCTTGGGCAATTCCCAATCTTTGTTTCATGCCGCCGGAAAATGTTCTAACCCGAGCGTTGCGGTCTTCCTTTAAGCCAACTTTAGTTAAAAGGAGCGGTATCTCTTTTTTTAACGCCTCTTTTTTCATTCCTGACAGCTCTCCCATAAACATCAGTGTTTCAAATGCTGTCATCCATGGAAAGAAATTTGGATATTGAGGCAAATAACCGATTTCCTTTTTCATATCCGTAATTTTCTTTCCATTAAGAAATACTGCTCCCGAACTTGGATGAATAATATCTGAAATGATTTTAATTAAGGTTGATTTACCAGCTCCGTTTGGCCCGATTAAACCCACACATTCCCCAGCTTGCACTTCCATAGAAAAGTTATGGACAGCTGTTTTGTTATTAAAATTCTTTGTTATATTTTTAATTTCTAATTTCATACTCTGTTAGTCTCCTTTCTACTTAATACAAAATAAAGGATTGGACCGAATAGGTTAATAAATATAATGAGTAGTGTCCAAATTAATAAATGTTGCCGGTTTACTCGGTTACGATATAAATCGATTAAGGCAATAGCAATTAGGATAAAGTTTATAAAAACGAACGGCAATACAATAGGCAAAATCGAGAAAAAATCAAAATCCTTTATATCATTTAATCCATAATGAAGATTCAAAATCTTACTCCTCCTTATATATTTTTATTATCATTATTGATAACGATAACATAAGTTTTTAAATATTGCACTATTTTTCCATTTTTATTGTCGTTTTTATTATTATTCTTTATAATGATAACATTATCAAAATGGTGAATATATCACGTACAGATTGGAGCAGGTTATGGTAAATAAAGCGGATGCATTAATACACCCAGTAAGAATCAAAATTTCACAGGCTTTAATGAGAAGTGGTGAAAATGGATTAACACCGTTAGAGATGGTGAAAATGATTAAAGACGTGCCTCAGGCAACGCTGTACCGGCATATTCAAGTATTGCTGGATGCAGGAATTATTCGAATTGTGAAGGAAAAAAAAGTCCGATCTGTCGTAGAAAAATATTATGCATTAAACGGAGAGGAAGCAAAATTAAGTCCAAGTGAATGGAAAGAAACTTCTAAGGATGACAAGATAACTTATTTTTCTTACTATCAGCTCTTCCTCCTAAATCAATATCAGAGCTATTTAACAAAATCAGAGGAAAATGGCAATGCGGAGGATCCGACCTTTTCTTTTGTCGAAATGAAGCTTGATACACAGGCCTTTCATGGATTTCAACAAGAACTCAATGAATTAATGGTTAAATACTATAACACCTCATTAAACAACGATAATAGTGAACCTACTCGCACTGTAGCTGTTACAATCATACCAGAATCTTAATACTGGCAATCAAAAAGGATAGAGGCACTAACGCCTCTATCCAAATTAACTATCTAAATAATCACACAGCTCAATTAATGTTCCATTCGTCGAAGCTGGGTTCAGATAGATTAGCCGTCTTCCACGTAAGTTTACTCTCCGTGTGCCCTCCAGAAAACGGATGCCTTTTTGGCGTGCTTCTTGGATGGCATCATCTAGGTTATCGACACGATATGCAAGGTGATGCACCCCTTTGCCTCGCTGCTTTATAAAACGTGCCATTGGCGATTCCTTTGTTGTCGGTTCTAGTAATTCAATGATTTTGTCTGCGGTTTTGACTACTGCGACATGCACCTCCACTCCTTTGGCGTCACTTGTGTAACGGTCCTCCAGGCTTCCGTTTAATACATCCAGGTAAAAAGGCAATGCATCGTCTATGCTTCGTACAGCAATTCCGACATGATCTAAAATATAATTCAAAAGAAGTCCCCCTGTTACTTAATAGGTATGCTTTGATTCATTATACACGAATCTATTATGTTCTTTGCATCCAAGCTATTAAAAAAGACAATCGGAATTAATCGATTGTCTTTAGGAATAACGTCTCATTAATTCATCTATGTATGCATTGCCGCGGGGCGTCACTACTGCTTCCTTTAAGAATACAACGAGCACTTCGCCATGTGCGCCTCTTGCGTATTTTACGTTTGCTATAATACCTTCGTTTTCCATTCTTTCTACTTCTGCATTAAACTCTTCAGGAGAAACGATACCAACATCTTTTGGCATTGGTTCGCGCCCCTCTAATAATCCTAGAAGTACAGCAAATCTTATTGGTATAGCATTGTCTGTCATGTGTAGCACCTCCGCTTTATATTATACGCAAATACTGTGTGGATGTCTTATGATTCGATTTGGTGCTCTCTTAAATAATAAAACGGCTGCAGATAACAGCCGTTTTGTGCTTTCTTTATACTTTAAATTTACTTACCGTTTCTTGCAGCTCTTCTGCTAAACGAGATAGAGTGATGCTTGAAGCCTCAATTTCTTCCATGGAAGCTAATTGTTCCTCCGTAATGGATGAAATATTTTGTGTGCCTTCAGAAGATACTTGGGCAATTTCGGAGATTACCTCAATAGAGCCAACTACTTGTTCTGCTCCTACTAGCATTTGCTGTGCTGCTGCAGATACTTGGCCAATTTGTTCGGCTACCTCACTAACTGACCCTTTAATTTCAGCAAAAGAGTTGCCTGCAGTAGAAATAGCGGTGATTCCGTCTGTTACTTCTGCTGTTGCTGCATTCATCGTTTGGACTGCTTTTTCTGTTTCTTTCTGGATAGAAGTAATCAGCTGGCCAATTTGCTGTGCGGAAGAGGCAGACTGCTCTGCAAGCTTGCGCACTTCATCAGCTACAACAGCAAATCCTTGGCCATGCTGTCCTGCTCTCGCTGCCTCTATTGCTGCATTAAGGGCAAGCAGGTTAGTCTGGCCAGCAATATTGGTAATAACATCAACGATTTCGCCAATCTGCAAGCTTCTAGCGCCTAACTCTTTAACTACTAATGCTGCGTCATTAACAGAATGATTAATAGAATTCATTTGGTTTACAGCTACTTGTATCGCCTGTTCTCCGTCTGCTGCATTAGTCGAGGCGTTTGCTGCTGTTACTGTTACACTTTGTGCGTTTGCTGCTACTTGTTGTATTCCTGCAGATACTTCGTTCACTACTGTTGAACTGTCATTAACACTTTCTACCTGCTTTTCCGTTCCAGCAGCAACATCTTGTACAGTAAGCGTTATTTGTTCAGATGCTCTGCTTGTTTGTTCTGCACTTGCACTCAGCTCGGCACTAGAAGAAGCGAGATGCTCGGCACTGCTTTTAATATGATGAATAAGGGAGCGCAGATTTTGGATCATGTCATTAAAGGCAGTCTCAACATCCTTCATTTCATCTTTCGTCTGTAAATCGAGCTCTGTTTCTAGGTCCCCATCTGCAACATGTATAGTTACTGCTTTTAATTTTTGGACTGTGCTGCTAATAGACAGATAGAATCCTACAAAAATATAAATGGTCAAAATAAATATCAGCACAACTACTGCAATAATGGCCGCTTTAGTAAGCTTCAAGTCTTTAGCCTGCTGGGTCATTATGCTGTTCAATGCTTTTGTTTCCAGCTCATACAGTTTAAAGCTAGTGTCGATTGTTGCTGTTGCCATATTATAAAACTCATCCGTATTAACAGTAATAGAAGTATTAGTACTAAATTCTTTTTGCACAAACTCTAAGAATTTATTTGTTTCTTCTAATGTACTTTGACTTGCCTCACCTAGACTGTTTTCTAGAGATGGCTTATTAGTAAAAATGATAGCTTTCCCGTGCTCAAGCAGTTCAAGTGAATTCTGAACAGAGGCATATAAGGAAACTAATTGAATTTTTTGGTCATCGGTGATTTTTTGTTCTGCGGCAATACTCATCCCAACAGCTCGGATTTGCCCAAGATGTTCTGTCAAATTAGGCAATGTAGTTGTTACATCGTTAATAATGTAGTAATTTTCTGGTGCTTTCGCTAAGAATAATTCTGATTGGTCCCCAACCTCGACCATAAAATCTAAAATATTGCCTAAATAATCAATATGCCTGCTTGTTGCTTCCTGTAACTTCAGGCTCTCAACATCTGATTGAAGTGTATTCCACTGTTGTTTCATTTCTGCCCATTGATCTGACACTTGGATAGAACTGCCTGTTCCTTTTACAAATGCATCCATGTTTGCAATGTCTTCTTGAATTTCCGCTTGCTTTTCTTCTAGCTTAGGCTTGTCTGAAGAATCGCCGCTAATGACACTTACGGAAATAGCGCGGTGCTGCTGAACATCCTGCAGGAAATCCTTCAACAGAGTATTATACTCCGTACCTACTTGTCTTTTTTGAATAGTGTCGATTTCCTTATTCGTTGTGCTTAACAGCATAAAGCTCATAATTAAAATTGGTATCCCTAAAATCCCGCCGATTACAGCAAATTTTTGTATATATTTAAGTCGGTTCATCAGCGCGATGATTGGTAAAAAAATCTTCAAAAGTATCCCCCCTATAATATAGATAATCTTTAATAAGGGAGTAATTCTCTCCAGTAAGCTTATTAAAGATGAACAAAGTATATATCGGTTTCACAGAAGGATACTCGATGAAAACAGCGAAAAATAAGAACAGATTCCTATATAGGAATAAAAAATAGGACTGAATTTAATCAGCCCCATCATTTTTCTTTTCAAGAAAAGACAATCTGTGAAATTTATTAATATATGTAAATAATTCTTCTCCAGTTATCTGTTGCATGCCAGCAAGAGGTATATACAGTGCCTTGTATTTTTCCGGTACCCAAATGTACGTGTGAATATAATCAGTAGTAAGAAAGCCGCATGATTGCCAAAATTCTATTCTTTTTCGATTATCTGCTGTTTCCGCTGACTCCGCCTCAATAATGAAGGTCTTAATTCCATCTGCCCCAGCCTTTTGCTTTAAATACTCAACAAATTGTCTGCCAATCCCTTGATTACGTTCTTTTTCTGATACGGCCAAATAATCAATAATCATGATCTGCTCTTGATTAAGCTTACCAACGAGCGCCATGGCAATTGCCTTCGATTCGTTATAACCGATATAAAGCTCGGCAATCCCTTTGGTGAGCATATTTTGAATGATTTTAACTGGCTTTGCTCCCTTTTCACCAAATGCCTCTGCATAAAGTGGCCCGGCATCCTCCCAAAGCTCCTGATCCCATGTGGACGTTGTTTTTATTTTCATAAAGTAATCTCCTTACTAGCCTTTTTTATTATTTTACACGAAAACAAATATAGCATCCTTGATTTACTCTTTATGATAATATATATGTAAATAAATTCCTGAAAATTAGGGCAACTTTCAGGTGAAAGGTGTTAGAAATATGTTAACTAATGAAGAGTTAAAGGCTATTAAGGCTCTCCAAGAAATTTGCGAAAGTATTGATACATGTCAGCTCAAGCTAAATTTTGATATGCTTGAGAACAGATCTGGTAACACAAAGGAAGACTATTTTCATTACGAAAAAGACAAGCTGGTCGGATTTCTTGGCAGTTATGGTTTTGGTAATAAAGTTGAAATTTGCGGCATGGTTCATCCGAGTTATCGACGGAAGGGGATATTTTCTACACTATTAACAGAGTGTATGAAAGACTTAAAGCGCCGCAATGTTCATACCATCTTATTAAATGCTCCTTCAGAATCTCAATCAGCCAAAGATTTCTTAAGAAACCAATCTTGTTCCTTTTTTATGTCAGAATACCAAATGATGTGGCAAAATACGGAGTTATCATTAGATGACGGAGTAGTTCTGAGGCCATCTGATTCTCCAGCAGATTTGGAAGCAGAGGTACAGCTTGATATTCTGGCATTCGGATTGGAAGAAAAAGAAGCCCGTGAATATAATAACCATTTGAAGGAAAGTAACACAGAGCAGCACTATATCATTGAAGTAAATGGAACAACAGCAGGAAAAATGAGGGTAGCGGAATCAAACGGAGAAGCTTGGATTTATGGGTTAGCGATATTTCCTGAGCTTCAAGGCAAAGGTATCGGCAGAAAGGCTTTATCAAGGATAATAAAGATGGAAAGTCAAAAAGGTTTACCCATCTTTCTCGAAGTAGAAGCGAAAAACGCCCATGCGCTTAAACTCTATCAATCATGTGGTTTTAGAAGCTACCACTCTCAGGATTATTATAAATATCAAAACTAGTTAAAAGGCTCAACGTGATAGTTGAGCCTTTTCTTAAAGGACCTCTCTTTATAAAAACTCCTTCTTATATAACCTATCTTTTCAAAAAACATAAAGCAGTTTACCACGCATTAAAACATGTCCGCTGATACGTTTACCCTTGTCATCAACAAAAGTTACGTTACCAGCCGGAATAATCGTTTGATTGCTAATGTTATAGCGCATCAACGTATCACAATCAATTTCTACAAGCAAGTCTTGTTGGTCAAATAGGAATTGCTGAAATGTATCATCCCCCTCTACTACATAGCATGCCGTTTCCATAAAGTCTTTGAGCTGAACGAGCTTATATTGATCATAGTAGTAAAAGTTAACTTCTTTAGAGCTTACGATATTCATGGCATAGCAATCTGCCATTTCATATTCTTTTGCTCCCCATAATTTCTGTCCGCTTTTTGAATAGGCGGCAAGTCCGTCTGCGCCCATTGGCTCGAGATCGTCAATTGCTCCAAAGATACCTTCATCAAAATAACTTACCCAAATGGTGTCAGTTTCGTCTATCTGCACTTGACTAATACCGTCACCGAGAAGGAATGTATCCATTAATTGTCCTTCCAGATTATATATTTGGGCGTTTGGTTCCATTTTTGCTCCGTCTGTGCTGCATCTGCCTTGGACAAGTAAAAGGGAGCCGTCCGAAAAAATATCTGCATCTGTCGGAGAAATCGGTATATTTTTTAATTCTATTTTTCTTACGTTTCCGTCTTTTATTAATGTTATCAATCTTGATTAGAAAGGGAAAAATCTATTTCCTCCTGAGGTGTTTCTATTAGCAGCAAAGCACCATCTCTTGTTATTTGCCCATTAATCCATTTCGTGCTAATAGGGTATGTGCTACACATATCTAATCGAATTTCCTCTATTTTCCTCACCTTATTTCCCTGTTTTTAAAAAGCTATTGTATCTCTGTTATTTTCCCATGAACAACAAATCTGCCTTCATTCGGGTCTGACAGATTGCTGCATGTTGATAATGTGATAATCTGGTCTTGTTCATTTAATTCTACGTTTGTTGGAAACGCAGATTTTACTGAAATAGTTTGCAGGAAATCCTTGTATTGTTCATCTGTAGAAAACTCTGTTTTTAAATAATCGAATTCGGTGGTTGTTGCATAAACAGAGAAAATTTCGACTTCGTAGTTTCCGGCCTTCGTTTTATACTGGAAGGTATGGTGCTTGGAAAAAAAGTCTTCATCTAATAATTTCTCTAACTCGCCAAACATTGACCCATTTTTCATTTCATGACCATAGATGATGGTATGAAGATTGTCTGCGCCTTGCTTGTTTCGATAATCCATAAAAATACTTCCTGCTTTTGACTCTTCTTTTTTATAATTCCGATTCAAATAGTATTCATTATCCGTGCTTTGTAAAATCGGATAATCTATTTTTGTATCATCTAACGTCAGCCACCCGATAATATCTTCATTGATTTCTGTCATGCTTTCAAGTGGATCTGCTGCCTTACTTGTCGTGCTTGTGTCTTTGTGATACACTTCTTGAATTTCTGCCATTATCTTATCATTTTTCACATAGCCGTACACAATATGACCAATCTTAAATAGGCTAAAAAGAAAGACACCGATTGAAAGAATAAGCACGATTTGCTGCAGCCAATTGGATTTTTTTTGCTCAATGATCGTCAAATTCACTCCACCTTTACTGCTTTAAATGAAAGATGCTCCCATAAAGCTAATTCTTTAGGGGAGCAGTGTTGTAATTAATTATTGGTTTGCTCGTTTCATTTTTCGCTTCCAGAATACAATGGAAGCTGCTACTGCTGATGCTAATAATGTGCCTACATATAGGAAAATATTCGTATTATCCCCTGTTTGCGGGTTTTTCACAGAATTTGTGTCTGCTGTTTTGCCCGAATTGTTCACATTTTCGTTGCTGCTGCCAGTAACAGGTGCTGCTTCTTCCTTGTCCTCCTTATTTATATTATCATTGTTATCCTCTGTATTTTCTTCGTTATTATTGTCTGAATCTACTGGTGCTGGGTTATTACTGTTATTTTCTTCGTCGTTATCAACTGTTTCATCTGGATTAGAAGGAACTTCAGGAGTGTTGTCTTCTTCTGGTTCTTCTTTTTCAGCTGAAACTTGAAGTGCATTTTCCCCATAAACGATTTGATAGTTTTCAGGAAGTCCTGTTATTTCTACAGAAGCAAATTTGCTGTCACTCGCTAAAGTGCTGTAGCTGATAATATCTGCATCTGCTGCAGGTACATAGCCATCAGTAAAGTTTAGCTTCAATGTACCGCCAAACGCTGCTTCTCCGTCAATTTTCAAAACTTCTTCCTTGCTGCCAATGTTTAATTCAAGTGTACCACTATCTGTTTGGGTAAAGCCTTCTCCGATTGTGATACTGCCAGTTATATTTTCATTCATTGTACCGCCGTTATTAACAACTTCACCAGCACCAAAAGCTGTGCTTGAGTTTGCGATAAGGGAACCTTCTTCCAATACTGTTCCACCGGTATATGTATTGTTGCCTGTTAATGTTAAGGCTCCTGTTCCATCCTTCGTTAGACTGCCTGTTCCAGAGATATCATTTTTCCAGCTGTCAGCAGCATTGAAGCCGCCAAGAGAGCTGTCCATCGTTACATTAACATCTGTTTCAAATGCATCATATCCTCCTGCTGCTGCAAAAAGATTCAAACGGCCCCAGCCTTCACTGTCGTCTAAAACAGGGTAACCAGATGGCAAGCCTGTTGTATACAGCACCCAGCGGCGTTGCATGTCATCTAAATATGGGAAGCGAGTTTCAAGCAATACTTCAGCACCCTTTGGCACTACCATTGGCTTTGTTGTGTCGCCAATTTGTTGGAATCCGTAAGTAAGACGCTTTGTATAGTTTTGTTTATTTGTTTCGTAATCACTGTAAGCATCATATGAAGTGCCTTCTTGTGTTAGTAGCACTTCATGTGCTTGTTTGTATGCTGCGTCTTTTACACTTTTGTTCGCAGGATCATTCAGTGCTGCAGCTGCGACAGCTGTTGACATCACTCGGCCGCCGATTACATCCAGTGGTGAATGCATTCCAGCTACGATTCGGCTGTTGCCAAGCTCTGATGCTCTTGTCATCATTTCTTCAAAGCGTTCTGGCACTGCATAAGCAAGTCCGTATGATGCTAAATATGCTGCATTTGTATGTCCGCTTGGAAAACCGCCATCACTAGATGGGTCGTCCTTTTTAGCGGGAACAAGTGTTGGCAGTATGCTTACATCTTCACTCCAACGGAACGGGCGTTTATAGCTATAGTAAGCTTTTGCTGAAGAGGTAGAAGCTCCTGTCCAGCGGATTGTATTAATCAGGTTTACCATACTTCCAAGACTGGAATCAGTATCTGCCCAATTGCCGTTGCTGTTTCCGCCGTCTTCATATTTCACACTTGTCGCATCTTGAGGAATTTCATCTGGAATCGTTGTTCCAGCGTTAGACCCTGCTTTAAAATTATCTGCATAAGGCCCAAGACCTGTGATTACACTATAGTTTTGATTGCGGCGATCACTTAAGTAAGCATCTTTTGCTTCCGCTTCTGTGCGGTTTTTTGTAATGGAGATAGAAGTATCGATATTATGTTTATGTACACTCTCATTTAACACTGTTCCGTTATCCCATGAATCTCCCGGCTGCCAAATGTCTAAAAACTTCGAGAGGACACCAATAGAGGAGTTTGTCTCAGGGGTCATGTTTGAACTTTCATTACTGCCATATACGTCTACATAGTATCCGTAAGCTCCCGGTTTTGGTTCAATTGCAGAATGATCAGTTGCTGCAGAAGCGGAATAGGCACCTTGTGTAGTTAATAGTGTTGTTAATAATAGAATCGGTATTTTCGACTTTTGATTTTTCTTATTATCCTTTTTTACGCCTTTATTTGACAAATTCATTCACTTCTCTCTCTGTATTTTTACTTTCAACGTTAGTTTAATGATAGATTGTAAATACAGTGTGAATTTATCGCTAATAAACGTATAGTTTTTGAAAATGTTGTATATTTTTGTATTTTTTCGGCGAAAGATGAAACCTGTCTGTATACGTTCATTTGTGAAAATAAAAATAGAAGCCTGCAGCTGCAAGCTTCTATCATTAAATCAGAATTTGAACTACTGACCCTAAAATTATGGTAGCAAGCACATACACGAATACTGCGGCAACGCTTGTCCCTCCTAGTTGGGATAATTCCTTTTTGCGTTTCTCTGTGCTTACGTTTTTTTGGGCTGCTACTGCTTTTTTTGCTTTTTCTAAGTAAAAATAGTTAACAAAAACCGTTAATCCTAACCAAATAATCATATCAACGAGTCCAATTGCCGATAGCTCGTCACCAATTATATTAACAATAAGCTCTAAAATAAAATAAGCTGCCAAATACCCGTATGAAAGCCTATACATTTTGCGATAGGACATCCAAAATGGACCAAAAAAGAAGCATGCCCAATTCCACGATAATTTGGAACGGCGGTCAGACATGCCATACCATCTTTTTTTATAACTGCTTTCATATTTCGCTCCAACGAATGATTGCAAATCTTCTTTCGTAGTTGCGTCTAATTCTGCCAGAAATGCCAAAGATTTCCCCTCTTTCCTCTCTTATGTATAATCAAAATATTTACTAGTCTTTCTACCCTATTATAATATAAATTTCCTATTGAAGCGCTTTTCAAGTATAACAAAATAAAATAAAAAAGAAGCCTGTACGGCTTCCATTATTTATACTATATCGTCAGGGCCCCATATCGCCAGTTCATCACCAGGGCATGCAACAATTTCCCAATACTCACCATCACTGTCTCCAAAAAAACCTGCTTGCCAAGACTCATACATATTATCATGACCACATATGAACAAAACCTCTCCAGTCTCAAATGTCAGCAGCAAATGAGGAATTTCATCATGTAAGGAAACATCTGCTATTTTCATCAAGCTAAGTTCACAAAGGATTTTACATGCATCTTTGGCGTTTCGTTTTGGCAAGTCATCAAGGACAGGAAGTGTGTCAGCCTTAGATTGGAGGATGGCAAACTCGCTTTCAATTGTAATATAAATCTGGCCATCACCCAATCGTTTCGAATTCGTTTCACTTTCTGTGAGAAGGAGCTTTGGACCGTAAAAGCTAATCCCTTCTACTGTTGCGCCAATACATAAATATTTCAGCAGTTTCTCAGCACTTAACTTATCTTCTTTGTTCATATGTGTACACCCTCTCTCCTTACATCATTTTATCATTAGTGTTCGATCCATTCCTCAAAGGATAAGTTTACAGGCTCATCTAACAGTTCTTCTGTAAAATCCATGTTTGTTGTAGGAGTATGTTCATCTACCTCTTCAAATCTAATTCCATCTACCCAAACACTGCCATTCCCTGAAAGTAAAACACCAAAGGCAATTACTGCACTGTTTTTTGGAATATCTAGTACGATGGAGTAGTGATTCCATTCCGTGTCGCCAGTAATCGGTCGATTGCTCATATTATCAAACTGTAAAACATCGCCAAGCCTATCATCGATTCGCATCCATAGACCACAGGATATATCAACATCCTTCGTTTTAATAAAACCAGTCAGCTTTAATCTTTTGTTAAGATATTTATCTGCTTTAAACTGCTGCATCATGGTTGCAAAATCTTGTGAGGCAGAAGGCTGAATTGCTTTCAAACAGCCTGACGCTTTGCCTTTGTGAACATTTTTCCTGTCGATCGCCATTTCATAATGAAAAGGGTTTGATCCGCTTAAATTCCAGCCTTTTAATAATTGACTATCTTTCATGGTTATTTCCTCCCTTTGTAGTGTAAGCTTGCTCATGAGTTTCCGATATTGTCCTGGCGGTATTTGATAATATTTTTTAAAGGAGCGTGTAAAGGATTCTTGTGACTCAAAGTGATAGTAAAAGGCAATATCAATTATTTTTTCATCTGTGTAAAGAAGCATATGGGCAGCGTTGGCAAGCCTCCGGTATCGAATATATTCAGAAGCGGAGACGCCAATTTCCTTTTGAAAAATGCGATGAAAGTGATATTTAGAAAATCCTGCTTCTTTAGCAAGAATACTTAAAGATAGTGGTTCATGGATGTTCGTTTCAATAAACTCGACTGATTGCCGTATCATTTGACTGTACATCTCTTACCTCCCTATAGATAGAATAGCAAAATCACCAGCCGTTTTTTTGACAATTATTGCTTTTTTCTGAATAAGAAAAAGAAAACAGCTAAAATTAAGAAGACATTATGTTAAGGATTGATACTATGAAGAAAAACAGATGGATTGTTGTTTTAATGGCCGTTTTACCATGGATGTCCCTCCCGCTAATGGGAAAAAACATTTTTAAGAAATATGCATTAGCAGCGCTTACGATGAGTACATACCTTGTACTTGAAGGGAGATTTGCTGAAAAAAGAAAATGGTGGTGGTTTCCTTATAATGTAAGACCAAATGTATTAGCAGAGTTACCTTTAATATTTGGACCATTTTTCATTGGCTCCATCTGGATTTTAAAATACACATTTGGAAAGTTTAAGCTTTATTTTTTAGTGAATCTTATAATAGATTCCCTGTTTACATATATAGGGATGGATTTGTTCAAAAAAGTTGGTTATGTAACCTTAGTCAGATTGACTAAATTTCAATTATCTGTTGTTTTCTTAATAAAAACCTTTTTGTTGTATGGATCTCAGCTACTTTACGGAAGCCTGTCTAATCATTTTAAAAAGAACTAAGGAGCAAAGCAATGCTTTGCTCCATGTTCTCTTTATAGCAATCCGTATTTCTTAAAACTGTTATAAATACCATGTTCATCATGAGTATCTGTTATATCATCGGCTGCAAGTTTCACTGGTTCTTTTGCATTACCCATTGCGATACCGTATTGAACGTATTCAAGCATTTCTAAATCATTTAGGCCATCGCCATATGCAAATGTGTTTTGTTTGTCAATCTTCAAATGATTTATGAGTATCTCAATTGCCGTAGCTTTATGAATGCCAGGAACCGATAATTCCCCGCTGTTTTCACCAAAGATTGGGACTGTACTTGAAATGACCGTAAACTTAGCTTCAAATTCTCTGCTGATCTCTGATATAGGCACATCCGAACCTAAAAATGATATTTTATTTATATCATCTCTAATTGGATTTTCTCCTTCTATCAGGCAGTCATGAAATGGCTGCAATCCTTTCTCCACTTCTTCTCTTGCATGTGGATTTTCCATTAAGAAGTTATCAATAATCTTCCGTATATGAGCTTTGCAGTTTTTACTGGCAAATAAGCCGCCATTTGACTCTAAATAATAATCAATTCCATGCTCATCGAAATAGGCTACAAGATGCTCTACATCCTCTGTACTAACTCTTTCATGCAGCAATACTTCTTCGTCTATTTCAATATATCCGCCGGCTGCCCCAATAATGCCGTCGAAGCCGACTTCTAGTATTTCCGGAAACAGTTCTGCTTTAGACCGGCCCGTACAAATAAACACTAAATGGCCGTTTTCCCTTGCTTGCCTGACTGCCTGTTTTGCTGAATCTGGAATGATGCCATGATCATTAACCAATGTTCCGTCAATATCCATAAATATGATTTTTTGCATGTATGCACCTGCCTATTATTCTATTGAAATCGCTTTTAATTTTCAAAATCATTAGCTATGAAATAATAGTAGCAAAAATGGCTAATCAGCACAATGTAATATTTATTCCAGTTTGTCCTTATAATTCTGTACAGCTTCCAAAATGGTAGCTATCACAATCTTGTGGTCTGTCAATTGCGGAAAATGACCGCTGTTTTTGGCTATTATTTGTTTGCTGGTTTTCGCTAATGTCAACAATTCCAGTTGATTTTCTTGTCTTCTTTTTAGTGCTTCCTTTGGGATAAGTCTGTTGGCCTTTCCCCCTGTTATGACATATAACGGGATTTCAGGAAATGAGGGATGCTCGTTAATCTGCTGTATTGTCTTTTTTACAAAATGAATTTCATCGAATTTTTTATGTGCTGACAAAGTATCAAACCTTGACAGCATTTTATTAACTGATTTAACAATCTTTCCATAATGTTCATCCAGCAGCATATCATTCGGATGGCTGGCCTCTAGAAAGACAACTCCGTAAACTTCATCAGGATAGAGCCGTGCATATAAATTGGCATATAAACCGCCGAGGGAATGTCCTACAAGCAAGTATGGCGGCTTTATGTTGAGGACCGCTAAAGCTTCCCTGAGTGTTTCAATTATTGTAATTCCATCTTGATTTTCTTTCGGTTTTTCACTGTCGCCCACACCTAGACGGTTATAAGCAAAGACAGCAGACATTTTAGAGATTTCCTTGATGATCTTCATCCAGCCTTCAATCGGGCCGGAGCCGCCGTTCATTAAAATAATATTCGGCTCTCCTTTTCCAGAAATAGAATATTCTATTATTCCTTTTGAAGTCGGTACCTTTTCTTTTTTTGTCTGCAAGCCAAAAACACCTCACCCTTATCGTTTTGTAAAAGGATTAGAATTGTAAGTTGTATAGTAACTATACGAAACAGAATAAACAAAGTTCCGTAAAATGAATTTTTAATAATTCCTAATTGCTTTGTTTAATAATTTATTAATATATGTAAGTGCGTAAAATTATTTGCTTAATAAAAATAAGAAGCAGCGCGCTGCTTCTTAGATCTTTAATTTCATTGTTCCTATCTCTTTTAAGCCTGCACGTATTAACAAAAATACTGCGACCCATGATGCTGCCATCAGGGAGAGCTGTCCATAAGGAAACATCCAAGGAGCGTCAAAATCCCAAAAAGCATGCAATAGCACAACTAAGATAAATACTCGTAAAAACCGGAAGCGCATGAGCATGCTCAGTTTAAATGGCTCGTCTCCCTGCACCCTGCAAAAGGCAGCTCCTGCCAGTGCAGACCAAGCAACATGTCCGCCTGGAGCAAGAATCCCTCTCCATAAAATCGTATAGTACAAATGCGATCCTCCGCCGGAAAGCAAAGCTCTTAACGCATATCCTGCTGTTTCAAATGCTGCAAATCCAACACCGACAGCAGCACCAATAAGCAGTCCATTAAGAATAAACCGGTATTTTCGGTAACGGACAAATGAAATAACTGTGATCGTTTTGGCAAGTTCTTCGACAATTCCAGTTGTTATTGCATTAGACGTATTCCGCAATATATCAAAAAATAATAATGCAACAAGCATCGAAAGAATTCCGCCTAACAAAACAATGTACATAATTCTATAAAAGGCAATATTTTGGGGAGCATTCATCTCCCAAAAGAAAATCAATGTCGTGAATGGAACAGCAAAAGACCCTGTTAAAATCAATCCGGGGATAAAGTTAGCATTTTTAAAATAGCTGACACCTATGTAAAAACCTGCGAATGTAAGAAGAGCGATTATAAATACCCTTGCAAACAGCCACGGTTTAGGCCATGTATCTGTCACTTCCGTAATCTTTGGTGTTGTCAATGCCGTTCCCACAATAAACAGCCGTTCTGCTTCCAATTCACTATGATCATGAAAAACGCGGGAAAAGATATTATGGAATTTAGGATTAACAGAGCGTTCTCTTTTCGGTACCATGTCTACATAATGGGCAAATTCGTAAAAAAAGCTATTGTCATCACCCATCGTATTGTCCTTGATGAATTTTTCACCACAGTTAATGCAGAACTTCACACCATCTGGATTCGTATACACACATTGTGGACACTTCAAATACCTTCCCCCCTCATACTTATTGGATTCACTACCAAAAAGTATTTACCAAAGCAGGCAGAATTATTTGAAAAGGAGTATTTAGTAAGATATTTAATGTTTATTTTATTTGTACATGGGTAATATAAAACTAATCATGATTTACCGAAAATATATTTCATTACCTTTTGAAGCCTTCCCATTCATTTGGGAAGGCTCTTTTTCTAATTATACGCCTTCTATATCTGTTACCTTGTACAAATATATTTTCCATACTGTATTGTTCGATGTAAATTGACCGTCAAGCTGCAGGTGATTTTCAGCAGCATTCTCAATGGGCACAGCAGAGAAAATATAGCGTCCGCCCATTTCTGCAAAATGCTCCATATTTAATTCTAAGTTCTTAATTTTTTTAGTAGATGTTTTTTCAAACATATAATGTTTGCCCAGCTCAGCTGTGAATATATAGCAGCGCCCGCCCCATTCATCAAAATAAGTCCGAATTGTTTTGTTTTTTGCCAGCTCATGCTCCATGATTTTCCGAAAACTATGCTTATAGGCTAGCGAATAAAAATTATTATATGTATCAATAGTGTAAAATCCGTTATATTGGGAGACAGCCGGATGCAGCCCAATGCTTGCGACACGATAATCCTCTTTAGGTAAACCAATATGTGCTTCAATATCTGCGAATACATCTTCCGCATAAAACTCTTTAACAGTCGGCTTATCATGATAAATAATTTCATCATTAAAAGCAAACAACAGCAAAATCTGACCGATTAGCAGAAATTTAACTGTCCCTTTCCATTTCGGCGAGCTCTCTATTAGGATTTTCAAACCGAGAGCAAAGCTTACGTAAATGACTAAAGGCCGTAAAAAATGAAACCGGGCAAAATTAAAGGTATCTAAAAACTGAAATCTCTCTGTTAATGGCAACCAGCCTCGATAAAACCAGAAAGCATACCATGCTGAAAGAATAAAGTTGAGAGCAAACAGCCATATAAACAGCCGTTGACTGCGCCACTCTTTGTTTTTAACAATAAGGAGGAGAGAAAGAATGATGGCTGCCAAAACAAGCAGCCCATGAACGGTCATGACATGGTTATGTCCGAAGACAAAGTTTTTAACGGTCAGTTTCAGCGAATGAGCAAACGTAAGTCTTGCATGGAAGTACTCGTCCCTGCTTGTCGGTTCCTGCTCGAATAAAAAGGAGTATACAAGCCGGTATTCAACGATTAAAAACACAAAGCTTATATAAGCAATCCCAAGCAGGAAGGGAATATTCAAAGTTTTTTTCCTAATGGCCTCATACAGCCAAAATAAACCGATTGCTGCTAAAAAGAAGAAAAAGCCAAGAACAATACTCGCATAAAATGGCACTAATGTTAATGTGAGATAGTTTTTCCATGACCGCTCCCCATTGCGGATATTTAACAATGCCCATAGTACGAGCGGCATTCCTAATGTACTCAGCATTCCCGACGGCCAAAACGGTGTTAACGCAAAGGCCACAGCTGCCCCAACTGTAATAAAACTAAACTCAGGATTTTTAATAATATGCTTTTTTAAAAGCAAGTACATGCCGATAAAGGCAACAACCCTTGTTATTGCTTGGCTAAGTGTATAAGCAACCATTGTTGGAAAGAATTTATAAAGCCAAACAATCAGCGTAAATTCCGAACCGAAAGCATTACGTGGAAGCCCATTGATGATTTGCGGTGTAACAGCATCTAAAGTGCCGATGAGCTCTCCGCTATTTGCGAGCACTTTATACCATGCCAAATTTGAATCGAGATTATCATGCACCCGAATATGGGCGTTTTCCCCAAGCACAATTAAGGGAGATAAATACAGAGCTAGTAAAATAAAAGCTCCTGCAACTAATTTTTGCTCATGCTTGAGATTTGAAAAGAACAAGTGTATCACCTCAAAATAATCGCTAATGTTATTTTTATCCATAAAAGGATAATTATAACCTACTTATAGATAACGACTTTGTTCTCCTGTTTGTTTCATAAAAATTTACAAAAATACAAAAAGACCTTACAAATTGTAAGGTCACAAATACTTTAAGAAACAATATTATATCTCTTCAAAAACTTCCTGCCTGCCCAAGCAAATATCCGGTCCATTGAAAAGCCCATCAATCCTAAGACCACTAGACCAACAAAAATCCAATCTGTTTGAAAATATAATCGTGCATTCCAGATCATAAAGCCTATCCCTTCATTGGCTGCAACCATTTCGGCGCCAATGATTGCCATGAAGGACGAACCCATCGCAAGCTTTGCCCCTGTAAAGATAAAGGGAATGGCTGCTGGAATGACAACATATCGCAATACTTGCAGATCACTTGCTCCCATGCTTTTAGCAGAACGTATTTTATCCTCAGAGATGGAAAGCACTCCAGTCAGTGTATTAATCGTGACAACAAAAAATGTAGCATACATAATTAAGAATATTTTGGATTGCTCGCCAATCCCAAACCAAAGCATAAATAATGTAATAAATGCAAGCGGCGGGATAAAACGGACAAAATTTATCACTGGTTCAACGAGAGCACGAACGGTTTTATTGCTGCCGATAAATAATCCCAGTGGAATCGCAACAATATTTCCGAGAAGCCAGCCTATCAGGACCCGGACTAAACTGTATGCCATATAAATGAATAAGGACCCATCACTACCAAGTTCGATAGCGCCGCGCAATGTAGCAAGCGGACTTGGTAAAAATTGCGGATCAGAGAAATAGGCAGCAATTGTCCAGATGAGCAGCAGCCCTATCCAGGTGATTATCCCTGTTTTTAAAATCTTTCTCCAGTAGGCTTTTACAGGCAGTTTCTTCACTGTTGGCTTTATATTTATTTCCTGCTGAATGGTCGTTTTCATTCTTAATCCTCCCTAGTCAAAATGCGACTGAACTACTTTATAATACTCATTAAAATCAGGACTAGTTATTTCTCGTGGATATGACATGTCGATTTGATAGGATTGAATTATTTTAGAAGAAGGTCCAACTGACATTATTCCAATCCGCTGCCCTAGCATTAGAGCCTCCTGAATATCATGGGTAACAAATATCACTGTTTTATTTGTTTCTGTCCATATTCTAATAAGCTCGTTTTGCATCGTTCTTCTTGTCATTGCATCTAAGGCGCCAAATGGTTCATCCATCAAGAGTATTTGCGGATCATTTGCTAAAACACGTGCCAATTGCACACGCTGTTTCATTCCGCCGGATATTTCCTTAGGAAACTTTTGATTATGCCCTGCTAACCCAGCCAGTTTAATATAATAATTGGCAATTTCTTTTCTTTCTGCAGCAGGAACCTTCTTCATTTTCAACCCAAATTCCACATTTTCTTCTACCGACAGCCATGGAAAAAGGGCTGAATCAGCTGATTGAAATACAAAGCCTCGATTTTCTTCCTGAGGTGCTGATTGGCTTTGAATCGTCAACTCACCGCTTGACTTCTCAATAAATCCAGCAAGAATATTTAATAAAGTTGATTTTCCGCAGCCGCTTGGACCTAGTAAAATATAAAATTCTCCGCGGTTTATCGTTAAATCAACATTTTCTAATACATAGCTTCCTTGTTCTTGAGTTTCAGAAAATGTTTTTGATAACCCCTTTAAAACAATATTAGGAGCATCTGTTTGAACCATTGTCATTTTATCTACTCCCTTCTTTCTTACAAGGATGATGGTGGATTCACAAGTTGAAACAGAATCCACCTCCCCTTTACTTGCTTTTATAGGTTACTTCTTCAGGTAATGCCTTCTGCAGCGCATCTAACGCCAGCTTATCTTCGATATTATAGTCTTTTTTTAATAGTCCCCTGTCTAGGAGCCATTGTTTCATATCACTTAAGTGCTTAATATCCTCTTCTGTAAAACCAATCGTGTAATTGATATTTTCTAGGTCGCGTAAGGTATCCTCTTTTTTCACTTTCAATTCCTTATAGGCAATTTCTGCTGTTCCATCAGGATTTTCTTTTACATAAGCAATCCCTTCTTTAATGGCTTTCAACAGATTTACGACAGCTTCTTCGTTGTTTTCAACAAATTCTTTATTGGCAACAAGATAACTGCTTGTGGAAATATTGGCTGAGCTCAAATTATCGATGGTATGTACGCCGTCAATCGCTTTTAATTTCTCTAATACTGCTCCGCTTGATAAAACAGCATCAATATCCCCTTTTTTCACGCCCACGATTGCTTCATCAGGTGTGCTGAATGGCACGTATTCAATATCCTTTTCACTTACGCCAATTGTTGCTAGATAATTAGCCCAATGATATTCCGATACTGTTCCTTTTGCGACACCGATGCGTTTTCCTTTTAAATCAGCAGGCGTATCTATTCCTTTTACAGCCACAAACTCAGATTCTTTAATAGTTGCTTCTGTGCTATGACTTAAAGAAGAAATAACAACTAAATCTCCTCTATTTAAGGAATTTAGAAGTACATAATCTGCTGCTAACCCTGTGTCAGTCTGTTCTGTCAGTAATGCATTGATAGTATCAATACCATATGCAAAGTTAGAGATTTCCGGGTCGATATCCAGGTCTGTAAAAAACCCTTCTGCATTTGCCGCCCTAATTTGCAAGGAACCGCCTGCCGCTGTATCAATTCCTATCTTTATAGCGTCCTTGCCTTCACTTCCTGAAGTGGAGCTTGAGCAGCCTGCTAAAAAAACAGATAAGATCAGGCTGAAAGCTGCTAGTTTATATTTTTGCTTCATGAAGAAATTCCCCCCTTTTAAAACTAGTTATTTTATCTCTTGTTCATCAAACCGTGCAACGCAAAGTGCTCCTTCTCCAATTGATGCTGCTCCTTTTACTTCAACCGCGGAATTAATTCCGCTTGGCGCCGCATTTGGCACTCGAAATGTTTCAATCTCCAATGGCTGTATTTCTATTTCTTCTGGTTTCTCAAGCTGTGGAACCCAGCCGTAAGGAACTCTGTATGCTCTGTATACCATATTGGAATTACGAGCATTTTTGAATGGCGAAATATATTCCCAAACAATTTCATGGTCTGCTGTTACTTCAAATATACGGCCGTTGGAGCCCTCTGTTATTAATGTGTTGCCATTTTCTAACCGCTGAGCTGAACTAATATATGGACTGTAGAACCGATAGGAATCTGTAGGAGCTTGATAGTTTGCTTCTTGACCTGTATATTGCCAAACTATTTTTAACGTGATCGGATCTATTTCCAATACGCGGGAATGATCGCGCAAAGTGTTTTTCGTACCGTCTGGAGAACCAGGATTCGGAGCGCCATATCCTCCCCAGCCGCCGTTATCAAACACAAGCAGATTTCCTTCACCAGGCAGCCCTTGCGGAATAATATGAGCATGGTGCTGTCCGATAATCCAGCCAATCTCCTTTAGCTCCTCAGTAGAATAATCTGGTCCGATTTGCCAGACAATCTTACCAGAACGTTTATCCGTTATGCCAATGATATTTGCTTCCCTTGCATCCCAAATGATATTGTCTGGGTGGAATCTTTCATCTCCATTGTCATAATGACGGTTTGGACCTACTGCAGAGATTGAATTTATATGAAGCCAGTCACCAGACTCATTTCCGAAGAATCGGCGGTTTGGCTGTTCATAGATGGTTTTCTTTGCTTCCTCATCAAATTGCAATTCATCAAAATGATCGCTGAATGACCATTCCCAAACAATATTGCCGTTCCAATCCACTTCTAGAATGGCATCATCTAACAGCTCAAACTTCGAAATATTCGAGTTGACTACATTACGGTGAGCTAGAATTAACGTATTGCCTTCATCAACTTTCGGCTCCTGCCCTGGCGCGTAATATCCAACAGAACTGCCTTCACGCTGATAGTCATGATGTGCTCTAGCAATCCATCTCCCCTCATAGCCTGGATCCGTAATAAACTCATGTTTATCAAACTTCCAGACAATATTGCCGTCAAAATCTACTTGCGCCAAATCTCCTTCATCCTGAAAACCATGTTGCGGGTCTCTGTTAAAGGTGTGTCCTAATACATAGCCACCAGGGAAAATTTTATTCGGAAAGCCTCTCAAGCCTTTCCACAAGTGGACCTCTCTGCCATTCATATCAATCAATAATGCCCCAAGATCTGGTGCTTGAAAAATAGTGTAGCCGCTCCAAGCTTTAGTAGGTGAATAGATTGTTGCTCCTGTCGGATAAATTGTAGGATGTCCCATATTTAATCTCTCCTTTTCTATTTTTCAAATTGGTTTAATCGGATTAATGCACAAAAATGTCTAATCTCTCTTTTTTTCATACCCCCTACTTCCTTATCGACCGATAAACAATAATAAAAAAAGAGACTCAACAAAATGCAAATGCAGCATTTCATTGAATCTCTAGTGATCTAGTCGATTCTTTATCTATTTGTTTGTTTCTTGAGAATTATCATAACAGGACTTAAAAGGAAGTGTCAACGATTTTTTAACTATTCAGATAAAATTACTAGGTATTCAACCAGCTTTGTTACAGCTGCTGAATTATTGAAAAATCCATGCCTGTCCTAATGTAACTAACCAGCTCATTTTATCTTTGCTGAATAAACTATGTAATGAATAAGGACAAGGAGGGATTTATAATGAGTAGAAGACCGTGGTTCTTCGGAAGAAGCAATAATGGTGGGAATTCAAACCAAAGCAACAACTCTAATTCACGTTCAGGCGACAGCGACAGCCGTTCTGATGCAAATGTAGACTTTGATGTAGATAACGACTTAAGAGTAGACACAGAAGTAGATAACGATAATACTGTCAAAAACCTTGATAAAAACACGAACGTCGCTAAAGTCAACGATTCTGGTAATGCTAAAATCGACTTGAACATTGATGTTCATTCCGATTCCAAAGCTCGTGTCCAATCACGCTCCCGTGCTAATGCGGATGCTGATCAAGACCAAGATAACGAGCAGGACAATGACCAAGATCAAGACAGCTAAAAATCCGCATTACAGAACGAGAATGGCAGCATTCTCGTTCTGTAATGAAAAGATATGTTTTCATTAATGCAACTCTAGGTTTTAACCTTACTTATGGACTGTATTATACTGACAGTTTAGTTTAACAACTCCCACATGGCGAAAAAGGCAATGAAATAACATAATAGTAAAGAAGCGGCAGATAGGCTCTGCCGCTTCTTTTTAATTAGTTCGGACGAACTAAAATTTTGCATTCATTTTTATCATTAATTAGTTTTTCAAACCCGTCTTCCACAATGTTATCTAATGCTATGATACTTGTGATGACTGGCTCAACATTCAATGATCCCTTTGATAACAAATCAATCGCTTGGGCAAAGATGTTATTATAACCGAGAGAAGAATTGATTTTTTTCTCACTGACTACTTGTGTTGTAGGGTGATATTTAACAGGATTTGCAAACACACTTACAATCATAAACTCACCATTTGGTTTGATGCAATCAAGTGATTGGTTGAATGTAGCTTCTACTCCAGCAACGTCAAAGGAAACATCTACTCCCCCATTGGTATGGTTTTGAATAACTTGAACAGCATCCTCTTCCAGCGGATTTATTACTACATCCGCACCCATTTTCAATGCTAGTTTTCTGCGTTCTTCACTAACTTCTGCCACAAAAATCTTACTTGCTCCTGCTGCTCTCAAGCTCTCGGATAACAGCAGCCCGATTGGTCCTGCTCCAAAAAGTGCGACGCTATCGCCAATTTTGAACTTACTTTTTCGAATTGCCTGCAATACAACGGCAAGAGGCTCTACTAAAGCGGCAAATTCAAACTTGAGTGTATCAGGCAATAAAAATACATTTGCTTCTTTCACGACAACATATTCAGCGAAACCGCCATTTTCGTGAATGCCATATGATTTCATATTAGGGCAAATATTATAATTTCCAGTTTTACATGTTTGACACTCACCACATCCCCAAATCGGTTCAATCGCAACTCTGTCGCCAGCTTTAAATTTAGTTACATTATTGCCGACTTCCACAATTTCTCCTGTAAATTCATGGCCTAAAATCATTTTATTTTCTGTTACAAATGTTTTATGTAGATATTCGTGTAAATCTGTCCCACATATACCAGCGAATTTAACTTTAACTTTTACAGTTCCTTCTGTAACTACCGGTTCAGTGACTTCTTCAATTTTTACATCTTTTGAACCGTAATATACTAAAGACTTCATAACATTATCCCCCAATTGTCCGTAACCAGCTGCTATATTAATGACATTCATTGCTGATGGTTCATCTTATCCACTGATTACAATCTCGAATTAAAACTATTCTAACTAATTATATGTAACTTAGTTACTAAAACACAATTATCCTGCTTTTGCGTATTAAAATCCTTTTCTATCGTTCTGCTTAAAACTGTACGCAGAATATCATTTAGCAAGTTATGTTGGATAAAATAGTGCATAAGCAATGCCTAGTATGCGACCAACTAGGTCGCATACTAACTCGTAATTAACAAGTGAAATGTCGCTTTGTTTCTATGATTCTGTTCAAGATGTAATATTTTTGATGTATTGTCCGATATCATTGCTTTGTTCATTTAGATTTTGGATATCTTCCATAAACTCAACCATGACACGAGATTGCTCTGCTGATGCAGTGGATACTTCACCAATACTCACTGTCAAATTCTCCATGTTTGTTCGTATTTCTTGAAGAGATTTACCAATCGTACCTACTGCATCCTTTGTTCCAATGGAAAGCTTGCGTATTTCATCTGCCACAACACCGAAGCCTCTCCCAGCATCGCCAGAACGGGCTGCTTCAATGGCAGCATTCAAGCCAAGCAAGTTTGTCTGTGATGAAATATCTTCAATTAATTTAACAACCTTACTAATCTCCTGAGAGTTCTCATTTGCATGAGCTGCTTGACCATTTATATCTGTGCTGGTTGCGGATAGTTCCTCTGCTTGAGCGGCAACTTGTTGTACTTTTCCCTGCAGACTGCTGACGATCGAGCGTAATTCATCCAAATCTTCATCTAATAGTTCTTCGTCTTTCAATGTTTTGGTAATTTGGAACACACCGACAATCTCACCGTTTTCATCACGAATAGGATTAGCGGAATAGTGCATACCAACGCCATAGCGTTCTTTAGGAATATGTATTTTTACTTTTTCTCCGTTAAGTGCTTGACGCAGGATATCGTTATCTTCCGTAAATGCAAAGTCACCGACTTTAACACTATAATCTAAATCTTTTGACTGGGAGGAAAAGATGAAATTCTCTGTGTCGGTAACGACAACAGCACAATTTTCACCAAGGTTTTTTTTGATTTCAGGTGCTAGTTTAACCAACGCTTGTAGTGTTAAATGCATATTTCCATCTCCTATTCCTGGTTAGTTACTATTTTCATTTTTTCAATTATCTGTTTGCTTTTTGCATCCAAAGCCTGAATTTCATCCATGAATTCAACCATGATAACAGATTGCTCATCTGATGAAGTGGAGACCTCATTAATGCTGAGTGTCAGATTCTCAATGCTGGCACGGATTTCCGTTAAGGATTTACCGATTGTCTTCACTGCTTCCTTCGTATTGTTAGATAGTTTTCTAATCTCATCTGCCACAACACCGAAGCCTCTGCCAGCATCGCCAGAACGAGCTGCTTCAATAGCTGCATTTAATCCAAGAAGATTTGTCTGTGTAGATATTTGTTCAATTAACTGAACTACTTCGCCTATTTGGCGAGAGTTTTGGCTTGCACTTTTTGCTTGGTCGTTAATATCGCTGCTGGTTGCGGAAAGCTCTTCTGCCTGTGCGGCAACATACTGCACCTTGCCTTGCAATGCATCAATTACTTCATTGATTCTGCTAAGCTCTTTATCTAGCTTATCTTGATGCTCCAATGTTCGCGATAAAGATAACAAGCCAACAATTTCATTTGTATCTATATCCCTAATTGGCGTAATAGAAGTCACTACAGGCACACCGAAAATGTTTGCATCGTCTGTTTTAGAAATAATTTGTTCGCCTCTAAGTGCGCGCAGATAAACTTCATGCTCATCCAGTCTTGTTTTTCCTGCTTCAACATCCAAATTCAAGAGCGTTGACGGCGAAAAGTAAACAAACTTCTCCGTATCCAGCACACCCATTGCGGCTGTTGGTCCTAGCGTATCTTTTATAATCGGGGCAATATTGACTACTGCCTGAATAGTAGAATTCATAAAACAAGCTCCTCCATATGTATTTTTCCTTTATATCGGTAATAAGTACTAAATGTGAAGCAATTCACTAAAAAAAGTCTGATTTTGTTATATTTTGTAGAAAATCAGACTTTTTTAGTGAAGGAGATAGTAAAAATGTATGATAGATAACTTTTGGCTTTTGCCAATAGCATAATTAGTACTGGGTATGGTAGCTGTTAATGAGTAAACGTTTCCTATTGTTTTAATGTACATTTAAATCACAATCTATATTAATAACAACTCACTCTTGAACGGAAAAATAAACTATTTACAAAACAAAACAATCAGTTTGCTATTAGCAACTGATTGTTTTAGAACATTTATTTATATGATATTCCCTTATATCAATGGGTTTTGCTTAATTAATCTCCATTTCTGGCTACTTGAATTCTGTACTGGCATGAGTATAATGGAAGAATTTGATTTATTAGCGGATATGGTTATATACAAGCTAGTTCCTTTTAACCTTATCATGTATGTTTCATCAGATTGTTTAATAAACTCCCAATATTGAAGATTGTCTGTTTTTAATGCCTGCTGCGTTAAAGTAACACCTGATTCAGGCTTTGACGAAGGCTGAAATGTTTTTGATGTATATTCATTTTTCAACTGGTAGCTTTCTTGGTCAACTTGGATAAACTGCCAGGTCATACATTTCCATTTTACATGCTTATATAGTATTATTCTGTTTCCATTCTCAATGCCAGCTTTATATGGTCTAAGATTTTTTCCTGTTCTTACGTTTTGTATGGCGTATGTGTTATTTTTATCCTGATTTGTTTGGTTTGTTGCTATAGTGAATACAATACAGATATTAGTAACCTTTTAGTAACTAATGGAAGGGATATATTGGAAAGCAAAAAGGAATTGCCCGCATGCCCAGTAGCCACAACTGTCGGTCTAATAGCCAATAAGTGATAGTCTAAGACCAATTATTAATGTGATGGAAAAATGGGGATTGGAATATAAAACTTTGGTAAACGTAAAAACAAATGAATGACTAACCAATTAAATTATAGCCATAACAACTAGAACAAACTCCTATTAGGTATTTGTTCTAGTTGTTGTATTTATATTCTTATACTTTTTAGAGATTCTGATTAAACAGTTACTTGTTGTGAATGTTTTTACTACTTAAAATATCCTTTCCTGTTTGTGACATAAGTGAAAACATTTCATTTAAAGACGAATAGAGCCATAATGATGTCGGCTCTCAAAAAGAAACGCAATGATACTTTCATAATAAGGTATAAATTGTTTTAGTTCGATAAGCTTTAAGATTTCCTCCTTAGAAGCCCATTTTGCTGCTTGTACTTCCTCTTTCTGTAATGTCAATTCATTCAAATCAATGTCATATTCAATTAAATAATAATCATCAAAGCCGTGTTCAAAGTTAATAGTAAATTGTGGACGAATCTTTTCAAAGTTATAATGTATCCCCAACTCCTCGAATAACTCTCTTGAAGCAGCCTGCTGACTTGTATCGCCTGCAACCGCACTGCCTCCACATGTGATATCCCAAAGATTCGACCATCCTTGCTTAAAGGGCTGACGTTGCTGAATGAGCATTTCTCCTTTTGAATTAAATATACAAACGTGTACTACTAAATGAAACTCGTCTGGTGTCATTTCATCTCCACGATTTATTTGTTTCTCTACTTTACTACGTTGCATATCAAATAAATCCCACTTTTCCATTGCTAAACTCCTTATGTATATATTTATAAAAAGATTCCCAGTTTATTATAAAATTCATTAAATTTTTAACCATTTAAAATAAAGTAATTTAAACGTTATTACTTAAATGTCTTTTAAGTACAAGTTTTACTTGCATTTGAAAGCCCTCATTGAAAATACTCCTTATTAAACCAACTGCCATGATTGTTATTTAAAAATGCACTCCATTTAGTACAGAATTTTTTATACCGATAGAGTTACTCTATGAGTTGATGATTCCATAATAAACTACATCTAAATATTGATTGTCCTTCTTTACGTGATCAATGAAAACTCCTTCTTCCCTCATCCCTAGTTTTTGCATAACTCTTCCTGAGGCTGGATTTGTTTTAAAGTAACGAGCAAATACTTTGTGTAAATGTTTTTGATTAAATGCAAACCATAAAATTGCTTGCGCTGCCTCTGTTGCATATCCATTTCCCCAAAATTTTTCACCAATCCAGTATGCTATTTCACCATTGTTAAACTTTTGATTACTTGATAATCCTATAGCTCCATATAACTCACCATTTTCCTTATCCGTTATTGCAAATTCATAGGACATTTCTTTATTAAAATTTTCATGATGGGTTTTAATCCAAGATTTAGCATCCTCTACTGAATATGGATAAGGTAAATAAAGTGTATTTTTATAAATATTATAGTTATTACAAAGGTTAGCTACATTTACAGCATCAGATTCTTGGAATAATCTAATTACTAACCTTTCAGTAGTAATCATCTTATTGCTTTCTTCATATTTCATAATAAGAGTCCCCCCTAGACGAAATGGTTTCTAATTCCTATAAAGAAAAAGATAATATCTTCCTTTAGATATCGCCTACAAATTTATCTTATCAAGAGGTCTTTTTTCTTTCAAATCGCATTTTCAGTTATTACAGGAATGCTGCCACTGTTTCTTCCATAAAATAGTTGACAGAAATACGGCTACTGATAATAAAAAAGGCGGACCTTTATTCATCATTAAGGTAACGCCCCTTTAATCAGCAACTTTGTAATTAAAGTAAGATATTATAATTAACAACTAATTATTCTTAGACTCTTTTAGATCTTTTTCATCTTTATTAAAGAATAGAAAAGAAATAGCAATCCCATATGCAATCCAAATACTTAGAATAACCAACAAATTATCAACTGTTTTTGTAAGAAAAATTACATTTAATATCATTATTAGGGAGACAAGAATTTTCAATAACAAAGTTATATACCTCTTTCAATTATAAATATGTAGTATATATTTCTCTTCAATAGCCTTTTATCTTCTACACATAAACTGTCATGTTTGTGTTTAATAACAAAAAAGGTTGTGCTTACAACCCCGTTCGTAAAAAAAATTAATATTGTCAATTTAATTTATTTTTATTTAGTAGAGCTTAATTATTCTTTTTATCTCTTGAATTTTTCCACGCTACCGCCCCAAATAAAGCTCCAATAATCAGGATAGTCCACTTTATTACTTTCTTCATCCTTTGCACCCCTTTAATTCCTCTACATATAATACGATTTTAATTTGATGAATGTTTCAATTTTTTGTTATTTATACTTTTATCTATCCTGACCTTTTTCTAGAATAGTGAAACCTTTATATATGTGAGATCGTAAATTGTGTAAGGGAGGTCGAGTATAAAATGAAAATAGAATTAAATTATTTTGATATGGCTGATAATAAATATTTATTTCAAGCACCAATTATCTCAGATGGATTTCAGTTTATTCCTAATGAAGGAGATACCCTTATTCTAGATAATTTTGGATACAAAGTAAGTCAAAGAGAATTCTCCTATGATAATGAAAAAACAAAAATCACCATTTTCTGTGTTCGTGAAAGAAAAAAACGAAATTAACTTTTGATCAATTTCTTATTAAGCTGACCTGCCCCGATTGTTACATAAGCAACGCTCTTTTCTTTATTACAGGAGAAAAATCCGCAAGAAAGAGCCTTGCTCCCTATTGGATTAAGGCTCCTTAAAAACTAAGATAAATTAGGATGTAATATTTTGTTTAGTATTTGAATCAATAAACTTAAAGTAAGGGAGAAGAATTCCTAATAAAGACATGGTACAAATAATAGTCCCTATTATTAAATATAATGGACGAATCCCCCAGAGTTCACCTAAATAGCTGCCTATGAAGACACCTAATGGCATAGTACCTCTAATAATAAAAAGCCGAACCGAGGATACTTTTCCCAGCAAATCATTTGGAACTAATTGCTGAAAAACCGTTATATTATGTACACTAAAAAATGCCATAGATATTCCTGCAATAACCTCAGTAAAAATAGCAAATATGATACTAGAGTTAATACCAAGTGTGATAAATGTTAGACCACCTATTACTAATGCTCCTAACATTAGAACTCTACGGCTTTTATATTTAAATTTTCCAACTAACAATGAGCCTATAACGTATCCTAAGGGGAATCCGGCCATAAAATATCCGTATTCAGAATAACTCCCTGATAATTCCTCTGTTATATAGGGAAGTGTGATAACCATTGTCACTCCTACACCAAATTGAACAAAGGCTAAAAAATTACCTAACCATACTAAAGTTGGCTGTTTGAAAAAATACGATACTCCTTCTATAAATTGTTCAAGCCAAGACTTCCTTACATTATTTGTGCTTTTTGTCTCTTGGATAAAAAACAAAAGCGAACCACTTATGATAAGGAGGATACTAACAAATATTAATGTGGGCTTTACACCAAAGTACTCAACGACACCTCCCCCTAAAACTGGAGCTAAAAAGGTCATTAATCTAACAGTGCCGTCAATATAAGCATTCGCTGTACTTAATTGGGCTTTTGATACGATAGTTGGTGTAATTGCTTGATTTGCAGGTGTGTATATAGGAGTTATTAACCCTACAATAATTTGAACTACATAAATATGCCACGGTTCGATATTTCCCAGTATTAAATAAACAATTGGTATAAGAAATATAAGTCCCCTAGTCCATTGAGAGAAAATCATTATCCACTTTCGACTCCATCGATCAATAAATGGGCCAATGAATAATTGTAGAATTAGAGACGGTATAAAATATAGCAGCCACATACTTCCCAATGCAATTGTAGAACCTGTAAGTTGATAAATAAGAACAGAGTTACAAAAAGTACCAAAAACACCTCCTAATTCAGAGATAGCATTACCAATCCAAACATAAACAAATGAATGATTCTTTAAAATGTTGTTACTCATTAATTCATTCCACGCTTCCCTCTATATCTCTATTAATTATTAATAAAAAGGTTGAATTCTTTTGATGAAAATTCAACTTTAATTCATTATAGGAAGATCCTTAATATACGAAGTAAACTGCGATATATCACGGTCCGTATATAGGTATTAGTAATATCCCTACAAAAAAACAGCAAGTGAAATTCTTTGGACTATGTGCTACCATTCCATATCCTTAAATAAGGATATATTGATTATTAAAGCAAGAGCACCTATAATAGCAAGAATTTTTTCTAATAGCTGTTTAGACAAGATATCCTCTCCTCTCTCTAAACATATTACCAAAAATTGTAATTCCGTAAAGGGCAATAGGTTCATTATTAAGGTTGTTTTCTTACACTTTCCTGCCCAGCCTAGTTAGCGACAAACAAAAAGCTACCGTTTTGGTAGCCAGATTTCCAACTAAATATAGTTTTTAAATGGATGGCGTTCTAAAGATAAAACCAAATTTTTGAATTCACTAATTTCTTCTGTTACCCAGTGATTTCTATCTAGTACGCGTATTACTTTCTTTGAAGCGGATAGTAAAGAATCTTTGAGTTCACTATATAGAAATGTTCCTTTAAAACTATCGTCTACATCATCTTTAAATCTAAAATTCATTTCTACCTCTTCTTCGCTTATTTTTTTCACAAGAACTTCTGGTGTCCCATCCATAAAATCCAGTTTATAGGTAGTGCCTATTCTAGAGATATCAACACCTCTAATAGATTTAATCCACCATGATAAGATAATAACCAAAAAATCATCCCACCCTTCATCAGGAAAGTATTGGTGATAATCAATAATAAAATATAGCGTTCCTGTAATGTTTTTACTTCGATTTATTTCTAACGAATCTATATCTACATGAAGGGAAATATGCTGTACCATTTGTTTCATCCTTTTATTTTTTGTTTCCTTTACAATTCACTAATCTGTATTATTCCTTCCTTCTACAAAATGCCAGGTTTATTGAAGAAGGAAAAATACCACTTATTACAAGAATACGGACAGATATTGTAAGACTTTGTCTGAGAAGATAAGGTATCACATTTTCTATTAATTAGGTTATCACTTTAACAGCTCAAAAAAATTCCCTAAATACAATATCTAAAATTTCCATTTCTAAATAATTTGACTGCGTAAAATTTAATTTGTTTATCTAGCTTCCAAACGGAAATATCTTCTTTCCAGCTCACTAATGAGAAATTTAATACTTCCCTTCAACTAGATAAAAGGACTACAGATTAACATCTTCAAACACATCGTCAGTGGTAAGACCTTGAATAAAACTTTCAAAGTCTTTAGCCAACCAAGTGATTTTGTAATCATCTTCTTGATCGATATGTACGACACACGGTTCGCCTTCTGGGCCGCATTCTCGATAATCAAGAAAAACCATATCATGTCCAGCTGATGGACAATCACAAATAGCTATGCCGATATTAGGATATCCCCATTCCTCCATCCAAAATTCAGTGCTATAATCACCACCTAAAGAATTGCTTTTGCTGTATCCTATACCATATATCCCACTTATTGCAATGTGATTTTCAGACCAACTTGTCGGTACTGTAGTAGGGTAACAATCTTTTACTGGAATTCCGCCATTATGTTTTTTCATTAGCCAAATATAAGACGCAGGCAGTTTATATCCTAAGTCTCTTTCAAGTTTAGAAATATCCTCTTCTGTAGGTGAATCAGAAATATATTCCTCTTTAGCATACTCGCTGTCATCCCAAAAACGGTCTAAGTCTACTCCCTTAAAATAGCTCATTTCTATTCCTCCATCATTTAATCTATGTCTATTCCTTGTGTATTGTCATATAAAATTAAATTCTTTCATTGATTAGCCAATAACAGTTCTAGTCATTATATTCTGGATGTCCATGACGCTCGCAACCGAATAAATAACATGCTTTTTCGACTTGCGGCGCATATTCCATTGGCTCTTTGATGCCGTTTATTGCCTGCTCGAGCATTTGTTCATATAGCTTAATGTGCATTTGGATTTCTTCCATATCTTCTTTTTTGTCTTCCTCTGTCCAGGTTTCATCGCATTCTTCTTCATAACTTTCTTGGAGCTCGATTTGCTTATCCTTTATTAAGTTATCCAATACTCTTCTTGCCTTCTCCCTCTCACCTGTTTGAACAAGACAATAGGTGTAGCGGCTGACCCAATTGGGCTCTTTCCAATAACTTGCCCATCCTTTTTCAAACCAAAAGTTTGCCTTATGATGGGCATTTATTTCTGCATATAAATCTGCCAAGTCTACTGCACCGACAAAATCTCCCTCCTTATCGGAGAAGGTATCTAGTATGCTCTCCGCCTCTTCATATCTCTCTAAATCAGCAAGGCATTTCACGTAACTATACATTGTGTATTCAGAAGGTTTTGAGGCATGAAAAAAGCATTGCAACGCTTTGCTTTTTTCGTCTTTATGATAATACGCTACACCAAGATTATTGTAAGCTTCTAAAGTTGGCTCTAATTCAATCGCCTTTATTAAAATGGGAATGGCGGAATCCCAATCTGCTATTGTTATGTATATTTCACCTAATAGATTGTATGGAAAATGGGAACTTGGAGTACTAGCAATCACTTCTTTTAGAAGTGGAATTGCAGCTTGGGTATTCTCTTCTTCTCTATATAGCATCCAAGCGAAGTTATTTAAAGATTGCACGCCTCTATTATTCCTTATCTCTTGCTTAAAAATCTCCCATGCTTTATCTAATTCATTGTTTTCATAAAACTTAATCGCCTTTGTGTTTTGACTCATTAAAAAATCCTTTCTGCCGTTATGCTTGTTGTCTAGTATTATAACATTCTCTCCATTTAAAAAAAGAGTGCACTTTTCGTTAAAGTGCACTCTCTACATCTTATTTCAAGAAGTTTTCTTTAAAGAAATCTAATTGGTAATCTAAAGAAATTGGATCATTAAAGATAAACTCATATGCATTAGCTTCTAATACATGGTTGTTTTTTACTGCAGGAATATTTTTGTATACATCTGTTTCCTGGTAAGAGTTATCTTGGTCATTATATTTGCTTATTACAAGATAATCACCAACATATTCTGGAAGGACTTCAGAAGACAGCGTGTAGTAGCCTTCTTTTTCCGTCATTTCTTTTACTTTTTCAGGCATTTTTAAGCCCATTGCTTGATAAAGAATTTCTGTTCCGCGGCCCCAGCTGTCACCAAGGATATACATGCTTTTATCATAGCTTTCCAATACGGTAACAGTAGCATCTTCGCCGATTTTCGCTTTAATTTCCTCGCCGGCAGCTTTTGCACGAGCTTTGAAATCATCAATCCATGCTTGTGCTTCTTTCTCTTTATTCAAGAGCTTGCCGATTTCTAAATGCTGCGTTAAGTAATCCACTTTGTTATAAGTGTATGTTACAGTCGGAGCGATTTTTCCAAGCTTATCAATGTTTTTAGTTGTGCTTGCTGCGATAATTAAGTCTGGTTGCAGCTCAGCAATTTTTTCGATATTCTCTTCGGAAACCACTTCCACATCCTTCAATTCGTCTGCATAACGTGGATTCGTCATCGACCATGAATCTACACCTACAAGATTAACGCCAAGTTTTAAAACATAACCTGCATTTGTTAAAGCAACAACTCTTTGTGGATCTGCTGGAACTTCGATTGGGCCATTTTCTGATTCATATGTGATTGTGGAATCTTCCTCTTTTTTTGTTTCTTCGCCAGATGTTCCTGTTGTCTTATTGCCGCAAGCACTAATAATTAATACAAGAAGAAGAATGAATGGTATAAGTTTTTTGCTCAATGTTTGCTACCCCTTTTAAAATAAAATAGTATGTATATATTTCTGTATTACTAGTTTACCTGTTTATTTCCCTCCTGAATGGATGATAATGAGAATGATAATCATTCTTGGATTAATCATAATCTCGTATCTAATTTCTGTCAATAGATTTTGAGCCTTCAAATTAAAAATTTTGTGACAACTAAAAAAGGCCGGTCAAAAGTGCTGCACCCCAAATGTTAG
>NZ_JBKKHP010000014.1:0-77583 GCF_046613985.1 Niallia laureatilytica | reverse complement strand
TCAATTACTTCAATAATAAAATATTTTAGTAGTTCTATTGAAATATCGTGCTTCGTTTTATTAAAGCACGATATTTTTATTAGCATTATTATTTATCAGGAGGAATTAACGTGGATATAAAAGTGTCATTATGTATGATTGTAAAAAATGAAGAAAATGTACTGGATCGTTGCTTATCGTCAGTCGCACATTTAGTTGATGAAGTGATTATTGTAGATACAGGGTCAACAGACAAAACGAAGGAAATTGCAAGTAAATATACATCCCAATTATTTGATTTTGAATGGATTAACGATTTTTCTGCTGCAAGGAATTATGCGGCAAAACAGGCAACTGGTGACTGGATTTTAGTACTTGACGCAGATGAATTTATTGATGAGGAAAATTATCAGGAATTTATTAATGGTTTAAAAGAAGATAATGGTAAATTTGACACATATGGTGTAAAAATAATAAACTTTACCGGTTTATATGGAGAGAAACTAATTCAGAATTATCATGATCGTGTGTATAAGAATAACGGAGAAATTGCCTATTATCGTGCTATTCATGAACAATTAAAAGGTGTTGACGGTCAATCTCTGACCGGAAGTATAGCGAAGCTTTCAGTATTTCACTCTGGATACATGAATCACACTGTAGCCGAGAAAGGAAAAAATGAACGTAATAAAGACCTTCTTGATAAAGAAATGCAGGAAAGTAATAATGCATTTGATTATTTCAATTTAGGTAATGAATATTATTCACAGGGAAAATATGAAGAAGCATTAAAAGCATATACAAATGCTTATAATTTAAAGAGCAGCTATCAATTATCCTGGGTGGCTTCTACTGTAATTCAAATAATTAGTGTCTTAATACAGTTAAAGCGATATAATGACGCAGTTAATGTAATCGATGACTCTATAGAGTTATATCCAGGTTCATTTGAAATGGTCTTCTTAAAAGGTGAGATTAGCTATGTTAGAGGACAATATGATGATGCCAAGTATTACTTCGAAGAAATTATTAACAATAGTGAAAAGTACAATCATACAATCCTGAGACCAGATTTAAAAGATCAAATGCCGCACAGAAGACTTGGGGAAATATATAATTATGAGAAAGTATATGATAAAGCAATTTATCACTATATGAGTGTGTTAAATATAAATAAGCTAGATAGCGAAAGTATTGGTAAGGTTATATTTATTTTAAATAAATTCCATACAGAAGATGAAATTATTGAATTTATTGAAAGAAACGATTTAATCAATATGAAAAATTTAAATTATTATATGACAGTAAGTTTTAGTATTGGGAAACCAAATATTATAAAGCCTTTCTTGAAACATAATCAGGAAGACAGCATACTAGAAAAAGTCTATGAATTAAAGAATTACTGTTTAACTGGCTTAGGAAGTATAAGTGAATTTAAAGATTTATTAAACCTTAAAGTAATTGAGAGCTTGAACAAAAAGCAAATGCTTAACATTATCGATCTCTATTTCCTAAGAAAAAGGCTTTTGGATACAGGAGAATTCGCTTTGCTTGTTGAAGCCTTAGAGAAAGATGAGCATATAAGTATGTTGGTTCAATTAATGGATAACCTAACTAATGAACCAATTACTGACACAGAGCTGTTTTTGGGGTCTCTTCAAATCTTATTGAACTATAAAAAGTTTGATTATGTATCTGCGTTATTAAAAAATAAACACTTACTACCTGAAGCTACATTAGCGCAAACAGCTGCTATCCTTTATGAAAATGATTTTAAAGGAGAAGGTCTACAGCTATATAATGAATGTGATTGGGATTACTATACAGAACAAGACTTCCTTAATATTATTAATGGTTTATTAGAGACTGGTAACAACTTAAATGCCATGGAGTTTACTAAATATGCTTTACTGGTGTATGAAAATGACTTCAGGTTCTATAAGATGATTTTTGAAAACTCTATTGATCAGAATCAGTATAATACTACTGTAGAAAAAGCAAAACTGCTTTTCCCTGACAGTGTTTATTTAAAAGATTTATAAATCAAAAGTAATTCGAAGCATAAAAAGATGTTTATCTACCGGTATTCCCTGTATCTTAGAATTGCTACCGGTGGATAAATATTCTTTATTGTTTTTATGTTAGAATGTTCAGTTAATTACGGAGGATACATACATGTTTTTAAAAAAGAAACAGCGGGTTCTGGACCTTACAAATACAATTATGGAAATGGTTGCGGTATTAGATCAGTTAAAGGATCCTAGCCTAGAACTTTCAGATTGTTTAATGGCCTTAGACATTATCGCAGAGCAATTAATGCAGGAAGAAGAACTTTCTCCTCTCTTAGTAGAGCAATTTAATTTGGTTCAAAATAGTTTTGTTATGTATTACGAGAATTCAACAGAGGTAACTGCGGAAGGTTTAAGAGAAACTCATGAGCAGTTAGAATTACTTGTAACATTAATAAAAGAAACGACTGCTACAAAACTGAACATAGTATTTTTTCCTTATAAAGTTTCGATGTGGGATAGTCTTTCTACAATTTATGAAGCAGCAAAGAAGGATCCTGATTGTGTTGTACATGTTGTACCGATTCCTTATTACCAGCTTTCACAAAATGAGGCCATTCCTACTTATGAAGGTGACAGGTTTCCAAAGGACGTAGCGGTAACTCATTTCACTAACTATAATTTAGAGGAGCAAGAACCAGATATTATTTTTATCCATAATATTTATGATAATTACAATACTCTTACTAGAGTTTATGATGAATATTATACTTCAAACCTCAAGAAATACACTGATATGTTAGTGTACGTTCCATATTATACTGCTTCTTTTATTCCTTATAAAAAAGGTGGATTTTATCCTTATCATACTCCGGCAATAGATAATATCGATAAATTTATACTTGCACACAATAAGGAAAAGGAAATTGCAATGACAGAAGGGATATCAGAGGACAAACTGCTTGTACTTGGATCTCCTAAGCTAGATGTTATGCATCGTTCCTTAAATAACAGTCCTTATTATCCTGCGGAATGGACAGAAAAGCTTGAAGGGAAAACAGTTTATCTGCTTAATACAGGCTGTTTGTATTTTGCTGCGAATCCCTTCCTAGCATTGGAAAAGCTTATTGATATATTTAATATCCCTAGATTTATTGAAAATAGTGTTATCTTATGGAGACCACATCCGTTAACAAAGATCTCCATTTTAAAATACACCCCCTATTTTAGTGGGTACTTTAATAATCTTTTGGAAAACTGTATCCAAGGGGATGATGCAATGTACAAAGGTATCGTCTTGGATGAAACGGATGATTATATGAATGCTCTACTCTTAGCTGATGTATTAGTTACTACTGACAGTTCTATTCTCAGGTCGTACTTACTTACAGAAAAGAAGGTTTTATACTGGGATGAGAAAATTCCAGAAGATTCATTAGTTCCAGAAAATGCTTTTTATTACGCTTATGATAAATCGGAACCTTGGTATGAAGTTGTTAAAAAGCTTTCCAAAGGTTATGATCCATTAGAGAAAAATCGAAAAGGGCTAGGTTCACAGGTTTATGTAAATGCTGATGGATCAGCAGGTGAAAAGATATTTAGTGAGATTAAAAAAGGAATTAAGCTTGATTAGTATGGGTACAATTTCACTAGCTTTAATAACGAAAAATGAGCAGGAAAATATCCAAATTTGTTTAAATAACATTGGAAATTTAGCAGACGAAATAGTAATCGTTGATACAGGCTCAACAGACAGGACATTAGAAATTTTAACAAAGCAGCCACATGTAAAGCTTTTTCAAATTAAGTGGGAAAATGATTTCTCAAAAGCCCGTAATTATGCGATCGACCAATGTACAGGCGATTATATACTAGTATTGGACGCAGACGAATATATAACATTCGGCAAAAGAAATGAACTGGAAAAAGTCATGAAGCAAAATCAAATCGGCAGAATTAAAATTGTCAGCAAGTTCAAGAAAGATGGAGAGGAGTTCGAAGCAAGCTCCTATATATCCAGATTTTTTCCGAATTCTGTCCGCTATAAGGGAGCGATCCACGAGCAGCTGGATTCAACCCTCCCAAGAGTGGATATGAAGCTGACTGTTTCTCACAGCGGTTATTTCGATAAGGATAAAAGTGCAAGAAATATTCCTATCCTGCTTCAGGAACTTGAGAAACATCCAAACGATGCTTATTTCCATTATCAACTTGGAAAAGAGTACCGGTTAAGCAAGTCTTTTAATAAATCTTGGGACCATCTGCAGAAGGCATATGAGCTAGTGAAACAGCATGATGCTTTCTATAACCAGCTTATATTAGAGCTGTTACAGACAGGGAAAGAGCTTGTCAACAAAGAAACAATCATTGTCATTCGTGAAAATGAACAAAGCTTAAACAATGTCACTGATTTTCACTTTTATAAGGGACTTTTCTATTTAGATTATTGTTTAAACAATTTAAATGAAGCTATTCACTTACTTCCAAAAATAGAGGCCAGCTTTACAGCATGTCTGAATATCAGCAAGAAGAAGCATACAGAATATTTAAGCGGAACAGGCAGCTTTTTGGCACTGTATAACTTAGGTGTTTATCATGAGGCAATCGGCAGCATCGTGAAGGCGAAAAGATATTATATGGAGTCTGCAAGACTTGGCTATGAACCTGCCAAGATAAGACTTGCAGCAATTTAATTAATTCAGGTAAGGCAGTTCGGCAATAAATCCGAACTGCCTTTTTCATTGTATTAAAAGCGGAAAAAAGCAGCCGATATAACAGAAGTAGTATATATTTTTTAGGGGGAAATGCCAATGATAGAAAAGTATACTTCAAATAGCGTCTATACAGCTCAGCAACACAAGAATAATGAGAATAGTGTGACAAAAGTGAGCGAACCACCTGTTAATCCGCTCATAGAGGAGAATAAGCCTGTTGATCCTGCAAGCAAGGAAAAAGAGAGAAAAGATCTGGAAAGCTTGATTAACAGCATGAATGAATTTATTCAGCCTGCACACACATCTCTTAAATTCCAGCTTCACGATAAGTTGGAAGAGTACTATGTACAAGTCATTAATGATGACACAAAAGAGGTAATCAGAGAAATACCCTCAGAAAAAATGCTCGATATATATGCTGCGATGAAAGAGTATTTGGGCTTAATGGTAGACGAGAAAATTTGATTCATACTAATGACAGCAGCTCTTGCTTTAATAGGCAAGGCTGCTGTCATCCCTAAAAAAGCATAGGCATATCCTCTTAACTAGCTCTTTCTCCTAGCAAATTCAATATAGGTAAAAAGTAAGATATCTCAATAAAATGTTAAAGGCTGAAAAAGACTCGCCGATAATAATAGTAATCAATGATTATATTTAAAAAAAGCATTAGCTTTATTAGTTTAAATATAAAAAAAGTACGAGGTGAGGAATTTGGTTTTAAGAATAGGCGGACTCGCAAGCGGCATGGATATAGACTCCTTAGTAGAACAGCTAATGACTGCGGAAAGAGTACCTTTAGACAAATTAAATCAAAAGAAAACATATACAGAGTGGCAGCGAGACGACTATCGCGAAATGAACACCTTGTTGCTGTCATTGGATACATTGTTATCTGATGGATTGCAAAAGCAATCAACATTTATTAAGAAAACAATCAATTCATCTAATTCAGATGCATTGTCTGTTAAGAACGTAACATCTACGACTGATTTTTCGGGATCAATTGAAATAGAGAAGTTGGCTACGGCTGGTTCAATAAGAAGTAACGGTGCTACAGCTATTACTGATTCAACTGCAACATTGCGCAGTGCTGGGATTACTGACACAAAACTGACTATTTCTGCGATTGATGCTAACGGGGTTATGTCAAGCAAGGATATTGAAATTACAGATACAGACACGATGGACAGCTTAGTTGCTAAAATCAATCAGCAGTCAGGTGTAACAGCATTTTTTGATCCTACTTCTAAACAAATCTCATTTACTGCGAAAAATACAGGAGCAGTGGCAGATGGCCGTGAAATCATACTAAGTGGAGATCAGGATGGAACCGCTGGCTCTCTACTAACAAAATTGAATGTAGCATCTGACAATACTGGGACAAATGGAACAGCAGGTTCAAACGCTAAATTCACATACAACGGAATCGAAACAGAAAGATCATCCAACACCTTCCGAATCAACGGTGTAGAACTAACACTCAAACAAGTAACAGAAGCCGGCAAGCCGATAACATTCTCATCAACAGCTGATGTTGATTCTATTTACGACTCCGTTAAAGGCTTCGTTGACAAATACAACGAAATAATCGAAAAAATCAGCGATAAAATCGGTGAGACGAAGTACAGAGATTATACTCCTTTGACTGATGCTCAAAAGGAAGAGATGACAGAGGATGAGATTAAGAAGTGGGAAGAGAAGGCGAAGAGCGGGACATTAAAGAATGATCAGATTCTTTCTAATGTGTTGAATAGAATGCGTTCTAGTCTTGGTTCTATCGTAAACACAGGCGGTGCTTTCTCTAGACTTTCTGATATTGGCATCACAACGACTAACAACTATTTAGAAGGCGGTAAGCTTGTAATCGATGAAGACAAGCTAAAGGAAGCAATTACGGCCGATCCTAATAGTGTTTATAAGCTATTCCAAAACAGCAGTGCTACTGGTACAGCTGATCAAGGGTTTGCACAGAAGGTCAGAGCCAACTTGAAAGTAGCAATGGACGACATCAAGACGAAGGCTGGTTCTTCTTCAAGTGTTAATAACACATTTACATTAGGAAAACTGTTGAATCAATACAGTTCAAGAATTTCAGATTTTGAAGATAGATTAACGACAATTGAAAATAGATACTGGGCAAGATTTACGGCAATGGAGACAGCTATCAATAAAGCGAACAGCCAGTCTGGTTATTTGACAAGCATGTTCAGCCAATAAAAAGGAGTAATATAAATGGCAACTACTAATCCGTATCAATCATACAAACAGAATTCAGTTAATACAGCTTCACCAGGCGAGTTAACGCTTATGCTTTATAATGGCTGCCTGAAATTCATCGGTTTAGCCAAAAATGCCATCCAAAATAATGATATTGCGACGAGAAACTTAAATATTCAAAAGGCGCAGAACATTATCCAAGAACTGATGGTGACATTGAATATGGAAATTCCAATTTCTAAAAACTTTATGTCTTTATATGATTTCATGAACCGTCAGCTGATTAAAGCTAATATTGTGAGTGACATCAAAATTCTGGAGGATGTAGAATTTCTGTTGACAGAATTCCGAGATACATGGAAAGAGGCTATCCAGATTAACCGTCAAAAACAATATGCTTCTGGCGGGCAAGTTTAATGGAAGCAATCAAGCAATGCTATGCAGTTACTGCAGAGCTGATTGACCACTTAAAGGGTGAACCAGAAAAGGATACTGATAAAATCAATAACCTTCTTAATAAAAGGCAGGCGACGCTTACGCTTTTGAAAACACCTGAAACAGAAGTGGAGAAGAAGCTGGGTCAAGCCCTTCTTCAGCAGGATAAGGAGCTGTTAGGGCTCCTTGAAGCGGAAAAGAAAAACATTCAGCAAGATATTAAAGAATTAAAGCATAAAAAAGCTTCTAATCAGAAGTATGTCAATCCGTATCAGTCTCTGCAAACAGATGGCATTTATTATGATAAAAGAAAATAACATCACAAAAACCATTCACTTTTTAAAGTGAATGGTTTTTATTTTATTTAGATCACTCTCGAAAGCTCATGATGCTTCTTATCATTAACGACATTTTCACCGATCAAGGCGATGGGATCGTAGGGCTTGCTCGATTTAATGACAGAATAGGCATCGATTTCTACATTGGATGAAACGACTGCGCGTTCAACAACTGCATTTTCCCCAACAACTGCTCCTGGCAGAAGTACAGAGTCTTTAATGACAGCGCCTTTCCCAATCGTTACTCCATGGAAGATGACAGAGTTTTCTACTGTTCCGTAGATTTCACATGCTTCGCTGATTAATGAATGTTTCACAGCTGAAGAGTCATCAAGATATACTGGCGGATGGGATTGTTCTACAGTGTAGACATTCCATTCCTTATCTTTTAAGAAGATATTGGATTCTTTTTCAAGCAGATCCATATTGGCTTCCCAGTAGCTGTCGATTGTGCCGACATCTTTCCAGTAGCCTTTGAATTGGTATGCGTGGAGTTTTAAATTGTCATGCAGCATTGCGGGGATAATGTCTTTTCCAAAATCCTTGCAGCTGTCTTGATTGTTTTCTTCTTTTTCCAAGTAAGCTTTGAGGGTTTTCCATTTGAAGATGTATACACCCATAGAAGCTAGGTTTGACTTTGGATCTTCTGGCTTTTCTTCGAATTCACTGATACGATTGCCTGAAGATTCTGTATTCATGATACCGAAACGGCTTGCTTCTTCCCACGGTACTTCTGTAACAGAAATCGTTGCATCAGCATTTGTCTCGATATGCTGTTTCAGCATTAGATCATAATCCATTTTATAGATATGGTCGCCAGAAATAATCAAAACATGCTCTGGGTCATACTGTTCAATGAAGGGAGTGTTCTGATAAATGGCATGTGCAGTTCCTTCATACCAGCGTTCTTCCGTATCGCATTGGTACGGAGGCAGGATGGAAAGACCGCCGTCTCTTCTGTTAAGATCCCATTCTTTTCCATCTCCAATATAATTTTGCAATACATGAGGCTGGTATTGTGTCAGCACGCCAACTGTATCAATGCCAGAATTCCGGCAATTGCTTAAAGTGAAGTCGATGATTCGGTATTTTCCACCGAACGGTACTGCTGGTTTCGCTAGATGATCTGTCAGTTTCTTTAATCTCGTTCCTCTTCCACCGGCTAAAAGCATGGCGATACATTGTTTTTTCATGATAACCCTCCTGTATTCGTTTTCAGATTGATGTTTAGATGAAGTATTATAAGCGGTCATCTTCCCATAATTTGTAGTAGTACTCATGCTCTTCTTCAGCTTCAATGCTGTTATGCTGTTCCTCTGGAAGTTCAGTTAATACTTTCAAGTTGTTCAATGTTGTTTTCCTCCTTGGCCATTCATATAGACGTAATTCTATTAGATTTTAATTACTTTAACAATTAAAATAATTAGATGTTTTCTGTCAACTACCGACAAAATTCGAATATTTATTTATATTTTGAAGAGGTACAGTTCTTTTTTTTGAGAAGTTATTGGCTTGTTTCATGTAGTTTTTAATTACCCCAGCTATTTTTTTTTAAAACCAAGTTATATCAAAAAAATTGTAAAAGATTGTTCTAAAATAGAATTTAGTCCAAAAGCAGGATACGAAAAGCTAGTAAAGACTATGTTTATTTATGGAGAAGAACATGTCCGCCATGCCTGCGTCTGCTTGAAATGAAAAAGTGTGAATAAAAAAAGGGATATTTAGAAAAATGGCAGTTGCTATATTGATAAAGATTCTCTTGAAAAATTTGTCTAAAAAAGCAGATGAAAAATTTGCCGTAAACTTTTTTTAAAAAACAGCCAGTTTTTTATTTGTTCACAAATTTGTCGAATTTTCTAAAAGTTTTTGCAGGAATGTGGAAGGGTAAACGAGAAATATAATGTATAGTCAAAAAGTTCATTACTCGCATAGTTTTAAAGCTGCGAGGGGAACAATAAGACTTGCACTGGAATACAAAAGGAGGAGTAACTTATGAATTTCAACATTAGAGGAGAAAACATTGAGGTAACTCCAGCAATAAGAGAATATGTAGAAAAGAAAATCTCTAAATTGGAAAGATATTTTTCCGAGACGCCAGATGCAAATGTCAATGTGAATTTAAAAACCTACAATGATAAGACTGCAAAGGTGGAAGTAACAATACCGATGTCCCAGCTGGTGCTTAGAGCAGAAGAAGATCACTTGGACATGTATGCAGCAATTGATTTGATTGTTGATAAATTGGAACGTCAAATCAGAAAACATAAAACGAAAGTAAACCGCAAGCAGCGTGAAAAAGGCAATCTGAACACTTTATTCGGTGCAGATGAGCCTAGTGCAGCAGCACTTCAGGAAGAAGAGGACGAGATGGAAATTGTCCGCCAGAAGCGTTTTAATTTAAAACCGATGGACAGTGAGGAAGCCATTTTACAAATGGATCTTCTTGGTCACAGCTTCTTTGTTTACACTGATGCGGAAACTAACTCAACAAATATCGTTTATAAAAGAAAAGACGGCAAGTATGGGCTTATTGAAGCAAAATAAACGTATAGCAGCAAGAAGGAAACCTGCAGGATATAACTGCAGGTTTTTTCTGTTTAAATACGAAGCTTTTTTTAAAATCGCAGTATTTTGCGATAATATTATGGCAATTACTTGAATACTCCTGCAATCAAGAGGAGTGTTTGATATAATGAGCGAAAGTATTATAGATAAATATTAGATAATAAGTGTGGGTCCAGAATATCTTCTTACTAGGTGTCAATTTCATTTTCAAGGGGTGTGAGCGGCAATGAAAAGGTCTGTAATGGAAGCAAACTTGTTTTGTACACACTGCAATAATGAAAGTCTTCATGATGTTGTTTATATAAATGAAGAAATAACGAGCGTCAAATGTCATTCCTGTTTATATGAAGCAGGCATGAAGGTTAATATCATGAGGGAATTCTACAAGGAACTGTTTGAGCATATCGCAACAAAGCCGAGTAGAATTACTGAAGAATATAAACAGGATTTGAGCCGATTTATCGCTAGACTCCCAATAAGGGTGATCAGCAAGCCATACCGGTTCATGCGCTACTTAAATGAATCGAGAAAGGTTATGAAGTACTATAAAAAATGTTGATTTTCTTAATATAATGAATTTTGCTTTTAGGACAAAGTCATATTTATAACCCCTTCTAGTCTATTCCATCTTTCCTTCAGACGAAAGTTGTCACTCTATTGCGGAAATGGTAATATATATAGGAAAATACTAGTGCAGCTACATATATTTAATGGTATCCTTTTTATAGGGTGTTTACAAAACAGTCACTTCATTTTCATGAGATTTTAATGAACAATGAATATGCTATAGTTGCTTAAATAAACTAGCTTTTATGCTATTGATATAATAACCAAATGATAGTTTTTAAATAGAATCTCTCATTACAATAATAAAGGAGCGTTTTTTAATGCTTGGTATTTTAAATAAGGTTTTTGATCAGAATAAGCGCGATATAAAGAAACTTACAAAGATTGCAGAAAAGGTAGAGCTTTTGGCGAGTGAAACGGCAGCATTAAGCGATGAGCAGCTAAAAGCAAAAACAGAAGAGTTTAAAGCGCGCTACCAAAAAGGTGAAACGCTCGATGATATGCTTGTTGAGGCTTTTGCAGTTGTGAGGGAAGCTGCAAAACGTGTGCTTGGATTATACCCATATCCTGTACAGTTAATGGGGGGAGCTTCCCTGCATGACGGAAACATCTCTGAGATGAAGACAGGGGAAGGTAAAACTTTAACTGCGACAATGCCTGTTTACTTGAATGCACTTTCCGGCAAAGGCGTTCATGTTGTAACAGTCAATGAATACTTGGCGTCACGTGATGCTGCTGAGATGGGACAGCTGTATGAGTTTCTTGGCTTAACTGTCGGCTTGAACTTAAACGGTTTATCAAGAGATGAAAAGCAGGCAGCATATAATGCTGATATTACGTATGGAACAAATAATGAATTCGGCTTTGATTATCTTCGCGATAACATGGTCCTTTACAATGAGCAAAAGGTTCAAAAACCTTTATACTATGCTGTTATCGATGAAGTTGACTCCATTCTGATAGATGAAGCGAGAACACCGTTGATTATCTCCGGATCTGCTCAGAAGTCGACACAGCTGTATGTGCGGGCAAATGTTTTTGTGAGCAGTCTAAAGGTAGAAAAAGACTATACTTACGATGAAAAAACGAAGGGTGTTCAGCTTACAGAAGAAGGGATGAGCAAGGCAGAGCGAGTTTTCCAAATTGAAAACCTGTTTGATGTCAGCAATGTAGCGATTAACCACCATATCACACAAGCCCTTAAAGCACATGCGAGCATGCATAAGGATGTTGATTATGTTGTGCAGGACGGCGAAATTGTCATCGTTGACCAATTCACAGGCCGTCTTATGAAGGGCCGCCGATACAGTGACGGACTTCACCAGGCGATTGAAGCTAAGGAAAATCTTGAAATCCAGAATGAAAGCATGACACTTGCGACAATCACATTCCAAAACTACTTCCGCATGTATGAAAAGCTTGCCGGGATGACTGGTACTGCAAAAACTGAGGAAGAGGAATTCCGCAATATTTATAATATGAGTGTTGTTGTCATCCCTACAAACAGAGATATCATCCGTGATGACCGCGCTGATTTGATATATGCAACAATGGACGGCAAGTTCAGAGCTGTTGTGGAGGATATTGCAGAAAGACATAAAAATGGACAGCCTGTTCTAGTTGGTACAGTTGCGATTGAGACATCTGAAATCATCTCGAAGTATCTTTCTAAAAAAGGCATTCCTCATAACGTCTTGAATGCGAAGAACCATGAAAGAGAAGCGGAAATCATCGCTACTGCCGGTGAAAAGGGCGCTGTTACAATCGCAACTAACATGGCAGGACGCGGTACGGACATTAAATTAGGAGAAGGAATCAAGGATGTCGGCGGTTTGGCTGTAATCGGTACAGAACGCCATGAAAGCCGACGGATTGACAACCAGCTGCGTGGACGTTCCGGACGTCAAGGGGATCCTGGTGTTACTCAATTCTACCTTTCTATGGAAGATGAATTGATGCGACGTTTCGGATCTGACGGAATGAAGGCAATGATGTCGAAACTAGGCATGGATGATTCCCAGCCTATCCAAAGTAAAATGGTTTCAAGGGCTGTTGAATCAGCTCAAAAACGAGTGGAAGGAAACAACTTCGACTCACGGAAACAGCTTCTTCAATATGATGATGTACTACGCCAGCAAAGGGAAATTATCTATGCACAGCGTAATGAAGTGCTGACAAGTGAAAATCTTCGTACCATTGTAGAAGCGATGATTAAATCATCCTTAGAACGCCATGTGGCGGCACATACACCGGACAGTGAAGATCAGGAAAACTGGGATCTGCAGGCAGTCCTTGATTATGCCAACGGAAATCTGCTTCAAGAAGGTGAATTGGAGCTAAATGATATTCGCGGCAAAGATGGCGATGAAATCGTTGAAACAATCATGGAAAAGGTATTGCGCCACTATGATGAGAAAGAAGAGAAGCTTACAACAGAACAAATGCGAGAATTCGAAAAAGTTATCGTGCTCCGTGCTGTTGACAGCAAATGGATTGACCATATCGACCAAATGGATCAGCTGCGTCAAGGTATCCATCTTCGTGCATATGGACAAATCGATCCGCTTCGCGAGTACCAATCAGAAGGATTTGCGATGTTTGAACAAATGGTCTTATCCATTGAAGAGGATGTTGCTAAGTACATCATGAAAGCGGAAATCCGTGAAAACCTTCAAAGGGAAGAAGTAATGAAGGGACAAGCAGTTAATCCGAAAGAAGAGGGCGAAAAGAAGCCAAAGAAAAAGCCGGTTATGAAAAAGCTTGATGTTGGCCGAAACGCTCCTTGTTTCTGCGGCAGCGGCAAAAAGTATAAAAATTGCCACGGAGCTAATTTATAATAAATGAAAGGACCTGCCTCTCCTGTTGCTTTGAGGCAGGTCTTTCTTAGTCAAAGGAATTGTATATCTTCATGAAGATTGGAAATGCTTGAATACAGAGTCAAGTTTAAGCAAAACACCTTTCGGAAAGGAAAGCATGCAATTTTTCTTGAAAAGCCATATAATACTAGAAGGAAGCAGCAAGTGTATGCTGTTTTGAACTATAATTTTTAAAAAGGGTGACAGATAAATGGAATTAGCAGATATTCGCAACGAATTAGAGAAGATAAATGTAACACTAGAAAACTTTAGGGGGTCTCTTTGACTTAGATAACAAAGAGGCACGAATTGCTCATTTGGAAGATGAAATGCTGCATCCTGACTTCTGGAATGACCAGCAGGCGGCACAGACAGTTATCTCTGAAAGCAATGGTTTAAAAGACCAGGTTAATGAATTTTATAAGCTGACAGAAACATTTGAAAACCTGGAACTTACTTATGAATTGGTTAAAGAAGAAGATGACGCTGAATTGCGCAGTGAATTGGAAGAAGAACTGGTTGATTTAGTGAGTAGCTTAAGCCAGTTTGAGCTGAATTTGCTGTTAAGTGAGCCTTATGATAAAAACAATGCTATTTTAGAGCTGCACCCAGGTGCAGGCGGAACAGAATCACAAGACTGGGGCAGTATGCTTTTGCGCATGTACACACGCTGGGCAGAGAAAAGAGGCTTCAAAGTGGAAACTTTGGATTATCTGCCAGGTGATGAAGCTGGGATTAAAAGTGTAACGTTAGCGATTAAAGGTCATAATGCTTTCGGTTATTTAAAAGCAGAAAAAGGTGTACACAGACTTGTCCGCATCTCGCCATTTGACTCATCTGGACGCCGCCATACGAGCTTCGTATCTTGTGAAGTTATGCCAGAATTCAATGATGAGATTGAAATTGAAATCCGTACAGAGGATTTGAAGGTTGATACGTACCGAGCAAGCGGTGCTGGTGGACAGCATATTAATACAACAGACTCCGCTGTTCGTATTACACATATCCCGACAGGAGTAGTCGTGTCTTGTCAAACAGAGCGCTCTCAGATTAAAAACAGGGAGACTGCTATGAAAATGCTAAAAGCAAAGCTATACCAGAAAAAGATCGAAGAACAGGAAGAGAAGCTTGCAGAAATTCGCGGCGAGCAAAAGGATATCGGTTGGGGCAGCCAAATTCGTTCCTACGTATTCCATCCATACTCTCTTGTCAAAGATCACCGTACAAACACAGAAGTAGGTAACACACAATCCGTTATGGACGGAGACATCGACCTCTTCATAAATGCATACTTGCGTTCAAAGCTAAGCATTGCAGAATAACATTTACGCCATCACAACAAGTGATGGCGTTTTTTGTGTTTAAGAATACTCGCAATAGGTAATTAATTATGAAGTGATTATTTAATTTTGGTAAAGTTTTGCCAAGTATGCATTTGGGCAAGGAATTGTAACGTATAATTTTTTTAAGTCATTATGTTGGTAAGGAGGGCATGAAGTTGCCGTGAAAATATTCCAAATTCTTAATTAATTTACTTTTTAAGGGAAAAGTGAAACTTTTTGCTGTAAATTTCGTTTATAGGTATATTAATGGAATTATTTAGAGATTCTTATAGTAATTGGTTATTTTAAGAAAAGAGGTTATGAAATGAAAGAGGCTGTATTAACGATTGCTGTTCCTTGTTATAACGAAGAGGAAGTATTCGAGCATACATATTTTCAACTAAAAAAGGTACTTACTTCCCTAATTTCCGAAGGTCTTGTAAGTTCCAAGAGCCAATTGCTCTTCATCGATGATGGGAGCAAGGATTCCACATGGGAAAAAATCGAGAGTGCGACACATTTTGATAAGCTTGTAAGCGGGTTAAAACTGTCGCGAAACTTCGGTCACCAGCGGGCATTGCTTGCAGGGCTTGAGGAAGCTGTTCAATTTTCTGATTGCGTTATTAGCATTGACGCAGATCTGCAGGATGATACTAGTGTGATTAGAGAATTTGTGCTGAAGTACTTGAGCGGCTGTGAAATTGTGTATGGTGTGAGAAGCAAAAGGGAAACAGATACCTTTTTCAAACGAAGTACAGCACAAGGCTTTTACCGCCTGATGGAAAAAATGGGATTATCGCTAGTATATAACCATGCCGATTATCGTCTGTTAAGCAAAAGGGCGCTGACAGAGATGCTTAAGTTTAAGGAATCTAATCTGTTTTTAAGAGGGGTAGTTCCCTTGCTTGGTTTTAAGACGGCGAAGGTATACTATGAGCGCAAAGCCCGAGAGGCTGGAGAATCAAAATACCCAATTGCAAAAATGCTTGCATTTGCTTTAGACGGTATCACATCCTTCAGTGTTAAACCGATTCGCTTTATCACTTTAATAGGTTTTTTATCGTCTATTATCAGCATAATGGCAGGAGGCTATGTGCTTGTGCAAAAAATCATCGGTGAAACAGAATCTGGATGGGCGTCCTTAATGATTTCTCTATGGCTGATTGGTGGCCTTTTATTGATGAGCATTGGTCTCATAGGGGAGTATATCGGAAAAATTTACGAGGAAGTTAAACAGCGTCCACGTTATATCATCGAGGATAATTTGTGCAGAAACAAACAAGCTAATGCTGTTAAATCGAAGGTGCATGTGTAATGCTGCGCTCTTCTTTCATACGGTTTTTGCTCGTTGGGCTGATTAACACAGCAGTTGGGCTATCGATTATGTATGCCTGTCTGCTGCTGTTCCATTTCAGCTATTGGAGCTCAACCTTTATCGGCAACTTAGTAGGTGCAGCTGTAAGCTATATGCTTAATAAAAATCTTACCTTTCAAAGTAATGCTAGATTCGTAGGAAGCAGTATTCGGTTTGCTATTGTTATACTGGCATCCTATTTCATTTCCTATAAGCTAGGATTGGTGCTAGTGGAGGAAACCGTTGGTAAATCACCGCTGCTTGTGGAATATGTAGAAGTGATAGCGGTCCTTTTTGGAAGCGGAATGTACACGATTTTAAATTATTTTGGGCAGAAGTATCTTGTGTTTTCACCTAAATATCAACAAGTTCCTGGGAGTGTTAAATGATTAACGTAACAGAAAAAAATAAGCAGGAAAAAATCTTCCTAGCAGTGGCATTATTAATTGTTTTTTTATGGGTATTACCCTATTTTATCCTGAACGGACAGGCGCATATGCGTATGCATGATAATCTTGATTCTAATCTCGGCTGGTATGAAGTCCTGAAAAACAGCGGCAATATGTTTGCTCCTGTCAATACACCAATGGAGCAGATAATGAACGGTGAGTTTTCTCGGGATACGTACTATTCCGAATACTATGGGATGCTATTTCTTTTCAACATATTGCCGCCTGTAGTCGCATATGGATTGAGTCAGGCGATTACCCGTTTTTTTGCCTTTTTAGGAATGTATCTTCTCCTGAAAAAACATGTATTTAAAAATTCAAATCCATACTTAATTACAATCGGTGCAGCGTTGACTTTCGCACTAACGCCTTACTGGCCATCAGGTATGCTGAGCATACTCGGAATGCCGTTAGCATTATGGAGCTTCCTTAATATTAGGAAGGGCGAGCGCAATTGGAAGAACTATTTAGTGCTGACACTTCTGCCGGTTTTCTCCACCTTTGTAATCGGCTTTTTTTACTTTCTAACATTTGTCGGTTTACTATGGTTGTACGATCTCTTTAAAACGAAGAAATGGAATTTCGTTTTCTTATTATCCATCGTATATATGCTAGCAATCTATTTAGTTATTGATTATCGATTAGTTATCTCTATGATAGCACCTGCTTCTAGTGAGTTAACAAACAGAGATGTCTTTTATCAGTCCAAGCTTGATATATTCCAGACATTGCGTCTTCTTGTAAAGAACTATGTGATTAGCCATAATCAAGACAGGACCATCTCCCAATTCATTATTATGCCGCTCACTATTCTTTGTTTAATATGGGTGCTTATGAAAAAGCAGGCGAAAGACAACCGGTTATTCCTTTTCTTGCATATACTAAACCTCGTCCTATCTACTTGGTATGCATTTTGGTTTTTTGAAGGATGGCAGCCGCTGAAGGAGCGTGTCAGCCTTTTGACAAGCTTTAACTTCGGGCGATTCCATTACTTGCGGCCAATGATTATTTATGTGCTTTTTGCTTTGTCACTGAAAATGATTTGGGACAAAGGTGGGCGCTTAAAATATGTAGTGTATGCATTAATTGCTGCACAGCTGTTTGTATTAATACCTAACAATGAAGAAATCAAATATAAAAATCAGCCAAGCTATGCACAATATTTTGCGGAAGATGAGTTTAAAGAAATAAAGGAATACATAAACAAGCCATTGGACTCTTTCAGAGTTGTAAGCATAGGGATGCACCCTAATGTTGCCCAGTACAATGGCTTTTATACCCTTGATTCATATAGCAATATTTATCCATTAAGCTATAAAGAAGAATTCAGGAAAATCATTGAGCCTGAGCTTAACAAGAATAAGGGGCTAAGGGAATATTATGATTACTGGGGCGGACGCTGTTACATATTTGTTGACGAGCTCGGTAAAAAGTATCAGTTTTCTAAGCATTCTAAAAAAAGTATTAAGAATTTAAGCTTAAATACAAATCAGCTGCAAAAAATGGGCGGTCAATATATCTTATCAGCACTGCCAATTGAAAATGCAAAAGATAATAATTTAACGTTTGAGAAATCATTTGAAACAAAAACAGGCTATTGGAAGATATATCTTTATGAAGTGAATGGATAAGCATCCATTCACTTTTTTAGTATAAATAGCTCATCGCAAAAATATATATATTTCTGGAGGTGTTTATGGAGATATTAAGGGCTATTATCATGGGTATAGTAGAAGGATTGACGGAGTTCGCTCCTGTTTCGTCAACAGGTCATTTAATTTTAGCAGGTCATCTGCTGGACTTTACAGGCAGCAGTGCTAAAACCTTTGAAATTATTATTCAGCTTGGCAGCATTCTTGCCGTGATTTTTGTATTTTGGAAAAGGATTTTAAGCATATTAGGATTGAAGAGGTTTCAGGACTCTGAAAGTATAGGAACGCTCAGCTTTTTTCACATAGCAGTCGGCATTATTCCCTTCGGTGTTGGTGGTGTGCTGCTTTATGATTTCATTAAAGATGTACTTTTTCGTCCAGCGACAGTGGTTATTACCTTAATTATTGGAGGGTTGCTGATGCTGGCAGCTGAAAAGTTCAAACCAACTGCAACGGCGAAAACACTCGATCAAGTTACATACAGACAAGCATTGACTGTTGGTTTTTTTCAATGCTTTGCATTAGTGCCGGGTTTTTCCCGTTCTGGAGCAACCCTTTCAGGCGGATTGCTTGCTGGAATGAATCATAAAACAGCCTCAGAATTTACATTTATTATGGCAGTTCCTATTATGTTTGCCGCATCAGCAAAGGATTTGCTTGAAAGCTGGAACAGTTTAGGAGTACAGGACATTCCCGTATTTGCAGCAGGCTTTGTGACAGCATTTATGGTCGCGCTGATTGCTATTAAATTCTTCCTGCGCTTAATTAATAAAATTAAATTGGTGCCTTTTGCTTTTTATCGTTTTGGACTGGCCATTGTATTTTGGATTTTTATTTTATAAGGTTACTAGTTTTAAAAAGCTATCCTAGCAAAACAAGGATAGCTTTTTTTACTTCTCGCAACCTTTACAAGTAACCTTTTTATCCCTTTACCACGCTAATTAGTCACCATTTACACCCCTGTGTTTGAATGATATACTCTCTGCTTGGGAAAACCTATAGAGAGCATTTTTCATAGAATTTACATACTGCTAATGCTCGCTGAAATTTACCATAAAAAAGAATTTATCATTCGAAGAGGTGTCGCATTTTGCGGGAATATATTTATGTATTAATCGGGTCTGCTATTGTAGCATTATCATTTAACTTGTTTTTATTGCCTAATAATATAGCTTCAGGCGGTGTCAGCGGCATAAGCACCATTACTGCCAGCTTGTTTCATTGGGAGCCGGCTTTTGTACAATGGGCATTTAATATCCCTTTGTTTATTGCAGGAGTGATTTTGCTTGGAAAAAACTTCGGGATAAAAACACTTGTCGGCACTTTGTTTTTACCATTTGTCGTTTTTTTGTCAAAAGACATGGAGCCTTGGACAACCCAGCCACTGCTTGCTGCATTATATGGCGGTATTGGAATCGGCCTTGGAATTGGAATTGTTTTTAAAGGTAAAGCATCAACAGGCGGGACAGACCTTGCTGCGCAAATTATCACTAAATATACCGGTATGTCATTAGGGAAAAGTGTTGCCTTAATCGATGGAGTAATTGTCATCACGGCTGCGGCTGTATTTAGTATTGAACAAGGTTTATATGCATTGCTTGCTCTGTTTGTTACAAGCAAAACGATTGATATTGTTCAAGTTGGATTCGGAAGCAGCAAAATGGCGTTGATTATAACAGACAAGCAAGAGGAAGTAAGAGAAGGAATTTTGACAAAAATCGACAGAGGCGTCACAAAGCTTACTGCTCACGGAGGATACACTGATTTTGAGCGTCCTATCTTAATGTGTGTCGTTGATCAAGCTCAATTCACTAAGTTGAAGCTTCTTGTTCAAACAATTGATCCTTCTGCATTCGTTATTGTCATGGATGCATCTGAGGTGCATGGAAGAGGATTCAGCGCGAAAAAAGCATAAGAAGCAACCGCCCATTTTTTGAAAAGGGCGGTTTTTTTTATTAATTATGTTGAGCTTCTGTAAGATTTGTAACAGAAGCTAAAAATGTAACCGTTTTATAAATAATGTCGAAGTGTAATGAATGGAAATTATTATGAAAATAATTCCATAAAACGTAATTATTTTTAGGTATATAAGCCTAATTTAATGAAAAAAATAAAAAAAAAAGGGGAATATGGTCGAATTGTAGTACTATTATAATAGTAAATAAAGGTAAGACAAGATAATAATAGTACTTTTTGCGATGTTTGAAAAGAAAATGTAATAATTTTATCCGTTAAATTACTGTCCTATAATGTTATAATAATGTAAGTAATTAGAAGGAAAGCTTTTATTTTTAAAAAAGCTGTCTCTTTCCGTCGGTTTGTAAATGTCGAATTTTGGTGGTTAACGGAAGTCAGAAAAGTTCTGGATGTATAGCATAAATATAAATAGCAATTCGCAGATGTGATTCGTCTACCATGTTTGCCTTAGACGCATTGCACTTTTCTCATGTTCTTACAAATAAAATTCAGGTGTGATAATAGATGATTGAAATGAAAAATGTAATAAAGAAATATGCCAATGGCGTTATTGCAGCCAATGGGATAGATGTAAAAATAGCTCAAGGTGAGTTTGTATATGTAGTTGGACCGAGTGGTGCCGGAAAATCAACATTCATTAAAATGATGCATCGCGAGGAAAAACCGACACAAGGAACAATCTTGATAAACGGTGTAAACTTAGCAAAATTGAAAAACAGCAAGGTTCCTTTGCTGCGAAGAAATATGGGAGTCGTCTTTCAGGACTTTAAGCTTTTGCCGACATTGACTGTATTTGAAAATGTGGCATTTGCATTGGAAGTAATTGAAGAAAACCCTAAATCAATTAAAAAACGTGTGATGGACACTTTAGGACTAGTAGGGTTGAAGCATAAAGCAAGAATGCTGCCTACTGAACTATCAGGCGGAGAGCAGCAGCGTGTATCCATTGCCCGCTCGATTGTAAACTCCCCGAAGCTTGTCATTGCCGATGAGCCAACTGGGAATCTTGACCCTGAAACCTCTTGGGAAATCATGAATATTTTTGAGGAAATCAACAATCGGGGAACTACCGTTGTGATGGCTACCCACAATAAGGAAATTGTTAATACGATTAGACATCGTGTAATCGCCATCGAAGGTGGAAGAATTGTTCGTGACGAGCAGAGAGGTGATTACGGATATGAAGGCTAGAACAGTAAAAAGACATGCTAGAGAAAGTTTTAAAAGTTTATGGAGAAACGGATGGATGACATTCGCTTCGATAAGTTCTGTGGCGATAACGCTAATTTTGGTTGGTGTGTTTTTCGTCATTATGATGAATTTGAACGAGGTTGCCACAACAATAGAAGAGAACGTGGAAATTCGTGTTCATATTGATCAGACAGCTTCAAAAGATGATCAGGCTGCCTTAGAGGATAAGATTAAGGGCATATCAGATGTCGACAGCGTAACATTCTCTACGAAACAGCAGGAATTAGACAACTTGATTGAAAGCTTCGGTGACGATGGGGATGCTTATGAGCTGTTTCAGCAGGATAACCCATTAAGTGATGTGTTTGTTGTTAAAACAAAAAATCCAAATGACACAAAAAAAGTCGCACAGCAAATTGAGAAGTTTGAAAATGCGGCAACTGTAAAATACGGACAAGGTACGGTCGACAGGCTGTTCAAGGTCATTAATGTCAGCAGGAACGTCGGGATTGTCCTAATTGCAGGGCTTCTGTTTACAGCAATGTTCCTAATCTCCAACACAATTAAAATCACCATTGTTGCCAGACGTAAAGAGATAGAAATTATGAGACTTGTCGGTGCAACTAACTGGTTCATCCGCTGGCCGTTCTTCTTGGAAGGTATGTGGCTTGGCGTCATTGGTTCGATTATTCCAATCGGCATTGTATCGGTCATTTATTATTATGCATATGAATACTTGAATCCGAGATTGGCAGGCAACTACATCCAAATACTTGATTATACGCCATTTGTTTATCAAGTGGGAGCATTGCTATTGCTAATGGGTGCATTGATCGGTATATGGGGAAGTGTCATGAGTATTCGCAAATTCTTGAAGGTGTAAGGTGAAAACAGGAAGAAGTAGTCCCTTCTTCCTGTGAAACACAATATACTGCTACTTAATAGCCTGGATAAAAGGCCAGGCTATTAAATTGGCGTTATTTTCAATGGTATAGTACTAAAATACTAGTTTACAAGTAGTTAAACCTACGTATCTATTTTTTTAGAGGGGAAGGCATGAGAGCTTGAAAAATACAATAGTTAAATGGACAGTCGTTACTACTTTAGGCATTGGTGGTATTGTTGCTCAAGGACCTTTTTCTACGGCAAATGCAGCAAGCGTAAGCGATCTTAACAAGCAAAAAGAGGAGATCGAAAGCAAGCAGCAAGATGTAGAAAGTGAAAAGAACAACAAAAACGAAGAACTAGACAGCATACATGATGAACAGGCATCGGTTGAAGAAGAGCTGGAGAGATTAAACACAGCGATTTCTACTACACAAGTTAACATTATTGAGAAAAAAGAACAGATTGAAACAACAAAAGATGATGTGGCAAAGCTGGAGAAACAAATTAAAGCAACACAAAAAAGAATTGATGAAAGAAATGAAGTGCTGAAAGACAGAGCAAGAGCTATGCAGGAAACTGGCGGTGCAGTCAGCTACATGGATGTGCTTATGGGCGCTCAAAGCATCAGTGATTTAATTGACCGTGTCGGTGCTGTGGCAACAATTGTGGAAGCAGACCGCGCTATCTTAAAGGAGCAGGAAGCAGATAAAAAGCTTCTGGAAGATTCAAAGGCTGAGTTAAAAGAAAAACTAAGCTCACTGGAAACAATGCTAAGTGAGTTGGAAGACATGAAGGCAGATTTGGATTCCAAAAAGAAAGAAAAAGATAAAGTGATGGCACAGCTTGAAGAGGAAGAGGGTCATGTCCATGCAGAAATGCTTTCACTTGAAGAAGAAGAAGCAATCTTGGCAGACCAAAAGGTAGCAATGGAAAAAGCAATTGAGCTGGAAAAACAGCGTCAAGCGGAAGCTGCAAGAAAAGCAGAGGAAGAAAGAAAGAAACAAGAAGCTGCAGAAGCGGCGGCAGCAGCAGAAGCAGCAGCTGCTAAAGCAAAGGCAGCACAGTCGAGCAGCTCAAGTTCTAAATCTAGTTCAAGCTCTAGTTCTAGTTCTAGTTCAAAATCAAGCTCAAGCTCAAGCTCAAGCAGTTCAAGTTCATCTTCTGCAGCATCAACACCTGGTGTATCTTCAGGAAACTGGACAAAACCAGCTAATGGAGTGCTTACTTCTGGCTTAGGTCAACGCTGGGGAACTTTCCATGCGGGAATTGACTTAGCAGCAACAGGTGATAATGTTGCAATTGTTGCAGCAGCAGACGGTGTTGTTATTCGTTCTTACACATCAAGCAGTTATGGTGAAGCGATATTTGTTGCACACTCTATTAATGGCCAACAGTACACAACTGTTTATGCTCATATGAAATCAGGAAGCAGAAAAGTTAGTGCAGGTCAGGTTGTCTCAAAAGGCCAGCGTATCGGTACAATGGGTAATACTGGTGATTCCCAAGGACAGCATTTGCATTTTGAATTGCATAAAGGCGAATGGAATGCAGCTAAATCCAACGCAATCAACCCGATTGGTATTGTTCCAATCTAATAGATTAAAAAAGCTTGTCCACAATATGGACAAGCTTTTTTGTTTTTCCATAAGCGGTCGTAAGGATGTATCCAGATATTACTATGCTATAATAAAGATATGAGTTTTTTAAAGAGGAGCAATGAAAATGAGCGGCAATGATAATAAAGATAATGAAGAGTTGAACCCAATAAGCGGTGCTGGTGCAATCCTTGATGAGGAGACATTATTTATTGTTTCCCAAACATTTAAAGCTTTATCAGATCCGACAAGAATTAAGATTCTCCATCTATTGTCAGAAAAGCAGCATTCTGTTAATGAAATAGCAGAAAGACTGCAGATGCTTCAGTCGACAGTTTCTCATCAGCTGCGGTTTTTGAAAAACCTTCGCCTTGTTAAATATCGCAGGGAAGGAACAACGATGATATACTCTTGCGATGATGAGCATGTTATGAGTGTTTTAAAGCAGATGATTGACCATGCAAGACATCATTAATATGGGTATAGAACAGCAGCAGCCAGACTCGTTTGGCTGCTGCTGTTCTATACCCATATTGGAAATAACATTGACACTTTCGAGCCTGCTTACATATAATATGAATATATGAGTAATTGTTCATATAATGATTTTCTCGATAATTAAGTGATATTAAATAAATCAATCCTTTTCTGACAGGGAAGAATTTCATTTAAGACAATTAATGAAAGAGGGGAAAACCATGGAGGAAGGAAAACAGCTGCAAAGGAAAGACTTTATATTAGAAGGGCTGGACTGTGCGAATTGTGCCATGAAAATTGAGCGGGGTGTTGCCGCGATAGAGGGTGTGAATGAATGCCAAGTCAATTTTGCGACACAGACATTGTCCTTACAGTTCAGTGACGAAGAAGGCCCGATAATCGCAAAAGCGGAAAAGGCAATAAAACGGTTGGAACCGCATGTAAAATTAAAAGAAAAAACAGCGGGGGAAAATCGGCAAACAAACAAGCATGATCATGCTCATCATCAGCATGGTCACAGTCATAGTCACAGCCATGGACATTCACATGACCATGGAAGCAAGAGCATGCAAAGAATGATAACACGGCTTGTAATCGGGACGATAATCGCTCTTTTTGCTTATTTTCTTCCGCTGGATGGTGTTATAAAGCTGTCTGCCTTTGTTGTTGCCTATCTTATTATTGGCGGAGACATTGTATGGCGGGCTTGTACAAATATCGTCCGCGGCCAAGTATTTGACGAGCATTTCTTAATGGCCATTGCCACAATAGGTGCTTTTGCAATTCAAGAATATCCAGAGGGCGTTGCTGTCATGCTGTTTTATCAAGTCGGCGAGCTGTTCCAGGGAGCTGCTGTAAACCGTTCACGTAAGTCGATTAGCAGCTTAATGAATATCAGACCAGATTATGCCAATGTGATGAAAGGGGAGACCCTTGAAAAGGTGTCTCCAGAAGAGGTGACAATCGGTGATATTATCGTTATCAAGCCTGGAGAGAAGATACCGCTTGACGGTATTGTCGTTGAGGGTAAATCAAGCGTTGATACTTCGGCATTGACAGGGGAGTCCATGCCAAGAGATGTAGAGCCGGGACATGATATACTCAGCGGCTTCATCAATAAAAATGGAGTGCTCACTGTCAAGGTAACGAAGGAATATAGTCAGTCTACTGTTGCGAAAATTTTGGAACTTGTTCAAAATGCCAGCAGCAGAAAAGCGCCGACAGAAAACTTCATCACGAAATTTGCTCGTTACTATACACCGGTTGTGGTAATCATTGCAGCATTATTAGCTGTAGTGCCTCCTCTATTTTTGGAGGGTGCTGTATTTTCTGATTGGCTGTATCGTGCCTTGATTTTCTTAGTTATCTCTTGTCCATGTGCGCTCGTTGTTTCTATTCCTCTTGGCTTTTTCGGCGGAATAGGTGCTGCATCTAAAGCGGGAATTCTTGTAAAAGGCAGCAACTATTTGGAGGCCTTGAATGATGTTAAGTATGCGGTGTTTGATAAGACAGGTACCCTTACGAAGGGAGTATTTGAAGTAGTGTCTGTGCATCCTGCTAACGGTTATTCAGACCAAGATGTTCTGCGGAATGCGGCAAGTGCAGAGATTCATTCTAACCATCCGATTGCCGAATCAATCAGAAAGGCTTATGGGGGCGCAGTTTCAGAAGCAGATGTAAATGATTATGAGGAAATCCCAGGCTACGGAATCATTGCAGCTGTTAATGGTTTAAAAGTATTAGCTGGTAACTACAAGCTGATGGTGAAGGAAGGAATTGATTTCGAGTTAAGAGAAGAGATTGGAACAATTGTCTATGTAGCAGCAAACAAGGAGTTTATTGGCTCACTTGTCATATCCGACCAATTGAAGGAGGATGCCAAGCAGGCTATTGCAGCATTGAAGCAAGCTGGCATTAAAAAAACGGTCATGCTTACAGGGGATGCTGCTGCGGTGGGCGCAAGTGTTGCTAAGTCTCTGAATATAGACGTTGTGCATGCAGAGCTCCTTCCACAGGATAAGGTAGAAGAGATAGAAAAACTGGATAAAAGAAAATCTCCAAAAGAGAAGATCTTATTTGTAGGAGACGGGATTAACGATACACCTGTATTAGCGCGGGCAGATGTAGGCATGGCGATGGGCGGCTTAGGTTCAGATGCAGCCATTGAAGCAGCTGATATAGTCATTATGACAGATGAACCTTCAAAAATTGCCTCTGCCATTTCCATTGCTAAAAAAACACGCAGAATTGTTTGGCAAAATATTGTGTTTGCGTTAGGAGTTAAAGCGCTGTTCCTTTTGCTTGGGGCCTTTGGAGTTGCTACAATGTGGGAAGCGGTGTTTTCAGATGTTGGAGTTACCTTAATTGCTGTGCTGAATGCAATGAGAGTCTTATCTATAAAAAATCTTCCATGAAAATAGTCAGCCACTGTCTTTTAGACAGTGGCTCTTTTTATGCTACATTACATTTGGAGGTGTACCATGCTCTGCCGGCGGTGCAGGCTTTAATTTTGGAGCAGGACCGAATGGAGGTACGTCCTTTACGTATTGGAATGTGCCCATACCATCCATACTTGGACCAGATGCCCATCTTCCTTTGCTGCTTTCGTCTCCCATCGAATGGTTCAAGAATAAATAAGAAACCTCTCTTTTTTCCAATTCCTTCGGGAACGTGCTTGGAACAACAACCCCTTCTTGCTGTTCGAGTTCATAAATAGCAGCAAGCCATTGATTTTGATGCATAGTGTCCCTTGCGATAAGGTAGGAAAGCATATCTTTAATACCTCTGTCATCTGTTTGTTCAAAAATTCTTACTGCCTGCAATCTTCCTTGTGATTCAGCATGCAGGTTAGAACGCATATCTGCAAGCAGATTGCCGCTCGCAATGATATAGCCGCTGTTCCAAGGCACTCCGTTGCTGTCTTTTGGAGTTGCTGATAAGCCGGATACGATAGCGTGCTGTGGGTCCATCCCGCCGATAATTGCCGCTAACGCAGGATTAGTAGCAGCTGCAGACTCCAGTTCGGTTACAGGTGCATCATCTAAGAGACGGGCAACCATTGTGGACAATAGCTCAATATGACCTATTTCCTCCGTACCTGTATCTAACAGTAAATCTCTGTATTTTGCATGTCCTCTTGTACCCCATGCTTGAAATAAATATTGATTCATAACAGACATTTCTCCGAATTGGCCGCCGATTAGTTCTTGAATTCTTCTAGCGAAAAGTGGATCTGGTTTTTCTGGCTTTGCTTGGTATGCTAGTTCTTTTATATGATAAAACATTTTAGGCATTCCTCCCTTTCGTCTGTATAGGTTATTCAACTAGGGAAAATAGGTGCACTTTAAATAGCGTACAGCAAAAGCTGTCATCATAACTTGTCTGCTCTCGGCATATAGATTCAGTAAGGCTATTCTCATGAAGAAGGAAGAGAGGACGATCTTAGATGAATCGAAAATTGCTGGTGATATGCATGACAAGCTCCCTCATAGTTGGAGCCGGCGGCACTTATATTGGAATGAATATATGGGAAGAGAATAAAACGAAGTCTGATTCAGCAGCAAGCAGCAATGCGACAGTCTTATCGAAGGTTGACAAAGCGTATAACCTGATCTTAAACAATTATGTGGAAAAAGTAGATAAGGCTGAATTAGAGGAGGGTGCAATTAAGGGCATGCTTTCTACCCTCGATGATCCGTATTCTGTTTATATGGACAAGGACAGCGCAAAACAGTTTGAACAAGCTCTTGATTCCTCTTTTGAAGGCATTGGTGCTGAAATAAGCGCAGAAGACGATAAGGTTATTATTGTGTCGCCAATAAAGGATTCTCCTGCAGAAAAGGCTGGTATTAAAGCAAATGATGAAATTGTTAAGGTGGACGGAGAAAGTGTACAAGGCTTTGATCTGTATGATGTGACGCAAAAGATTAGGGGAGAAAAAGGCACGAAGGTAGAATTGGAGATTGTCAGACAAGGGCTGGAAAAGCCGCTGCAAATAGCCGTTGTCCGTGATGAGGTTCCGCAAATAACGGTTCATTCCTCTGTTAAAAGAGAGGGCGGAGAAAATATCGGTTATATTGAAATTACCTCCTTTTCACAGGAGACAGCTTCTGAATTTCATAAGGCATTACAGGAGCAAGAGCAGCAAGGAATTGCCGGCTTGATATTGGATGTCAGAGGCAACCCAGGGGGACTGCTTACAAGCGTGAATGAGATTTTAGGAGAGTTTGTGACTTCAGACAAGCCTTATGTGCAAATTGAGCATCGAGATGGAGAGACCGAACAATTCTACTCTGACTTAAAACAAAAGAAGGATTATCCAGTTGTTGTGCTTGTAGATAATGGAAGTGCCTCAGCATCAGAAATAATGGCTGGTGCTATGAAAGAAGCGGAAAACTACACACTTATTGGTGAAAAGACGTTCGGTAAGGGGACAGTTCAGCAAGCTGTGCCAATGGAGGATGGAAGCAAAATTAAATTAACTTTATTCAAATGGCTCACACCTGATGGGAATTGGATTCATAAAAAAGGGATAGAACCAAACTTGGAAGTGGAGAAATCGGCTTTATACAAAACTCATCCACTTCAAATAGAAAAGACGTTGAAGCGGGAAATGAACACCGAGCAAGTCAAGTATGCGCAGGAGATTTTAACAAGTCTTGGCTATCGGACAGACAGGCAGGATGGTTATTTCAGCAGCCAGACAGAGATTGCTGTGAAGGCTTTTCAAGGAAGCAATAATTTGACAGAAACAGGAACGATAGACGCAAATACAGCCGAAAAGATGCAGCAGGCAGTCAGAACGGAAATGCAAAAAGATGAAAACGATATGCAGCTGCAAACAGCTTTGCGATATATCGTGAATTAGAGAAAGCACACCTTAAAGAAGGTGTGCTTTTTCGTGTTGTTTACTTATTTAAAATGCTGTCCTCCAGCACGAGTGTTTTATCGCCATAGACCTTCGTAATATGCCTTTCTCCCCAATTACATAGTGCATCAAGAATACTTTGCAGGCTTTGACCATATTCACTCAGCTCGTATTCTACCTTAGGTGGAATTTGCTGATAAATGATTCGGTTAATAATGCCGTCCTCTTCTAATTCACGAAGCTGTTGTGTTAACATTTTTTGGGTAATATTAGGCATTAATCGCTTTAGTTCGCTTGTCCGTTTTTTACCATGTGTAAGATGGCATAGGATTACACATTTCCACTTGCCGCCGATTACCTCAAGGGTTGCCTCAACAGAAATATTGTATTTCTTCTTTTCCATGCTGTAACCTCCAGATGATATTATAGGCACTAAAAAGTACCTATAGTACTTTGCGGTGCCTATATCACAAAAAAGTACGTACTTTTCAAAGATATCTATATGATTCATAATAACATTTGCCGGCCGAAAAGCAAGCTGATAAAAATTCATTCCACTAGTGGATCATTATATATCAAGCATCAAGAAGGAGGACATATGAGTAATCGTAAGAATGGAAGCGTGTATGCCTTGCTTGCATTGGCAGTCAGTGCTTTCGCAATTGGTACAACAGAATTTATTAGTGTCGGTCTTCTGCCTTTAATTTCAGCAGACTTGAATGTCAGCATTACTGCAGCAGGATTGACAGTATCCATTTACGCTCTTGGTGTTACAATCGGTGCGCCAGTTTTGACGTCCATCACCTCAAGAGTTTCCAGAAAAACATTATTATTATGGATTATGATCGTATTTATTATTGGTAACAGCATTGCTGCAGCAGCGAGCAGCCTTACTGTCTTGTTAATAGCAAGAATAATCTCTGCATTATCACATGGTATCTTCATGTCAATCGGCTCAACGATTGCAGCAGATCTTGTCAGCAAGGATAAAAGAGCAAGTGCTATTTCAATTATGTTCACAGGACTAACAGTAGCAACCATAACTGGTGTGCCAATTGGAACATTTATCGGCCAGCAATTCGGCTGGCGATTAGCATTTGTTGCAATAGTGCTTGTTGGTATTATCGCATTTATTGCCAATAGCATTCTTGTCCCGAAGAATCTTTCAAAGGCCAAGCCTTCTACGTTTAAAGATCAGCTTTCGTTAGTGACTAAGAGCAGATTGCTGCTTTTGTTCATTATCACAGCATTAGGCTACGGGGGGACATTTGTTGTCTTTACGTATCTTTCACCGCTTCTTCATGAAATCACTGGTTTCAAGGAAAGCACAGTTGCAGGCATCCTGCTTTTATATGGAATGGCCATCGCAGCAGGGAATATGATTGGAGGCAGGCTTTCTAATAAAAAGCCGCTCACAGCTCTGTTTTACATGTTTATAGCACAAGCTATCATCCTATTTTTGCTTATCTTTGCCTTGCCGTATAAAGGTGCAGGCCTTGCGATGATTATATTAATGGGTCTGTTGGCGTTTATGAATGTGCCTGGACTGCAAGTTTATGTTGTGATGCTTGCAGAGCGGTATGTGCCTGGAGCAGTTGATGTCGCCTCTGCTATTAATATCGCTGCCTTCAATGCAGGTATCGCGATTGGTTCTTATTTAGGTGGAGTTGTTACTAACTCATTAGGTTTAATTCATACAGCTTGGGTCGGCGGAGTAATGGTAGCAGCCGCAGTACTGCTGACTGGCTGGAGCTTAGTGTTAGAGAAAAAAGCAAATAAAAAGGAATGGGGTAAATAATATGAAACATTTACAAGATACAGTCGCATTAGCAAATGGAGTAAAAATGCCATGGCTCGGATTAGGAGTATTTCAAGTTGAGGATGGAGCAACCGTTGTAGAATCTGTTCGTGCCGCGATTAAAAACGGGTACCGCAGTATTGATACAGCAGCTATTTACCAAAATGAAGCAGGTGTCGGCCAAGGAATCAAGGAGGGAATCGAGCTTGCTGGAATTAGCCGGGAAGATCTCTTCATTACATCGAAAGTCTGGAATGATGACCTTGGGTATGAAAAAACATTGGCCGCATTTGAGGCTAGCTTAGAGAAGTTAGGTCTTGATTACTTGGATTTATATTTAATTCATTGGCCAAAGGCTGGAAAGTACAAGGAAGCATGGAGAGCGCTAGAAACTCTTTATAAGAATAAAAAAGTTAAGGCAATCGGTGTCAGCAACTTTCAGGTTCACCATCTTGAAGATTTAATGAAGGACGCAGAAATAATGCCGATGATTAATCAAGTCGAGTTCCATCCAAAACTTACACAAACACAAGTAAGAGCCTTCTGCCAACTTCACGGTATCCAAGTGGAAGCATGGTCGCCATTAATGCAAGGACAGCTCCTGGATCATGAGCTGTTAAAAAGCATTGGGGCAAAGTACAATAAATCTGTAGCACAAGTTATCATCCGTTGGGACTTGCAAAATGGGATTATCACAATCCCTAAATCTATTAAAGAGCATCGAATTATTGAAAATGCTGATGTGTTTGACTTCATATTGACTGATAAAGAAATGGAGCAAATCACTGAGTTGAACGAAAATCTGCGAGTAGGTCCAGATCCAGATAATTTTGATTTTTAATACGAAAAAGGTCTGCTTCCACTATGGGAGCAGGCCTTTATTGATTAGCTAGTGGTAAAAGGCTTTAAATTTAATATCACCATCTATTCTTATCATGTACAGACCAACAAAGGTTGTAAGGATAACTTTTAAGTTAATTCACCAATTTACCTATACATGTACGTACGAATATATGGTAGAATGTACGTGTCATTAAGTTTACCATAGAAAAAGATAATCAGTTGGAAAGGGGATAGGTGAATGAAGCTGGCGATCGCAAGCGACCATGGCGGCTTTCATTTAAAGGAGGCTGTTAAGGCCTACTTGGAGGGTAGTGGTGTGACAGTTCTCGATTTTGGCTGCACGAGCACAGATAGTGTTGATTTTCCTGGTTATGCGAAAACAGTAGGAGATGCTATTAATTGTAAAGAAGTTGATTTAGGAATTCTCTGTTGCGGTACAGGAATTGGGATGAGCATTGCCGCTAATAAAATCAAAGGTATTCGTGCTGCTGCAGTAGGAGATGTATTCACAGCAAAAGCGACAAGAGAGCATAATGACAGCAATGTTCTCTGTCTTGGCGAGCGTGTAACCGGTGAAGGATTAGCGTTGACGATAGTAGAAACATGGCTGAATGCTGAGTTTTTAGGAGGCAGGCATGCCCAAAGGGTCAATGCTATCGGTGAACTGGAGGCAGGGCTATAATTTAAGGGATAACTCTGAAAAATCTGCCAGAAAAAATCCCCTAAAAAGACAAGTTTTTTTCCATTGCTCTCATAATCCTATATAATACCATTATATGAAATTAAAAACGCATGCAATTAATTAGGGGGTAAAATGCTTTGAAAGTTGGAGTAATTGTCTTTGGGAGTTTGCCTGCAGGGGTCAAACAAATAGTGTATAAGTTGCAGCTTCATTTAACTCCTAAGCACGAATTGGTTGGAATGGAGATAGAAAAGGGAACGGGAACAGCAAGATATAAGGAGCTTAACATAAACAGCGACTCTCCTTACTTGAGCGATTCAATGCTTATGATGTCTGCATATCCTGAAGATGATAAATGGGAAGAAATTTTTTCTGCAGTAGATACTGCTGTTGTCATTGGAAATGCAGAGGCGAAAGAAAAATGGACAAGCTATTTGGCTGACCATTCTTCCGTACGCTCTTTATTTGTTCCGGTGTCAATTTTTAATGATATAGAAGGTTCTGAAACCACGCTTGGTTATGATACAGCGGTGAACAGCATCGTCGATAATATTCTTAGAGTGAAGGATACAATTAACTCCTTGAAATATGACAATCCGCGGTTATTCGGTTTTTCTATAGATGGAAGCCCCTCCATTAAAATGCTGGAGGACATTTCGAGTGCAGGAGACGGGCATTTCTTTGCTCCTGAATTTGGAGCAGATGAAATGGACGCACTAAAGGAACGCATCGAAGCAAGCTTTACAGAATGGAACACTTCTTCTGTCCTTGTATATAGTGCTGCTGCACATGCTTCAGCAATAGAACAAGTTGTTGACCATCTGAAAGTAGATTTTAAATATACGGAAATCGATGAGGCACTTTGTATGGGGACAAACCCGACAGCAGCTGACCGAATTTTAGCTAACAGACTGACAGGCGGGATTCTTTCTTGGTTAGAGCAAAAGCAAGAAACAGGCCAATTGGCTGTACAAACGGACGAAATTGCATTTATAAAGAAATAATAAAAACCTGATAAAGGACTGGTATAGATGAGCGAATTGACGAAGACAAATATTGAACAAATGGCGGTCAATACTATTAGAACACTTTCCATTGATGCCATCGAGAAATCCAACTCTGGCCACCCAGGAATGCCGATGGGTGCAGCACCGATGGCGTATGCGCTTTGGGCAAAGGAAATGAATCATAACCCTGCCAATCCTGAATGGTTTAACCGTGACCGCTTCGTCTTATCTGCAGGACATGGCTCTATGCTGTTATACAGCCTGCTTCACCTGTTCAACTACGGAGTGAGCATCGACGACTTGAAGAACTTCCGTCAATGGGGAAGCAAAACACCTGGACATCCAGAATTCGGCCACACTCCTGGAGTGGAAGCAACAACAGGTCCGCTTGGACAAGGGATTGCGATGGCAGTAGGTATGGCAATGGCAGAGAGACATCTTGCTGAGACATACAATAAAGGCGACTATCAAGTTGTTGATCATTATACATACAGCATCTGCGGCGACGGTGATTTAATGGAGGGAGTTTCAGCAGAAGCAGCATCCCTTGCAGCACATCTAAAGCTTGGAAGATTGGTTGTTCTATATGATTCCAATGATATTTCTCTTGACGGTGATCTTCATCTTTCCTTCTCAGAAAGTGTGCAAAAGCGTTTTGAAGCATATGGCTGGGAGGTTCTTCGTGTTGAGGATGGCAATGATAGCGCGGCAATTCAAGCAGCTATTGCACAAGCGAAGAAATCAGATGTGCCGACATTGATTGAAGTTAAGACAGTTATTGGCTACGGTTCGCCGAATAAAGGCGGTAAATCAGCTTCCCACGGTGCACCGCTTGGAGCTGACGAAACATTGCTTGCAAAGCAAGCTTACAGCTGGGAATATGAAGAAGCATTCCATGTGCCTACTGAGGTTGCTGAGCACTATGCAGGTTTAGCTGCTGAAGGTCAGACAAAGGAAAATGAGTGGAATAAAATGTATGAAGCTTATAAAGCGGAATATCCGGAGCTTGCAACTCAGCTGGAAACAGCAATTAAAGGGGAAGTGCCAGCGAATCTTCAAGAAAGCTTGCCTGATTTCGAAGCTGGAAGCGCAATGGCAACAAGAGATTCTTCTGGAAAGAGCATTCAAGCAGCGGCAAAAGCAATTCCAGCATTCATCGGCGGTTCAGCTGACTTGGCAGGCTCTAATAAAACGCTGATCGGTCATGAAAAGAACTTTGGTCTGGATGGCTATGCAGCTAAAAATATTTGGTTTGGCGTACGTGAATTTGCGATGGGTGCAGCTATTAATGGTATGGCATTGCATGGCGGTGTGAAGGTGTTTGGAGCGACATTCTTTGTTTTCTCTGACTATCTGCGTCCTGCTATCCGTCTTGCAGCATTAATGAAGCTTCCTGTCACATATGTTTTCACACATGACAGTATTGCTGTCGGTGAAGACGGACCAACGCATGAGCCGGTTGAGCAGCTTGCTTCCTTGCGTGCAATGCCAGGTCTGTCTGTCATTCGTCCTGCTGATGCTAAGGAAACAGCAGCCGCATGGCAAATTGCCTTGGAAAGCAAGGATACTCCAACTGCATTAGTGCTGACTCGCCAAAACTTGCCTACATTGGATTTAACTAAGGCTGAGGCATTTAATGGCGTAAGTAAAGGAGCTTATACCGTTTCTGCCGCAACAGGGGAGACGCAAGGTTTGCTGCTTGCGAGCGGATCTGAAGTGTCTCTAGCCATTCAAGCACAAGCAGAACTTGAAGCAGACGGAATTTCTGTAGGTGTTGTCAGCATGCCAAGCTGGGACTTGTTCGAAAAGCAGTCTCAAAGCTATAAAGACAGCGTGCTTCCAGACAGCATTCAAGCTCGTGTAGCAATCGAAGCAGGTGCTTCATTAGGATGGAGAGAGTATATCGGTGCTAAAGGAGAGCATATTACAATCGATCATTTCGGTGCATCTGCTCCAGCTGATAAGCTTTTCCAAGAATACGGCTTCACAGTAGAGAATGTGAAGGCGAAAATGAAAGCAGCTATAGAAGCTGCGAAATAACAATAGAAGCCTGCCGTTTCTGGCAGGCTTTATTTATTGGTTTTGATTATTCTTATATGAAATTATCTCTCCTGGGCTTTCTATTAGTTTGCTAGTAGAATATAATAGATTTATATTATGAGGAATATCACGTTCTTGTGCATATAGTAATTTCAACTAGTTTTAAAAAAAGGTGGGACTCTTCATGTGGCAAGATTGGCTAATTGAATTATTAAAGGGGTTTGGAAAACTATTTCTTCATCCTTTGTTTTATCTTTCCTTTTTGTTAGCAGCCTATTTAGGTGTCTCAAGGGTGAAGAAGGAGCGAAAGGATTTCACCATCAGGGCATTGAATGCTTATTTTGAGCTGAAACAGCTTCTGCCTGTTGGCGTTATTATAGGATTGTGCCTATCGATAATATCGATTGGATTAGTTCTCGTAGTGCCGATGGAAATGGTTATCTATACAGGCATCTTCACTCTGCTTCTAAGCTTAATTTGGAAGACACGTTTGCTTTCTCCCGTGTATACTGTTGGTCTTGGAATATTGGCAAGCATCGCTTCTCTGTATATGGGATGGGATTTCTTCCTCTTTTCTGAGAGCGTAATTGGCGGAGATACATATATCTTTCCAACTGCTGTTGTGGTGTTAGGCTTGCTGCTTGCAGCAGAGGGCTTGCTGATTCAGAAGAATGGCAGCAAAGGAACATCACCTCGCCTGACAAAAAGCAGCAGGGGACAAGCAATCGGCATCCATTTGTCAGAAAGAGCTTGGCTTGTGCCATTGTTTCTGTTTCTCCCGGAAGGAGTGCTGTCTATTCCTGTTGAAGGATGGCCGGTCTTTACTGTTGGTGATCAAACATACTCCATCATCCTTGTGCCGTTTTTGCTAGGATTCAGACAAGCTGTACAAGCAGTACATCCTACAGTTGCAGTGCGAGCAGTCGGCAAAAGGGTGTTCTGGCTCGGGCTGTTTATTGCAATAAGTGCGGCAGCTGCTTATTATTTCCCTCTTGCGGCTATAGGTAGTGTTATTGTGGCTATTATCGGCCGTGAATGGATTACGGCAGGTCAAAAAGCGAAGGAAAAAAATAAAGGCTTTTATTTCACGAAAAAAAATAATGGCATCATGATTTTAGGTGTTGTTCCTGACTCTCCAGCAGATAAGATGGGGCTTAAAATCGGTGAAATTATCACAAAAGTGAACAGCATTCCAGTGCAGGACGAAATTCAGCTTTACACTGCACTGCAAAAAAACTCAGCTCATTGCAAAATGGAAGTTCTCGATACAAATCATGAGGTTCGTTTTACTCAGAGGGCATTGTACGAAGGAGACTATCATAAGCTTGGCATTCTGATGATTCAGGATGAAAAGGCGAAAGGCAATCAAGCAGTATAAAGTGTTAAACCCAAAATTTCAACGGAATTGCGTAAAAAACAACCGGAATAAAATAAGTAAATAATAGAGAATATTGAGATATAACCGCTTAGTAATTTATATAAGCGGTTAAATTTTTTTAAGGGTTGATTATTATATGAACAAAGAACCACAAGAACTAATAGTTTTTTGTAACCCATATAATGGAGAAAGTTTTGATAGCTTTCTGTCACGATTGAGTGAAAAGAACCTCTATGATGGAACATCTTATCTGTATGGATATGCTCGTTTAAATAAAAATATTGGAAATGTAAATAAGAGATTAATGACTTAAGTTTTGGTATACTTTCAAGGCTAACTGGGGTCAGTGAAGAGAGTTTACTTAATTTAACATATCATCGAGTAATTTTAGGTAGTATTACTCAAACTGATGTTTCGATAATATTAAATTATTTTAAAAAAAAGGGGCTTACACAGCAAGGTAAAAAAAATATTGTCCAAAGTGTCTGGAAGAAAAGACATTCTTTAAAAAAGAATGGGAGCTAGTTTGCTATCAAGTTTGTTGGTTACATAGACAAAGAGACAGGCAATATTAAGAACTTTTTCCCATCTATTGAATAAAGAATGAGGTGTTATTGATTATGACTGAATTAACAAAAGAGGAAAAAAGGAAACTCATCAGATTTTATTATGCACATATGGGGATTGGCCGATTTTTGACCATATTAGAACAGTATTCTAAGGGGTGGGGATACGGAGACGAATACGCACGATATGTTTTTGCTAGTTATTACGAAGATTGGGAAGAAGATTATTTCGGTGAAGAGGGTATAGCCTACTATATCGATGCTCCAGCTGCAGATGAAGACACGGAAATAATACTAGATTACCAAACTTTTTATCAGTATTTGAAAGATGACTGTGAAGATTATCTTCAGCAACGTCCAGAGGACAGAGAGAAAGTACAGGAATATCTCCAAAAAATTAAAGGAAAATTTAATATCGAAGACTAGACTCGTAGGGGGTTCCTCCGAGTATATATACACGTTTTTCATAAATATTCAGAAGATCCCTTTAGGTCTTCCCCTATTCACCAATAAATAAGGTTGAAGGTGTACTAATGAATACTCAAGAATATAGAAAGCTAGTTAACCTTTTTTATATACATATGGGTGATGCTAAATTCCTGAGGACACTAAGAGCATACTCTGAAGGTCAAGGATATGGAGATGAATATGCACGATTTGTTTTTGCGAACTATTATGAAGAGTGGGAAGAAGATTATTTCGGAGAAGAAGGTATCGCTTATTACATCGACAATCCAGTTGTAGACGAAGATGCTGAAGTAATATTAGATTACCAAACGTTTTACCAATTTTTATTAGAAGATTGCGAACTGTATATGCGAAGACACCCTAATGATTCAAAAGAGGTAAATGACTACCTTGAAAAGATAAAAGAAAAATACAACATACAAGAATAAACTCGGAGGGAATATCCTTCGAGTTTTTATCCGATTGCAGGTATGTAAGAAGTACTTAACCATAGGGGACACTCTAACGGAGAATAGAAAAAGGAGGGAGTTAAAATGTCGGAACTAACAGAAATGGAAGAAAAGAAACTAATTAAGTATTATTATTTTCTTATGGGAGACGGTAGGTTCTTAAATATTTTACATCACTATTCCATAGAGTGGGGTTATGGAGATGAATACGCTTGGTATGTATTTGCTAGTATTTATGAAGATTGGGAAGAAGATTATTTCGGGACAGAGGGAGTGAGATATTACCTCGATTATCCTGCTGTAGAAAAAGATATAGAAATTACATTAGATTATGAGACATTTTATCGTTACTTATTAGAAGATTGTGAGGAGTATCTGCAAAAACGTCCAAAAGATAGGGAATGGGTAACCGAGTACCTTCAGATGATCAAAGAGAAATTTAAAATAAAAGGATGAACTTGAGTGAGTTTTTTAAATTATTAATATCTTAATTTTTCTTAAATATCATTTCTAAAAAACTGCTTAAATATATTTAAAACTCGTTTGGTTAAACGAGTTTTTTTGTTGCAAAGTTATGTTAGAAACCACCAAAAAATGAAATGTTTTTGGACAAATAAAAATAATATTGCTAGTATTCCCTAATTAAAGGGGGCTAATTAAAAAGATATTGGTAGAAGCGACAGTTTTTGCATTAAAATCTGGAAAAGATTCAATTGATGAGATTGATTTAAATTTAGCTTATAACCGTGTTAAAGTTTCAGCGAGAAGATTGCAACTAATCCTTTTATGCATGATCAATTTCATCTTTTAAGTGCACTCCAAGATGAAGAAAACAGGTTAAAAAGAGAACGGTTAAAAATAAAATAAACCCTATAAAAAAATGAGCTAATGATGCTCTTTTTTATAGGATTTTATTTGTGAAAAATATGTAATATGGGAAGCAATTAACGAGAATATATTGACTAGATGAGTAACATTATTGGACTAGGTATAGGTTTAAAAATATTCCGGGAACATTTTGTGTTTTACAATAAACATAGGTAAAAAAGATTCCTGTAAATAGCAGGGATCTTTTTTTTGCGGAAAAGCCTCATTTCTCCCAATACAAATGCCGGTACCAGAATAGTACAAGCTAACATATTATAAGGTGAATGGCAAAATTAATAACAAGGAGTGAATGGTAATGGACAGAGGTACACTCATTCGTACATTAGTGTTGGCAATCGCATTGGTCAACCAAGTCTTAGTTTCCTTTGGTTTATACGAAATTCCTGGGACAAGTGAGGATTGGACAAACTACCTGACTAACGCATTTACAGTTATAGCAGCTGCAATTGCTTGGTTTAAGAATAACTATGTAACTGCAAAAGGGAAAATGCAGAAGGAAGTTTTGAAGGCAAGTAATCTTACGAACGCGAAATAAAGGATAGAGCACCGTGATGGTGCTCTTCTTCTGTTTAATTGAGTTTTGACTTCTTTTGAGCGTATTAATTTTTTATTTAAAGTGATTATTTTATAATAGAACAGAAAGACTAGGAAGGAATTCCAAAGTACTCGATGAAAAGAGGTCAAAACAATGAAAATAGAGGTATGGTCAGATTTTGTATGTCCATTTTGTTATATAGGCAAGCGCCGTTTAGAGGAAGCTATTGCTCAGTTTCCTGGTAAAGATCAAGTAGAGGTTGAGTTCAAAAGCTTTGAATTAGACCCAAATGCAAAACCTTACTCCGGCACAGGAATCAATGAAGCGCTGGCAAAAAAATACGGCATGAGCATTGAGGAAGCAAAACGAGCAAATGAAGGAATTGGCAGCCAGGCTGCTGGTGTCGGTTTGCAATTTAACTTTGATGATATGAAGCCAACAAATACATTTGACGCTCATCGCCTGGCGAAGTTTGCGGCAACTGTCGGCAAAGAAAAGGAAATGACAGAAAAGCTGTTAGCTTCTTACTTTACAGAATCAAAGCTGATAAGCGACCATGACGTATTAGTAGAAATTGCTCAATCTGCAGGTATAGAAAAAGCAGAAACTTTAGCTGTTTTAAATGACTCTACAAAATATGCAAATGATGTCAGAATTGATGAAGCTTTAGCACAGCAAATGGGAGTGACTGGAGTTCCGTTTTTTGTTATTAATCAAAAGTATTCTATCTCAGGCGCACAGCCGACTGAAACATTCAAACGTGCTCTTCAGCAAGTTTGGGAAGAAGAAGGAAACGCACCTAAACTGCAAGACCTTTCAGGAGGAAATGCAGGAGCAGCTTGCACAGATGATAACTGTGAAATTCCTGAAAAATAATAGACCTAAAGTTATCTAACAACGAAGGGAGCAATATTTGCTCCCTTCGTTGTTTTTTATTGAAGGATGCACTTTGCTTGTAAAAGATAACAGTGTGGCTTGAAGTCTGAATTTCTGGGACTCAAACCATTATTTTTTAGATAACCGATAGTTTTCAAGAGCCTAATATGCCTCGCCCTAAAAAGCCCTAAAGGTTATTGATAACTCCGATTAATTACTATAAAGACTTGGAAGAATATACTCACCAAAGAACAGCCAGCTTTGTTTCTTTTATAGTGTTTAAATTGTGTTTACATAAAAAAGTAATTGACATGTAAGCATCTTCTAATTTAAAATTACATGCATGTGCAATTATAAGTAGTGCAACTATTTTTTGTGGAAAGGATACCGATATGTCAGATAAGTATATGGATAATAAAGAGTTAGGCTTGATACTTTCGAGGACTTATTTAGCTTTTAAAAGAGCAGCTACCCGTCAGATGAGCAGCTTTGGACTGACACCAGAACAGTTTTCTGTGCTGAGCGAATTAAGCAAGACGGAGGGAGTTTCCCAAAAGCGGCTGGCAGAGCTGACAGAAAGAGACCAGACAACAGTTGGTAAGATTCTGGATAAGCTTATAAAAAAAGAGCTTGTAAGTCGTTCTGCAGATCCGTCTGACAGGAGAGCGGTCCGGTTAAATATCACGAGAAAGGGTCTCGATTTGCATGCGCAAATATGGCCAGAGCTCGAGCAGCTTGAAAACCAGACATATAAAGGTCTTAAGGAATCGGAAGTTGAGAGCTTCATCCACATATTAAATAAAATGTATGATAATCTTTCGTAATTTTTTTTAAGAATATACATGCATGTGCAACTTTTTTTGTGAACAGTAGTAAAGGGGAGTAGGAATGAAGATTTTACAAGGTTTTAAAAATATGATGAAAATTCCACAGACAAAAATTGGTTTAGTATTTGCTATTTTTGTGCCTGTGTTCTTTATGATCGTCTGGATGACTGGATATAATCATGCAACAGAAAGACTGGATGAGCTTAATGTTGGCATTGTTAACGAAGATGGAGCGGCAAGCAAAGCGTTAGAAGAACAAATTGCCAAAAGCAGCCCTTTCCATATTGTGACCAATTCGGGATTTGAAAAAGCGAAGGAGCAGCTTGATAAAGGCAATTATGCAATGCTTATCGTTATTCCTGCCAAATTCGCAGAGGAAATGGGCAGTGGCAATGGGGAACTGACTTTCTATGTTAATGAGGCAAACTCACAAGTAGCTGTGTCTATGATGGAAAAAGCAGCATCCGAAATCAGTGCAAATATAGGTGTTCATAGCGGTGTTAAAGCAGATATTGTGAAAACAAACGAGGTTCATAATTTCGCAGCATCTATGCTTCCGATGATTTTTGGCTTTATCACCTATATAGCTGTAATGACGATGAATATCCAATTTAATCTTGTTTCTCAAATCATGAAAAAACATAACTCAAAATGGCAAATTTTCTGGAGCAGGCAGCTGTTGCTGGTCATCGTAGCGCTCGTTGTTCCGACAATCATTGTCAGTCTTGCGGTCAGCTTTCAAGATGTGGCTGCGCCATACTGGAAGTTATGGCTGTTCCATGTGTTAACAGCAGCAGCATGCATCAGCTTCACACAAATGAGTTTCAGCTTATTTGGCAATGCAGGACCGCTCTTTAATGTAGCGATGGTTCCATTGCAGTTAATGACAGCAGGCAATATTATTCCAGCAAATATGCTTGCACCGTTTTACCAGCATTTCGGTGCCTTCTTGCCTGCTTCTAATGGGGTGCAAGGATTCACGAAGTTGATTTATACAGGAGATTCAGTATCATCATTCGCAGTGAACCTTGTGCTTATACTGATTGTGACATTTGCTATCACGGTTATCAGACTGGCAGCACAAAAAGAAAAAGCAGTTAATTCTGCGGTATCTGCAAAGCAATTAGCTCATTAAAAAAAAGGAAAATCCATCATTTTCGATGGATTTTCCTTTTTTAGTATAGCTGTCGACTTTCAGTTAGCATTAATACCTCCTGTGCTTTAACAGGCTTGGAGAATAAGAAACCTTGAATGCTGTAGCAACCCATTTCTTGCAGCAAATGAAGCTGTTCCTTCAGTTCGACACCTTCTGCTACAAGGTTGAGATTCAGGTTATTAGCTAAAGTGATAATGGTATGAACGATGGCGTTATTCGTTTCTGTCCCAAGATTTTGAACAAATTCTCTCGGGATTTTCAGGGCATCAATCGGCAGCTCCGTTAAATAGGACAAGGAGGAATGACCTGTGCCGAAATCATCTATTGAAATTCGGACACCCAATTCTTTCAGCCTGTGCATGGTGGCCACTGTTTTTTCAATTTGGTTCATGGCAATCGCTTCTGTAATTTCGATAATTAAGTAGTTTGGATCAAAGCCTGATTCAGCTACTGAAGCAGCAATGAAATCAACAAGGTCACTTGATTGAAATTGTTTCGGTGAAATATTAATCGATACTTGAATTAAATTCCCGCTGTCATGCCAAACTCTGCCTTGTCTGCACGCTTCTTTTATGATCCATTCTCCAATCGGAATGATTAAGTTCGTTTCTTCTGCAAGATCAATAAAATGAAATGGTGTCAGCAATCCTAATTTAGGGTGCTCCCATCTGATTAACGCCTCTGCACCGTATATAAGATCTTCCTGAGTATCCACTTGCGGCTGATAATAAAGGACGAACTCATCATTTTGAATAGCGTGATGCAAATCCTGTTCTAGTCTTAAGTGATTTTCAGACACACCCTCCATTCCAGGCTTATAGAAATTATATTGATTTTTTCCATTCTTTTTTGAGTAATACATCGCAATATCTGCTTGTTTCATCATGGTGACTGCGCTTTTTTCTGTTCCTTCTGATAAAGAAATGCCCATGCTTGGAGTTGTGACAACATAATTTTCTTTAATGAAGTAAGCGGGTGTTAATGCTTTCATCATTTGTTCAAGCAGCTCTATGATTTCGTCCTCTGTTTTACGGTTTTTTAACAAAATCGTAAATTCATCACCGCCCAATCTGGCGAGTATGTCACCAGGGTGGATGACAGAGTTCAGCCTTGTTGAGATTGATACAAGCAATTCATCACCAGCATCATGCCCTAACGAGTCATTAATCACTTTAAAACGGTCAAAATCAATGAAAATAACAGCCATTAAGCCTGATTTTGCTGATTTAATCCCTTTTCGCAGCGACTCTTCAAAATAAGCTCTGTTTGCTAATCCGGTCAGTGAATCATGATAAGCTAAAAACTGGATTCGTTCATTGCTTGCAATAGCGTTTGTAATATCTTTTGAGATGACAAATACGCCGGCAACTTCCATGTTTATATACATTGGAATGAAGGTTATATAATAAAAATATCTTTTGCCAAAATCATCCCGATAATCCACTTCAAAGCTTTGATGCAGGCCTTGAAGAGCGATATGAAAGCTTTTCTCAACAACCTGTCTTTTTTCTTTGAATATATGAAAAAAGGAAGCTCCTAAAAAGGATTCTATAGGTTCATAAGCCATCCTGACAAAAGCGTTGTTTATTTCAATAATATTGCCTTGTAAATCAAGTGTCATTGCAGCATCTGGATGAAACTTGAACAAGGACATGAATTTTTGATTGTCTGTGCTCGCAGTTTTAAGCAGCCTTTTATAATTTGCCAAAATGATAATCTGTCTTGCCATGATAAGGAAAACGGATAAGAGGCCTCCAATTGCCAAAACAGGATGATGATGATCGACGATAATAATAAAACATATAAAAAATAAGAGGGCAGAATATGGAATAAATATTTGTAAAAAATCGTATCTCCGTCTTTTGGTCATAGCTGCTGCTGGAGTCCTTTTTGCAGCAATGCTCGCTAATGCGATAATCAGCAAAGATAAAATAAATAAAGGGTCAAAATAGCTTCCCGTATTGTATTTAGTGACAAACAGCAAATACATATAGCCCGTATCTGCGGCAATTTGCACGAGTATTCCTATTAAAATTACCGTTAAATTTGTTCTGAGTGGCAGCTCTTTAATGGAAAATAGGATTAATAAGGCTCCAATCAATAAGGCAAGATCACCTAATGGGTATCCGATTGCTGTAGCCAGAAAAATTCCTGTATAACCTTCTGTTTTCAGCAAAGGTTCAAGAAGGAAGTAGTAGCTTAAACAGAATGCAACAATCATTACAATCATTAATTCAAAAATTAGCTGAACACTGCGGAGCAAGGTTCTTTGCATGCTGAAGTAACGGAGGAAACCAGTTAAATAAAAGAAAATCTGCAGCATGTAGAAGATGTCGCTGTAATCTGGGAATGGAACCGTTTGACGCAAAATACTTTCCTGATACAACCAAATCAGCTCTGCGATAAAGTACGTAAATGTGCCGCTGGCAAGCCAAAACCAAAGAATTTTTTCAGGTGTGCTGCTTTTTCGATAAGAAAAGAACAACACAGCAGTGGAAATGAGCGCACCTGCAGCCGATAAAATATTACTGCTCAGCACAGTTATGTGACTGTCTGTTCCAAACAGCAAAACACCATAATAGATTAATATATAGCTGACAATAATAAAAACTCCGATACCGATTCTGTATGTAACTTTCAACTTGCTCATCCTTTTTCCTCACGACTATTAATTGGGTATTTTGTCTCATTATAAACGAAAATATAGGTTATTCCCACAGAATAAGGAAATTAATTAGCTGGTACTATTTTCTAAAGGTGCATGGCTTACTTTTAGGAAAAGCGTTTTTTTTAGAGAAACTTGTCCTTTTTGCGCAATATATGAACATTTGCCTAAAAAATGCATATATATTAATTGACGTATTGTTGATATACATTTAAAATCTTTCCTAAGGGAAACTTTTTTAAATGGAGTAAACAAACGTTAAATTGCCAATTAGCTGAATGCTTAAAAAACTTCAATAAAGGGGAATGACAATGCCGGATAATTTACTGCTAGCTTTTGGGTTAACCTTATTAGCTGGTCTTGCAACAGGTATCGGAAGTTTGCTTGCATTACTTACTTCCAGAACGAATACTAAATTCCTGTCATGGATGCTTGGATTTTCTGCAGGTGTAATGATTTATGTTTCGATGATTGAGATTTTTGTAAAAGCGAAGGATTCACTCGTCAGTTATTTAGGGGAACAGCAGGGGAATTGGCTCACTGTCGGTGGTTTTTTTGCAGGGATTTTACTGATAGCATTAATTGATAAGTTTGTACCAGAACAGGGGAATCCACATGAATTGAAGAAGGTTGAAGATTTGACATCTCCTAAGAAAACGACAGACGCAGCTCTGTTGAAAATGGGGACATTTACAGCGCTTGCCATCGCAATTCATAACTTTCCGGAAGGTATTGCTACATTTACTGCTGCCTTGCAGGATCCAGCACTTGGAGTTGCCATCGCTATCGCAATAGCCATTCACAATATTCCTGAGGGAATTGCCGTTTCCGTACCAATCTATTTTGCAACAGGAGACAGAAAAAAGGCATTCAAATTATCCTTTTTATCTGGTCTTGCAGAGCCGGTCGGCGCTGTCGTGGCATTCTTGATTTTGATGCCATTTTTGAATGATCTTATGTTTGGTTTAATATTTGCAGCAGTTGCAGGAATCATGGTTTTCATATCTTTGGATGAATTATTGCCTGCCGCAAAGAAATATGACGAAGGCCACTTGTCGATTTACGGTCTAGTTACGGGTATGGCTGTTATGGCAGTCAGCTTGCTGCTAGTTATTTAAGATTCATAGCAGCAAGGTGCTACCTTATTTTAAAAGCTTTTTATTTTCGATTTCCATTTTTTCAACTTCAAGCTTCATTTTATCTGTTTCCAGCAAAAAATTCTCATGCCTCAACTTTTCAAGGGTGATTTCATCTTGGATCATTTTTCGTTTTAATTTGAGTTTATCCTTTGAGTGTTCTGTAACAATGGCGATAATAGGAATGGCGAATACCATGATTACTGCGACTAGTCCTGTCATTATGAACCTCCTTCTAGAAATTGTCTTATCATTGATTATACGATAAACCCCTTGTGGATGTTTCAAAAGATGCGATATTTGTTAGATAATCTAATGAAAAAAGAGGAGTTAATGGAAATTCCTCTTTTTTTGTATTACGATGGAGACAAGCATTCTTACCAATTAACGGGGTGAAAGCAATGAATGAAAAAGCAGCAGTAGGTGAAAAGGCGGCAGTTGATTATGTTAAAGATGGCATGGTAGTTGGATTAGGTACAGGTTCAACAGTCTACTATACAATCTTAAAAATAGGCGAAATGGTCCGGAAAGGGCTGAAGATTACAGGTGTGGCGACTTCTGTCCAAACAGAAAAACTGGCCAAAGAGCAAGGTATACCGCTTCTGTCTTTAGATGAGGTAAAAACGATTGATGTAGCGATTGATGGAGCGGACGAAATAAATCATTATTTTCATGCGATTAAAGGCGGAGGCGGAGCTTTGCTGAGAGAGAAAATAATTGCAAAGGCTTCCAAACAGTTTGTAGTGGTTGCTGATTCCAAAAAAGTGGTGCAAAGCTTAGGGGAATTTCCGCTTCCTGTTGAAATAGTTCCGTTTGGAGCTGGTAAAACAGAAGGGTATATTCAAAGCTTTGGCTGTCAGACCGCATTAAGAATGCAAGGGGACAGTCCTTATGTTACCGATAACGGCAACTATATCATTGATTGCCGATTCGGTGAAATAAAAGACCCGGAACAGCTGGAAAAAGAATTGAATAACATAACAGGTGTTGTTGAAAACGGCCTGTTTGTCGATATGGTCAAGCATGTAATTACAATCGGCGAGGATAAACAGGCAATCCTTTTGGACAAGCTGGAATAATCTATTTTAAGAAGTAAGAAATGTCTGCTTCCAACCAAAACCTTTAACTTTGTTAGAGGTTTTTTCCTGCTGTCTAAGAATGTTCATAAAATCCTCACAATATCTCCGTTTTTTTTACTTTATTAAAGTTTCCATTTCATTTTGTAAGTTATATCATCGTTACATGGATAATTTATAAAAGGAAAAATGGTCAGAAGTGCTTCCGTATTTATTTGGGAAAGGCTTCTGATGGATAAGCGAAAGGGAGAGAATTCTATGTCATTACGAGAAGATGCTTTAAGAATGCATCAAGAAAAACAAGGTAAATTGGAAGTGAACGCAAAGGTAGAGGTGAAGAATGCACAGGATTTGAGTTTAGCATATTCACCAGGTGTGGCAGAACCTTGCAAGGTAATCCATGAGCAGCCTGAGACGGTTTATGATTATACAATGAAAGGAAACATGGTTGGTGTTGTAACAAACGGCACTGCAGTTCTTGGTTTGGGCAATATCGGAGCAGCTGCTTCTTTGCCTGTAATGGAAGGGAAAGCTATTCTTTTTAAAAGTTTTGCAGGAGTGGATGCATTCCCGATTGCTCTAGACACTACAGATCCAGATAAGGTCGTGGAGACAGTCTCGTTAATGGCTGCCGGCTTTGGCGGAATCAACCTGGAGGATATTGCAGCACCACAATGCTTCGAAATCGAAGAGCGTCTTAAGCAGAAATTGGACATTCCTGTTTTTCATGATGACCAGCATGGAACAGCGATTGTCACAGTTGCCGGACTGCTGAATGCCTTAAAAATTGTTAAGAAGGAATGGAAAGATATTAAGATTGTTTTAAATGGAGCAGGAGCTGCAGGGATTGCTATTACAAAGCTGCTTTACTCATACGGGGTTACAAATATGATTATGTGTGACACAAAAGGGGCAATTTACACAGGTCGTCCTGAAGGGATGAATGCAGTGAAGGAATCTGTTGCTGCTTATACAAATATAAACAAAGAATCTGGTTCTTTAAGTGATGTGATAAAAGGCGCAGATGTATTCATTGGCGTATCAGTTGCTGGTGCATTAACGAGTGAGATGGTTTCAACAATGAATAAGGATGCCATTATTTTCGCGATGGCAAACCCGGTTCCAGAAATTACTCCAGCTGAGGCGAAGTCTGCAGGAGCTGCCGTTGTCGGAACTGGAAGATCTGACTTCCCGAACCAGGTGAATAATGTGCTAGCATTCCCGGGAATTTTCCGTGGAGCATTAGATGTGCGTGCGACAGATATTAACGAGGAAATGAAGCGAGCTGCAGTTGGTGCAATTGCTGATTTGATAGAAGAGTCCGAATTAAATCCAGATTATGTTATCCCAAGTCCATTCGATCCGCGTGTTGCCCCTGCAGTAGCTGCAGCGGTAGCTAGTGCCGCGATGGACACAAAGGTAGCAAGAATTACAGTTGATCCTCAGCAAGTGTTAAACAGAACTGTTGAGCTGACAAGCATCGGCAATTAATAATGAAAGGCTGCAGCATGAGCTGCAGCCTTTTTGTTTAGGAAGATTGGCCTTCCAGAACAGGGTTTGCTTCTTGGAGAGCTTTTTCTTTTTTCGGTTTCATACTGAAAAGCAGATTTAAAAGGATGGCAACAAGACTTCCGGAAATAATGCCGTCACTGACGATGATGCGCAAGAAGGAAGGAAGTTGGGCAAATAAGTCAGGAACAGCAGTGGCGCCAAGACCGATCGAAACAGAGCAAGCCATTATTAGCAGATTTGCTTGTTTGCTGAAGTCAACAGTACTGAGCATTTTGATACCTGATGATACAACCATTCCAAACATCACGACTGTTGCTCCGCCAAGAACGGGTGTCGGAATGACGGTTGCAAATGCCGCTATTTTTGGAATCAAACCAAGAAATACTAGGATACCGCCAGCTGCAACTACTACATTTTTGGTCTTTACCTTGGACAGCTGTACAAGGCCGACGTTTTGAGCAAAGGTATTATATGGGAAGGCATTCAAAATCCCTCCGAGTGTGATGGCAACACCTTCTGCCCGATACCCTCTAGTCAAGTCTTTGTCAGACAGCGGCTTTTCACATATTTTGCTGAGGGCGAAGAAAACGCCTGTGGATTCAATGACAATAACAATTCCAACCACCAGCATCGTTAAAATCGGACCGATTTCAAATGTAGGTGTCCCGAAATAGAAAACACTCGGCAAACGGAACCAGCTTGCTTCTGCAACTGGAGAAAAGTCGACTTTTCCCATGAAGGCAGCTGCGGCTGTTCCAACGATAATACCTGCTAATACAGATAGTGACTGAACAAAGCCTTTTGAAAAACGGCTTAAAATAAGAATGAAAAGCAATACACTAAAGGATAAGGCGAGATTCTCGATAGAACCGAAGTCCGGACTTGCAGCTCCGCCTCCCATGTTTTTTATTCCTGATGGTATTAGCGATAACCCGATGATTGTGACGACTGTTCCGATGACAACAGGCGGGAAAAGCTTCGCAATTTTGCTGAAGAGCGGTGCGCAAATGATGATGAACAAACCTGTTACGATAATGGCTCCATATATGGCAGTAATGCCATAGTTAGTGCCGATAGAAATCATCGGCGTGACGGCAACGAAGGAGCTCCCTAATACTACAGGGAGTCCAATCCCTAAATACTTGTTTTTCCATGCTTGTAATAGTGTGGCGATACCGCATGTAAGCAAATCAATTGCGACTAAGTACGCAAGCTGTTCTGCTGTCAGCTCTAAGGCTCTCCCGACTAATAATGGCACGAGGATAGCTCCTGCATACATCGCCAGCACATGCTGAAGACCTAAGGAAAAAATTTTCCCGTTGTTCAGTTTTGTTTTTGTCATCATTATCACTCTCTCATACTTAATGTTAATTAATCTAACATGTTAGGTTATATTAATTAACATATTAAAGAGTGGGTAAAAATAAGTCATTGGTTATAATGTACAAAATATTTAGAAAATATAGTTTACTTTACACCTGCAGTTGGCTGCTGTACCTGCAAAATCGATTTAATTCGAAATGCCAAGCGTAAATGGAAGGTTGTATCTGCGTCTTTCAGGCTTCTTCCTAAAAGCTCTTCGCATTTCTCCAACCGGTAAATAACAGTATTGCGATGAACAAATAGCCTTTTCGCTGTTTCTGATATTTGACAATGTGTTTCCAAATAAACAGACAATGTATGAAGCAGAATTTGGGCATCTTCTTCCTGCTGCTTATTCGACAGCCCTTGAAAGATATGATCACAAAACTCCTGTAAATCCTTCTCTGGGATAATTCGCAGCATTTCCGAAACATCCTTCGGACGGTGCACTTGAATAAACTGTGATTTTGCTGACAGCAAACCTGTATGATAAGCACTCAATGCCTCTTTATAAGCATTCTGCATATTAACGAGCTGGTGACTGATGTTGCTGAGCCCAAATGACATCGTTTTTTTGAAGATTTTTTCTATATTACCTTGAAGATCTTTTAAATAGTCGATTGCCTGTGAACGGAATTCTACATTAGAATCGCCGGCTTCCATGATGAGAATACAATGATCTCCTTTTACAAACAGCTGCGTGAGAAAAGGTGCCTTTATTATTTCTGTCTCGAGGAATTCATACAGATAATCTGTTTCAAGCTGGTGCTGTGCGAATGTTTTATGGACATTGCTTTGATCAACCTTGCCAAGAATCATCAGAGAGGGGAGCTCGTTTGTTAAGGAAAACTCTTTGGCTCTGCTGGTGATTTCTTCTTTTGAAGTTATTCGTCCTTCTACCATGTTTAAAAAGAACTCATTGCGTGCTCTTCTGGCATATTGTCTTTCCGTGTTTTCCCGCATAAGTTCAAAGGTGAGGACATTTGTAGCCTGTTCAATTGTCAAAAGTAAATTTTTATCGTGAATAGGCAGGCTGCCAAGCGCAATCAAAAATGCTGGTTTGCCGATAGGTGTATGGATTGGAAAAGCCGCAAATACTTCTTCTGTATATCTGGAAGAAAAGCATGTACAGGAAGTGCTGTTTAAAAACAGGCGGAAATCCTCTGCATATAAATTCATGATCATTTCACTGATTGGGTGTTTCGAATGGGAAGAAGCATGGATTTGGAAATGCTGATCAAGCAGAATGACCCTCTGACCAATCATATTAGATAAATCGTCAAGCAATTTTTTTATGCCTTTGCCTTTTAAAATATGCTGTGTAAATTTCCTATGCGTTTCAAAAGCAGTCAGTAAATCAGACGTTCGTTCATTTAGCATATATTGCAGTGTAGTATTGACAATTTCTCCAAGCGATTTCTCCAGCGGGATTTGTAAGACGGGAAATTGATGGGTATCAGCATATTGGATAACTTCTTCCGGAATACTTTCTAAGAAGCGGTGTGTTTTTATACCCAATCCGGCGCATTTTTGTTTATGCATAGATTGAACGAGCCCCAACAGCAGTGCCGGATCCTCCTTCAAGTGGTAGGCAGTCGTGACGAGAAAATCATTTTCAAACAGGAAGTCGATGATGTCTGGCGCATCCATCATGGTGACATTTTTAATTTCCCTACCTAAACCGTTTTTTCCAGCAAGGATTTCAATGTCATGAAATGCAGGTTTATTAAGAAGATCAATCAGTTTCATATTAGCCTCCTTCTGATATGCCGTTTTATTTCTTTTTATTATAACGGCAACTTAGTTAATTTGCACAAAAAATTTAGATAATTCTAACATAGTCTCTAATGAATTCAGGAAATATCGTCTTTATCATTAATTAATAAAAACTAACTTGCAGGCGATAAAGTTAAAAACTTGGTAGGAAGGCTAGGAGGAAGTGAGGCATAATGATGAAAACATCCATTCAAGTGAACGAACAAGAAATAGACAGCTGGCTTCAATGGCTGTCTGAATATGGGCAAACGGAAGATGGTGGAGTAACGCGCCTCCTTTATGATGAAAATTGGGCAAAAGCACAAGGAGCCTTAAAGATCAGGATGGAGCAAATTGGCTTATCTGCACAATTTGATGGGGTCGGAAACTTATTCGGCAAGCTTGAAGGCACAGATGAATCAGCAAAATCGATATTGACTGGCTCTCATATCGATACGGTCGTCAATGGCGGCAAATATGACGGCGGATATGGAATTATCGCAAGTTGCTTGGCTGTTAATTATCTTGCTGGGAAATATGGAAAACCGCTGAAAACGATAGAAGTAGTATCTTTATGCGAGGAGGAAGGAAGCCGTTTTCCGCTGGCTTTTTGGGGATCAGGGTCAATCACTGGCAGGTATCAAAAGGACGAAAGCTTGACACTTTTTGATACGGCGGATATTTCTATGGCTCAAGCCCTTAATAAAATTCCGTTTATCCCGGAAAGTGATAGTCTCAAACGAACGGATATTGGCTGCTTCATAGAATTGCATATTGAACAAGGCGCGGTTTTGGAAAAAGAAGAAAAATCAATTGGAGTAGTATCCCATATTGTCGGACAGCGCCGCTTTACGATAAAGATTACAGGTGAAAGTAATCATGCAGGTACAACACCGATGATGTACAGAAAAGACAGCCTGCATATTGCGTCACAGCTAATTCTTCATGCAATGGACAGGGCTAGTGCTGTTGACAGTTTAGTAGCAACGGTCGGAAGTATTACGGCCTCTCCGAATGTGCCGAATGTTATCCCTAAGGAAGTAGTGTTTACATTGGATGTTCGTCATCATGAAGAAGAAGCAATCCAGCAATATTGTGAGAGTCTATTTGCATTCTTTCATGAAAAATGTGATGAAAAAGGGCTTCAGATTGAGATAGACCAATGGCTGGATGTAAAGCCGGTAGCCATGAACAGCCAATTACAGCTGCAAGCAGAAGAAGTGCTGCAGGACACCGGTCTTCCATACAAAACAATGACAAGCGGTGCTGGTCATGATGCACAGGTATTTGGACCCTACTGTCCGACAGCTTTGCTGTTTGTGCCGAGTACAAATGGAATCAGCCATTCTCCAGATGAGTTTACCAATCTTCAAGACTTGAAAAATGGCGTTACCGTATTAATAGAGTTGCTGCATAAGCTGGCTTACTAATAGAAAGGGAGAGATGATAATGTTTGGCGAACTCAATACACCATTAAGAACCATCATGACCCCAGGTCCAGTCGAAGTGGACCCTAGGGTGCTTCGGGCAATGTCCAATCCTATTCTAGGACAATTTGACCCTGCCTTTACGGACATTATGAACAATGTGATGAAAATGCTCCAACAACTTTTCAAGACAAATAATGAATGGGCATTTCCAATTGACGGTACATCCCGATCTGGACTTGAGGCAGTACTGGCAAGTGTGATCGAGCCTGGCGATAAAGTGCTTATCCCGATTTACGGCCGGTTTGGTCATTTGCTGACAGAAATCGCAGAAAGATATGGTGCTGAAATCCATTTGCTTCATCGGGACTGGGGCACGGTTTTTGATCCAGAAGAAGTAATTGCGGAAATGAAGAAGGTGAAACCGAAGATTGTTGCGATGGTCCATGGCGAAACTTCTACCGGCTGCATGCAGCCGGTAGCAGAAATAGGCAAGGCATGCAGGGAAGAGGATGTCCTGTTTATTGTTGATGCAGTTGCAACGATTGGCGGCACAGATGTTCAGACAGATAACTGGTATATTGATGCTATAATCGGAGGAAACCAGAAATGCTTATCTGTCCCGTCAGGAAATGCACCAATTACGTATAATGAGCGGGTGGAACGCATCCTTAATCAACGGAAAAAGGTCGAGCGAGGCATTGCGACAGAACAAGAATTAGCAGAAAGAAAGGCATTTTCTGCGATCCGCACTAATTATTTCGACTTGGCCCAGCTTCAAGATTACTGGGGACCAAGAAGGCTTAACCACCATACAGAGGCTACATCTATGCTGTATGCACTTCATGAAGGCTTGAGAATTGTCCTTGAAGAAGGATTAGAGCAAAGATTCAAGCGCCATAAACTTCATGAGAAAGCATTAATTGCCGGAATTGAAGGAATGGGCTTAGAACTGTTCGGAGACGCAGGCTCGAAGCTGCCAACAGTAACATGTATCAAGATTCCTGAAGGCATTGAGGCAGAATCAGTCAGAAGCATGATGCTTAATGATTTCGGAGTAGAAATTGCAAGTTCATTCGGTCCTCTGCACGGGAAAATTTGGAGAATCGGAACGATGGGCTACAGCTGCCGAAAAGAAAATGTCTTGTTTGCATTGGCAAGCCTTGAAGCAGCCTTAATCAGACATGGAGCAAAAATCTCAGCAGGAGAAGGAATTCAAGCTTCACTAAATGCATATGAGAAAGAAAAATCATTCATAAATTCGTAATATTTTTCTAGAAAATTGACAATAATGAATCTATTGATTATCATGTTAAAAAAATAACGAAACAATAAAAAGGATTAGTAAAACGGTGCGGCTATTAGAAGAGAGGGTCTTTTATGCTGAAAGGGACCTATAGCACGGCCTTTGAACCTGCCTTTTTCGTTCTGCATAAGCTGCAGCGGTGTTAAACCGTTATCATGTTTGAGTGTAAAGCCTTGCTTTAAATTAGGGTGGTACCGCCGATTTTCGGTCCCTAATAAAGCAGGGCTTTTTGTGTTTTAAAAAAAGGGAGTGACAAGATGAAGGGCAATTTTGTAGAAAAAATTACGAATATGGAAGATGATTTTGCGAAATGGTATACCGATGTAGTAACAAAAGCAGAACTGGTTGATTATTCGAGCGTACGCGGATCAATGATCATCAGGCCATATGGCTTTGCTATATGGGAAAATATTAAAAATGAATTGGATTTGCGCATTAAGGAAACAGGCCATGAGAATGTATATATGCCACTTTTTATTCCAGAAAGCCTCCTTCAAAAAGAAAAGGACCATATTGAAGGCTTTGCTCCTGAAGTGGCTTGGGTGACGCATGGAGGAGAAGAAGAGCTTGCAGAAAGATTATGTGTCCGTCCAACCTCTGAAGTGCTGTTCGGGGAGCATTATAAAGATATTATCCATTCTTATCGTGATTTGCCAAAGCTATATAATCAATGGGCAAATGTTGTTAGATGGGAAAAAACAACGAGACCATTTTTGCGCACATTAGAATTCCTCTGGCAGGAAGGACATACTTGTCATGAAACAGAAGCAGATGCAGAAAAAGAAACAGTACAAATGCTTCATGTTTATGCAGCGATATGTGAGGAGATATTAGCCATTCCAGTCGTTAAAGGGAAGAAAACAGAAAAGGAAAAATTTGCTGGAGCAAAATACACATATACAATTGAAAGTCTGATGCATGACGGCAAGGCATTGCAATCAGGCACATCTCATAATTTAGGCGATCATTTTGCCAAGGCATTCGGAATCCAATTTACGGACCGAAACGGTGCTCAAAGCTATGTACAGCAAACCTCCTGGGGATTTACAACGAGAATTATCGGAGCAATGATTATGGTGCATGGTGATGACAGAGGGTTAGTTGTGCCTCCAAGGATTGCTCCAACTCAAGTGATGATTATTCCGATTGCTCAGCATAAAGAAGGTGTGCTTGATTTTACCTATCAGCTAAAAGATAAGCTAGCAGGCAGTTTCCGAACAGGCTTGGATGCAAGTGATAAAAAGCCAGGCTGGAAATTCAACGAGTATGAAATGAAAGGAATTCCTGTCCGCCTTGAAGTTGGCCCAAAGGATATCGAGCAAAAACAAGTCGTGCTTGTCAGGAGAGATACAGGCGAAAAGCTGGCGGTGCCAATGGAAGGCTTGGAGAAAACATTGGAAGACTTGCTTTCAGATATTCAGAAAAACCTGCTCGCAAAAGCAAGCGAGCATCGCGAAGCTAACACCCATCAAGCCCTTGATTTTGAAGCATTTAAGAACCGAGCAAACCAACCAAAAACCGGCTTTATAAAAGCGATGTGGTGTGGTGACAGAGCGTGCGAGGATTTAATCAAGGAAGAAACTGGAGCAACTTCGAGATGCATGCCTTTCGAACAAGAAAAAATCAGTGATACATGTGTATGCTGCGGCAAAAAAGCAGATGCACTTGTCTATTGGGCAAAAGCTTATTAATAAGGAAAAAGCCGAAGGAGAGCATCCTTCGGCTTAAGTTAGTCTACCTTAAAATTACAAACGTTTTCATTATTCGCTATTTTTACCATATAGATAGGAATAAAGTAGTGTACCCGAAGTATTGACCCCCATGTATTATTTGTTAACATTAATAGTGGGAGAAATAAAGCGTTATTATGACATGCTTCACTCTCAAAAAAGGTGAAGTGCCATATGGGAAAATAGATTGCCTTTAGTCCTTGCTGGTTGATGACAGGACATCAGGCAGTGGAGGGGTATCGGATGAGAAAATGGGCTGTGATTGGCATAATGGCCCTGTTTCTGGCGGGCTGCAGCTCGGAAACATATGAAAACGACATGAAGGCAGCAAAAACAGCAATTGAGAGCGGGGACTTAAAAAAAGCTCTGCTGTCACTGGAACTCGCACTTGAGCAGAAGCCAAAGGATGAAACAGCACAGAATCTACATAAAAGAGTGGCTGGATTAATGGATATTAAATCTGCCATTGATAACGGCAACTGGAGTGACGCCTTATCAAAAGCAAGCCAGCTTGCAGAAGATGGCAGGGTGGAAAAGGACCTAGATACACTGTTAGACAAATATTTGGTGGCAGCAGAAGCCAATGCAAATGAATAGGAGAGGAACCAATCTATAGGCAGGTTGGTTTTCATTCAGAAAGGCGTATTTTCTTTGGAAAAAGCGTCTTTTTTATTTTTTTTGAATGGTTAGTTAGAAATTATCAGATGAATTTTTCAAAACTAATAGTTTTCCTAACGATTTTAGGAGTCGAGACTACTAAAAGATAATATAGTTTAAAATTTAGGTTCCGACGGCAGCTTTGCACAGTCAGAACCTAAATTATTTCAATCATTCATCCTTCGGGTTCCCTACAAAAGCCTCTGGAATCATCGTAAATCCTTCAATCACCGTATCTTCTTCTACTTCAATCATTAAATAGCGTTTGCCGCTGAATTCTACTTGTTTAACATAGCGTAAATCTGGCGGGCTGATAGCGATATTAGCAATTTTCGTACTGATTTTAATAGATTTAGAGGTGAATTTAGGCAAAATATTGCTTGCTTTGAGCTCGTATTTGTCATCATCGATAATCTTTTTAAAGGCAAATTCGACTTTTTCTGTGCTTATATCTTCTACTCCGCTCATCTTCAAGACTTGTTCCACGTCTTTAGAGTCCAATTTAGGCGGTTCTTCTTCTTCATTTTCTGTAATCATGCGGTTTATCTCTTCATAAACGTTCGAGAGGGTGGAGGTATTTAATTGGTCACCAGTTACATCTTTTATGATTTCTTCGAACACAATTTTATCATCTTGTGCAGTCATAATTTCTTCTCCGTTTAAAACCTCTTCAATAAATGCATAGTCAGGTTCATGAACCTTGCCAGCTGCATAGAGGATATGGTTAACATCCGCTGCATTGTCTGTAAAGCATGGGAAAAGGAAGCCGCCCATTGGAGCATGAAGATTAATGATTGGATCTAATACGATATTGTATTTAAATTCTCTATCAACATAATCGAACAACAGCTCTTTTTTAGGATCTTGTGTGTTATTGATGCTGCATAAAATAAACGAATGAGAGAAAACAGTATCCCGTTCATTTTCCTCCGACTCTTCACTGCGGCGTTTCATCGGCTTTATATACTCTCCGCGAATGAAAGTGACAACAATATCTTTTTCATATTGTCTGATTGCGAGCATTTTTTCTACAATCTTTAACATTTGGTCTTTCCAATCATCGACCTCACTGCTTAGCAGTCCTTGATGGAGAATAAGCTGGCTGCTGTTCTCAGCATCTCTCTTAAATTTGAGTTCAAAGAGCTTTTCATCCATTTGACCTGCGAGCATTTTTTTAAAATTATTTAAAAACAGCTCTTGCTGATCTTGATCAAGCATAGCGAATGGCTGGCTTTGGGAATGAAAAATTTCGCTTGATTCTTTCATGATATAGACATTAAAAATATCAGAGATTTTCAATTTATCATTGTTTATCTTGAATTGTTTTCGTATGTTTCCTACGTCTTTCTTGTTCATGATTTTTATACACTCCTAAGCTATCACGATTGGCTATTTTGGCAAAACAATTTTAGTCATTCATTTATATTAACATATTTAATTAATAGAATATAAGGGAGGAAAAAGGTCGTATTATAGAGAATATTTGAAAGGATATTGTAGATTTACGTAGTTTTACAAACTTTTAACAACAGGTTAATACAGTATATCTACAATATAGGAGAATCGTTGACAAAATATGCGATAAATGTCGTGTTAACGATAAAAAAAGGAGGAAATTTTAGAATGAAAGATAGGAATCAAATGGCTGTACTGGCAAGTATTTTTTCAACATTAGCATTATTGGTATCTATAATTCTACCAACAAGTACATATGCTGCTGAATCAAATGATAATTATTCCTTAACGATTATGCATATGAATGATACACATGCACACGCAGACCTTATGCCAAATATGGTTACGGCAATTAAAGAGGTTCGAGCTGCAGATCCAAATGCACTACTATTTAACGCAGGAGATGTTTTTTCAGGAACATTATATTTCAATCAGTTTAAAGGCCAAGCAGATTTAGCACTACTAAATTTAATGGATATTGATGCAATGATTTTTGGAAATCATGAATTTGACTTAGGTTCAGGGGAAAATGGCCATAAGTCCTTATCTGAATTTGTTTCAAAAGCAAATTTTCCTTTTTTAAGTGCTAACGTAGATTTCTCTGGTGATGCGTATATGGCAAGCAAAACAAATAATTCTTATACAGAATCTCCTGAAGATGGAATTGTTTATAACGGTATGGTTAAAGAAGTAAATGGAGAAAAAGTTGGTATCTTTGGATTAACAACAGAGGACACAGCGAATATTTCCAGTCCTGTTAATGTGAAATTCCAAAACTATATAGAGAAAGCAAAAGAAGCAGTTGCAGCATTTGAAAGTAAGGGAATTAATAAAATTATTGCTGTAACACATATTGGTTATGACAGTAATCCAGAAATGGGCAATGACTTACAATTAGCTAAATATGTTGATGGAATTGACGTTATTGTGGGTGGACATTCTCATACACAATTGAATGAGCCTGTAGTTATTACAGCGGATGAAGCTGGTGCTGCAAAGGATCCAACTGTAATTGTACAAGCATACCAGTATTCTACATTGCTGGGAGAATTAAAGGTAGACTTTGATGAAAATGGGATAGTTGTCGGTCAAGCTGGTCAATTAATTGATGTTGCATCAAAAGCAGCAGATGCAGAAGCGGCAGCTGTACTGGCGCCATATAAAGCGGAAATTGATAGTTTAACAAATCAAGAAACAGGGGCAGTTGCCAAAAAACCTTTATTAAACCCACGTTTAACAGACAGTGAAGTTAGTGTGCGGGCAAATGAGACAGAACTTGGAAATCTTGTAACAGATGCTATGCTTGCAAAAGCGAAAGAAAAAAATGAAAATGTTGTCATTGCCATGCAAAATGGGGGCGGAATCCGCGCTGCAATTGATGAAGGACCTATTACTACAGGCGAAGTTATTGCCGTATTGCCATTTGGGAACGATCCTGCATTTGTCCAGCTGACAGGTGAGGAAATTAAACAAATTTTAGAATATAGTGTGCGTTTAGCGCCAGCGGAAAGCGGTGGATTCCTCCATGTATCTGGAATGAAATTTACGTATGACAGCACAAAAGAAGCTGGTTCTCGCGTAGTTTCGATGCAAGTAAAAGTAAATGAACAGTATGAAGACATTAAGGCAGACCAAACGTACTTAGTAACTACAAACAACTTTACCGCAAAAGGCGGAGATGGTTATGAAGTATTTGCTAAAGCCTATCAAGAAGGCCGAGTTCAAGATATGGGTGCAATCGATTGGGAGCAGCTACGCGATTATATGGTTGATAACTTAAATGGAGAAGTAGATCCTCAATTGGAAGGACGTATCATTGATACACTAGGAAAAGCAGTGGAACCAGAAACACCGGTTGATGAAGACGACGGTAATCAAGACGATGACAATGGACCAGAAACACCAGTTAACGATGGTGATGATAATTCAGATGATGATAATGGTTCAGAGACTCCAGTTACAGACGACAATAGCGATAATGGTGATGACATTCCAGCAAAAGATGATGGCAAGACTGATGACAGTGCAGACAATGGAGCAGCACCAGGTTCTGACAATAATCAAAACCAAAATGTAACTCCAGACAAAACATCAGACGATAAAGCAACGTCTGGAAATACAGCTGGAAATGCACTTCCGAATACTGCTACAAACAATTATACGATGCTGTTAGTCGGTGGACTGCTGTTTGTGGTTGGTATTGGAGTACTGGTTTATAGAAAAGTAAGACATGCTTAAAGAGTGATAAAAAGAGACCTAGTAGATTGCTTCTACTAGGTCTCTTCTATTATTAATCTTAGACTGTTTGATTTTTGTTCTGCTTTTCTAACTCTTGCTCATTGCTTTCGTGCAAATGTTTCGTTGCTGGCCAGAAGGCAGCTTTTTTGCATAAAGCAGTGATGCTAGGAACTAAAAATGGACGAACTACAAACGTGTCGAGAAGCACGCCAATAGCTGTGATTGTTCCGAAATGAACCAATATTTGAATTGGCAATGTTGTTAAGACCATGAAGGTTGCGGCTAAGATAACCCCTGCTGAAGTAATGACTCCGCCGGATTCTGCAACCCCTTCTTTAATCGCCTGGCTAAGAGGCATTTCTTTACTTTTCTTCCAAATGCTCGAAATCATGAAAATATTATAATCTTCCCCGAGTGCCACAATAAAGACAAAGGCGTAAAGCGGAATAAGTCCTTGGATTGCCTCTACTCCAAAACCGTAGTGAAGAATAACCCAACCTAAGCCTAATGCGCTGAAATAAGACAACAGCACTGTTGCAATTAAATAAATTGTAGCAGTGATTGAACGTAAGTAGGCAAGCAGAAGGACGGCAATCATAGCAACAATTACTGGAATGACAAGACGTGCATCACTGTCAGTCGTTTCCTTCGTATCAAGCTGTTCTGCTGTTATGCCCCCAATCCAGACTTTCTCACTGCTTTCAGTGATGCCATTGTCAGCAAGAGTTTTTTCAACCGCTGCACGCAAGTCAGGGAGCTCTTCCATTGCTTCATTAGAATAAGGGTTTGTGTTTAATTCAACAGAGTATTTAAACAAGCCCGAATCATTTTTTGCTTGTTCTCCTTCTGAAACATTTGCAACAAATGGAAGGTCATTTAATACATCTTCAACAGGAATATCACTACCTTCTGTTTGGACAACAACCTCTGCAGGAGCTAGTTCACCAGCTGAGAAATGCTCAGAAATAATCGTGAATCCTTCCCTTGATGGCATATCGTCAGGGAAAGAGGATAATGTGTCATAAGTGGATTCCATCTTTAATGACAGTAAAGCAAAAACACCTAAAAATACTGTTGTAATAATGGTTACTTTCCATGGATGATTTACAGCAATTTTGCCGATGAATTCGCCAAGAGAACGAGACTTTTTCTTCTTCTTTACTGGTTTTGCTTTTTCCATCTCTGGTGTTTTAGGCATGAATGGGAAGAAAGAAACTCTTCCGAAAATAGCCAAAATTGCTGGCACAAGTGTTAAGCTTGCGACCATCATGATTAAAATGGAAAGACTGAAAGGCACAGCAAAGCGCTGTATCGAACCATATTCTGCGAGCAAAAGAATAATCAGGGAGAACACAACGGTCAATCCGCTCATTGCAACTGCTCCACCTGAACGGCGCAGGGCATTTGCCATGGCGATTTCCTTCTTCGTTTCCACTTTTAGCAAGCTTCGGTATTTGCTTATGAGGAACAAGCAATAATCAGTTCCAGCACCAAAGAGAAGAACCGTCATGATTGCGATGCTTTGTGAATCGAATTCAATCCAGCCAGCTTTGCCCATTCCGCCTAATACAGGACTAATTACTAAATAAGCTATCCCAACTCCAATCAGCGGGATGATTGCTAATATCGGAGAACGATAGATAACTAAAAGACAAATAAGCACAATAACGACTGTACCAATCAGCAAGGACAAGTCGCCTTGGCTGAATAGTGCGGCTGCATCAACAGCAATCCCCACAGGACCTGTAGTTCTGGCAGACAGTGTATCTTCATCATTTATATCTGCTTTAAAAGGATCTGTGCTGAAAGTGTCAGACGCTGCAGTTTGTAGCTCTTCCAGACTTTTTTCCAGCTCTGCTGTTGTTGTAGACTTCTCGAACAATACGGGAAGGACAATGGTTGTTTCATCCTCTGATACTTGCTGCTGAACTGCTTCAATCGGCAGCTGGTGAAGTGGGATAACACTTTGCTGGTGGACAACCGGTTCCTCCGTTAATTTACCTGCCAGCTCTTGAATTTGCGTTAAATCATCATTTGAGAGGCCGGTATCTCGATGAAAGGTAATCAGGGCCGGTGTTCCTTGTTCATTTGGAAATTCTTTATTAATAATAGCTTCTGCTTCTTGAGAAGGTGAATCTTCAGGCAAGTTTGCAGCATTCTCATTTTTTTGTGAGCTTGCTTGCGGCAGTGTTAAGCTTAGGACAAGGACAAGACAGATCCAGGCAAACAGTGTAATCCATCTTCCTTTTTTCCCTGAAACAAATCGGAAAACGGTAGGGATAAAATTTTTCACTTTTTCTAGCTCCTTTATCATTGTTATTATGATGAACTTATCAATTGATAAGCTGGAAGAAAAATAATAGCTTATCAACTGATAAGGGAATCAAAAAAATATAATGCTGCTCTTGTTAGAATAAGAAACAGCAATGAATATAGGGTTAAGCAATACCGCTTAAAAATATTTGGACAATGAGCTTAGCTTTTTTATCTATGATAGCTTTTTGCTCAGTCTCTGATAAGCGTTTCATATATTCAGGCAAAAGAGCAGACTTTATCATATTCAATAATAGAAGAGATACTTCAAAGCTGCTGCTGTCTATCTTTTCAAATGATCCAATTTCCTTATTAGCGACAGCTTCCTCAAACATTCTCATAATAGGTGCAAGAAAGCCTTTTTGCCAATGGGAGTTAATGGTTTTTTTGACATCTTCCGGCATTTCATGATGAAGATCATGAAACATTTGCATTAAATCTTCTTCGTAATTCTGCATGAAATAGCTGGCTAGATGAAAGATGCGCTGCTTAATATCTGGATAATCGGCGGCTATTTTGTAAAGATAGTTTTCTGTCTGAAGAATGGAAGCTTTCAGAACCTCAATGTAAATCTCTTGTTTATTTTGGAAGTGATGGTATAAAGCAGGCTGAGTAATGCCACAGGCTGCTGCAATTTTCCTTGTGCTTACAGCACGATAACCAAGCTCCATAAATAAGGTAGTCGCTGCCTTAATAATCAAATGATGTGTATCCATTGTCTGTGACTGCAGCTCTTCGTGATCCCTTTTCATTTTGTTTCCTTTCTATTACCCAATAAAATGATTTATCACTCGATAAGTATAAGAGAAATTTAAAAAATATGCAATTGTGAACAATAGGTGAACAAGCTTGTGAAATACTGAACAAATCGAAGAGAACCTATTGCAGTTTGATTGGAAAGTGATTAAGATATGCTTGTAAGTAAAAATTATTGGTTCTAAAGGGATAAATATCCAAATTCTTTGTGGTTATCCTTTAAAAGATAAACCGGGTCATAAAGCTGACAATTCGGTTTTTCTTTTAAAGTTAATTTGTGAAATTGTTCACAAATTATATTTGTTTCGAAAAAGGAAAAATTCTGGAGGGATTAAAAGATGTCAACTGTCGAAAAGGATGTAAAGCTAAAGCAGGAAGCTGCAGATGTGCAGGCAATTATTGATGAGATTGCTGAGAAAGGCAAACAGGCGCTGGATGAATTTTATAAGCTTAATCAGGCTCAGGTTGATCATATAGTCAAGGAAATGGCATTGGCAGGACTCGATAAGCATATGTACTTGGCAAAGCTTGCAGTTGAAGAAACTGGAAGAGGGATTTATGAGGATAAGATTACGAAAAATATTTTTGCTACTGAATATATTTATCACAGTTTAAAATATGACAAAACGGTCGGAATAATCAGTGAGGATGATGCGGCCGGAATCTTTGAAATTGCTGACCCAATCGGTGTTATTGCAGGTGTCACACCTGTGACAAACCCAACTTCCACAACGATGTTTAAAGCCATTATTGCTATTAAGACACGCAATCCGATAGTCTTTGCATTCCACCCATCTGCACAGGGCTGCAGCAGTGAAGCAGCAAAAATTTTAAGGGATGCAGCAGTTAAAGCAGGTGCACCTGAAAATTGCATCCAATGGATTGAAAAACCATCCATTGAAACGACAAAGGCATTAATGAATCATCCAGGAATTTCTATGATATTAGCAACAGGCGGACCAGGCATGGTTAAGTCCGCATACAGCTGCGGAAAACCAGCTTTAGGTGTTGGAGCTGGGAATGTACCTTGCTATATAGAGAAAACAGCTAAAGTAAAACGAGCAGTCAATGATTTAATCTTATCCAAAACTTTCGACAATGGAATGATTTGTGCATCTGAACAGGCGGTTATCGTCGATCAGGAAATTTATGAGGAAGTGAAAGGTCAGCTTATCCAAAATGGCTGCCACTTCTTAAATCCAGAAGAGCAAAAGAAGGTAGAAAACCTAGTTATCAATGTAAATACATGTGCAGTAAACCCGGATATTGTTGGCAAGCCTGCCTATGAAATTGCAGCAATGGCTGGAGTGCAAGTTCATAAAGATACAAAGATTTTAATCGCTGAACTGGAAGGAGTCGGACCAGCATATCCTCTTTCCCGAGAAAAACTAAGTCCTGTCCTTGCATGCTATAAAGCTGAATCAACAGAAGAGGGACTGAAGCGAGCTGAAGAGATGCTTGAGTTCGGCGGATTAGGGCATTCTGCTGTCATTCATTCAGAGGATGAAGATGTAACGAAAGAGTTTGCCTTAAGAATGAAGGCATGCCGCATAATTTGCAATGCGCCATCTTCCCAAGGAGCAATCGGGGATATATACAATGCGTTTATGCCGTCCTTAACGCTGGGATGCGGATCATATGGGAAAAACTCAATTGCCACTAATGTAACAGATGTGCATTTATTGAATGTAAAAAAACTTGCTAAAAGGAATGTGAATATGCAGTGGTTTAAAATTCCGCCAAAGATATATTTTGAAAAAAATGCTGTTCAGTATTTACAAAAAATGAAGGATATCTCACGTGTCTTTATCGTAACAGACCCCTATATGGTCAAATTCGGCTATGTGGATAAGGTGCTTCATCATTTAAGACAAAGATCAGACCTTGTTCAAGTCGAAGTATTCTCTGATGTTGAACCAGATCCATCTTTAGATACTGTTGTCAGAGGAACGGAAATGATGGCTAAATTCCAGCCTGACTGCATCATTGCATTAGGCGGAGGTTCACCGATGGATGCGGCTAAAGGAATGTGGCTGTTCTATGAACATCCCGATGAGGATTTCTTCGGACTTAAGCAGAAATTCCTTGATATAAGAAAAAGAGTTTACAAGTATCCAAGTCTTGAAGGCAAATCAAAATTTGTAGCGATACCGACAACATCTGGAACAGGCTCTGAGGTCACGTCCTTTGCCGTTATTACAGACAAAGAAAATAATATTAAATATCCGCTGGCAGATTATGAGTTAACACCAGATGTTGCCATCGTTGACCCGCAATTTGTAATGACAGTTCCTCCTGCTGTTACAGCAGATACAGGCATGGATGTACTGACACATGCGGTAGAGGCTTATGTTTCCAATATGGCTAATGACTACACAGATGGATTGGCTGTTAAGGCGGTGCAATTAATTTTTGAATACTTGCCAAGAGCTTATCGCAACGGATCTGACGAGGAAGCGCGTGAAAAGGTTCATAATGCCTCTACCATTGCGGGCATGGCGTTTGCAAATGCATTTTTAGGAATAAACCACAGCCTAGCCCATAAGCTGGGGGCAGAGTTCCACATTGCCCATGGCCGTTCAAATGCGATACTAATGCCGCATGTTATTCGCTATAATGCGGAAAAACCAAAAAAATTCACAGCATTTCCTAAATATGAGCATTTCAAGGCAGATGAGCGCTATGCTGAATTGGCAAGAATACTTGGGCTTCCTGCCAACACAACAGAACAAGGAGTAGACAGCTTTGTTAAAGCAGTCATCCGTTTGGCAAAAGAGCTCCATATCCCAATGAGCATTGCTGCTAATGGAGTTGATGCAAAAGCCTTTGAAGAAAAGGTGGACTATTTGGCAGATCGAGCCTTTGAAGATCAATGTACAACAGCAAATCCTAAGCTGCCATTAGTTGCAGACTTGGCCGATATTTATCGAAAAGCGTATAAAGGAGTATAAGTAAAGACAAAAGACCACAGCTTATCTGTGGTCTTTTGTTATGCCTGCCTATCTATTATTTTAGTAGAAGCTGATTTACGCAAATCCAAATAGTCATCCTCAATACGGACAAGAGGTAAATGGGGCTCATTTGGATGAATAAAGATAATCTCCGCTGTTTGCTCTGTATTTAGTTTCACCTTTTTAAAGAGCTGCTTTCGCATAAGATACGAAACAAAAGGAATGACGATTGCGGGATTGATGGCATTTCCATGGGCCTCATCAATTAGCTCATTGATGGCCTCGAAATATGTCTTTTTCTTTTGATGCCACGTACTTGAGCACATACTATTAAAGATGTCGGCAACGGAAATAATTTGAATCATAAATGGTATATCCTTTTCTTGCCGGTTAAGTGGGTATCCTTTGCCATTTATTTTTTCATGATGAAGCAGAGCTGTTCTTGAGATGATGATATCTAATGAGTTAATCGAGAATAGAATACTTTTTCCTAAAGTCGTATGTTTTTGGATTTCTTTATATTCTGAATGAGTCAGCTTTGTCTTCTTATTAAGAATTTCATCTTTGATTAGGAGCATTCCAATATCGTGAAATAAACCCATTTGGCTTAGTAAGTGACAGTTTCTATTAGAATAGCCTAGTATTTGTCCAATGAGCGCGGAAATAATGCCGACATTGATACTGTGCTTGTAGATAGAGTTGCTGGTATGCGTATCATCGAGAATAAAGTCTAAAATGGTAATGTCATGTAAGGCAAGGTCGATAAGAATCCTATAGTCAGAGAGTAACTCCTCAAGACCTTCTTCACTTTTGTTGATTAATGAGGCAAAAGTTTCTTCCACTTGTGTAAAAATAGCAAAGTAAGCTTGTTCAGCAGACAAAGCCTCACTAGTTTCGGAAATAGAAGTCAAACTAGAAACATCAACTTTGTGGTTTAAAAGAAGATCAATATGGGTATCTTCCAAAACAGCGCCTTTTTTTAGCAGCAAAAGACCTTCGATGGAATTTGAAAAGATATCTTCTTTTAATTGGGTTCCGATATATTGTGCTTTTATTTTTTCAATATCCATATTGATTCCTCCTCATAGTAAATCACGAAGCATTTAGCAGTGTATGAAATGGGAAACGGGGTAAATATTTGTATATACATTATGTAGTAAATTTTACCTTACAAAACGGGGAAGTGGAATAGACTATTTCCCTAGCATGTATACGACATTGTTCCTAATTTCCTTCCATAATAGGAGGATAATGCCTTTCGTGATTGACCTCTACTAATCAAGTAGATATATTTACACTTAAATAAAAAGTTTCTAATTTTGAAGGTCTGCAAGTGTTTGTAACTAAAGTGAGGTGCAACTATGTATAAAGAGGATTGGACACAAGGGATGAATACTAGACAAAGTGGATTATCAAGATATGAATATCATGTAAATATTCTGAGGAAAGAGTTAATGCAATGTCGGACAATTAAAATTCCGTATAAGAATATATCTATAAGCCATCATGAATTGGCGGAATGGATCATAGAAGAACTTACTCCGCAAGAATTGAATGAAATAATTGTGATGGTGAGCAATGCCAAAAAAAGATCTTCGTCCGTGAAGCCTCTTTTTCAAGTAATTGCCACTGGACTGATAAAAAACTAAAGACAGGTCTTTTGGAAAAATAGTTCCACATAACCTACCTGTTTGATATAAAGCTGCAAGCTGCATTCTAGGGATTCCCTTTCTAATAGTTTGGTCAATAGCTTAATAAAGCTGCCATTTGATTCATTGATAGTCAAGCTGCTTTGCTGTTAGATACTGCCCATATATAGTACAATTGCTATTGGTTATATCCTTCCACATAGTGAATGCACAGGCTGCTATGAAACTGGCGGAATTAAAAGCTTGTTATTTTGAGAGATTGAACTGTCGCTTACCTTTAGGAGGAGAATTACGTGTCTGACTGCAAAAAAGAATTATATAATTATTTAAATGAACAGATAGAAAGTATGGCAGAGGAATGGCTAAAGACGTTAAGTACAAATAAATCAGCATTCTACAGGATTGAAGAGGGCCAGCCGATTAAAGAGGAGCTGGTTAACAGCTATCATACGCTTGTAAAGAATGTACTGCATGTCTTTCATTCGGAGGAAACTGTTTATAAAGCAAGTATTTCGGAGTGGGCTGTAAAGGTCGCCAAACAAAGATCTCAGGACGCTGTACCGATACTAGAGTCGATTGAACAGCTGACATGCGTCAAATCTATCTTAATTAAATATATTCAGAAATTCGCAGAGGAGTCTCAAGAGAATTTCAGTATCAGCAACATGTTCAATTGGTTGCGTTTAACAAATTATGCCTTTGATATTTTTACAAATATTTTTATAGAATACTACGATAAATTTAAGCATCAGCAGCTTTCTGCACAGCAGGAGACCATCTATGAACTGAGCAGCCCTGTCATCCCGATTACAAAGGGAATTGGAGTGCTGCCGTTGTTAGGGGATATCGATACGCAAAGAGCTAATATTATTATGGAAACTACATTGAAGCAGTGTAATAATAATAATATGGAAAAGCTGTTCATTGACTTATCTGGCGTACCAATTATTGATACAATGGTAGCACAGCAAATTTTTCATGTTATCCATGCTTTAAACCTGATTGGTGTTACAGCTTACCTTTCAGGCCTGCGTCCAGAAGTGGCACAGACTGCGATTCAGCTCGGTGTAGACTTCAGCAGGATTCCAATCTTTAATAATCTTGCCAGTGCTTTATCCAGACTTGGCATTACGGTTATTGAAGGATAATAACGCTCAAGCAAAAAAGAGGTGTATCAATATAAGATGATCTATTTAGCTGCACTTATTTTTCCCGGATTATTAGTTATGCTTTTTACAAGGGTGGCTTACAATCGAGTAGTTGCTTTAGTGCTTACGGTTGCGTTGATCGCTGCCTCCGCGTATAAGGGATATACGAATTCCTTTTTGCTGATTGTGATTGATGCATTTTCCCTGACTGTGGGGTTTTGGCTTAGCGGCAGACTGAAAAAACAGAGTGCTAAAGCCGCTGAATAAATAATGAAAAGAATGACCTTCTTTAAACAGGTGAATGTTTCCTTCGTGGAGAATCATCCTAAGGAAGGGCATTCTTTTTTTATTTAAAAAACAACAAAAAATAAAAAAAGGGGAATATTCGTTCGCATATTATTGGTTTGAATAGGGAAGTTTGTGGTAGAATGGTGATATATCAAATCTTAAATTTGGATAGTTTATAAGATGTGTCTTAAATAGATTTTTGAATTACATTTACATATACAGCCCCTATTAATCATTAGGAAAATCAATGAAACCTATAGTACAGAAGGAAGAAACAGGAGGATTACAGTGACCCAAGAATTCGAATTAGTTTCTAAATATTCCCCTGATGGGGACCAGCCCGAGGCAATTAAACAGCTCGTTTCTGGAATAAATTCGGGCAAAAAAATCCAAACACTCCTTGGTGCAACAGGGACAGGAAAAACATTTACTGTCAGCAATGTTATTAAGGAAGTAAAAAAGCCGACATTGATCATTGCACATAACAAGACATTGGCAGGTCAGCTTTACAGTGAATTCAAGGAGTTTTTTCCGAACAATGCGGTTGAGTATTTTGTCAGCTATTATGATTATTATCAGCCTGAAGCATATGTGCCGAGCACAGATACTTTCATAGAAAAGGATGCCAGCATAAACGATGAGATTGATAAGCTTCGTCACTCAGCGACTGCCTCGCTGTTTGAGAGGGAAGATGTCATCATCATTGCTAGTGTTTCCTGCATCTATGGCTTAGGTTCTCCTGAAGAGTATAAGGAAATGGTGGTGTCTCTGAGAGCAGGTATGGAGATTGAACGCAATCAGCTCCTTCGCAGGCTCGTTGATATCCAGTATGACCGTAATGACATTGACTTTAAGCGGGGAACGTTCCGCGTAAGGGGAGATGTCGTCGAAATCTTCCCAGCATCCCGTGACGAGCGCTGCATTAGAGTGGAGTTTTTTGGAGATGAAATCGATCGCATCCGTGAAGTGGATGCATTGACAGGAGAGATTTTTGGAGAAAGAAATCATGTTTCCATTTTCCCAGCTTCCCACTTCGTTACACGAGAAGAGAAAATGAGAATAGCAATAGAAAATATTGAAAAAGAGCTGGAAGAGCAGCTTGAAAAGCTCCGGGAGGACAATAAGCTGTTAGAGGCACAGCGACTTGAACAACGCTGCAGATATGATTTGGAAATGATGAGGGAAATGGGCTTCTGTTCGGGAATTGAAAACTACTCCCGTCATTTAACATTAAGACCTCCAGGCTCGACACCATATACATTATTAGACTTCTTTCCGAAGGACTTCTTGCTAGTTATTGACGAGTCCCATGTTACATTGCCGCAAATCAGAGGGATGTATAACGGAGACCAAGCGCGCAAAGGTGTGCTTGTTGAACATGGATTCCGACTGCCGTCAGCCATGGACAACAGGCCATTAAAGTTTGGTGAATTCGAGGAGCATATCAATCAGATGATTTGTGTTTCAGCAACTCCGGGACCATATGAGCTGGAGCATACTCCGGAAATGATTGAGCAGATTATCAGACCGACTGGCTTGCTTGATCCGACGATTGATATCCGACCGATTGAAGGACAGATAGATGATCTGATTGGTGAAATTCAGGAACGCATTAAAAAGAACGAAAGGGTACTTGTAACTACCTTAACGAAAAAAATGTCCGAAGACTTGACGGATTATTTGAAGGAAATCGGCATAAAGGTTCAATATCTCCATTCTGAGGTAAAGACCTTAGAGCGGATTGAAATTATCCGGGAGCTTCGTTTAGGCAAATATGATGTACTTGTCGGAATCAACCTGTTGCGGGAAGGACTGGACATACCGGAAGTATCTCTTGTTACTATTCTGGATGCAGATAAAGAGGGCTTCCTCCGTTCTGAGCGTTCATTGATTCAAACAATCGGCCGTGCGGCGAGAAATTCGAATGGCCATGTCATTATGTATGCAGATAAAATGACAAACTCGATGGAAATAGCGATAAATGAAACAAAACGGCGCCGCGCTATCCAAGAAGAATATAATGAAAAGCACGGCATTACGCCACAGACGATCCAAAAAGGAATCAGAGCCACAATAAGAGCAACACAGGCGGCAGAGGAGCCGGAAGAGTATACAGCATCTGCTAAGCTGGAAAAGTTGACGAAAAAAGACAAAGAAGCAATGATTGCACAAATGGAAGCAGAAATGAAGGAAGCTGCAAAAGCTCTCAACTTCGAAAGAGCTGCAGAACTCCGCGATTTGCTGCTTGAGCTTAAGGCAGAGGGGTGAAGGCTGAAATGGCAAAAGATAAATTGATTGTTAAAGGTGCAAGGGCACATAATCTGAAAAATATTGATATTACTATACCAAGAGATAAGCTTGTTGTAATCACAGGACTGTCAGGCTCAGGGAAATCCTCTCTTGCTTTTGATACTATCTATGCAGAAGGACAAAGGCGCTATGTTGAGTCTTTATCAGCATATGCACGCCAATTCCTTGGGCAGATGGATAAACCGGATGTTGATTCAATTGAAGGTTTGTCTCCTGCCATTTCCATTGACCAAAAGACAACGAGCCGAAATCCGCGGTCAACTGTCGGCACGGTTACAGAAATATACGACTATTTGCGGTTGCTGTATGCCAGAATCGGCAGGCCGGTTTGTCCGGAGCACGGGGTTGAAATCACTTCGCAAACAATAGAACAAATGGTTGACCGCATATTGGAATACCCTGAGAGAACCAGACTTCAAGTGCTTGCACCTGTCATTTCCGGCAGAAAAGGCGCACATGTGAAAGTGCTGGAGGATATTAAGAAGCAAGGTTATGTTCGTGTCAGAATAGATGGAGAAATGCATGAGCTGAGCGATGATATTGAGCTTGAGAAGAATAAAAAGCACAATATTGAAGTGGTAATTGACCGCCTTGTCGTTAAAGAAGGGATCTCTCAGCGTCTTGCTGATTCCCTTGAATCTGCTCTTCAGTTTGGCGGCGGAAAAGTAATTATTGACGTGATTGGAGAGGAAGAGCTCCTGTTCAGCGAGCATCATGCCTGCCCAATCTGCGGTTTTTCCATCGGAGAGCTGGAACCGAGATTATTCTCCTTCAACAGTCCGTTTGGGGCATGTCCTGAATGTGACGGTCTTGGATCGAGGTTAGAGGTGGATGTTGAACTGGTTATTCCTAATCCGAATCTCACATTAAAGGAAAACGCGATAGCACCATGGGAATCTATCAGTTCCCAATATTATCCGCAGCTTTTGGAAAGTATCTGCAACCATTATGGCATTGACATGAATATACCTGTTAAAGATATTCCGAAACCAATGCTGGATAAAATTCTTTACGGCTCAGGCAAAGAAAAAATCCATTTCCGTTATGAAAATGATTTTGGCCAAGTAAGGGAAAATGATATCCAGTTTGAAGGTGTTATTCGCAATGTGGAAAGACGATATAAGGAAACAAGCTCCGATTTCATCCGGGAACAAATGGAGAAGTATATGGGGCAGCAAGATTGTCCTACTTGTAAAGGCTACCGTTTAAAAAGGGAAGCTCAGGCAGTATTTGTGAACGGCTTGCACATCGGCCAAGTGACGGAAAAATCCGTCCTTGAAGGGAAGAACTTCTTCGAAAATCTTACTTTAACACAAAAGGAACAACAAATAGCCAATCTAATTCTGCGGGAAATCTCAGAGCGTCTTGGTTTCCTTAATAATGTTGGTTTGGATTACTTGACACTTAGCAGAGCTGCAGGAACTTTATCCGGCGGAGAAGCGCAGCGAATCAGACTTGCTACGCAAATCGGTTCACGGCTGACAGGCGTACTTTATATACTAGATGAACCGTCTATTGGGCTACATCAAAGAGATAATGACAAATTGATTGATACATTGAAGCATATGAGGGACATCGGAAATACGCTAATTGTTGTAGAGCATGATGAAGATACAATGATGGAAGCAGATTATTTAATCGATGTCGGTCCGGGAGCAGGGGTTCACGGCGGACAAATAATTTCAACGGGAACTCCACAGGAAGTAATGGAAGATGATAATTCCATAACCGGTCAATATTTATCAGGTAAAAAGTTTATTCCACTGCCGCTTGAGCGCAGAAAAAATGACGGCAGGGTTCTGGAAATTATCGGAGCAAAAGAAAACAATCTCAAAAATGTCAGTGTGAAAATACCGTTAGGGGTGTTTACAGCAGTCACAGGCGTTTCCGGATCGGGAAAAAGCACGCTCGTAAACGAAATTCTTCATAAAAGCCTTGCCCAAAAATTGAACAGGGCAAAGGCAAAACCGGGTGAGCATAAAGAAATAAAAGGAATTGAGCAGCTTGAAAAAGTAATTGATATCGACCAATCTCCTATCGGCCGCACACCTAGATCCAATCCTGCCACATATACTGGCGTATTCGATGATATCCGGGATGTTTATGCTACAACGAATGAAGCGAAAGTTCGCGGTTATAAAAAGGGCAGATTCAGCTTCAATGTTAAAGGCGGAAGATGCGAGGCTTGCCGCGGAGATGGAATCATCAAGATTGAAATGCACTTCCTGCCAGATGTGTACGTCCCATGTGAAGTCTGTCATGGAAAACGATATAACAGGGAAACGCTAGAAGTGCAGTACAAAGGGAAAAATATTTCCGATGTGCTTGACATGACAGTCGAGGATGCTGTTTCCTTCTTTGAAAATATCCCGAAAATTCACCGCAAGCTGCAAACGATTGTCGATGTAGGGTTAGGATATATCAAATTAGGACAGCCAGCAACAACACTGTCAGGCGGTGAAGCTCAAAGGGTTAAGCTTGCTTCTGAGTTGCACAAAAGATCATCGGGTAAAACCTTCTATATATTGGATGAGCCGACAACAGGCTTGCATGTTGATGATATATCAAGGCTGCTAGGTGTCCTGCAGCGTCTTGTCGACAATGGAGATACTGTGCTTGTAATTGAGCATAATCTTGACGTTATTAAAGCGACAGATTATATTATCGACCTTGGTCCAGAAGGAGGAGACAAAGGCGGCACTATTTTGGGAAGCGGCACACCAGAAAAGATCGCTGAGCTTGAAGGCTCCTATACAGGAAAGTATTTAAAACCAATTCTGGAAAGAGACTGTCTGCGTATGAAGCAAAGCATTAAAGATGCAGAGGAAATAACAACAGGATAAGGCATCCTGCCCTACCGGCTTTTGGATATTACTCCAGAGGCCGGTTTTTTAATACTTAACTTCCAGGTGGACATTATTCTTAATTTTATATAATGCTCATACGATAGAAAGAAATGCTCAATTCCCAGCTTAGATGAAACTTTAAGATTGTTTCATTCGTAATAATAGGAAAGGGAAGAACAAGAGGTATCACAGCTTTCCTTAGTTTTACATTTACTTAACGTTCTAAACAGAAATACACAGACAGAAAAAAGCAGCTGCATTTATAGCTATGCTTAAAGTTTTACTCAAGTAGGGAAACATATACCACTTAGGGATAGAATGGAGGCAATATTAATGGCGGATGAAAAAAGAAGAATACTGCAGCTTTTAGAGGAAGGCAAGCTGACAATTGATGAGGCGCTGTCGCTAATAGAAAAGGCAGAGGAAGCAGATTTAGCTAAAACACTAAAAACCGACGATGAGAGTTTTGATGAGTCTGTATTTCAGGAAAAGAAAAAAGAACCATATCAGCAATCGGCATTTAAATTCCAGTCAGCTAAAGATAAACTGTTTGATTTTGTAGATACTGCCGTAAAGAAGGTTAAGGAAGTGGATCTCGATCAGTTAAATATTACGAGACATGAAGAAGTATCGCATATTTTTCAGTTTACAGAGGTATTCCCGAAAAATATCGATGTTGACATTCCAAACGGTGAAGTAGAGCTTATTCCTTGGGATCAGCAGGAGATTCGGATTGAATGCAAAGCGAAAATCTACAGGGTCGATTCCAGTGAGCAGGCGAAGGATTTATTTTTAAAAGAGGTAAAAGTAAAGGCGAAAGAAGATGCTCTAGAGATAAAGGTGAACCATAAATGGATGAAGCTGCAGACGAAGCTATATGTTCCAAAAAATACGTACCACATCGCAAAAGTAAGACTGTTTACCGGATCCATTAAAACATATGATCTTTTCGCAGATCAGGTTTATGCGAAAACAGCAAACGGGAAAATTACAATAAATGCCGGGCAAAGTGAAAAGCTGGAAGCAGATTCAGCAAACGGCGGTATAGTAATTGAAAACAGTGTGATTCAAGAGCTGGACGGGGAAACATTGAATGGAGCTATAAAGGCTGAAGGCTTTTTCAAAAAAGTTGATCTTCAATCCTTTAATGGCAATATCCTTTGCATCGACCATTCGGAAGAAATTGAGGTGCTTGAGTTAAAAGGGACAACAGGCAGCATTGAAGTTCAGCTTCCAGAGGAGCTTGCCGTAACAGGTAGCTTAAAGACTAATTTTGGCGGATTTAATGTTGAACTTGAGGGTATACAAATAATAGAAGAAAAAAATGATGTGCTCCAAAAAGTGATGGAATTTCAGTCTATTCAATCGTTGGATAAACGAACAAGAATAGAAGCGAACACAAAAACAGGTTCCATCAAAATTAAGAAACGGGAGCAACAGTAATCTTCGAAAGGAGATAAAATGAAGAAATTGATGCGCTCAACAAATAATCGGAAACTGGCAGGAGTAATCGGCGGACTTGCAGAAAGTATCAATATTAATGCAAATCTGTTGCGAGGAATCTTTCTTCTAGCACTGATTCCAACTGGCTTTTCGCTAGTGCTGATTTATTTGATTATGACATTTGTTCTTCCAAATGAGGTGTAGGAAAATATGAAGTGGTTGTTAGGTATTGTTATAAATGCCGTGTTTTTTATTGCATTGGCGGGTTTGTTCAAAGATTCTTTCTATCTGTCAGGCATAGGAGCTGCAATTGGGGCTAGTATCATTTTGTCATTGCTTAATATTGTGGTGAAGCCTATCCTGATTTTATTGACACTCCCTGTAACAATACTTTCGTTAGGTTTGTTTTTATTTGTGATCAATGCGATCACACTCTCATTAACAGATCGTCTAATGGGAGACAGCTTTGAAATTTCAAGCTTTGGCATGAGCCTTCTAGCGAGCATTCTGCTTTCCCTGTTTAATATTATTATTCAGAACACGATGCTTAAAAGTGGCGAGAAAAAAAGCTGAAAGCAACGAAAAAGGCGGTGCTT
>NZ_JBKKHP010000013.1:0-144686 GCF_046613985.1 Niallia laureatilytica | reverse complement strand
AGATAAATTGGAGCGGGTGATGAGAATCGAACTCACGACATCAGCTTGGAAGGCTGAGGTTTTACCATTAAACTACACCCGCATTTAAATTATAATTTCTTAAATCAACTTGATAATGGTCGGGAAGACAGGATTCGAACCTGCGACCCCTTGGTCCCAAACCAAGTGCTCTACCAAGCTGAGCTACTTCCCGCTAATATGGCGCGCCCGAAAGGAGTCGAACCCATAACCTTCTGATCCGTAGTCAGACGCTCTATCCAATTGAGCTACGGGCGCATATCCACGAAAGCGACTTTACTATCATATAATGTTTATATCTGGTTGTCAAGTGTCTTTTAAAGATGCGGCCGAGAGGACTTGAACCTCCACGGGGTTAACCCCCACTAGGCCCTCAACCTAGCGCGTCTGCCATTCCGCCACGACCGCACTATATTAGATAACCTTCATCATACTACAATAAACGATTTCGTTTAAAATTCATGGTGCGGGTGAAGGGAGTCGAACCCCCACGCCTTGCGGCGCTAGATCCTAAGTCTAGTGCGTCTGCCAATTCCGCCACACCCGCGAATCTACAATAATAAATGGTGAGCCATGCAGGATTCGAACCTGCGACCCTCTGATTAAAAGTCAGATGCTCTACCAACTGAGCTAATGGCTCTTAAAAATGGCTGGGCTAGCTGGATTCGAACCAACGAGTGACGGAGTCAAAGTCCGTTGCCTTACCGCTTGGCTATAGCCCACCAACAAAAATGGCGGTCCCGACGGGAATCGAACCCGCGATCTCCTGCGTGACAGGCAGGCATGTTAACCGCTACACCACGGGACCATTTCGCTTTTTGCATAATGTTTATTAAATTAATAAAGTGACCCATACGGGATTCGAACCCGTGTTACCGCCGTGAAAGGGCGGTGTCTTAACCGCTTGACCAATGGGCCATTAAAAAATAATGGCGGAGAAGGAGGGATTTGAACCCTCGCGCCGCTATCGCGACCTACACCCTTAGCAGGGGCGCCTCTTCAGCCTCTTGAGTACTTCCCCGAAAAAACAATGGCTCCGCAGGTAGGATTCGAACCTACGACCGCTCGGTTAACAGCCGAGTGCTCTACCACTGAGCTACTGCGGAATAATGTTTATTCTATAAAGCTTGTCTTCTAGAGAACTTCGTTAGTTCGTCGCTCTCTCTTGTCGACTCTTTACATTATAGGCAGGTATATATTAAAAGTCAAGCGTATTTCTAAAACTTTTTTTAAAACGAATCTGAACATGCCTTCACTGCATATAAATGCCTTATAAACACTGTAATTTCTAGCTGTTTCTTATCTCCTCAAGACTCAATTTCCCTCTGCATTTCCCGCAAACATACTTTTTCATATCTACTTTTTTTCGGCGAAAATAAATTTGATTACATGATTGGCATCTGTATATGAGTGTTCGCTTTGGTTTGTTTTGCGTTTTTTCCTGCGGCAAGGAAGAACAAAAACGGGGCCCCCCAACTTTTCGCAGCAAGTTTTTAAAATCAGCATCCTTATGCTGATAGCCTTTTTTATTTATATGAAGATGGTAATGACACAGCTCATGTTTAATAATTCCGATTAGTTCCTCCATCCCCAATTCATCTAAGTACTTTCTATTGATCTCAATATTGTGGCTGTTCAGTAAATATCTGCCTCCAGTTGTCCTGAGTCTCGGGTTAAAGGATGCTTTATGCATAAACGGTATTTTAAAATGAGTGTTTGACAATTCTTCCACTAACAATTGCAGCTCCTGATCAGTCAATAGTGTCCCCTCCTCAACAAGACAAATATTATAGCATATGATGATTTAAGCATCAGCAATTCGTAACTACTAGGATTTATATTTCCTTTACTAAGCTGGGTTTAGCAGCAACTGCGCTTCATCTATTTTTTCAGCACATTACAAAGGGGGTATAAGCTTATGCCTACATGGCTGCAAAATCAAATTAAAAAGGCGTTTTATGAAAAAAACACCTACCAAGTCAGGTTGCTTAACCAATGCTGGTATTATTATAGAAGAAAAAATTGCTCATGAAAATAAAAAACCAAAGGACTAAGCATATCCTTTGGTTTTTTCAGCATTGGCAATTATGCTTTTGGCGGCAGCATAGTCAAAGCGACTCTTCCTTTATTATGATCAATACCGTCGACCCATACTGTGACCACATCGCCTACACTCACTACATCCAATGGGTGCTTAACAAACTTATTGCTGAGTTTTGAGATATGAACCAAACCGTCCTGCTTAACGCCGATATCAACAAAGGCACCAAAGTCAACAACATTCCGGACAGTCCCTTGAAGCTCCATGCCTGCTTGTAAATCTTCAAGCTTCAAAACATCCGTTCTAAGGAGCGGTGCTGCAAGTTCATCCCTCGGGTCACGACTTGGACGCATTAAAGCATCGACAATATCACCTAAAGTCAACTCACCGATTCCAAGCTCAGCTGAAACCGCCTTTATATTAAGACCGCTTAATGCTTCCTTCAATTCATCTGTCCCAATTTGTTTAGAATCAAAACCGATTTTTTTCAACAGGGCCTTCACTTCATCATAATGCTCCGGATGTATTCCTGTTCTGTCTAACGGTTCATCACCGTCTAATATGCGCAAAAAGCCGATTGCCTGTTCATATGTTTTCGCACCGAGCCTCGGAATCTTCTTTAGCTGCTTTCTGTTTGTAAACTTTCCTTCTTCTTCTCTCTTTTTAACAACATTATTAGCTACCGCTTTAGAAAGACCAGCAACATATTGCAAAAGAGAAGAAGATGCCGTATTTACATTAACCCCAACTTTATTTACGCTCGTTTCAACGACAAATCCAAGAGATTCGGACAGTTTTTTCTGAGACACATCATGCTGATATTGTCCGACGCCGACTGACTTCGGATCAATTTTCACTAGTTCTGCCAAAGGATCTTGAAGCCTTCTTGCAATGGATACTGCACTTCTTTCCTCTACTTGAAAGTTCGGGAACTCCTCCCTGGCAATTTCTGAAGCTGAGTATACACTCGCCCCTGCCTCATTGACAATCAGATAGAATATTTCCTTGTCTTGCTTCTTAATCTGCTCGGCAACAAATTGTTCTGTTTCCCTGGAGGCTGTTCCATTTCCTACAGCAACCATTTCAATTTTATATTTTGTTAACAGCTCTTGAAACTTAGCAGCTGCTTCTTTCGCTTTCGAGACCGGGGGATGAGGATAGATAACTCCTATTTCTAACACCTTACCCGTTTCATCTACGACTGCTAATTTACAGCCTGTCCTGTAAGCTGGATCGACTCCTAACACCATTTTCCCTTTTAGAGGCGGCTGTAGCAGCAGATTCCGAAGATTTTCCGAGAAGATATGAATTGCTTGCTCCTCGGCTTTTTCTGTCAGCTCTCCTCGAAGTTCCCTCTCAATAGAAGGCTGTATAAGTCTCTTATAGCTGTCTTCAATTGCAGCTTTAATCGTGTCATGAGACGGGGAACCTTCTCTTTTCATCCATTTTTTTTCGAGATAGCTGACAATTGTATCAACAGGCGCCTTAATGGATACTTTCAATATGTCTTCTTTCTCGCCTCGATTTAACGCCAATGTACGATGAGGTACAATTTTGTTTAAAGGCTCCTCATATTCATAGTACATTTCATAAACATTTTTTTCATCTTTATCAGCATCTTTAGCACTTGATGCGATAAGTCCTCCTTGAAATGTTTTATTTCGTATCCATTTCCTGCTGTCAGCATCATCTGATACTACCTCTGCAATAATATCCCTTGCACCTGCGATGGCATCTTCAGCTGTCAGCACTTCTTTTTCTTCTGAAATATATTTAACTGCCTCTTGTTCTATAGGAGAGCTACCGTTATATTCAAGCAGCCATTGAGCAAGTGGCTCTAACCCTTTTTCCTTTGCAATTGTAGCTTTAGTTCGTCTTTTAAGCTTATAAGGACGATATAAGTCCTCTACTTCTTGCAGCTTAACAGATGCTGAAATACTCTTTCGCAATTCTTCTGTAAGCTTTCCTTGTTCATCTATCAACCGTATAACTTCTTCTTTCCTCTGCTCCAGGTTCTGAATATAATGATATCGGTCCATAATATCCTTTATCTGCACTTCGTCTAAAGCACCGGTTTGCTCCTTGCGGTAACGGGCGATGAAGGGCACTGTATTCCCCTCTTCTAAAAGCGCAAGAACACTAGATACTTGTTTTTTCGTGATTGATTGCTCCTTCGCAATCATATTTTGATAATCCTCTTTAATTAAAACTTTCTCCATACGAACTACCACTGTCCTTCCTTATATGTATCATAAAGAGTTGCTTCCTTCATATTACTATATATTGAATGAAATTATCTAACCCTATCATCCCAAAATAAGGTATATCAAACTTTAAAAGACAAAAAAAAAGCTTACATTAAAGCAAGCTTCCTAAAATAAAGGTAGAATCATCATCTGAATTATTATATTTTTTGGCGATTGTATCGGCAATATTACGCAATGGGTGATAGCCCTTCAGTAAATCCTTCACTCCTTGAATATTATAGCCGTCTGAATGGACAAGGAACTTCGAATTAGCTTCATATGAAAAAATTTGAGTATGATAAACTTGTGGTCTTCCTGACAGATAACCTGTTACAGGAAGCGGGTAGGTGAGTTTTCCGCCGGAAGTGTACAAGAAAAACCGGATATTTCCGACACAGCTGTACTTAATGCTTTTCGATTCATAATCCACTTTGAAAACACTAACAGCGGCACCTCTTTTCTTAAGAAGAGCCTTGTTTGCCAACTCCATCAATTCTTCCACGTCTGCAGTGTGATTACCTTCAATTACGTCTGCTACCGCTTGGGATGATTCATTGGCAAACTCTCCACTCCCCAGGCCATCTGCAAGCACACAGATAAAGTATTCTTCTGTCGATAGAAAAAAATAGCTGTCACCACATAATGTTTTACCTTGCTTGTTCGTCTGATGTGCTAAAACTTGAATGTTGGAGTCAGCTATAGCAGTCATAGAATAAACTCCGAATTGCTGGATTCAGCATGAATCGCTTCCTGGAGTTTTTTAATCGCCCTTCTTTGCAGTCTGGAGACATGCATTTGGGAAATTCCGAGCTTGTCACCAGCTTCCTTCTGGCTCATATTATCCAGGTATGTATATTGAATGATACTCTTTTCCCTCTCACTCAATACATGCAGCACTTTTTCAAGCACAAGCTTTTGATTGACACGCTCAAAGCCTTTATCTACATCCCCTACAATATCAAGCAAGGTTACTGTACCGCCCTCAGAGTCTGCCTCGATGGAATGGTCAACAGATAAAGCTTGGTAGCTTTTACCCATCTCCATTGCCTCAAGCACTTCCTCTTCAGAGACTTCTAGATAGTCAGCAATTTCATCAACTTTTGGTGATCTTTGTAATTCAGTTGTTAAATGCTCTACTGTTTTCTTTATTTTCGGACCAATCTCTTTTATTCTTCTAGGAACATGGACACTCCACGTCTTGTCTCGTAAGAATCTTTTTATCTCACCTATAATAGTCGGCACAGCAAATGCTTCAAAGCTTTTCCCAAAACTTTCGTCATATCTGCGAATAGCTCCGAGCAGCCCGATTATGCCTACCTGGCTGATATCCTCATGAAACATTTTTCCTTTAGAGTACTTTCTTGCCAGCACTTCTACTAAATCCCGATAATTCATCACAAGTATATTCTGGGCTTCCTCATCTTGATTTAGCTGGAATTTTTTTATAAGCTCATTTACTTCTTCTTTTGTTAATTGGCGCTTAGGTTGAGATTGTCTCGGCATTACTCTCCACCTGCTCTCCCTCAAGGTATTTCGTCATCAAGACCGTAACACCTTCATTGTGATGAATTTTAACTTCATCCATTAGTGTTTCAATCAGATAGAGTCCAAGGCCTCCTTCTCGAAGGAACTCAATAGATTCATCCTGATCGTATGGTCCGATATCTTTTGTTGTGCTGTCAAAATCAAAGCTTTTTCCATTATCAGCAACAATAACCTCTAGACGGTCATTATAAAGTCGAAACCCAATCAGCACTTCCCCTGACTCTTTATTTTTATAAGCATGCTGAACAGCATTTGTACATGCTTCACTTGTGGCAATTTTCAAGTCCTCAATCTCATCGTAATTAAATCCCATTCTGCTCGCAATTCCGGAAAGGGTTAACCGAATGATACCTACATACTCTGGTTTTGAAGGGATTTTCATTTCAATGTATTCAAAATGCTGGCTCATTTAATCCCACCTTCAATCTTACTGTTAATGTCGATAATATCTGCTAAACCTGTTATTTCAAACAGCCTGATTAGGCGTTCAGATAAGCCGATAAGCTTAAATTCTCCATCGTTTGAACGTACATTTTTAAAGACGCCAACAAATACTCCAAGACCTGTGCTGTCCATATAATTTACATCTGATAAGTCTATAGTCATCCTTACACCCTCTTTTTCAGAGAAGGAATAAATTGTTTCTTTTAATTTCGGTGCTGTATATGCGTCAATTTCACCAGCCACCTTAATATCAACATCTAACTCTTTTTCGTTTACATCTATCACAATATTCATGTACGACCCACCTTTAACATTCTAATGTCTTAGATAAATACCCGATGTGCAGGAAGTTTAAACTTCTCTTTTAAAAATAATTAAAGTGAAATCATCTCTTAGTTGAAAATCCTGTATTTTCACTAGCTCTTCATAGACATTGTTAACTATTTCCTGTGCTTTTAAGTGAATATGTTTTTTTATGTAACCGATTAAAGTTTCCTTTTCGATAAAACCTTCTTCTGTCCTGCACTCAGTCACGCCGTCTGACATCAGGATAATCATATCGCCAATATTCACTTCTTTTTCAAACTGTTTATATTTAGCTTGTTTATCTACACCTAAAAGGAGCCCTTTTGCCTCCAAGTCGCTGAACTCACCGGTTTTTGCTTCAAAGAAAAATCCTGGTTCATGACCGGCAGAAGCATAATGAAAAATATGTGTTTGCATTTCATAAGCGCCATAGAACATTGTTATAAACATGCTTGGATCAACATTTTGTTCAACTACTCGGTTCAAGTTTTCCAGAACCTTACTTGGAAAGTTGCGGTTTTCCGGCAGACTGTCCATCGCATACTTAATCATGGACATACAAAGAGCGGCAGGTATCCCTTTGCCGATAACATCAGCTATGGCAATATTGATAAACTTATCTTCATCCTGTACAAAATGGTGATAATCACCATTCATCATTTTAGCAGGAACACTTATTGCACCAATATCAATACTTTCCACATCAGGAATCTCTGTACGCAGCAAGGTTTGCTGAACATTAGAAGCAATCTCCATCTCGCTTCTAATCTCCTGCTGCACATGGCGGAGGCTCTGATGCTCTCTGTACGCAAGACCGTAACCCATCATAACCTCGAGCAATATATCAAAAGACCTTGTTACATGCTCTGGTAAATCTGGATATAAATCCATCATTAAGTATTTATGTAGGCTTATGATATCCTCTGGTGATATTTTATGTTCAATCGATTTCCTGCTGAACTTCTGCCCTTGATAGAGGGCTTGCTCAGATTCGTCTTTGATGTAACTGACAAGAAGATCTCGATACTTAGAATCCATCATTTCACGGAAATCCATGTTCCCCCTCCTTATCTGAGCCACTTGATTGCTTGGATATCTGTACCCTTTCCTACTGCTGTTTCTATCTGGAACTCATCCATCAGCCTTTTCACTCCCGGAAGGCCAGCTCCTAATCCGCCTGAGGTTGAAAATCCGTCCTGCATGACCTGGCGTAAATCTTTAATACCTGGACCGCTGTCAACAGCACTTAATTTCAAGCCAACTTTGCCGTTCTCGGAAAGCTTGCTGATGCATATTTGGCCTTGGCCAGCATATAAGTATATATTTCTAGCTAGCTCACTAATAGCCGTAGTTATTCTCGCTTGATCTACGGTACCGAACCCTAGCTCTTTTGCTACATTTCTTCCTAATTGACGAGCAGCTACAATGTCCCACTCGTTGACAATCTTTACGCAGGATTGGTCTCCCATAGGTCAATCCCCCAATTCCTGTTGTAATTTCTCCAAACCTTTTTCTAGATCTAGGGCGGTCAACACATCATTCAAGCTGATCCCAAGTTCTACTAACGTAATTGCAACAGCAGGTTGAATGCCTGTCAACACAACCTTGGCACCCATCAATTTGGACATGCCAATAACGTCGCCCAGCACCTTCGCTATAAATGAATCGATAAAATCAATAGAAGTTAAATCGATTACGACACCATTTGCACTTGTTTCATGGATTTTATTCAGCAAATCCTCCTGAAACTGGAGGGCTGTCTGGTCATCCAACTCCCACTGGATAGAAACAAGCAAACAATCATGCAGCTTTAATATTGGTATTCTCACTTTATTCACCAATTTCAACCAACTTTCTGTTTGTATATTCTAAAGCTTTTTCCATGCCTTTTTTTAATGTATTTTTCGTTTCAAACTGATCTAATTTAATTCCAAGATTAACAATGGTTTGTGCAATCTCCGGCCTAATTCCGACAATCATGCTTTTTGCTCCTACCAGCCGAACGGCTTGAACGGCTTGAATGATATGGTGGGCAACCATCGTATCAACAACAGGAACACCTGTTATATCAATCAGCACAACTTCTGATCGGTGCTTAACTACACCCTGGAGCAGATTTTCCATTATATGCTTTGCACGCTGTGTATCTATTGTACCAACAAGCGGCATTATTGTAATTCCATCAAAAACTGGAATTAAAGGAGCTGACAGTTCCTGCAGCGCAATCTTTTGCAAGGAGAAAGTCCTTTCCCATGTTTCGGAGTATACTTCTACAATCCTTTGGCACAGTGGATGAACCCAAGCATTTAAGAGGCTGACTTGCTCATAGGCCTTATTATGACTCGACTCAGATTTCTCCAGATGTTCCAACACTACCTGCTCAAGCACCTGTATTCCCTGCACCAAGAACCGGAGAGGCCAATTATAGCTGACAGCCTTTTCTATAAAAGCAGGCAGCTTATCATTAAACACTTTATTACCTAATGAATCCACAAGGAGCAGGTTAATAAATTCCTCGCCCATCATGTAATAATCATGATCAGAGGTGATCCTGATAGTCAGTTTATCCCTATTTTCTTCCATCTTGTTGAGCCAGTCAGAATGGATTTCTTTATGATTAGATTTCAAAAAATCTATTATTTCTTTTTTCAAGGTTCAACCTCCATTTTAACATATTCGGATGATAGTAATGGGGTTTTTTACAGGTCTATCATCATCAAATTTCATAACTAGCAGGTGAAATTATTAGTATACAATATCTTTACGAACCATTAATATGCTTCGAATATGAACAAAGTCTATTTGACTTTTCTATTTTCCCTTTATCGTCTGCCTCAAAACCTGTTTTCAAGAAAAATATATAAAATTTATGTGCATGAATGCAAAAAAATACGCTCTTTAAAAAAGAGCGCAATAATCCCTATCAAAATTCAATGAGACCCAAGCTTATTTGCAGAGCTTCATCTACTTTTTCCATCATTTCATCATCAAGATGGGTAATTTTGTCCGTTAACCTCTGTTTATCTATCGTGCGAATTTGTTCCAAAAGAATTACTGAATCTCTCTCAAAACCATAGCGCTTCGCGTCAATTTCCACATGAGTCGGCAATTTAGCCTTCTGAATTTGAGCCGTAATTGCTGCAATAATGACTGTGGGACTGAACCGATTCCCGATGTCGTTTTGAATGACAAGTACAGGACGGACACCGCCTTGCTCTGAGCCAACAACTGGGGATAGGTCTGCAAAATAAACGTCACCACGTTTGACAATCAAAGGATTATCCTCCGCTAACTAGACGTTCTACTGTATGCTCTGCCTCATATTCTGCTAGAAAGCTTTCCGATGCAATGGATAAATTTAATTTTGCCATTTCCATGTAGCCTCTTCTCATTGATTCCCGGATATGTCTCTTTTTCCGTTCACGAAGGTACATTTTCGTTGCTTGATAAATAAATTCACTACGATTCACATTTTCTTGCTTTACGAAGCCATCCAATTCAGATAATAAATGCTTTGGTAATTTTATCATGATCTCTGTCGTTGCGCTGGATTCAGACACAAACATACACCTCCACCATCACTACACACCATATTTAGCTCTTTTTTTTAATCATACCACTAATAACCCAATCTGCAAAGTCCATTCAGCAATTCTAATGTATTATCCGCCAAAAATTATAGGTTTTATGCATCATTCCCAATAAATTTTGTACATTTTTTTATATTCACACACTGCCTCAAGTATTTAGGCAGCAACCCTTATTAATCCTATTCTGCATAGTATGTTTCCATTACATTAATTTAGGAGCGGATTAACGATATTTCGCTGTGCTTTGTCTTTTATATATATTCTCGGCACTCTGCTAGCAATGGTGCAGGTCACTTCATAATTTATCGTGTCCAGTTTTTTGGCAATTTCATTAATAGAAATCGCTTGCTCTTGCTGAATTCCAATCAATGTAACCTTTGTTCCAACCTCCATTTGAAAGGGAAGTTTAATCATACATTGGTCCATGCATATCCTGCCTACAATCGGAACTCTTCTGCCATCAACAAGAACCTCTTGGCCATGCAGCTTTCTGAGCCACCCATCTGCATAACCTATCGGCAATGTCCCAATCCACTCATCTTCCTTCGCCTCATATGTGGCACCATAACTTACTTTATCACCCTTTTGAAGCTTTTTCACTTGGACAATTTTTGTGTGAAGCGAGAAAGCTTCTTTAAGCTTAAATGGCAGCAATTCTTCAATTTCCATTGAAGGAGACAAGCCGTACATGGAAATCCCCAGCCTGATTCCATTGAACGCCAGTTCAGGATGAAGAAGTCCTGCAGCACTATTGCTGCAATGTACAATCGGAGGCTTAGCTGTAAAGCTAGCTAATATTTCTGCGAATTTTTGTGACTGCTTGTTTAAGTAATCGGAATCACGCTCATCTGCTGTTGCAAAATGGGTATAAATTCCTTCTAAAATAAACTCTGTGTGCCGAGAAAGAAATTCCTCAATTTCCTTAACTTCCCTTTCCGTTCTTAGCCCTAATCTTCCCATGCCTGAATCGACTTTTACATGAATGTTAATATCACTGCCTTGCAGTTGAATCGCAGCTTCTTCTAACCATTGTATATCAAAAACGGTCAAGGAGATGTTTTGCTGTGCTGCTAATAAGGCATCAGCAGGTCTGCTTGCTCCTAATACCAATATCGGTGCAGCAATGCCCTTTTTCCGTAGTGAAAGAGCCTCATCTAAAAAAGCTACCGCTAAATAATCTGCTCCTGCATGAAGTGCAGCACGAGCAACCTCTTCAGCTCCGTGACCATAACCATTCGCTTTCACTACTGCAAAAAGTTTGCTGTCTTGCTTCATCCTGCTTCTCATGTTTTTCACATTTTCTTCTATATAATCTAAATTTATTTCTGCCCAAGTATCCCGAAAAAATGTATTTTCTAGCATCAAAGCTAACCTTCCTTCTTTCCTAAACACGAAGTATAATAGTTAAATTATTCTATTTCCACTTTTGCTTGTCAATAAATTATCAATGATACGGACCAGCATAACAAAAAAACAGCCGGGTGTGGTACCACACCCGGCTTGTTTACGGCTTATTTAATTGCTTCTCCTTGAACAGACCGTGCTATCTCTGCCATTTCATCCTCTGACAGCTCTGTAGATGCAATAACATAGTCTACTCCTTCATATGTCCACGATATCTTATTGCCAGAAACAGCTCCAATCGCAAAACCTAAGTCGACAGGATTTCCAGTCATATTAATTGGACCTGCTGTCGCAGGGGCTACTTCTGCTTTTTCTTGAATGATTGTGTATGATTTCTGTCCGTCATATGTCAGAACTACCCTTTCACCATCTTCAGTTGCAACCTTTTTCTCTTCAACAAGGCTTGCACCTAATAAAGTTTCCGGATATTTGACGGAGAATGATTCATCCTCATCCACTTCAGCCATTACAGGCACAGCTAGTTTGGCTGCAGTCATGCTCTTTTGTAAATCAAAGTCAGCTTTATCAAAATTCACATCAAATTTCACATTAGAGAATTTCACAGTGACAAGTGCTTTGCCGTCTGTGTCCTTCACCTTAACACTCACAGGTGATAAATCTTTTTTGTTTAAAGTGATTTCCTGTGTAGGCAGCATCTTATTATTTTGGTATCTAGTTTTTGTTTCAAATACATAATATTTATCTGTAGAGGAGAATTTCGCATCCTTGTCTTCCTCGATGTCCTTAACTAAAGACTCATATAGATACGCTTGGCTGCTGTTTTCTGGCCAATCGCTTTGAAACTTAAAGCTTTTGTTCAATGCTGGTGTCAGTACATAAACACCCTCATCATTTCTGAGGATCATCTGGCTTTGGTCCTTTTTCGCATTCTTTAAATTCACCCTGTAATACGTAGGATCTTTATGCCAGATTTGAACATCATAGGTTTGCGGCTCAGTGCCCATTTGCAATGTCATTTCTGCATCGGCTTTATAGCCTTTTGTAGCAACCTTTTCATCCAAATCTTTAAGTACATCCTCCTTGGATTTTGTTCCACAGGCAGTTAACATTACCATGACCGCTAGCCCTACGAAAAGCAACCATAATTTCTTGTTCATTTTTTCAACTCCCTTATTCTCATTTCATCGATTTAAGAAGAGAAGTTTAGGTCTTATTAGCATAAAGCTGACTTTAAACTTGTCTCCTTTTGCTCTATGAATATATGAGACAACTATAGGGAATATGCACATCAGAAAGAAACAAGCTGTTCATTTTTTTGATTATTATTCCTCTATTACTACCTGGGCGAACGCATACTCGCTGCTATGGGTGATGGATAAATGAACTCCATCTGAATAAGGCCTGACTATATACGGCTTACCTTGCTCGGTTTGCCCAACTTCTATATCTATAAAGCTGAGCCCTTTGCCAATACCTGTTCCAACAGCTTTTGAGAATGCTTCCTTTGCTGCAAATCTGCCTGCTAGAAACTCTATTTTTCTTTTTAATAGCAGTTTATCAAATCTTTCCTTTTCATATGCTGTCAAAATTCTGTCCGCAAATTGCGGTTTACGCTCTAGCAGCTCAGCTATTCTCTTAAGTTCTACAATATCGATTCCAATTCCCTTTATCATCAGGACACATCCTTCTATTTTCTATTTAGTAAGCATAAATTATTTGTATCTTTCCCTTCCCATTGGCTATCATGAAACTAAGTGCAAAGGAGGTTTTTTATTGTTTACAAGAAGAGAAAGCTTTAAAGAGTATTTAACTTACTATCCTATTGTTTCTCTCATTCTGTTCATTAACTTGTTGGTTTACTTATCAACTGTACTGCCTGTTTTTCCAAACCAGCTTATCATGACGAACATGGTTGGCGTCAATCTCTATATTATCCAAGGAGACTGGTGGAGACTGATCACACCGATTTTCCTGCATACGAGCTTTTCCCATTTCCTGTTCAATTGCTTCAGCATCTTTTTATTTGGACCTGCATTAGAAAGAATACTTGGTAAATTTAAATTTATTGCTATTTACTTGTTAACTGGCATATTAGCAAATCTCGCCACCCTTGTGACAGAACCGCTCACCTTTTCACATCTCGGTGCAAGCGGAAGCATTTTTGGTCTATTCGGCTACTATATCGCTTTAATTGTATTCCGCAAAGATATTATATCAAGGAATAATTCACAAGTAATTGGCACGATTGCGGCATTAAGCTTAATCATGACGTTCCTCCAACCCAATATTAATATTGCTGCACATCTATTCGGCTTTTTCTTTGGAATGGCAGCCGGGAGCCTTATTGAAGCGAAAGGCAGAAAAATCTTCTCTTCGTATAAAGAAGAGTTTTTAGAACTCAAAGGAAGAGTTCGCTCAAACAGAAAACCGCCAGCGCGAACGCTGACGATTTGGACAATTATTATTTTGCTTGCATTAATCGGTCTGTTTCGCTGACCTAAAAAACTCATTTATGATTGATTTTTCAAAGTAAAGGTAGACTGATCAATGAATTCTGCCCTCCCTGACTCACGAAGATCTTTTGCCAGTTGAAAGAGGGCATTATCCTTTGCTTTCGCTTCAATCATACAATGTATTTCTGGCAAAGTCTGATTGACTTTCTCCAAAAATCCCATAAACATATCAACATCAATATAATCGGCGTGCGCCCGAAATTCTGCTTCAGAACGGGGACTGGATATATGCATTTTCAGAGGAAGCGGAGAGTCTTTCCACGTTTCTATCATTCTCGGCCACTGTTCCTCCCAATTGCTGTCCGTAGGGTTGGCTAGGTGATGATGCAAATCAAAAACAAACGGTATCCCTAATTTTTCACATAAATAAAGGGTGTCATCAATCGTAAAGGTCGTATCATCATTTTCAAGGATAATCATTCTTTGCAGCTTCTCAGGAACAAATCCCCAATTGACGATAAACTGCTCTAGTGCCCCTTCCTTATCATCATGGGCTCCTCCGACATGAAGCACACATCTGTGAGTAGTATTTATAGCCATCCCTTTCAGCAACCCCTCATGGACAGACAGTGTCTTCAAGGATGCTTTTAAGATATCAGCATGAGAATTGTTTAAAACAACAAAATGGTCTGGATGAAAATCGACGCGCATGGAATGCTTCTTCACCCATTCCCCCAATTCTGACAGCTTTGGTTTCAGCGGCCGCATAAAGTTCCAGCCTTGAAGCTCTGGGTGATTGGCAAGAGGTATCAGCTTAGAGCTAAAACGAAAGAAGTGAATATCATTACCTATATTATGTTTTAAGAGTCTTAAGCAATTCTCAAGATTGCTGATGGCAATCCTCTCAAGCTTCTGCAATGCCGCTTCCTTATTCGCAATTTGGGAGAATTGCTTATATGTCATCGTTTGAGATGGTGATGCATTTTTGAGATTTTCACTCATTGCAACATAGCCTAGTTTGAATATAGTCAATTGGCTAACATCCTTCCTTATAAGCCTTTTGGTTAGTATGCACAAGAAAAAACATAAAAAACCCCTGTGAAGATTCACTTCACAGGGGTTGAATTCTTATCTGTAAGAATTAGATTTAGAATAGCTGCTGCTGCTAGATTGGCCTGATCTTTTGTTGCTGTAGCCTTGTCTTTGGCGAGAATTAGAATTAGAGTTAGAGTTATAGCTCTTCTTGCCTTTATAACCGCCACCGCTGTTGCGGTCATTAAACTTACGGTCACGTCTTTGTGGAAGCGGCTTTTCCTCTGTCAATTTAACTGGAGTTGTATCCGGTTCTTTTGTCATCATTTTTAGAACAGCAGCTACAACTGTAGAAGCATCTTTTTGTTCCAGAAGTTCATCTGCAGCTGTTTTGTAAGAATCAAGATTATTCTCATCAATTGTCTGCATGATTTTTTCCAATACAGCTTTTTGCTGTCCTTCTAGTGCTTGATCAACAGTAGGCGGAATCATCTTCTCCATTTTTTTCTTTGTCACTTTTTCGACAACTTGAAGATATGATCTTTCACGGTATGTGATAAACGTAATCGCCATTCCTTCTTTACCAGCTCTTCCCGTTCTTCCGATACGGTGCACATAGCTTTCTGGATCTTGCGGGATATCGAAATTATAAACATGTGTAACTCCGGAAATATCCAATCCACGTGCAGCAACATCTGTAGCTACAAGAACATCAATGGCACCTTCTTTAAATTTACGCAAAACAGACATACGTTTCGCTTGGCTAAGGTCACCATGAATGCCTTCTGCTGTATAACCGCGCAGGTTCAAAGCCTCAGACAGCTCATCAACACGGCGCTTTGTGCGTCCGAAGATGATTGCTAATTCTGGTGATTGGATATCCAATAATCTTGTTAAAATATCGAACTTCGTTTTTTCTTGTGTTTCAACATAATATTGTTCAATAAGCGGTGTAGTCATTTCTTTTGCTTTTACCTTGACCACTTGAGGCTCCTTCATGAAGCGCTCTGCCATTCTTCTGATTTGCGGAGGCATTGTAGCTGAGAATAGCAATGTTTGTCTCTCTTCTGGAATTTTAGAAAGGATTGCTTCGATATCATCGATGAATCCCATGTTCAGCATTTCATCTGCTTCATCCAAAATAACAGTAGAAACATTATCTAAACGAAGTGTTTTTCTGTTGATATGATCTAATATCCGCCCTGGAGTTCCTACAATGATATGCGGATTCTTCTTCAGTGCACGGATTTGGCGGTTAATGTCTTGGCCTCCGAAAATGGACAATACTCTTGTACGCTTTCCAAAACCAATTTTGTATAGCTCTTCTGATACTTGTATCGCTAATTCACGTGTTGGTGCAATGATTATGCCTTGCACTACTTCATTGCTTATATCTATTTTGTCTACTAGAGGCACACCGAATGCTGCTGTTTTTCCTGTTCCTGTTTGCGCCTGACCGATAAGGTCCTTATTTTGAAGGCTCAACGGAATTGTTTCGGCTTGAATAGGAGTCGCTTCCTCAAACCCCATTCTATTTAAAGCTTTCATTGTCGCAGAACTGATGCCTAAATCTTGAAACTTAACCAATATATTCAATCTCCTTCTAGTCATTAAAAATATCCACGGTATAATGGTCTACCCCAATAATAACCATTGTATGTACCCCTTTTTACCATCAATGAAACATATAAAAAATGGTTTGACCCGTCCACTTATCCGTTTTTTCCCCAAACAGTTAATAATTACAATAAACTACGTATATTTTTTATGAATGCATAAGTTTTTGTGGATTATAATCATCACTTAAAATTATAAGGAGAAACTCCGAGGCTATATGCTTTTTTTCTCAAGTATGAGATACTTTTCAACCAAGTTAATAGGAGAAATATTTCAAATGACTCTATAATTTTTATAGCTAGCTAAAACTGAAAAGTCAGCCAAAGACAGAGAAATTTTGGGCACAATTTGCAAACATCTCCTCCATAAAGAGGATGCAAAGCATCTGCCATGCTGAATAATTTCTCTCTATTTGACTGCTTTTATTTGAATATGTTTATTGTGCCTTTTTCAGTATAACCATTTCATTTATTTTCATAATACTTTTAGAAATAATCTTATCACTTACAATATCGGTTTGCAATAATGTGGAAGTTCAAAAGCCAAGTTTCTTTCTCGGTTTTAAAATGGAGCTCAAGGCTTGCTATCATTAAAAAAACAGCTAATTTTCTTTCGTTTCCACATATAAAAATAGGATATTAATCCTAGATTCTTCCATACTTTATCAGAAAAGGGAAGGTCCTTTTCTTCATGATAAAAAGCTTAATATTTCAGAGAAAAGGACTTGCTTCTCCTTACAATGACAGATTAAGTGCTTGGAATCTTTCATATACATAATCTTTTTCTTTCTTGCCTTAATGGTTTCGTATAAGTACTCCGCACTCTTTAGTGGGACGATTCCATCACTTTCTCCTTGGGCTATAAATGTAGGAATAGTGATAGTTTCAAGCAACGGCTTAATATGCCGCACAAGCTTTCTAAATTGGATAGTCGCAGAAATGGGAGTTGTTTTGATTTTATAAGAATAGCGGTTAAACAGTTCATTTTGAAGCAATTTCCCACTATAAAGATCTTTGCACATACTAATGATGTCTGCACCCAACTGCCGTGGATTAATATAATAAGCAGCGGCGCTTAACAGTACCAGCTTCTTTACAGGATAATGGGCAGCTAGATAGCTTGCAATCATTCCTCCCATGGAAAAACCGATTACATAAACCTCCTTATGCCTCTTCAATAAATCCTCCAATGCTCTTTCCGCACAACTTATCCATTCATTAAAAGGAACTCCTCTTAATTGCAAAAGCTCACCATGACCAGGTAAAACAGGTACAGCACATTCCCAATCTGTGTTTTCTCCTAAAAATTCCGCCAATGGCTCCACCTCATTAGGAGCCCCGGTAAAACCGTGAATACATAAACAAGCAGTCAATGATAACACCACCAATTGTTTTGTTTACATTTCACACTATTTAATGATAAATTACACTGTGCCTTCTGCGATTCTATTTAAAACCAAAAAAGGGAACTAGAATCATCTAGATTCCTTTGTTCCCTGTCTTGTTAACTCAAAAACCTTACTGGAGAGCTTTTACTACCTCTTCCAGCCTCATTCCTCTTGATGCTTTAACTAAGACTGCTGTTTGGCCATCAACAACTTTTTTCAATTCTTGAATCAATTCGCTTTTGTCTAGGAAGGATTGAACTCTTTCATTTGCAAATACTGTCTTTGCTCCTTGTGCAATATGCTTGCCCAGTTCACCAAACGTGAAAACATAATCAATTGCCGCAGCATCAATCTCCTCGCCAATTTCGTAATGGAATGTTGCCTCATCTGGTCCTAACTCAAGCATATCTCCTAGTACTAGAACTTTATGCTTAAAGCCAGGAAGGCTTTGCAGTACATTAATAGCAGCTCTCATGCTTGTAGGGCTGGCATTATAAGCGTCATTAATGACTTTCAGGCCACCTTGCCCTTCTAAAAGCTCCATTCTCATATTAGTCAGCTTTAAATTCTGGAACCCTTCATCCATTTTCTCATAGCTGATATCAAAATAATCTGCTACAAGCATTGCTGCCAATGCATTGAGGATATTGTGCTTCCCTAATATCGGCAGGCTGAACTCCTTATCACTTTTGTTTATTTTAAATTTGCTGCCCGTACTGCTTTCTTCTATTTCAAACGGATAAAGACTATTCTTATCTTCTAAGCCGAAAGAACATATAGCAGCATCAGGTTTATCAAAAGTCGGTATTCTTTCAGCCAACAGCGGTTCATCACCAAAGTAAACAATTCTGCCTTGCTTTTTCAACCCATTCAAAATCTCCAGCTTCGCTTCAGCAATGCCTTCTCTTGAACCAAGATCCTGCAGGTGGGATTCTCCAATATTAGTGATAACAACAACATCAGGTTCAGCCAATTTTGTCAGGAAATCAATCTCTCCCCGGCCACTCATGCCCATTTCCAGCACAGCCACATCTGTGTCTTCCTCTAGGCTCAGCACTGTTAGAGGAAGTCCTAAATGGTTGTTATAATTACCTTCTGTTTTTTGCACTTTATATTTCAATGACAGGAGATTAGTAGTAATGTCCTTTGTAGACGTTTTCCCATTGCTTCCTGTTATACCAACCACTTTTATATCCAGTTCATGACGGTAGCTTTTTGCAAGATTCTGGATGCTAGTCATCGGGTCGCTCACAAAAATAAGCGGTAAATGCTCGGGGGGATTTGGAACATCCTTCTGCCAAAAGGACGCAGCTGCCCCATTTTGAATAGCAGCCTCAACATACTTATGACCATCTGTTTTATCTCCTTTAAAGGGGATAAAAAGGTTGCCTGGCTGTATTTTTCTTGAATCAATTGTCACCCCATGAATGATGACTTCTCCAATATCGCTTGAACTTAAAGTTGCATCTGGTCCAATCATATCTGCTGCTTGTTGCAAAGATCTCCGGATCATAGCAGTCTCCTCCTTTTTAGGTAGATTATTGTTTGGCAAAAAAAAGAGGCAGTTAAAAAATGCCTCCTTTTTTCTTTAAAGGGCGGGCTGTCTTCTTTCAAATATGCCCTTACCCTTAAAAAGTATATTTGATGCTTTGTTTTTCTTCATGTCTTTCTACTGCCAAGTCTACAAGCTTTTCGATAAGAGCTGCATATTCAACATTTGTATGCTTCCATAACAATGGGAACATGCTGAATGGAGTAAAGCCAGGCATTGTGTTCACTTCGTTTATATAAACTTTACCGTCTTTTGTCAAGAAGAAGTCAGCACGAACAAGACCAGAGCAATCTAGTGCCTTGAAAGCTTTAATTGCATCTTCCTTAATTGCTGCATATTCTTGCTCTGACACTTCTGCCGGGATGATTAAACCAGTATTTCCATCCTCATATTTCGCCTTATAGTCATAGAAATCTTTCTTCGGAACGATTTCCCCAGCAACAGACACTGCTGGGAAATCGTTGCCAAGAACACCCACTTCGATTTCTCTTGCTGTAACGCCCTCTTCCACAATGATTTTGCGGTCGAATTGGAATGCTTCTTCAAACGCAGCATCCAGCTCATTTCGAGACGTACATTTGCTGATGCCTACACTTGAGCCTAAATTAGCTGGTTTCACAAAACATGGATATCCTAAGTCTTGTTCTACTTTTGTATAGGCTGCTTCTTTTTCACTTTGCCATTCACTTCGAATGAAAGAAGTGTATTTAACCTGGTTTAATCCGGCTATCTCAAAGATATTCTTCATGATTACCTTATCCATACCAGCAGATGATGCTAATACACCATTACCTACATAAGGAAGATTCAACAGCTCAAGCAGCCCTTGCACTGTTCCGTCTTCCCCGTTCGGTCCGTGAAGCAATGGGAAAATAACATCAAGCTGAGTGTCACCAGCTTGGAACAAGTCAGGAGAAAGAACTGTTCCTGATAGCCCTTCCTGTCTTTTAAACTCTAATTCTTTCACTGTTTCTACAGGCCCAGTAAGCTGTTCTCCTCTAATCCATTCACCCGTCTCTGTTATGTAAATTGGATGAATATCAAATTTATCTGTATCCAAGGCTTTTATAACAGCCAAGGCAGTTTGCATGCTGACTCTATGTTCAGCGGATTTTCCGCCATATAGTAAACCAATTTTCTTTTTCATAATTCGTACCTCCATATTTTAAAGACACACACTTGTTATTCTACCACTACACCCTTATCTTCAAAAGAGGAATCATGGACTAGCTCTGCTTTTTATCAAATTGTAAAATTTGCGCATGCTTTTGTAATAAATTATGTCACAAGCCATGTAAATGCAGCTTATTCAAAGAAATTTCTATAGGCTATTTATCGGTCATCTAAGACAGGCTGCCAAGCCTTTAATCTTCTTTCTTATTTTCTCCGCGAAAAACCTTGGCACTTCTGACATACTCTATATCACTTACATTGCTGCGAAAATTAATGACTCGCGCTAATGCAAAGAAATAATCAGATAAACGGTTTAAATACTTTAAGGGCAATTCAGGGACATGCTCCTCTTCCCTCATTAAAGTAACAACACACCGCTCCGCTCTTCTTGTTACTGTTCGTGCAATATGGATGGCACTGGCCGCAGCTGTTCCCCCCGGCAGAATAAACCGTTCAATCGGCGGCGCTTCCTCCATTAAATCATCGATGCGCTCTTCCAAATACAAAACAGCTTCTTCCGGTAACTTTAACGGCCTGTTTTTTGTTATGCTAGCTAAATCTCCACCGCAGTCAAAAAGCTCATGCTGAATTTTTTCTAAATCCGCCTTTACATCTGAATAAATATCCTCCACTAACAAAGAAATAGCCTGGCCAACGAAGCAATTCGCTTCATCCACTGTGCCGTAAGCTTCCACTCTGATATCATCTTTATAAGCTTTTCCGCCAATGATATGTGTCTGGCCTTTATCTCCTGTTTTCGTATAAATTTTCATTTCATCCCTCTTTCTAAAGCTGTCTTCCTATTTTGCCTTTTATCCAAAGCCATCGTCATTACCTCATAAACTCCTTTAGCAACAGCTTTCCCTAAATCTGTAATGTTGCCGCCAAATTCATGAAATTTGCCTTTTTGGGTAGCAGCAACAAGCAAGCTGTCTGTGGGAGTTCCCGTTGCAGGCGTGCCAGTAGCAGGATCAGTTACTTGTCTGTTCCGAAGTACGCTTGCTTTCGTCTCTGTTGCCGTCATCGCACATTGCAGAAATGCTTGCTCAGACAGCTCGCCATTTATAAATATCCAAATATTAATCGTGCCCGGGACAATGAGTGAGGAGTGCTGCTCACTCAAAGCTGCATCCGCCGGATTGCCGACACTGGCAGTAACGACGAAGAAAAGACTGGTGGCACCTGCCTGATATTTGCGGTAAACAGTATCCTCCAGCTCAACCGCTGTCATCATCGCAACCGTTTCACTTGGCAAAAACCCGTTTTTAACGAGATAATCATTCATCTCCATTTTATAATCATCACAGTTGTAGTCTTTATTCACATGACGGTTAATAAAATATTTGTGCCAGCCTATCCCTGCTCCTGTCACACCAGAAGATAATGATTTCAGTGGAATATCGGTTGTAATGGCTATGTATTCTTTAGAGAGGGTCAAATTAGCTTCGCCAACTTCCTCTTGCAAATCAGCACTGCTTTCTCTAAGAGAGAGCACAAGGTTCGCCGCCGGCACTTGCGGATGCTGAGCTCTTATCACATCTGTGCCGTATACTTTTTTTATTTTATCCTCTTGAAGAACGTTCCGCGGGTGCGAGTCTGCTTCAATCTCGCTGTTATGAAGCAATAATAGCCTGTCACAATAAAGACTAGCCAAATTTAAGTCATGAAAAATACAAACAACCGTCAAGCCCCGCTTTTTGCTCCACTCTTTTAATAATTCAAGCAGCTCCTTTTGAAAGGAAAGATCAAGATGGTTAGTCGGTTCATCAAGTAGGAGAATTTCAGGCTCCTGTGCCAAGCATTGCGCTAAATACACCCTTTGCTTTTCCCCTCCAGACAGCTCACCAATCAAGGTATTGCTGTAATGGCTGATGCCTGTCTGTTCCATTGCGCTATGAATGACAGCTTTATCCTCCCTTGATAATCCTTGCACCCAGCCTTTTTGATGTGCATATCTGCCCATTGAAACGATTTCCTCGACAGTATAAGAAAATGCCTCTGCGGTTTGTTGAGAAAGGGTAGAAACGATCTGGGCAAATTCCTTTTGTTTATATTCGGAGACTTTTCTGCCTTTAATAAAAAGCTCCCCAGCATTAGGTATAACAATCCCGCTTATCAGCTTAAATAAAGTTGTTTTCCCGCTGCCATTCGGGCCGAGTATGCCAAGCATTTCCCCTTTTTGTACAGAAAAAGTAATATCCGTTAACACTTTTTTCTCTCCATATTGAAATGACAGCTTTTTTGCCTCCAGCATCGTCTTACCTCCCTTTCTTTCTATAGTTCAACAGCAAAATGGCAAATACAGGAGCTCCGGAAAGGGCTGTAATTACACCGATTGGCAGCTCCGCCGGAGAAATTATCGATCTTGCCAATAAATCTGCCAAGATTAAAAATCCGCTGCCAACGAATATAGACAGCGGCAGTACATGACGGTGATTACTTCCAGCCACTATCCTGACTAAATGTGGGATAACAAGCCCAACAAAGCCAATTGTCCCAGATACTGCAACAGCAGCACCTGTGAGCATGCTGCCGGCAAGTATAATGGTCATTTTCCTAAACCTTACTTGCACTCCTAAATGCTGTGCTCTTTCTTCCCCGAATGCCAATATATTAAGCTCCCTGCCTTGCAATAAAAGAATCAAACAGCCAATGATAAAAAAGGGCAGGAACATTTGAATATACGTCCATCCCCTCATTGAAACACTTCCAAGCAGCCAGCCAATAATCTGTCTTAGCTCATCTCCTGTTAACGCAATTAACAAGGAAATAAAAGCGCCTAAAAAGGAACTGAAAATAATGCCTGTCAGTATAATCGTTTCTACCTTCATAGCAGGGTCCAGCTTTCTTGCAAATAACAGCACCAGAAAAACGGTTAAAAAAGCGGTCACAATACTCAGCACAGGCAACGTATAGCTCCCTAAAAAGGGAATGGTAATATGAAAAAACAAGGTTGCCACAGCACCAACAGAGGCACCTGAGGATACACCGAGAGTATACGGGTCTGCCAACGGATTGCGCAGCAATCCTTGAAAAGCACAGCCTGCAATTGCAAGGCTTGCACCAACAAGGCCCGCTAGGATAACACGAGGCAGACGAATATTACTAACGATGTTGGCTTGCATCGTATCTACTGTAAATACTTCTGTATGACTGACTGAATTTATGAATATCTTGATGATCGTTAAGAAAGACACAGAAACCGTTCCAATGGATATCCCTAAAAAAAGTGCGATGATGAGAAAAAAAGCGGCCAAAAAATAAGCCGCTTTTGTTTTATTTAAATACATCCGGATATACTGCCTTCGCAAATTCCTCTACCCCTTGTGCCAGCCTTGGGCCAGAACGTGATACAAGATCTTCATCCACTTCCACTATTTGTTTATCCTTTACTGCCGTTACCTGATCCCAGCCATCCCTTTTTGTTACTTGTCCGACCGGATCTGGTGAGTAGCCGCCATAAGTAGTTATAACTACATCTGGATCTGCCTCAATGACTGCCTCTTGGTCAACTTGAACCCAGCCAGCTTCCTTGATAACATTTGTTGCATTAATGGTATCAATCATTTCTTGCATAAATGTATCTTTTCCAGTTGTAAAAATACTTGGTTCAGGGCTGACCTCTACATACACATCCTTTTTGTCTTTTTCAGATATGCTTGCAGCCTTTTCTTTAATAGAGGCAATGTCATCCTTCATATCTTGAACTATTTCTTCAGCTTTCTTATTTTCACCAACTGCTTTACCAATCATTTCAATACTGTTATAAACACCATTAAAATCAGTCGCATCATTTACGACAAGTACATCTATCCCAGCGTCGCTCATCTGCTGCAGTCCATCTGCCCATGTGTCAGCGACTGATTCATGTGCAAGCACTAAATCAGGATCTAAGGAAAGGATCTTCTCCACATTAAGCTCCATACCCACTACTTTTTCGATATCTTTCGTTTCTTCTGGATAATCATCACTTTCAGAAACACCAACAACTTCATCGCCCACGCCTAATGCAAAAGCTACTTCTGTGTTGCTTGGCATTAAGGAAACGATTTTTTGAGGATCTTCTTCAATGACTACCTCTTTATCAACTGCATCTGTAATAGTAACAGGAAACTCTGCCTCTGCTTGTTCAGATTTCTGCTTGTCATTACTTTCACTGTCAGAAGCTTGTCCGCATCCAGCCAAAACTAAACACGCCATTAACGCTCCGCAAAATAATGAATAATACTTTTTCATTTTATTTCCTCCCTTTATTTGTTTGGAAAAATAAAAAGGGGCTTGTCCTCATAGATTAGAACCCATAAAAAAACACACTTTTTTTAGCAAAAGAGTGTGGCAGCTTTAAAAGGTCCCATTGGACAACCTCCGGGAAGGACTTTCATTATAAAAATCGCGCTCCACACCATCCTATCCTCGTAGGCATTTTAAGGTGTATAGATGGATGGCAGGTCTCCTGACTTATGACTATTGCTTCCTTGCGCCTTCCCATATGTTTACAGTGGCATCATTGCAAGAACAGCAGTCATTTACAGTGGCGGGACCGTGCTGGATTTTCACCAGCTTCCCTTTTAAGCTTAATGCAAAGCGCACCAAGCACCATCCTCTATCTTTTTCATTTTTCATCAACGTTGATTATACACTAAATTAAGCTGTCAAAGTTAGTTAACAGCAAGCATTTTTTTATTGAGCTCAACAGGTATCGGGCAATCAAGTTGGATTCCCTCCAGAGACAGCTTGCATGTATATGCCAACAGCCTCACACCAGCCTGTTCAGCATGGATGAGTGATTCTGCAAAGAAGGGGTCAATATGTGCTGCAGATGTAACTAAATCAACATCTTCCCGCTGGACAACAAATAATATAGCCGTATTCCATGTCCCTTCCTTCGCTATTGCTGCAAGCTCTTGAACATGCTTAGCCCCTCGTGCTGTTACAGCATCAGGAAACATTCCGATCTTCCCCTCTGCAAGTGTGACACTTTTCACTTCAAGCAAAAGCCCCTCGCCTTTTTCATTCTGCAGCATAAAATCCCATCTGGAATTGCCATAAGCAAACTCTGATTTCACCCATTTAAACGTGTTAAGCTCGGGAAGCGCACTGCTTTTCAACACTTTTTCAATCAGCTTGTTAGGAAATGTCGTATTAACAGATACAAATATCCCTTCATGCTCAACAAGCACGGCAGTCCATTTAGTTTTCCTGTTAGGATTTGTACTTGGGAGCACATATACGACCGTATCCTTGACTAACAGTTCCTTCAATCTGCCAGGATCAGCTAAATGAACAGTCTCGATAGAGTTTGTTTCTTCGTGCAGACATGTGAGAATAAAGCGATTTGGTCTTTCTTTAAACAGCATTCTGACAAGCGGCTGGGGAAAAGCTTCCGAAATCGAGTTGCTCAAAACTATTCACCACTTTCTAGCTAGTTAATGATAACCTCCCACTCTTTTGTTCTTTTATCATAAATTAGCTTTGCATCATAATTGCTTTGTTTGCTTTTTTTCTCATATTCTTCGTACATATTATCCATATTCAGATAATCACCGATGACCCAAATAGGGATTTCTATCCGAAGCCGGTTTTGGCTTGCCTTTTGAATGGAAATGACCATTCCTTCTTTCATTAAACCCTTTAAAAGCAGAACTCCTTGCTGACTCAGCGGTGTATATACCCGCTTCTTTTTTACCCCAAACAAAGTTTTGTCTGCCTTCAAACGGTTCAGTTTCTGTCCTAACACCTCACCGAAAAAGGAATAAAATACAGGAAGGTTTTTATAATATGTCTTATTGAACCAGCCGTCATCATGAGCTAAATACACAAACTGGTTGTTGAGATGCTGATAGAACGGCGCCCTTAAATGGTCTCTTTTATGAGCAAGATATAGTAGCTCCGCAATTGTTTGCCCATCAAGCACATCTAATGCCTCTGTCTCCTCAAAATCGATCCACGCAAAGTCACCGTAACCATAAACATCTTCTTTGGCAAGCTTTGCAATTTTTTGGTCAGAAACATATTCAAACATTGTGTGTGTATGTAATTCTCCGTCATCAAACTGATGCTTCATAAGTAAGATTGATGAAATCGATTCAGATAAAAATTGATAAAATTCGTAAAATTCAATTCCGTATGATAGGACGAATCGTTCCTTTTCATGAAGATGAATATACACTACATCCCGGATATCATGATTGCCTTTTTTCATAAAGTACCCCCCAAACCCTTTAAGCAAAAATAATAGATACTTTTTATCCCATTTAGTTTATCAAAAACAAACTTAAATAGCTTCTAAATGATTTATCGTCAAAAACAAATATGTAAACTGTCTCGGAGTATTTTAATTTCTCCCTGTATGCTTTCCTAATATACGTAGATTGATACAGCAGCAAGCCATTTTCCATTACATTATACAAGGTATCTGTGTTGTTTTATATAATTATCGAAGGAATATAAAAAATGATATATAGATGTAATTTTATTTTAAAAAACCGCCTCAATAAAAGAGACGGTTTTATGATGGGATACCCCTACACAATATTCGTTTTTTTCAATAATCTTTTTATGCTGCTATCTGCTTCCTTCAAAATGAGCGGTTTATCTATTGTTCGCATTATTTTATTTTCCATTACGATTCTGCCGTCAATTATTGTTGTTACTACATCAGCTCTTGTTGCTGAGTAGACAATCCTCGATATTGGATCTACATCATAAGAAGGATATGTGTGGAAGTTTTGTAAATTGAGAATGGCTATATCTGCTTTTTTCCCCACTTCAATGCTTCCGATTTCTTTCTCTAATCCTACTGCCTTTGCGCCGCCGATTGTCGCCATTCTAAATACTGTTCTTGCATCCATTGCTGTCGGACCATGAATTGGCTTTTGGATTAATGCAGCTAATCTCATTTCATTGAACATATCAAGATTATTATTGCATGGAGCTCCATCTGCACCAAGGCTTACTGAGGCATGATTACACAGGAGCTCAGGGGTATCTGCAATACCTGATGCCAGCTTTAGGTTAGAGCCTGGGCAGTGGCTTACATGAACTCCTTTTTCTTTTATAATCCTCTTTTCCTCTTCATCAAGCCAAATACAGTGAGCCAATATCAGCCGCTCATTGGCCAGGCCGAGATGATCAAGATAGACTACATTCCTCATTCCTGTTTCTTCTTGAACAATTTCAATTTCTGTTTTGTTTTCAGATGCGTGTGTGTGTACAAGCACATTATACTTATCTGAAAGCACCTTTACTTCTTTGAGGAGTTCCTCTGTACAGGACACAACAAATCTCGGTGAAAAGGCGTATTTTATTCTTCCTCCATCAAATTGATCCCACTTTTCCAATAAATCCACACTTCGCTGGATAGAGTCTGCCGTTTTTTCTTGCAGAGCCTTTGGCACCTCGCTGCCCTTATCCATCATCACCTTCCCTGAAACCGCCCTGATTCCGCTTTTGGCGATTGCCTGAAAAGCATAATCAGCATGATGAACGGTCTCCATATCGACAATTGTTGTTGTACCGCTTTCCATCAGCTCACCGATCCCCAGCATTGCTGAGTAATAAATTGAGTCCTCATCATGAGCAGCTTCTAGTGGCCAGATTCGTTTGCGCAGCCAATCCATCAGCTCTAAATCATCTCCCTTGCCCCTGAATAAGGTCTGGCATAAATGAATATGTGTTTGCACAAATCCTGGGATTACCGTATGTCCTGCCGCCTCTATTATTTTATCTGCAGTGCTAGCATCAATTTCTGGTCCAATTGCCTTGATAAGGTCATTTTCAATTAATATATCCCCGTTTACTATTTCTTCTTGCCCATTCATCGTTACGATTTGTGCATTCTTGATTAATATTGTCGTCATTGTCCTTTTCCCCCTATACACATAAAAAGCTACGAAAAAACAAGCTGAAAATGCCTGTTTTTTCGTAGCTAGAAATTTACGGTTTCTAAGTAGAGACCCTTAAACCAATTATTAAGGATATACGAAAGTAACATAATTAAATTAACTTTTATAAGATAATATTAACTCAATCTCATTTGACAGCAAGTTAATTGTCAGAAAACTTAACATACTTTTTACAACCCGATGGTAAAAAAATATCCATTTCATTCTTGTTGTTTATTTCATATAATAGTACAGGGTATAAACAACTATGACTTTGGCGGAAAGGAGTGGGAAGTATGATACAAAACATGTCAGACAATCAAATCACACTTCACATTATTAAAACACTGAAAGAAAATAAAAAAGCAGAATTTGAGACAATTGTTGATGAGCTTCAGCCATACGACATTGCTCAAATTTATGAATCACTCCCCGATAAGCATAGGACCCACTTTCTCCTTTATCTAAATACAGATTTGTTAGCAGACCTGCTCGAAGAGGTTAATAAAGAAGAGCAGCTTGATATATTGAATAAACTTGGCATTGAAAAGACAGGGAAGGTTCTTGATTTAATGGACAACGATGACCTCGCATCCCTTCTTAATGAACTTTCACCGGAAAAAACGGAACAATTGCTTTCGGGGATGAAAAAAGAAGAGTCCATCATCGTCCAAAACTTAATGAACTACCCGGATGAAACAGCCGGCCGACTAATGACGAACCGCTTTGTTTGGATACGCGATTATTATTCGACAAGAGAAGCAGTCGATAAGCTTAAGAGCTTTGCTGATTTTGCAGAAACATTAAGCTATCTTTATGTCATTGATCAAAAACGGAAATTAGTTGGAGTAGTATCTTACCGGGATTTATTAATTGCAGAGCCGCAGGATAAAATCAGGGACATTATGTATGAGCGGGTAATCAGTGTTTCTGTTGCTGAGGACCAAGAGCAAGTTGCTCATATCATCCAGAAATATGATTTCTTAGCCATTCCTGTTGTTGATGATGAAAACATGCTGATGGGTATTGTTACCGTCGATGATATTATTGACGTTGTTATCCAGGAAGCTGATGAAGATATTCAAAAATTATCTGCCGGCGGTAAGGATATAGACTTCGATACGAAAGCTCATGTTGCAGCATATCGCAGACTGCCTTGGCTTATTTTGCTCCTGTTTATCGGCATAGTGTCAGGCAGCATTATCAGTTCTTATGAGGATATTCTCAGTAAAGCTGTAGCGTTGTCCTTTTTCATGCCGATGATTTCCGGAATGACCGGTAATACTGGCACACAATCGCTTGCGGTTATCGTTCGCGGATTAATTTCTAATACAATTAATAAAAAGATTGTTACTAAGGTAATTTTCAGGGAATTGCTTGTCGGCCTTATAATTGGAGCAACATGTGGCATAATCATCACATTAATAGCATATGTATGGCAAGGAGATCCTGTCTTAGGATTTGTGGTTGGATGCTCCCTTTTCTTTACACTTATTATCGGAACACTGTCTGGTACAATTATTCCGCTGATTTTGTATCGCTTTAAGATTGATCCGGCAGTAGCTTCAGGTCCACTTATTACTACATTAAATGATATTTTTTCTTTGTTTATTTATTTTGGCATCGCAAGTGCCTTCCTCAAACATATTATGTAAAGCCAGACGCTTCATTAGAATGACTTCCCAATTTCTAATGAGGCGTTATTTTTTTCACTTAAGCAAAAGTTAAATATTTTTTGCCAATATAAAAAAATGGAAACTATTAGTCCCTTGTAACCGTCTTAATAATTGCAATTCATTTCCAGTTATTTATAAGGAGTTTTGCTTATGAGAGGAAGAAACAACAGTGTTTCAGATAAAGTTGATTGGACATTATGTTTGCTGCTGCTGCTGTTTTGTTTGACAAGCTGTGTGTCGATATACAGTGCAGACAAAGATTATCTGCCCTCACAAATTATGTGGTATGTGATCGGCTCGGTCGCTATCGCTGTTATTACTTGCTTTGATAATGACCAGTTGAGGAAGCTGACGTGGATTTTATACGGAATCGGAATCGCCCTTCTTCTAGGACTCGTTTTTGCACCGATCACCGATTTCACTCCAGAACGAAACGGCGCTCAAAGCTGGTATGTCATCCCATCTGTTGGCAGCATCCAGCCTTCGGAATATATGAAAGTATTCACGATTATGGCATTATCAAAGGTTATCCATGACCATCATGAAAAGACAGTTTATACTTCATTAAAAACAGACCTTATCCTTTTATGTAAAATAGGCCTTACGGCAGGAATTCCAATAGGACTTGTTATTGTACAAGACTTTGGAACGACATTAGTTTTAATTGCCATCGTCGCAGGGATGGTTCTTGTTTCAGGCATTACCTGGAAGATCATTATTCCGTTATACAGCTCCATTATTTCCTTCGGGGCGCTTGTGATGTATTTAGCTGTTTTCGGCAGAAGCCTGCTCGCTAAATACTTAAGCATCGACCAGTATCAGTTTGCCAGAATTGACTCTTGGCTTGATCCTGTTGAAGCAGGAGATTCCGGTCTCCAGCTCGTCTGGTCTCTGCAGGCAATAGGCTCAGGTCTTATTTCAGGAAAGGGCTATGGGAACGTTGAGGTTTATATCCCCGAAAGGCATACAGATTTTGTGTTTACTATTATTGGAGAGGAATATGGCTTTGTGGGTGGAAGCATCCTAATTATTCTATATTTCCTGCTTATATATCATTTAATCAGAACTGCCTTTCTATCTAATGATCCTTACAGCATTTATATATGTGTCGGTGTCATTAGCATGATTGCGTTCCATGTATTTGAGAACATTGGGATGACAATCCAGCTCCTTCCTATTACAGGTATTCCGCTTCCCTTTATCAGCTATGGAGGAAGCTCGCTAATGACGAATATGATGGCAATGGGGCTAATCTTCAGCATTCGCTATCATCATCGCAGCTATATGTTCTCTCCCTCTCTTTCCATATAATAGAAAGCAAAAAAAGCAGCAAATCATTCATTGCTGCTTTTTTGCTTGTTTAAATCCTAGCAGCAACCGGGTATAGTTTTCTAACAGCTGCAGAAAATAATGGTGATATTTGAAAGTTATTTGAACTTATGTGTTTTACACTAGTTTTCCACATGTTTCCTGTATATGATAGTAGTAGAAAGAATCATCAGTAAATTGAAATCAAAACTAAATTAAAATAATTATAATTAAGTATTGATTTTAAATTAAAACTTGTTATAATTAAAGTATGATAAATCGAAGGGAGCTAATCAAAATGGGATTACAAACTAAAGTTGAATTACAAAAAGAATTAAATGTACAAGTAGCAAACTGGAGCGTGCTTTACACAAAACTTCACCAGCATCACTGGTATGTAAAAGGACCTTTCTTCTTTACATTACATGAAAAATTTGAAGAGCTCTACGACGAAGCGGCAGAAGTTGTAGATGAACTTGCAGAACGTTTATTGGCAATCGGTGGAAAGCCTGTTTCCACATTAAAAGAATTTATGGAAACTTCTACACTATCAGAAAGCACAGAAAAATTATCAGCAACTGAAATGGTGAAATCTCTTGTAGAAGATTACAGCCACATCAATACACAACTTAGAGCATTAGCGGGACATGCTGACGAGCTTGACGATACTGTGACACATGATATCGCAATTGGATTAACAGAAAAAATCGAGAAGCATCTATGGATGCTTACAGCATACTTATCTGAATAAAAAATAAGGCATCCTTTCAAAGGATGCCTTTTCTCATGTTAACTTTGGCTTCAGCATTTTAATATGTCCAGGAAGAACCTTCAGTTCACTTGGTGTTTTTGTGTAAACCTCGCCATCCATATCCACATCCACAAAATGCTCAGAGCTTATTTTAATATGTTTCCCTCTTATATACACAACCTCCTCCATAAACGCCTTATCTGTTTCGAAGTCAATTTTCCGCAAGTCATTTAACTCTTTTACTAGCTGAAAATTTGTATTCCTGACAAGGAAAACATCAACCATTCCATCATTATAGGAAATGGAGAATGGCAATCGTTTCCCCCCAATATAGTTACCATTCACTACTATTGCCAAAACAGCCTTTTCACGTATTTCCTTGCCGTCTATATTCATGACAAGCTCTTTCGGCTCTGTGTTTTGGATGGTTCTAATAGCACTTAGAACATAACTCGCCTTTCCAAGAACGTTTTTCTCCTCTTCCCTAATATTATTTGATGTTTCAGCAACAATGCCTATCCCCCAAAAATTCAAGAAGTAAGCAGAATCAGTTTGAACAATATCAACAGCTTCTTCTTCTCCATTAGAAACAAGCTCCTTGGCTGCTTTTTGCAAATTTTGCTGTATATTTAAAGTCCGGCTGAAATCATTGCATGTCCCCCCTGGCAAGACAGTCAGCACAGGTCGTTTCTGTAAGCCGGCCAGTCCATTTATGCATTCGTGGATAGTTCCATCTCCACCAAGAACAATTACAAGATCTACCTTCTCTCCATACTCTCTGCATATTTCTGCAGCATGCTTTGGCCGGCTCGTTTTAAAAACATGCAATTGATCTATTTCATTTGCAAACACAGGTAAACAGCTTTGAAGCTGTACATCCGTTTCCTTTTTGCCTGCATTGCCATTATAAATAAAAAGGGCATTTTTATATTTCATAGTTTCTATGCATCCTCCTTCTTTTTATACCCTTTACCCATAAAGTACATAAAAGCTAACTTGTCTCTGCATAACTTTGGAAATATCTAGCATTATGATAAAATATAGTCCAAATACAAAAGCAGCGGAGGAACTTATGTGAAAAAACAATTTGTGGTGATTGGACTAGGGAATTTTGGCGGGAGTCTTGTTAAAGAATTTCACGAGGCTGGAACAGAGGTATTGGCAATTGATCAAAGCCTGGAAAGGGTCGAAAAATACCGCCCGTTTGCCACGCACTGTGTACAGGTCAACAATATGAGCGAGGCAACGCTGACAACTCTTGGAATCCGCAACATGGATCATGCTTTTGTTGCTTTGGGAGATGACATTGAGTCGAGCGTACTTACAACCTTGATTTTAAAAGAAATGGGCATGAAGCAAGTTTGGGTTAAAGCAGCAGATACTTATCATAAAAGAGTTCTAGAAAAGATAGGAGCAGACCGAGTCATCCATCCAGAAAGGGATATGGCTAAAAGAATCGCCCATCATGTTATCTCTGAAAAAATGATTGATTATATTGAGCTGTCAGATAAACACGGCATTGTAGAATTAGCTGCCACAGAGAAAGTACACCAGCAAACACTTCTTGAATTAAATGTTCGAGCAAATTTCGGCTGTACGATAATCGGCATTCAACGAAAGGGCGATACAATCGTCTCCCCTTCTGCCGAAGAGAAAATTTATAAAGGCGATACACTGATTGTCATCGGCAGCAATGAAGATATTTACCGATTCGAAGAAGATGGATTATAAGCAAGCGGAGAAAATCCGCTTTTTTTTATGCAGCTAGAATGCAGACCTTCTCTGTTTCCACTCCAATTTCAGCTAACCTTCCTTCTAACTTTTTAGTTTATTCTCAAATCTGACGGGTAATAAGGACAATAAGTCATGACAAGGAGGAATAATATGATAAATAACAGTGGAAATTGGAATGGATGGAACAACTACTTAGACAGATTGCCAGATTTTCTCTTGGCAGTGGTCGTATTAATCCTCGGTTGGATTATCGCAAAAATCATTGAGAAAGCCATTTATAAAGGACTTCAGAAAACAAAGCTCGATGATAAAATTTTTCCTGAAGGAAAACCAAAAAAGTACTCTTCTGAAAAAATTATCAGTAAAATAATATTTTACATTCTACTTGTGTATGTATTCAGTCTCTTCTTTAACATCTTGAATTTAACTGTTATTACATCACCATTAGTATCAATGCTCTCATCTATTTTTGGAGCAATCCCTAATATTCTAAAAGCTGCCATCATTCTATTGGTTGCATGGCTGGTTGCTTCTGGCTTAAAGTACTTGATTAAAAAGTCAGGGAACACATTGAAAGTCCATGAGAAACTTAACAAATGGAAATTACTAGACAACAATCAACAGCAGCCTAACCTGATAGACAAGATTGCGAATATCGTCTTTTATTTTGTACTACTTCTTTTCTTGCCTGCGGTTTTAGGCGCACTTGATTTATACGGGGTTTCAGAACCATTTGCTAACATGCTTCAAAATATTCTTGCATTCCTGCCTAAGCTTCTTGCAGCAGCGTTGATTGTTTTAGTCGGTTATTTTGCAGCAAAAATCGTCCGCACAATCATTACAAGCTTCCTGCAAAGCGTCGGTTTAGAATCATTGGCTAACCGCTTTGGAATGGCGAAGTTATTTGAAAAAACATCCCTATCTACTATAGTAGGTAATATCGTATTTATCTTCATTATGATTCCTGTCGTTATTTCTGCATTAGAGAAACTGGATATAGACGGAATCTCCCAGCCTGCAGTAAGCATGCTGAATGATGTACTGACAATGATTCCAAACATTGCTGTGGCAATCTTCCTTGTATTGCTGGGCGTATGGATTGGTAAATGGATTAAACAAATCGTCTCATCCCTATTATCTGGCTTAGGAATCGATTCTTATGTCCATAAGATAGGAATTGCACCTTCTACAAGCATTGCCAACCTGATTGGTTCAATTGCACAAATTTTAGTTGTTTTCTTGATGGCAGTCCAAGCATTAAATCTGCTCGGCCTTGAGTTCTTAGTTACATTATCAACGGCTGTTGTGGCTTACTTGCCGCAAGTCATTGCCGCTGTTGTAATTATTGGTGTAGGTTTGTGGCTCGGAGTTCTTGTGAAAAACACACTTGCAGGACTACTTCATGGAGCGGCATTTAGACTGCTTCCTTCCATAGCGAAGTACTCTATTATTGCCATTACAATCTTTATGGCATTAGATCAATTAGGTGTTGCTTCTTCTATTGTTACAGCTGCATTCACTCTTATCCTTGGTGGTCTAGCTCTTGCATTCGGACTAGCCTTCGGTCTTGGCGGAAAAGATTTTGCTGCTAAGAGATTAAGAAAGCTTGATGCAAAGATGGATGAATCAGGAATCAATAAGAATCAAGATGACAGCAGTATGTAATAAGCTTATATGTAAAGAAACTCCGCAATTTGCTTGCGGAGTTTTTTTCAATCATCTGAAAAAACCGTCATTTCTTATAAGTTATTAGTTGATATGAAACCAATTTCATAGTTTATGCTTAACTAAACGGCGGAGCTTTTCAGCGTTATATGCGTGAATTTTGCATAGCGTGATGGTCAGCTGCTCCGCTGCTTATTCTTACGGCAAGTCTGTATCAAGCAATTCATAACCGTCTACCAATGTGGACAACGGCACGATTTCGGCATCTTTTTGGTATAACGGAATATATTGTTTCAGCACAGATACAACAGCAGGACCGGAAATGCCTACATGGCCGATTGCAATATACTCGTCCTTCTTATTAAGGTTCTTAACAAGACTTGTTGCCTGCTTTTGGATATGCTGGTTAGAATAAATGTGATCGAAGAACATATTGTTCTCCAAATAAGGCACTTGCAATTCCTCTGCCAGTTTTTTTACGACGCTCTTCCCTGTCGTTTTGCTGTCGAGATAAAATAAATCGTGTTTTTTACACTCTTCTAATATTATCCTCATCACTCTTTCATCCTCTGTAGCCTTTGAACCCATATGATGATTCATCCCAACTGCATAAGGAATACTTTCAATGGCGGAGACAACTCTTTTTCTAATTTCTTCATCGCTTAAATTCGTTGTGATTGCTCCAGGACCAAGCCAGCTTTTTTTACCTTGCTTAGGCTCTAACGGCATATGAATGATAACATCATGCCCCTTTTTGTGAGCTTTAATGGCATCCTCTTTGCTCGTCGGCATAAATGGCATAATTGCCGCAGTGATTGGCACAGGCAGATTCAGCATCTCTTCTGTTCCCTTCATATTGTTGCCGAAATCATCAATGACAATCGCAAGCTCTTTTTTTGCCTGCTGCTTTTCACCCTCCGCATATGCAGTCACACAGGAAAAGGTGAGCAAACAAAAAAGTAATAATGTTTTTCTCATAAAAACACCTCGCTTTTTTCCTTAGTATTTTCTTCTAATCCAGACTTCATCCACTTATTTACTTCCATAAAAAAATGACTTGGCATAAAGCCAAGTCACTATTTGCGATGCATTTTGAATTCCAGGAACAGATCATTATACTCAGCTAAAGACCGCTGCCCAAGATTCTCATACACCTCAAGTTTCGATGTCATTTCCTCATCTAAATAAAAGCGTTTATCAGAAGTAATTTCTTCCGGCAAGTATTGCATTGCCGCTTTATTTGGCGTCGAATAGCCAACATACTCTGTGTTTTGTGCTGCATTTTTTGCATCAAGCATAAAATTGATAAACTGATGAGCACCATCAATATTTTTTGCTGTTTTCGGAATAACCATATTATCAAACCAAAGATTAGAGCCTTCCTGTGGAACCACATATTCTACCTCTTCATTTTCCCACATGATTTCAGCTGCCATGCCTGACCATAGTACGCCAATCGCTGCTTCTTCGTTTTCTATAAGCATACGAATTTCGTCCCCAACTATTGCTTTAACATTAGGAGTCAGCGTATCCAGCTTCTCCTTCGCTTCCCGCAAATGCTTATGATCTTTGTCATTAAGAGAATAGTTTAAGCTGTTAAGGCTCATCCCCATTATTTCTCTTGCTCCATCTATAAGCATGATTTGGTTTTTCAAGTCACTATCCCATAAGTCATTCCAGGAAGTTATCTTTTTCCCTCCGAGCATTTCGGGATTATACACTATACCTACTGTTCCCCAAAAATAAGGGATGGAATATTTATTATCCGGATCAAATGATAAATTCATGAATCTGCTGTCAATATTTTTGAGATTCGGTAACTTTGTATGATCAATCGAGAGAAGGAGATTCTCCTCTTTCATTTTATCAATCATATATTCAGAAGGGATGGCAATATCATAATTCGTGCCGCCCTGTTCTATTTTAGTCATCATCGCTTCATTTGAATCAAATGTCTCATATATAACCTTTATTCCTGTCTCTTTTTCAAACTTATCGATAAGGTCCGCATCGATATAATCTCCCCAGTTATAGACCGTTATCGTATTTCCACCCGCATACCCTCTGCTGCTGTTCACTTGATGAACAACTGCCATTAGGATAGCTGATAAGATGAGAGCTGCTGTCAGCCCTCTTATTAGCCCCTTCATTTGCTCACCCCCGGTTTATGCCTTCTGACTGTTCGCTTCGCAACGAAATAGTAGCCGATGACAAGCAGCAGTGTAATAAAGAATAGCAAAGCAGAAAGTGCGTTGATATTAAGCGAAATTCCTCTTCTTGCCAATGAATATATTTCTACAGATAAAGTAGAAAAACCATTGCCTGTCACAAAGAAGGTAACTGCAAAATCGTCCAAAGAATAGGTTAGCGCCATAAAAAATCCAGCATAGATACCTGGAGCAATATATGGCAGAATAACCTTCGACAGAACTTCCTTCCAGCCTGCGCCAAGGTCAAAAGCTGCATCCATTAAGGTTGGGCTCATTTCCTGAAGCTTTGGCAGCACCATTATTACCACTATCGGAATAGAAAAGGCAATATGCGACAAGAGAACAGATACAAAACCGAGTTTTATTCCTAAAATAGTAAAGAAAATCAGAAACGATGCACCAATGATAACATCAGGACTTACAATCAAAACATTATTTAAGGACAACACCGTATTCCTTAATCGTTTTCTTCTCATCATGGAAAGACTGATTGCTCCAAACACACCGATAATGGTCGCAATCGATGCTGACAGCAGTGCGACAATTATCGTGTTCAGTACAATCACAAGCAGCCTTGTGTCTTGAAACAGCTCTTTGTACCACTTCCAAGTGAAGCTTTGGAAATCATGCATTGTACCACCGCTGTTAAAGGAATAAAAAATCAAATAAAAGATTGGGGCATATAGAAGAATAAAAATGAAAACTAAATATAGTACAGATACTTTCGATAATTTATTCATCTTATCCCCCTCTCTTTCTTGCTACCTGTTAGCATCATAATCACAATCATGATAATAATCAGGAAAACAGCTATTGTAGAACCCATTCCCCAGTCTTGTGTGATTAAGAAATGCTGTTCAATGGCTGTTCCAAGCGTGATGACTCTGTTGCCGGCAATCAATCTTGTAATCATAAACAGAGATAATGCTGGAATAAAAACAGCCTGGCAGCCTGACTTGACCCCATCTATTGTTAATGGAAATATTACCTTTGAGAACGTCGTCCAGCTCGATGCACCTAAATCTTTTGACGCATCTACAAGACTAGGATTCAACTTTTCTAGTGCATTAAAGATTGGTAATATCATAAACGGAATAAAGATATACACACTGACAAACAGGAAGCTGAAATCTGTAAACAGAATTTGCTGTTTACCAATTCCTAAGAAGTCCAGCACCTCGTTTGCTGCACCATATGTTCCGAAAATCCCTAAAAATGCGTAAGCCTTTAAAAGCAGGTTAATCCATGAAGGCAGTATAATAAGGAGCAGCCATAATTGCTTATGCTTAGTCTTCGTTAATATATATGCTGTTGGATAAGCGATAATCAAGGAGAAAAAAGTGATCAAAAACGCATACCAAAAGGAGTTTAACGTCATTTTCAAGTAAACAGGTGTAAAAAACTTTTCGTAGTTACTGAATGTCAGCTGATCTTCAATATCAAAAAAAGAATAATAAACAATCAGCACCACAGGAGCAATTACAAACAACGCAATCCATAAGTAGTAGGGAATCGTATACCAATTTGCCTTATTTTTCATCATTTGCACCTTCATATGCCTCAAGGCGTCTGTCAAACTCTTCTTCTGTTTCTCCTATTCTCATGACATGAATTGCCTCTTTTTCAAAATCAAGACCAATTTCTTCCCCTACAACAACTTTTTTAGTGGAATGAACAAGCCACTCATTGCCATCCTCATCATATCCGCAAATTTCATAATGAACTCCCCTAAACAGCTGGGAATCTACCTTTACTTTAAGCTTTCCTGCATCTGGTGAAGTAATGTTTAAATCCTCTGGACGGATAACAACCTCCACCGCTTCATTATGGTTAAAGCCTTGGTCGACACATTCAAATGTTTTGCTTGCAAAATGAACGACAAAGTCTTTCTCCATTCTCGCTGAGACTATATTGGATTCTCCAATAAAATCAGCGACAAAACGATTAATCGGCTCATCATAAATATCCGTAGGTGTGCCGCTTTGTTCGATTTTGCCTTTATTTAAGACAAATATTTCATCTGACATTGCTAATGCCTCTTCCTGGTCATGTGTGACAAAGATAAACGTAATCCCAAGCCTTTGCTGAAGTTCTCTCAGCTCATACTGCATTTCTGTGCGCAGCTTTAAATCCAATGCAGAAAGAGGCTCATCAAGAAGAATTATTTCCGGTTCATTTACAATAGCTCTCGCAATGGCCACACGCTGCTTTTGGCCACCTGACATTTCACTTATTTCCCTATTCTCATAGGAATCTAAATTGACAAACCGTAATGCGTCCTTTACTCGCTTCTCTATTTCCTGCTTTTTCAGCTTTTTAATGCGCAAACCGAAGGCAACATTTTCAAAAACATTTAAATGAGGAAATAACGCATAATCTTGAAACACCGTATTTACTTGTCGTTTATTCGCTGGAATTTTATTGATAACTTTATCATTAAAGTAAATATTCCCCTCAGTCGGCTCCATAAAGCCTGCGATAAGGCGCAGAATTGTTGTTTTTCCGCAGCCTGAAGGTCCAAGCAGTGTATAGAATTTGCCTCGTTCTATTTCAAAGCTGACATTCTCTAGCACAGTCGTATTTTGGTCATAGGCTTTTGTTACATTTTCAAACCTTATAATAGATTCACCTGGCATGATATTCTCCTTTTCTCCTAAATTTATAAGTAAGAATCAGTTGCTACAAGCAGCAGTGAGGACTTACCATCAGCGATGTTAAAGAACTGGTGCTCCTCTGTCGCATGGAAATAGATGGACTCCCCTTGTCTTGCTCTGTATTCTTGTTTTCCGAGCTTTAACAGCACTTCCCCTTCCAAAACGAAGGCATATGTTTCAGACAGGGAAGGCTCAAACTTTTTAAATTCACCTTTTTTACTAAAGCTAAGCTTTATTGGCTCCATTTCCTTTTCATTGGATTCCGGTACTAGCCATTGAATATGATAGCCTTTTTCTTCATCAAAAAAGTCTGTTACATCCTCTTCTGTATAAACAACCTTCTGCTTCCTCTCTTCATCATCAAAAAATTCTTTTGGAGAACAGCCTAGCACTTCCAAAATATCAAAGAATGTTTCAATAGAAGGAGAGCTTAAATCTCGTTCGAGCTGTGATATATAACCTTTGCTTAAATCTGTCCTTTCCCCAAGCTCTTCCTGGGTCAGACCCTTTTTCAAACGCAAGTTCTTTATCTTTTTACCTATTTCCATATTTTTAACCTACTTTTTTGTTTAGAAATAGTAAACTCAAAGTCATAAAAGTTTACTGAAACTAAACTTTAAGTTTAATTTTACTCCGTTCATTATACAATAATTTGAATGGACTGCAATCCTATTTTAAAAAAACATCCAACATATAAAAAAATGGAGGACTTTGCTTTCGCAAAATCCTCCCACATTGAATAGAAACTTATTCTTCCTCCATTAACGGTCTATACTTTCCATTCTCCACTTTTTCTATTTTCCCGAAATGTATAAGCTTTTTAAGTGAAGCATTACAGTAAGCAGAAGCATCATACGAATCCCTGCCAACTCTTATCCCAATCTCGGTAGGACCTATTCCAGCTTCCTCGTTCTTTTCCTTATACAAATCACACAAAGCGTTGTATATATTCTGATCTTTTTCGGTAATTCGTAGTTTGGAATATTGTTTCAAAATGTATTCCTCCTAATGCTTCTCCCTTATTCGATAATTTATCTAAGCTGACTTCTGTTCATTTCTCTAACCAAAAATGAATGAAAGACAGACCCCTGTAAAATAAGAATACTAATCATTAACGAAAATAACATTCATTTATGCATATTTTTTACAAAAATAGATATTAGGGTTGATAATCTGATTTGTTAATAGGTATTTCATATCATTTCAATATATAGAACACAGGTATAATAGTCTTAATATTTAGTCAATAAATAGCATTAAACTACGCAAATCACTCACTGTTTCTCCTTCCAAATACTCCCTTTATTAAAAAACTGCTTATTCTCTGCCGGTTTATAGTACATTTATCATTTGTTTTAATTTTGCATAAAAATACAATTTTCCACTATAAACCATAGAGAAGACGCTGCTCTTTAAAGCAGCGTCTATAGCTCTGTATTGTAGAATATCGTTATTTAATTCTCTCGTGCTTCTTTGCCTCGATGGTGATGCCCCATCATAGGTCCTTCATGAAATGGCAGCAGCTTAAGCTTTTTCACTTCTTCTGGGTAACTAATCATCATTTCCTTCAACAGTTCTTTCGGTGTTTTATCCTTCGTTTCAATGCCAAGCTCCTTAGCGGCATTTGTAATCTGGACTTCTCTGACTTCATTTGCAAGAGCTCTTAAATCCTTACCCTCTGTTTTAATGTTCATTTTTTTTGCCTCTGACAGTATTAATTGTTCTCTGACTTCTTTACTGAGCTGCTCAAGTGTTTTACCTTCTGTCTTAATATTTAATTCCTTCGCCTTTTGCTTAATCTTGGCTTCGTATAACTCTTTCATCAACGTGCGTGGATCTTTGCCCTCTGTGCTGATTCCCAGCTTTTTAGCTTCATCCTGCAGTCTTTTTTCATGAACCTCTGCAGCAATCTGCTTCATGTCTTTTCCGTCTGTTTTAATACCAAGCTTACTTGCCTCTTTTTTAATTAAAACCTCATGAATTTCCTTTTTTAGCGCTTCTCCGTCTTTCCCGTCTGTTTTTATTCCTAAGCTCTCAGCCATCTTCTTAATGAAGGCTTGGTCCTCCTCAGGCGCCTGATGGTTTATCGGCGGGTTCTCCGGAGCTGCTTTTGCTGTATGTAAAAAGCTAGGCATCATAAAACTAAGTGTTAACAATCCAACTACCAGTATTTTTTTCACATTGCTTCCTCCTTTATTTTCCTTCCCTCCTATCTTTTCCTTCGTTTCATAATTTATGTAAATTTTTATTGTAAATTAACTTGAAGAAAACAGACATTATTTTTATGATGATCCCGTAAGTTAGAATTAGACTTCCATCCATTCTTTTGCTATTTTACTTATATGGTTTTTCGACTATAAAAGGACAATAATGGAGTTGATTAAATACATGAGCAAGTACAATCAATCATATGTAATAACGATGCAGGATATCGTAAGAGAAGGTGATGATATCCTCAGAGAGAAAATGCCTGAACTTTCACTGCCGCCAACCGAGGAGGATAAGCAAGAGCTTCTGTGCATGCTGCAATACTTAAAAAACAGCCAGGATCCTAGCCTTGCTAAAAAGTATAAGCTTCGTCCCGGTGTCGGCATCTCCGCAAATCAAATCGGGCTTAACAAAAGGATGTTTGCGGCCTTTATTAAAGGTGAAAATGGCAATAACTTTGAGCATATGCTAATCAATCCAAAAATCATCAGCCACTCTGCAAGCATGATATACCTGCCTGACAGCGAAGGATGTCTCTCTATTGACAGACCTGTCATTGGCTATGTGCCCCGTTTTAAAAGAATTACAGTGAAGGCTTATGATATTAACGGGAAAGAAGTAAAAATTAAACTGAAAGACTATGAAGCAATTGTATTTCAGCATGAAATCGATCATTTAAACGGTATATTGTTTCCGGACCATATTAACAGCACTAATCCATTTCAGCTTCCAGATATGGATATCAATCCTCTTTAAGCATAAAAAAGCGACTTTCCCTTTTACAGGAAAGTCGCTTTTTTCATTAGCTTGCACTTGTTGTGCTAGCAGTATCCAAGTTGTTCTTGATGTCGTAGTCAGCTTTTACTTCTTCCAACCATGTGCTGTATTCTGTGTTCATTTTGCTCTCGAACACTGTATCTTTAATTTCATCTTTATGATCGTCCAATTTAGCTTCTACTGCATCTTTATGGCCTGTTACTTTAATGATGTGCCAGCCGTTTGTTGTTTCAACTGGATCACTGATTTCATCTACATCCATAGCGAAAGCAGCTTTTTCAAACTCTTCAACCATTTGGCCAGATGAGAAGTATCCTAGCTCACCGCCGTTTTCTTTTGTTGCTGTATCAGTTGAGTATTCTTTTGCAAGATCAGCGAAATCTTCACCGTCATCAAGCTTTTGCTTCACTTCTTTTGCTGTTTTTTCGTCAGCAACTAGAATATGACTTGCTTCTACTTGCTCAGGAGTGTCAAAGCTTGCTTTGTTTTCATCAAAGTAAGCCTGGATTTCATCATCCGTAACTTCGATTCTTGGCTCAAGCAATTTTTTGATTTTCAAATAGCGCAACAGCTCTTCTTCGATATCTGCTTTAGATGCACCGTTCGCTTCTAATGCAGCATTGAAAGCATCTTCGCCGCCTGAAGATTCAATAAGCTCGTTAAGCTCGTCCTCTTGTTCTTTATCCGTTACCTTAACTTTTTCTTTTTCCGCTTCTAAATCAACTACTTTATTAGCAATTAAAGTCTCAAGGATAGATGTCCCGTATTGCTTATTCAACGCCTCGTTTAAGTCATCTTGCGTGATTTTTTCTCCATCGATAGATGCTACTGTGTTATTCTTCTGAACTAGAATAACAGCAACAACGATCAACGCTATTAGTACTACTGCTAAAATGGGTAAAATAATCTTTTTGTTTTTCATCCTGTGTCCTCTCTAAACTATATTTTAATAAACTAAAACTATCATAATAGATATGACAATTCCACTGCCACATAAAATACATCATACCATAAAAATATTACAAAAATATTAACAAAAATAGAAATCCCATCTGATTTTTAGTAATTTTACCAGATGGGATTTTTAGTATGAAACAAGCCTCTTAATTAGTGCTGCTGCTGTTGCTCGTTAAAGTCAGCTCTACTGTCTTCTTACTGCCATCATTATATACGACCATTTTTACTTTATCGCCGATATCCACTTTCGTATATAGATATTTTCTCAAGTCAGAAGACCCTTCTAGTTCAGTTCCGTTTATGGAGACAATTACATCTTGTACTTCAAGACCTGCTTTAGCTGCCGCAGAGTTAGAATCAATATTTGTTACCATAACTCCTTTTGTTACAGAGTCAGGAAGGTCCTGCAAGTACATCTGCGGAACTTCTTCTAAGCTTGCCAGTCCGACACCGATATATGGACGCTCTACCTCGCCATTTTCAATGATTTCATTGACGATTGGAAGCAAATCATTACTTGGTATTGCAAAGCCAAGCCCCTCTACTCCATCCTCTGAGATTTTCAAGCTGTTGATGCCGACAACCTCGCCTGCAGAGTTAATCAAGGCACCTCCGCTGTTCCCTGGGTTTATCGCCGCATCTGTCTGAATTACGTTAAACTCCCAGTCACCAGCAGATGTGTTAACAGTAATACTTCTGTCCACCGCACTTACAATACCTTGTGTAACTGTTCTCGATAAATCAAGGCCAAGTGGGTTACCGATTGCCCAAACTTGATCACCTGGGCGCAGTGTAGTGGAATCCCCAAAATTAATTACATCCGTAGCATACTTCGCATCAATTCTGACAACAGCCAAGTCAGTAAGGGCATCTGCACCGATTAATTTCCCTTCTGTCTTATCACCGTTATACAGTGAGATCTCTAATGAATTCGCACCTTCTATCACGTGATTGTTTGTAGCAATGTACGCATATTTATCATCCTTTTTAAAGATGATTCCAGAGCCTGACCCTGATTCGACGTCAGTGGACGTGCTTTGGGAAAATTGGCTCGTTGTTTGTTGCTGAACATTCACAATTCCAACAATTGCCTTAGAAGAGGACTCAACCATATCTGCAATGGACGTTGAACTGTCAGAAGTTTGGGCTGATGTAGTCTGTGCTGTTATATTATTAGAGCTAGAGCTGCTATTGCCAACTTTACTACTTAATTCCTCTACCTGTTGTTCCAGCTTTTCATACTGCCCATCAAGCAAATTCGTATGTGGAACAGCAACAAATGTCAATGCAGACCCGACAACACCGGCTGCCAGCAAGGAAAAGAACCCTTTCCATTTAGGACTGCCTGCTGACGGCCGCTCCTTGCTTCTTTTGCCAGAAGGCTCTTCAGCTTTTGCAGCTGCTGCCATTGTTTGCTGAACGTGAATCTGCTTTTGGGCTGCAAGTCTTTCCTCCTCGGCGTCACTTGCCATTTTTTCATATTCACGAGCTATCGCATCTGCCTTATCGAAGTCGGACATACCTGTATTTTGGCTGTCATCCTCCTGATTCTCTGATTTTACTATTGGATTTTCTTCCAGCTTGTTTAAATCAACTGCTTCATCATTCGCTTTGTCTTCTTCCTTTCTTGCCGTAAACTCAGCATTGTTTGTGAGCTCTTTTTGCATTTCAACATTTTGTTCTTCGTTCACACTCTCATTTTTGCTTTCAAAGTCCTGTTCTCCGTTCATATTCTCTTTGTTTTTTTCAAACTCATTCATCGTTTTATACCTCCTATAATAATTACCAACTATGCATCATCTATAAGAAGAAATTAATTATTGTTTTGATTTCATGTTTATATAATAAAACTTATATATGAATAAATTATTAACAAAGTTTTAATAGACCTAGAAAAATTAAGGACGAAATAGAGAATTTCCACCTACTGTTGCTGCAGATAGTAAAAAAGCTCTGATTACGCTAAGCATAAACCTTACTACCCAGCATAATCAGAAGCATCTCTCCTATTTAAATATTGGAAAATAAATCGTAAATCTCGTTCCTGCTCCTTTTTGGCTGCTTACTTCAATTTTCCCATTATGGAACTGTACAAGCTGTTTTACAATCGATAACCCTAACCCAAACTCTCCGTATGGATTATTCGTTCTTGAAATATCAGCCTTATAAAACCTCTTCCAAATATTTTCAATTTCTGCTGGGTCCATTCCAATACCTGTATCTTTGATTTCTATTATTGTATAACTTTCATCCGTTCTGCCTCTTAACCAAATTTCGCCGGCATCTGTAAACTGAATACTATTCTTCGTGATATTCATAATAATTTGAATCAGTCTGTCATAATCGGCATAAATATAAATATCATCCGCCACATCGACATTGATTGCCAAATTTTTCTCGACTGCCTGTGTATAAAGCTGTTCTTGAATAATCTCCAGAACTTCTCCAAGCTGAATTGTTTCCTTCATCAGCACTATCTGGTTGGAGCGAATTTTATCATAATCCAAATTCTCATTCACAAGCCTAATAAGCCTTTTCGTTTCCTGACTCACAAGAGTAATCCCTTTTCCTTTTTCTGCTTCAGGTATCATATTATTATTGAGTCCTTCGATAACACCGCTGATGGTTGTTAGCGGTGTTTTCAATTCATGAGATACATCTGACATGAACTGTCTTCGTCGATTTTCTAAGGCATCTATCTCTTCCTTTGAAATACGCAGACGATCAACCATGGAATTAAAGTCACTCGCTAATTCGCCAATCTCATCAAAGTTCGAGGAGTGAACTCTGACACTGTAGTCTCCAACAGCAACAAGACTTGTTGCTTCCTGCAGCTTTTTAATCCTTCTCACGTGAATTCTCGACAACAATATACTTAACAGCAATGCTACTCCAAATGCAAAAAACACAGAATACACAAGATATTTATTTATTTCATTTATAAGCTGCTTCGAATCACTTAAAGGAGCGGTCAGCAATATTCCACCTTCCACCTCTCCGTTCACACTATAAGGAATAGCAACAAGGGTAACTTCTTGATTGCCCCGTCGTGTACTGCTTTTAATTACTTTATTGTTCTCTCCGTCTTTAATGGCATTCCATTCTTCATCCGTTATATTAATTCTTTTGCCGACAGATGCAATGACATTTTGCTGTGTATCAAAAATCCCGAATGTTACGCCCCTGCTTTTGAGCACATCTGCGTAATTCAGCAGTGTTTCCTGAGCGGAGGTCTGCATTTGGTTTCCTTGAATATCTGTCAGGATGTTGATGCCATAATCATAAAGCTCCTGTCCTTTAATGGTGAGCACGACCTTCTCTACAAAATGAGTGGAGGCAATGCTTACAACTAAAAACGCAACTACTATGACACTGATATGGCTGATCAGCTGCTGGTATAAATACTTAATTCTCATTCATTACCACCGTTTCATCGTATTTATAGCCTACTCCCCACACAGTGTGAAAGAATGGCTGATTATCACGGCCGATTTTCCGTCTCAGCCTTTTAATATGAACATCTACTGTACGATCATCTCCGTAAAATTGAAAGCCCCACACTTGTTCAAGGATTTGATCTCTTGAAAACACTTGTTTTGGATGCTGTGCAAAAAACGATAGAAGGTCAAACTCTTTAGGAGTAAGATTAGGAATAAGCTTGTCTGAAATATATACTTCCCGTGTTTCCTTATTAATCTTAATGATACTCGTTTCTAACGCTTCTTCCAAACTATTTTTATCCTTTACCTGTCTTCTGATTATTGCTTTCATTCTCGCAGTCAGCGCCAACGGACTGAACGGCTTAGTGACATAATCGTCAGCGCCCATCTCAAGACCAAGAACTTGATCAGATTCTGTATCCTTTGCTGTTAACATTATAATCGGCACATTTTGGTCCACTTCTCTAATTTTCCGACAAACTGTTATTCCGTCCATTCCCGGCAGCATCCAATCCAAAATAACCATATCATATTCATTATTTATAAAATGTTTATATCCTTCTAATCCATCATGAAGAAATACTCCATTGAATCCTTCTTTCCCAAAAAACATCTCTAACATAGAGCAAACACCAATATTATCTTCTACAACTAAAACTTTCATATTTGCTGCCCTCCGCCTCTTGCTTTTGTATTTATTAAACCTGCTTTCCTTCCTCTATGCAACAGTTCTTGAACATGTTTAAATGAATGTTAATGGGTTAGCAATAATTTGTTCATAATTTCAAAATTATGCTTAAGCTTTATAATAAAAGGAAACAACAAAGGAGCTGATGTTTATGCTTATCCATTTAAATCAAGCAGATGAATTAGCTGCAGGAGCTATTCATAAATTACAAAAGCTTTCCTATCAAGTGGAGGCTGATCTTATTGAATATGATGATCTGCCTCCATTAAAGGAGAGCCTCTTTCATATTCAGAACAGCTGTGAAGTGTTTATCGGCTGGAAGGTTAATAAAGAATTGGTTGGTGTTCTTTCTTACGAGGAAACAGAGAATATCCTTCTCATCAGCAGACTCATTGTTCACCCTGCCTATTTTCAGCAAGGCGTAGCTTCAAGACTTCAAAGCAGCCTGTTGGAAAAACGGGGGAAACCAGTTCATGTATGCACTGCTGCGAAGAATACGCCAGCAGTCCGGCTTTACCAAAAATGGGGTTTTGAAATAACGAAGACATTTACACCTGCAGGCGGCCCTGTTCTCGTCCAGCTTGAGATAAAATAATAAAAAGCCTCAGGGAAAAGGGTTTTCCCTGGAGGCTTTTCCTGTTCATTATTTATTTATGCTTTCTTTCCATACACGGCTTGCCAGCAGTATTCCGCCTGTTATACCTGCATTGTCGCCAAGGCCCGGTCTCACAATATAATTGTCTATATCTGAGGAGACTTGGGGAAATTCGATATAGCCATTCAAAAGCTCCTTGAGATTGCGGTTAATATGTGACAAAACATGCTCCTGGTTCATAACCCCGCCACCGAGGATGATTTTTTTCGGTGACAGTATTAATATATATTGCATAAGTGCTTGAGCAATATAATATCCTTCTATTTCCCAGACCTTGTCATTATCGCTTAATTCTATTGCTTTTTTGCCCCATCTTTCTTCAATAGCAGGTCCTGCAGCTAATCCTTCAAGGCAATCTCCATGATAAGGACATCTTCCCTTATAGTTATCTTCAGGATGTCTCCTCACTAGGATGTGACCCATTTCAGGATGTGTTAAACCTTGGAGTAGCTCTCCTTGAACTATTGCTCCTGCACCTATTCCGGTTCCTACAGTTATATAGAGACAGCTGTCAAGTCCCTTAGCTGCTCCAAGAACTGCTTCTCCTAAGGCTGCAATGTTTACATCCGTATTGAAGCCCATTGGAATGGAAAATTCCTTCTTAAGCGCATTTAGTAATGGGTAATCTCTCCAAGCAAGCTTAGGAGTTGTCGTGATGTTGCCATATGTCGGACTATTATTATCTACATCAATTGGTCCGAAAGAGCCGATGCCGATTGCTTCCACTTTATGCTTTTTAAAAAAAGCAATTACCTCTGGCATCGTTTCTTCTGGAGTAGTAGTAGGTATTGAGATACGTTCCTTAATTTCTCCTGTTTCCGTTCCCGCCGCACATACAAATTTTGTTCCGCCAGCCTCCACTGCACCGAATAATTTCATGCATTTTCTCCCCCTTTTCATAATCAGTAAGAACGCTTTCAATATTTTCTCTTAAAATAGCACCAGGCTATTTTAAGTGTCTAAACAAGGATTTACTTTTTATCTGCAGGAAACACAATTCCTGTTTGTTTTCTTACTTCTTCCATTACTTCCATTACAGCTAAGGATAAATCAAGGGAATTTATGGACGATTCTGTCTTCCCTGCAAGGATAGTATCAATAAACTCCTTCGCTTCGTAATACATAGCTTCTTCCTTTTGCTGAACAGAAACATCTTCTCTTTCCCCGTTGCGGAACGCTATCTCTATCTTTTGCGGTGTATTCATTTGATCTATTAAGATATTGCCATCCTCACCTTGGATTTCTGATGGGATAAGGGAGTTTGTGATCTTAGAGTACATTAGCACAATATCCATATCCTTATAGGTCATAATGATGCTTCCTTCTCCATCGACACCGCTCTCAAGCAGATAGCTTGATGCTTTGACAGACTGAGGCTTTCCAAATAAGGCTACCATTGGGTAAATGCAGTACACGCCGATATCCATTAATGCTCCATTAGAGAATTCCGGCTTGAAAGCATTAAGAATATTCCCTTCTTTGTATGCGTCATAGCGGGAAGAATACTGACAATAGCTTGCGAATGCACGTCTAACTTTCCCTATTTTATGTATATTTTCTTGAATTACCTTGAAATTAGGCAGCATGGTTGTCTTTAAAGCTTCCATCAGCAGCACATTGTTTTCTTTTGCAACCGATATCATTATTTCCGCTTCCTTAACATTCGAAGCGAATGCTTTTTCTGTTAAAACATGCTTTTTATTCTTTAAAAAAAGGATGGACTGCTCCGCATGCAATGAGTTGGGGCTTGCAATATATACGGCATCGACTTGATCACTTTCTGCCATCTCAGTCAGACTTGTGAATATATGTTCTGCATTATACTTTTGCGCAAATGCTTCACCTTTTTCTTTTGAACGTGAATACACAGCAGCTAAAGTGAACTCCTCCACCATACTTGCTGCTTGAATAAATGATTCTGTAATCCAGTTTGTTCCTATAATTCCAAATCGAATACTCATGAAAATCCTCCTTGCCCATCTTAAACATATTTTCTCTTTTATATTTTCTATCGAAAATTATGAAAAAGCAACTCTATAGCAGCATTTTCATAAATTGTAAATGAAAGAACCCGTTCTGCTTATAAGCAAACCGGGTTCCTATCTTAGAAATTATTATTTTGAAATACCAGCATCGATTTCTTTCGCCATTTCTTCTGTAGAAATCAAACCACCGCCAGAAAGGTACCAATAGTTAGGATTTAAGTAGATGATATGACCGTCTTTAGCTGCATCAGTACCGTTAACTAGCTCGTTATCCAATACTTTTTCTGCAGAGGATTCTCCGCCGACAACAGCGCCTCTATCTACAACAAATAGATATTCTGGGTTCTTTTCTGCGATATACTCAAAGGAAATGCTTTGTCCATGTGTTGAAGCCTCAATTTTTTCATCTGCTTGAGCCAATCCAAATACGTCATGAATGATTCCGAATCTTGATCCAGATCCATACGCACTCACACTGCCATCATTTACTAATACTACTAATGATTTACCTTCTACTGCCTTCGCTTTATCGTTTAATGCTGAAATTGTTTCATCAATATTTGCTAATTCTTCTTTTACTGCATCTTCTTTACCGAAGATTTGTCCAACTAGTTCCATATTGCTCTTAAATGATTCCATATATTTAGTCGTATCAACACCCACATAAACAGTTGGCGCAATTTCGCTTAAGTCTTCATATGCTGCTGATTGTCTGCCTGAAATAAAGATAACATCTGGAGCCAATTCGCTTATTGCCTCTAAGTCTGGCTCTTTAAGTCCACCGACATTTGTATATTTGCTGTCACTGTACTTTGAAAGATACTCTGGAAGGCTGTCTTGTGGAACACCTGCTACTTCTACACCAAGTTTGTCTAATGTGTCTAAGATACCCATATCAAATACAACCACTTTTTTTGGATTTGGATCAACTTTTGTTTCGCCTAAATCATGTTTTACTGTAATTGGTTCTGCTGCTTTTTCATTATCAGATGAACTGCTGCTTGTAGAAGTATTGCCGCAAGCTGCTAATACTGCCATAACTAATGCTATGAATAATATAGATAGTTTTTTCTTCAATTAAGACACCCCTATTATTATATTTAGATTATTTAAATTAAATTGATTGCAATGATAAACAGAATATCCTATGATTGAGATATTAGTATTTTCCTAGTGCATTTTCCTAGAATGTCACACAGAAAAGTACTAATGCTAATGGTAGTGTTATTATGGTTCTTCTGGCGAAGAGACTTATTTTTAAGTATTCCATAGAAACACTGCCTCCTTTCTTTTTATTGAACATCTACCATTAGTTCTGCTTAGCTTTACAGTCATTAATTTATGATTTTAAGCGAAATAGACACAGATTTTATGATCGTTAATCTCCTCAATCTGCATATCCATTTCATAGATATCCTTTAGAACAGCTTGATTGATAATACTGTCTGCTGGACCATTATTAACTAGTTTGCCATTCTTTAATGCCACTATATTGTCAGAATAAACAGAGGCAAAATTAATATCATGAATTACAATGACAACTGTTTTTCCCAGCTCATTTACAAGCCTTCTAAGAACCTTCATGATTTGCACAGAATGCTTCATATCCAGATTGTTCAGCGGCTCATCGAGCAAGATGTATTCTGTATCCTGTGCAATAACCATCGCAATATATGCTCGCTGTTTCTGACCGCCGCTCAATTGATCCAAATATTTATGCTGAATTTCATCAAGCTCCATATACGAAATTGCTTCTGCCACGGCTGTTTCATCCTCTTTCGTCAGTCTTCCTTGTGAATAAGGAAACCTTCCGAAACTTACTAGTTCCTTAACAGTCAATCGTATATTAATATGATTGCTCTGCTTGAGGATGGAAATCTTTTTTGCCAGAATATTGCTTTTTGTAGTGGAGACATCTTGCCCATCAATCAGGACTTCACCGTTGTCAGCTTTAATCAGCCTGCTGATGATGGATAACAATGTGCTTTTCCCGGCACCGTTCGGGCCGATAAAGGAAGTAATCTTTCCTTTTTCGATGGAAAGAGACACATTTTCAAGGACGCTTTTTCCATTGTATTGTTTACTGACATTCTTGACCTCTACCATGCTCTTCTCTCCTTTAACAATAAATAGATGAAATAAATTCCGCCGACAAAGTTGATGATAACACTGATTGTTGTCGAGAATGTAAACACTCTTTCCACTATGAGCAAACCGCCAACAAGGGCTATGATGCTTAACAAGATGGAACCTGCAATGAGTTGGCTGTGTTTATACGTTCTAAGGAATTCTCTTGCAAGATTCACGACGAGCAATCCAAGGAAGGTGATTGGTCCGACAAGAGCAGTTGATACACTGACCAGAATTGCAACTACAACGAGCATATTTCTTACAACACGATCATAATCAATTCCCAGATTGATTGCCTGCTCTTTTCCAAGTGACATTACATCGAAAAACTTGCTGTAGCGTGACACGTAAATAGCAATCACTGCAATTATCACAATACATATTGTCAAAATATCCGTATTTACACTATTAAAGCTAGCAAACATTTTGTCTTGAACAATCAAAAACTCATTAGGATCTATCAGCATCTGCATAAAAGATGACAGACTTGAGAAGAAGCTGCCAAGAATAATTCCAATCAGGAGAAGCAGCAGGATATTCTGACTTCCTTTTCGGAAGAACAAGTAGTAAAGGGCAACTGAGAAAAGAATCATCAGCCCGACTGATAACAGAAAGTTAACATTACTGTTCAACATCGTTAAGCTCTGTGAACCGAAAAAGAAAACTACAAACGTTTGGATAAATAAATACAAAGAATCTAGACCTAGAATACTCGGTGTTAGGATTCGGTTATTAGTGATGGTATGGAAAACCATGGATGAAAATGCGATACATCCGCCTGTCAGGCATATTGCTAATATTTTGATTGCTCTTCTTGGTATAACATATTCCCAATTCACACTGCTCACCTTTATCAGCATGAATACTGCAATAAGCAGAACGGCTATTATCGCTAGAAGTAAAAGTTTTCTCTTAGGCTGATTCATACGTTCTTCTCCTTATCAATAAATAAAGGAATATGGCACTCCCGATAACGCCAACCATTACACCTATCGAGATTTCATAAGGATAAATGATTATCCGTCCAAGGATATCGCATATCAGCACAAAGTTTGCACCAAGTAATGCTGTGTGCGTTAAGCTGTTCTTCAAGTTATCTCCTCTGTAGAGAGAGACTATATTAGGAATGATAAGCCCTAAAAATGGAATCATACCGACCGTGAGCAGTACAACTGATGAAACAAGGGCAACAATAATCAGCCCAATATTTACCACTCTTTTATGGTTAAGACCTAAGTTCGTGGAGAACTCTTCACCCATGCCGGCGATTGTGAATTTGTTCGCATATAGATATGCGATAATGACGACAGGAATGCTTATGTACAGGAGCTCATATCTTCCTTCCATGATCAGTGAAAAATCACCTTGGAGCCATGATGACATGTTTTGTACAAGATCATTCTTCATAGAAAAGAATGTTGTAATGGAGCTGATGATGTTTCCAAGCATCAAGCCGACAAGCGGGATGAAAATGGCATCCTTAAATTTGATTCGATTCAGTATTTGCATAAACAGGAATGTACCAAGCAATGCAAAAACGAAGGCAACAAGCATTTTAACAATCGGAGTTGCAGTTGTGAACATCATGAGCGCAATAAGAATGCCAAATCTTGCCCAGTCCATCGTGCCTGCTGTTGTTGGAGACACAAATTTATTTCTGGTAATTTGCTGCATAATTAGTCCGCAAACGCTAAGGCTTACACCTGCAATAATAATGCTTATTAATCGGGGGAACCTGCTGATTAATAATATTTCTTTTTGATCCTCTGTCAGCTTAAAGATGCTCAAAGGATTAATATCAATAACTCCTATAAACAAGGAGGCGATTGACAACACTATTAACATGATGGCTAAATATCTTATCTTCATAGATGGTAGATTGAGTCAAAAACCTCTCTCAACTCGCCTCCTTAAAAAGTAATTCTATCTAAAAAAATTCTCAAATGATTTTCATTATCATTTACGCTCTTAAACTGATTTTATCATTTTTTTGATTATCGTCAATGGTTTTTCTTGAACAAGTTTCCATTTTCCAGTCATTTTATTCTCAATTAGTTCGTTCGTACTAGGCTTAAAACAACAAAAAAACCTCCGATTTCTCGGAGGTTTTTATCAATTAGTAATGAACATGTCCTGATGTCATTACCCAAATAGTTCCTGCTGCAACAACAATCGCACAGAAGAATGCATAAATGATATTAATCATTTGCATTTTGCCTTCACCTTCAGTTAAATGCATGAACATGAAAAGCTGAAGAAGTGCTTGGATAACTGCTAAAGAACCAATAATCCACATGATTGTCACGAAAGGCAGATCTGTATATCTTACAGCACCTACTGTTGCAAAAGTCAGCAATATAGATACGATAAATCCTGCTACGTGACCTGTCGGAAAACTGCTATTATGTTTCGCCATCTATTACACCATCCTTGCTAGATAAACGAATGTGAAGATAAAGATCCACACAACGTCTAAAAAGTGCCAATATAAGCTGATAATAAACGTTTTACGCGCAGTCGTAGGTGTCAATCCACGTTTAACTAATTGAATAATAACTGCAATTGCCCAGCCGATACCGATAGAAACGTGAAGTCCGTGTGTTCCTAACAGTACAAAGAAGCTTGAGAAATATGCGCTTGTCTGCATTTTCGCACCTTCATGAACATAATGGATGAACTCAGTCACCTCGAAGAATACGAAACCAGCACCAAGTAACAATGTAATAACAAGCCATGTTAACAAGCCTTTCAAGTTGTTGCGGCGCATATACCAGATAGCAATACCGCATGTGAAACTACTTGTTAACAGCAGCAATGTTTCAATCATAACGTCTTTTAGTATAAATAAATCTTTAGGAGTAGGTCCATCTGCGAATGCATTGTATAGAGAGCCATGTGCGGCGAACAATGATGCAAATAAGACTATTTCAGCACCCAAGAAAATCCAGAAACCGAAAATGTTCAGACGGTTCTGTTCCGTTTGGTACTCCAACGGTAAAGAAGTATCTACTTTAGCCATTATTTTTCACCCCTCCATGCACGCTCAATTTTCTTAACTTCGTCGACTTTCACGTGGTAACCTTCATCGTAATCGAAGGAACGTACAAGCAAGCCTACGAATATAAAGGCAGCTGCAATTGCTGCTAGAGGAATCCACTCAAATACCATGAAGAATCCGGCAGCTCCAAAGATTACACACATAATGAATGGAAGCCCTGAATTGCTTGGCATATGAATTTCTTCTAACTCGTCTTCTTTTAGAACTAACGCATCTTTATCTTTTTTCTTCATGTGCCAGAAAGCATCTAATGTTTTAACTTCAGGCAGTTGAGCAAAGTTATAGAACTGTACAGGTGAAGCTGTATGCCATTCTAATGTTCTTGCATCCCATGGATCTGTAGAGATATTGCGTTTTGCATAACGTGCACTCCAGTAGATGTTGTACACTAATACTGCGAAACCAGCTGCTAGAATCAATGATCCTACTGCTGAAACTGCGAATAACGGTGCAAATCCTGATTCTGCAGAGAACGTGTAAGAACGTCTAACTGCACCTTTAAGGCCAAGGAAGAACATTGGCATGAATGTTACGTTGAAACCGATATTAAATAACCAGAAATGCCATTTTCCAAGACGTTCGTTCAATGCATGACCGAACATCTTTGGCCACCAGTAATAGAATCCAGCAAATACTGCGTATACTACCCCAGGAATCAACACATAATGGAAGTGAGCCACTAGGAATAACGTATTATGGTATTGATAGTCAGCTGCAGCCATTGCAAGCATAACCCCTGTTACCCCACCGATAGTGAAGGTTGGAATAAATGCAAGTGACCATAGCATTGCAGTCGTAAATTGGATACGACCTTTTCTCATGGTAAACAACCAGTTGAAAATCTTAACCCCGGTCGGAACCGCAATCAGCATTGTTGTAATAGAGAATACGGAGTTAACGACAGGTCCAGATCCCATTGTGTAGAAATGGTGAACCCAAACAACGAAACTCAAAATCGCAATACCAACAATGGAAATAATCATAGATTTATAACCATATAATGTTTTTCTTGAGAACGTAGAAATAATTTCTGAGAACATACCGAAAGCCGGCAGGACAACAATATATACTTCTGGATGTCCCCATAGCCAGAATAAGTTGTTCCAAAGCATTGCATTTCCTCCGCCAGAAACAGTGAAGAAATGTGTACCGAACATACGGTCAAATGTCATCAATGCTAATGCAACTGTAAGGATTGGGAATGCAAAAATGATTAGGACGTTTGTCAATAACGCAGTCCATGTAAACATAGGCATTTTCATTAATGTCATGCCTTTAGTACGCATTTTCAGGATTGTGACAACAAAGTTAATACCTGTCATCAATGTACCTGCCCCGGCAATCTGCAAGGCAATTGCGTAATAGTTGTTACCTACCCCAGGTGTGAACTCCTTACCTGCAAGCGGGAAGTACGATGTCCAACCAGCATCTGGTGAACCACCGACTACGAAAGAAATATTGAAAAGCATTGCTCCAGCGAAAGTCAGCCAGAAGCTTAATGCGTTCAGCTGCGGGAATGCAACGTCACGCGCTCCGATTTGCAACGGAATAACAACGTTCATAAGACCAATTAAAGCAGGCATCGCCATGAACAAGATCATGATAACACCATGTGTTGTAAATACTTCATCATAGTGCTGTGCATCCAGGAACTTCATGTCTGGTGCCGCTGTTTGTGTTTTCATCATTAATCCATCAATACCGCCGCGGAAGAACATCAATACCGCAACAATGATGTACATTATACCAATACGTTTATGATCGACAGTTGTGATCCACTCATCCCAAAGGTAACGCCATTTTTTCAAGTACGTGATTAGAACAACAGCACCAATCATCGTCAATGCGATACCGATTTGGGAACCGAGGATCAACGGATCTCCTTGTACAAGGATTTCATTCCATTTAATGTCCATCAATGCTCACCCCCATCAGTTTTCTCTTCGCTGTCTGCATCTTCATGATCGAAGATTTTACCTTGATAACCATGAACTTTGTACAATTCAGGGTTCAAGTAGTAGTTAGAAGTTCCGCCTTTTCCATGGTCAATCCACTCTAAATGAGTATTAGAGAATGTCATGCGCCCTAGATGAGTCGGCTTCAACAATTCTTTATATTTATCTTCTGTCAACTTAGGTGCAGTATCTTTAACTTCATCAACCCAAGCATCGTAATCGTCTTGTGTTTCAGCTTCTACGTTGAATTGCATCTCTGCATATCCTTTACCGTTGAAGTTTGTATTTTGTCCTAAGTATTCTCCTGTATGATCTGCAACTAAGTACAACTCAGTTTCAGCTCCATACATTGTGTACTTTTGCCCAGCAAGCTGTGGAACCCAGAAAGATTGCATTGTTCCAGCAGAAGTCAATTTGAACTCAATCGGAACACCAGCAGGAATTTTTACATAGTTAACAGTTTCAATTCCTTCTTCCGGATAGCTGAAAATCCATTTCCAATCTGCAGATGTTACATTAATCACAACTGGTTCTTGATCTTCATAATTCTTCGGAATATCCTCTACTGCATAAATAGTTTTAACAGTTGGGATAGTCAAAGCAATGATAATTAAGAAAGGAATAACTGTCCAGACAATTTCAAGCACTGTGCTTCCGTGCTCCTCTGGCGGCTCATAGCCTTCGTTTTCCGGTTTAGCGCGGTATTTCCAAACAATGTACGCGAACAAACCAAAAACAACTAGTACGATAATTGTCATAAAAATAAGCGACCAGTTGATCAAATCCATTAAGCTCTTAGCAACAGGGCCCTTAGGATCAAAAACAACCATGCTTTCACAGCCGCTCAGTACAAAAATTGGCAAAATCGCTAGAAGTGATAATAACAAGCCTTTTTTTGACTTCAATTTAGTGCATCTCCTTCCAATTTAACTTTAAATGTTAAAATATTCACAGAATGTTCAAGATTTAGACATAGAACATTCATTTTAAATAGGTAAAATATCTATTATTACTACCTGTATGATGATATCATATCTCGAAGCCTGTAAATGTGACAAAAATCGTAAGGATAAATTTACCAATTGTCATAATTGATTTACCCCTAAATCTAGCAAACATTTTCCAAGAAGATACCAACTCAGTAATTATAGCAGATGTGGCTATGAAAATCTATGTCCATAAACTTGTCACATATACTTTTTTAAAAGGATATTGAACCATTTTTAGCCAAACTAAACGCTTCTATTATATATACTCTTTTTTTCCTTTAAAAATTGTCACAAATCATATAAAGGAGGCTGGAACATTGTGTTCCAGCCTCCTTTATTTTATTGACCCATTATTTCATTCCATTTATTCTTGAGCTTATCACTGATGATGCCTGCGTCCTCTTTCATTTCATCCAATACTTGGCCCCATTTGGAAGAATTCTCTTCAATGGTAGTCTGTATCTCTTTCGCTTTTTCCTTGATTGCTTCTTTTGTTTCCTCTACTTTCTGTGTTCGCTCAGTCTTGCCAGCAAGCTGGTCACTTACAGATATTACAGAGAAATTTTCTGGTTCTACATACTGTACTGCTTGATCCATAATCGTTTTAAAAATCGGTACAACATCTCCAGAGCTTTTACTCTTTAAATAATGCTGCTCATCTGTTTTATCATACCCAAGCCACATCGCTCCAACTAGATTTGGTGTATAGCCTACAAACCATTGATCCTTTGTGCCAGACAGATTAGCATTGTCTAATTGAGTCGAGCCTGTTTTCCCAGCAATCTCAAAGCCTGTAACCTTTGCTCCTTGGCCTGTTCCTGAATCTATAACATCCAGCAGCATCGAGGTCATATCCTCTGCGACGGATTTTGATGTTACTTTAGTCGACTTCGACTTATACTCTGCAATCACATTGCCTGTCGGTCCGACGATTTTAGTGATTAAATGTCCTTCCATCCGAACGCCATCATTCGGAAATGTTGAGTACGCTTCTGCCATCTGCAGCGGCGACACTCCCTCATACATTCCTCCAAGCGCAATACCTAAATATTTATCTTCTTTCTCATCATATGGAATGCCGAATCTATTTAATGCATCCAGCCCTTTATCAATGCCTATTTTATCTAAAAGCCAAACAGCAGGAACATTTAAGGACTTCTCTAACGCCTCATACATCGGCACTTCTCCTTGATATGTTTTCGAGAAGTTTTGCGGCTCATAGTTACCCTTTTTAAACGGCTCATCCTTCAAAATGGAGGTTGTCTTATAGCCCTGTTCCAATGCGGGGGTGTAAACTGCCAGCGGCTTCATTGTCGAACCAGGCTGCACCTTAATTTGTGTAGCTCTGTTTAATCCTCTGAAGACTTGTTCGCCTCTGCCTCCAACAAGACCTCTTATACCGCCTGTCTCGGGGTCGAGCAGCACAGCCCCGCCCTGTGCGCTTGTTCCATCACTGCTCGATGGGAAAAGCGCATCGTTTGCAAATGTTTTTTCAAGTGTTGATTGGAGATTCTGGTCCATTTCTGTATAAATTTTATACCCTCTAGTCAGAATTTCCTCTTGAGTAAGACCATACTCGGAAATTGCTTCACTTATAACGGAATCAACAAAATAAGGATAATCTCTGTCAATGAACGAACCTCCGCCGTCCTCTAGAACAATTTTTTCAGCGACAGCATCCTTATATTCATCTTCTGTAATGACATTTTCTTCTTTCATTTTCCCTAACACTACATTTCTTCGCTTGATGGCACCATCATAATTTTTGTACGGATCAAGAGAAGATGGAGCCTGTAAAAGCCCTGCAAGCAATGCTGCTTCGCTTATGGAAACATCCTTGATATTCTTGTTGTAATATTTTTTGGCTGCTTGATCAATACCCCAAGCACCGCTGCCAAAATAAACATGATTTAAATACATCTGCAGAATTTCATCCTTGCTGTAGTGCTTCTCTATTTCCACAGCCAAAAACAATTCCTCTGCTTTTCGTTTGTATGTTTGTTCAGAAGATAACAGTGCATTTTTTGTCAGCTGCTGGGTGATCGTGCTGCCCCCGCCTGTTATACTTCCAGCAAGCAGGTTTTTAAAAAACGCTCGCGTTATCCCTTTCAAATCAAAGCCATTATGGCTGTAGAACCGCTCATCTTCAATAGAAACGACTGCACCCGGTACATAGTCCGGCACATCCTTAAGCTCAATGCCTTCTGTCCGTTCTGTCTTTATCTCCGTTGCCTCGTCGCCGTCTTTATCATAAATAACAGTAGCTTGGCTAAGCCCAGCCTTCAACGTACTTACATTTGCCTGACTTGCTAAATACATAAAATATAATATAGAAACTAGAACAAATAATAACAATGCTAAAAGAAGAATTTGTGTTAAATGTCTTCTTTTCCAAAACCGCCAGAACATCTCCAGCAGGGATTTGATTTTCTCCATCATTTTACCCTTTCCTTTGCTTATTTCTCTATACTTTCTATTTAGACGTATTTCCGTCTTAAATTGTTGCATCTCATTTAATAAAAACTATATGCTCTTTCTTCTGCAAATACAATATTTATTATAGCCAAAATACAGGACTCTGCCTCATTTTGGCTTGTTTATATACACTTATTGCAGGGAATAGATAAGAAAAAGGAGTGATAGATATGAAAAAAATGATACGTACAGTCATTAAATGGGCTCCTGTCATCTATCCTATCGTAAAAAAGATGATGGATAAAAAGAAGCAATCTAAAGGAAGTACTCGCTCTAGATCACGAATGCCTAACTAAATAAAAGACATTAAAAGAGGCCGAAACTTAAGTTTCGGCCTCTTCTATATAAAAAAAGCTGAATTTATCAGCTTTTTCCCTTTAAAAATTCTTAGCGCTTGTCCCTTGCTCTAATCCAGACGCTGTTTTAGCTAAGAAATGATAGTATGTCTTTTTATATGGATGAACATAGCCTTTAAGCCACGGTTTTTCCTCTCCGCAGAAATGAACGATGGCAGGTTTGCTAAAGGCTTCTTGCTTTTTAATTTCATCTATAAACTCTAATCTCCTCTGTTTTAACAATAAATACGCCTGAGCATTCCATTTTGGATGAAGCTCCAGCCACTTATTGCAAAGCAATGTATTAAGAATATCTTGGTCATGGTATTCTAGCTGCTCATCTGTTGCATTCTTAATATACTCAAAGGCTTTCTCTGTAATTTGGTTCTCACGCCAGTTTTTTAAGTCGATAAGCATGATACCAGCATTGAAATAATTGGCTTCCTCACTGACACCGAGTGTTGCTAATCTGTCATGAAGTCCAAAATCTATTACAGCCGCAGCTATGTTTGGAGAAATATCCTGATCATAAATGGAAGAGACATCTTCAAGCACAACAGTGTCGCTGTCAATATAAAGCACCTTTTCAATATCTGGTTCTGAAATTAAATCAGGAATGGAAATACGATAATAGGAGGCTTTTGTGATATGTCTGCTTTCGACTGCATTTTCATATTGTTTTGGATCGACGTCCAGGAATTGTATGGAAGTTTGGTACGGGGCCACAGTGTTTTGCAGCCATTGTTTGTTCTTCTCCGTTATGCCGCCATTAAGGACATACAGCTGCACCTTTCTGTTTTTTTGTGTGTTTTCTAGAAGTGAGACAAACATTACTCCTAGATGGGGAACATAATTATCATCTGTTGAAGAAACTACATGGATAGTCTTGCTAGAATTCATTACTACTCGCTCCTTTCTATTTGCTAATAATTTACCCTTGTCCAAATTCAGTGAAACCTCTTGGAAAATAATACAAATAAAGCTGCCCATTAAAGGACAGCTTTCTAAACAATTTATTGCATTTCTTTGTAAGCAGCAGAGACAGCACCAACTAATTGATTGTCTAAAGGCACTCCGGAAACTTCACTGAATGCTTGTTCCACACCTTTATCCAAAATTAATTCTTTCAACTCAACTGACTCTTGGTCTTCTCCAGAGAAAAACAGCAGAGCCGATGCCATAACTTCTACTAAACCAGCAGGCTTTTCTTTAAACAATTCTATATATTCCATTGCCGGTGCAACCAGACGGTCATTACGGCTTAGCTTACGAAGCGGAGAACGTCCAACCCTTTTCACATCGTCAACGATATGAGGGTTTGCAAATCTGCCAATAATTTTTTGGATATATTTTTGATGCTCATCCTTGTCGAACTTGTATTTTTCAACAAGTACTTTTCCAGTCTCACTCAATACTTGCAGCACTTTTTCCTCAACATCTTTATGTTCGATTGTTTCAGATATAGTTTTATAATCTTTTCTGTTACCTAAATAAGCTGTAGTAGCATGACCAGTATTAACTGTGAAAAGTTTTCTTTCAATATAAGCAGTCAGATTCTCAACAAAATGCGCATCTGGAATTACAGGCTTTTCGCCTTTAATTTTTGTTTCATCAATAACCCACTCAAAAAATGGCTCTACAAGAACATCAAGCAGCTTTTCATTCGACTGGTTCGGAACAATTCGATCCACTGCAGAATCAGGGAATCCGATATATTCTTCAGCCCAAGTCTTTTCTTCATCATTTAAGTGCTCAAACACGAATTTTTTTAATTCTGTGCTGCCGCCTATCATGTTTTCACATGCGATAATATTTAAGAATGAACCATCATTTGCTTTTCTTGCTTTTAATCCGTCTGCAATCAATGGTGCAATGAACTTAAGGATGTTCGGACCGATAGCAGTTGTTACTAAATCAGCTGAAGCTATTTCCTCGACAGCCAGCTGAGGGTTCGCCTTACTGTTAATGCCTTTAATATTCGAAACTGTAAATTCATCCTTCGCATCGTTCGCAAGGAGAACTCGGTATGTTCCCTCTTGATTTATTTCATCAATAATTTTTTCATTTACATCCACAAAGTGAACTTCATAATTTGATTGATGTAACAAGAGACCGATAAAGCCTCTCCCAATATTTCCTGCTCCAAAATGGATAGCTTTCATATTAGTTAACCTCGCTTAGAATTGAAATGATTTCCTCTTCTGATTTTGCTTGTACAAGCTTTTCTACATTTTCTTCTTCAGAACATACGATAGCGATTTGAGAAAGGATTTCCAAATGCTCTCCATCTTTTCCTGCAATACCAACAAGCAATTTAACAATATTGCCGTCACCAAAATCTACACCATTTGGGACTTGCACTACAGAAAGACCTGATTGAAGAACAGCTGCTTTCGCTTCATCTGTACCGTGAGGGATTGCTAGGAAGTTCCCCATGTAAGTGGACGACATCTCTTCTCTTTGAAGCATCGCTGGAATATAATCTGCTGATACATAGCCTTGATCTACCAAGATTTGACCAGCTAATTTAATAGCTTCCGTTTTTTCAGATACATTGCTGTTTAAGATGATGTTTTCTTTTTTTAATATAGACATTTTGTTGCCTCCTGATTTGTATGAATATAGTTTTTTAAGTATTGGTTGCTTATGAAATGTGCCAACTCTTCTTTTGACCCCTTTTCAAACATCCTGATGCTTGTTTGCGACTGGATTATAAGGGAACTGATAAAGCTCAGCAATTCTAAAGTGGACGAAGCAAGATCGAATGGTGCTAAGAGCAGCAAAATCCTTGTAACTTTTTCGCTTCCGCCATTCATCGCCTTTAATTCAAAAGCATTTGTTGTATTTATTATATTAAAAGATGGAAACGCCACTGAATTGCTTCTTGTATGATAAAGAGCAAGTGTTGTATCTGGAATGGCTAAGCCTCCTATCTTTTCTCTTGCCTGGAGTGACTGTAACACTTCTGATGCATCTGTGATAGAATCTTTTTGCTTAAGCTTTTCCAGCCCATCTTGTAATAACCTAGATAAATCAGCATTAGTAGCTGCTTCCCACACTTCGAAACTTTTGAGCAGATTGGCAAGAACTGTGACTCGCTTTCCTAACTGATCAAAATGCTCAAAGCTTAAGGATAATATCTCCATCCCATCAACAGCTGGATCAGCTGATTCTGTTAATTGTCCACCTTTTTCCTGTAAGTAGTTTTTGACAATCTCGAGTTCCTGATTCGTTAAAATCGGACTTACCACAAAATAATCTCTGTTGATTTCCTCAATCGGGATAGTAGAAAGAATGGCATCATAATCATCAAGGGTAATGTTTTTCAATTCAAACACAGATGCTGTTTTTATTTCAGACAGCCCTGGTATTTCATTGCCGATTTTGGTGGCAAGCATTTTTGATGTACCAATTCCACTTGAACAAATAATTAAAACCCTTAATTTAGTCGTAAGCTGCTTGGAATTCAACGCTGCCCCAAAATGAAGAACTAAATAACCAATTTCCTCATCTGGAATATGCAGTTTAGGTAATGTTAATTCTGCTGCTTTTTTTACAACTTTAAACAGGTCATGATAGTCCAATTTTATATCGCTTAGCAGCGGGTTGGAAATTCTCATTTTTTGTTTAAGCCTGTATAAAGCTGGCTTGAGATGCGCTAAAAGCCCTTGAGATAAGGTTTCATCTAATAATCTTGTATGAAGCAAATTTTCCACATTTTTTATTAAGCTCTGTACAATGACAGCGACCTCAATGTTTTCATCCTTTATCCCTATATCCTTGTCATAGCGAATTTTCGCTCCCCGCAAATGCATGGTTATATAGCCAATTTCTTCATCTGGTATTGCAACCTCAAAGGTCCGCTCCAGACGCATGGCGATTTTACGAGCGAATTCAAACTCTTTTGTTATCTTTAACTCGCTTAAGTAATCTTCCTGAAGAGTGATATTTTCTCCCCGCTGGATACGCTCCATCGCCAATGCAATATGGACAACCAGCCCTACATACGAACTGTCTGCCAGGCTGTAAGGAAGCTCTTCATTAATATCTTCAATGATTCCCTCAATCAGGATAATCTTTTCCTTATGAACGAGACCTAACAGCCGTTCTGAAATGGAATCTATTTTGTTGGTGGATTTCTTTTGGATATTGTCTCTGACCATCTTCAAAAATTCCGGCACATCAAATCTTTCTGAAATCAGACTTGTTATCGCCTTTCTTTTTGCATCTTCAGAACCCTCCAGCTCGATTCCATAGCCCCGTTTGCGCACAAGCCGCAAGTCGTATTCTTTTATGATCGGCTCCAGCTTATCCAAGTCATGACTGACCGTTGCCGTAGTCACACCCATATCATTTGCAAGGGAAAAGAGTTTCACAGGCTCCTTATTGTCTAACAGTGTACATAATGCGACGATAAGCCTTTCATCTGGGGTATATTCTGTAAAATCCTGCTTTAGGATGGTGACCCTTAATTGATAAATATCACCTTGTGTACCGATTACCTTTACTCCCACTCCTGCTTTTTTCTGCAACTTCAAATGAAATGCCTGCAGAACATCTTCAATATTCTTCAGGTCGCGATGGATTGTCCGCTCACTCACATTTACAATGTCAGCAAGCTGCTTAATGGTGACATCCTCTTTCATATCTTCAAGCAAAAATTGCAGAATCAGTCTTTCTCTCGCAGAAATAACCATGCCATATCACCTTGTTTTCTTGACATAATTTAATTATAAGTAAGTAATTACTTGGATTCAAACAGTTGTTAAAGCATTTTTTTCACACTCAATGTTGCCATTATTAAATATTAGTTCGTAAAAATCATTTTGTTTATATTACCCACTTTTAATCCTTTTACAACATAAATAAGAGCATCACCATTTTAGGCGATGCTCCTTTTATCATTATTTCAAGTTATTGATAATCTCATCATATTTAGGGCTGTTCATAAAGTTTTCTACAGACACATGGTGTGCATCTGGAAGCTTCGCAACTGCACGATCTGTTAAATCTTTATGTGTGATAACAAGATCTGCATCACTTGGAAGGTTGGCAATCGATGTATTTGTTACATCCACACCTTCAATGCCTGCTTTTTTCACTTTATTACGCATGATAGAAGCACCCATTGCACTTGAACCCATTCCTGCATCACAAGCAAAGATGATTTTCTTCACACTGTGGTAATCGAAGTCTGCAGCTTTGCTTGTTGCTTCAGCAGCTTCAACAGAAGCATCAGCACCAGTAGCTGCACCAGTTACCGCACCGGCAACAGTGCTCTTTTTACCTTTAAGCTCTTGCATTTTATCAGCAGCAGCGTTGATGTCTTCTGCTTCGCCTTTGCTTGTTTTCAATACGATTGCACCGATTACAAAGGAAACAACGGCTGCAACGATTACACCAGCTAATACTCCTAAATGTTCACCTTTTGGAGACAATGCCATAATGGCAATAATGCTTCCTGGTGATGGTGTTGCCACAAGTCCTGCATTGAAGACAGTGAATGTGAACACACCACTCATTCCTCCACCGATAACTGCCAATAGCATTGCAGGTTTCATTAGGATGTAAGGGAAGTAAATTTCATGAATACCACCTAAGAAATGAATAATAGCTGCACCTGGTGCAGTTTGTCTAGATGTGCCTTTACCGAAAATGCTATAAGCTAACAAAACTCCTAAACCTGGTCCAGGGTTAGATTCTAATAGGAACAGTATTGACTTTCCAAGTTTATCAGCTTGCTCTATACCAATCGGGCTAAGAATACCTTGGTTAATAGCGTTGTTCAAAAACAAAACTTTACCTGGTTCAATGAGAATACTCGCAAGTGGAAGAAGATTCGCATCTACGATGAATTCCACTCCGTTAGAAAGCATTTGACTTATTGCTTCAACGATAGGTCCTACAAACTTAAATCCAATGATTGTAATGATTGCCCCCAGGATACCTGCAGAAAAATTGTTTACTAACATTTCAAAGCCTGCTTTTACCTTACCTCTGAACAAATCATCAATCTTTTTGATTAAGTATCCTCCTAGAGGACCCATAATCATTGCCCCAATAAACATTTTGATATCTGAACCAACGATAACACCCATCGTTGCAATTGCACCGACAACGCCCCCGCGGACATCATATACCATTTTACCGCCAGTATAACCGATTAATAATGGCAGCAAGTACGTAATCATAGGATCAACTAATTTTGCCAAATCTTCATTAGGAAAATATCCTTTAGGTATAAAAAGTGCTGTGATGATTCCCCAAGCGATAAATGCGCCGATATTCGGCATTACCATTCCGCTCAAGTGACTTCCGAAACGCTGTATTTTAACGCGAAAACCTTTATTATTTTCGTTAGACATTAATTGTTCACCCCTTATTCTTTCTAACTTTAATGATAAAGCGGTTTCAGCTTCGTTACAATTTAAACTAAGCATAACTTTGACGGACACAATGTTGACATAATTAAATAGAATGATTCTTTTCCAATTATTAGTTTAAAAAAATACCTATTATTGGATTTATTTACTGTTTTAAACTGTTAACTTACAATCTGCTGTTATTTTCCGCAAAAAAAGAGGACTTCATGCACACTGAAGTCCTCTTTTTATTAAATTGTTTCTTTTTCAAAAGCAGATTTAAATACTTCAATGAAATGAATATGATGTTCCTCAATACTTTTCAGCTTGAAGATAAAACCTTCTTCCTCAATTTCATCACCTTCGACCGCTTCAAAATTATTTGTCAAGAACCAGCCGCCAATTGTATCAACTTCTTCTTCTGACAGATGAATGCCAAGCAGGTCATTAACTTCACTGATTAGTACTTTACCGCTTAAGATATAGTGATTTTCTTTCAGCTTGCGAATTTCTGCAACTTCATCTTCATCGAACTCATCGCGGATATCACCAACGATTTCTTCTAATATATCCTCTGCTGTAACAATACCAGAAGTACCGCCATATTCATCTAACAAAATTGCCATATGGGTTCTTTCCTTCTGCATTTTAATAAGCAAATCGCGAATAGGTATTGTCTCAATTACGCGGATAATCGGCTTCATGTATTTCTCCAGGTCCATCTGTTCCTTCTCTTGGATCCTTGCCGTCAAGAATTCTCTAATGTTGATTAGACCAATAACATTGTCTTTATCACCATTCACTAATGGATAACGAGTATAGTTTTCCTCTTCCAGAATGTCCATGATTTCATCAAAAGTATTGTCTACACTGATTGTGACCATTTCTGTACGGGGAACCATAATTTCCTTCGCTATTCTTTCATCGAATTCAAAAATATTGTTCACGTATTTTAATTCATTTTTATTTATTTCACCGCTCTTATAACTTTCAGACATTAAAATGCGGAGTTCTTCCTCCGAATGGGCTAGCTCATGCTCTGAGGCAGGCTTTAGGCCAAACATTCCAGTCAAGACACGGGCAGATCCGTTCAAAAGCCAAATAAACGGGTACAGAAGTCTGTAGAACCAAATAATTGGCGGAGCAAAAAGCAAGGTAATCGTTTCTGCTTTTTGGATAGCAACTGTTTTCGGAGCAAGCTCCCCAACTACAACATGTATAAAGGTTACAGATATAAAGGCTATCCCAAAAGACAGGATTGTCGAAAGTGATCCAGATATATGAAGCTTTTCGAATACCGGATGAAGGATTGCTTCCACCGTCGGCTCACCAATCCACCCTAATCCGAGCGCTGTAACTGTAATACCAAGCTGACACGCAGATAAGTATTCATCCAGATGAGTAGTTACCCTTTTCGCCGCTAAAGCTCCTTTTCTTCCTTCCGCAACCAGTTGATCTATCCTCGATCCTCTTACTTTGACGATCGCAAACTCCGTTGCAACAAAAAATCCTGTAAAAGCTATAAGTATTGCGAATAAAATTAAATTAAAAATTTCCAATGAACAGCCTAAAAAGGCTTACACCTCCTGATATTATAAGAAAATTAGCTTAAAAGCAGCAATGCCTGCAAAGAAGGAAATACACTCATGTGAATAGTATTTCTAACTTCCTTCTTTTTATGTCGGGCGGCCATTCTCCCCTTTTTCCTCAATGGATATTACGGCCATACCCGTTTTTGTGCTCATTTCATACCTTGATCTCTTTTAGATTTAAGCTATTTTCCTTCGATCACTTCCTATATAATGATGAAACTTTTTTTAGCAAGTTCATCGCAATCGGCAACTTGTTAGCAAATGGATGGAGAGACCTAGGTTCGTGTAATGATTAATAGTTCGTTTTGTTATTAGGAAATCAATCTTTAATTGCACAGCCCCATTTCTTCCACCCCCTCAAAAAACTTTTTACTTTAATGAAATAATTATATAGTCGAACACAAATAATATTCAAGAAAAAAACCTTTTCTACCTCTTTATATGAAGCAGCAGTTCTAGCTTTAACAGCAGAACAACGTTTACATTTGACTGACCATCTATTATGACCTATAATAGAGTTATGTTACTCAATACTATGTTTTTTATATGTTGAGTTACATTAAATCCAAAGGAGCAAAAGAAAATGGAAGTTGTAGAGGCAATAAAGGACTTAAAGCAAATAAACAGTATGAAACGCTATTTAAAGAAGCAGTCTGAACGGGACTACTTGCTGTTTTTGCTTGGCATCAATACTGGTTTGACGATTACGGAGCTACTGGATATCCGCATCTCTGATCTTCTCGAAGAGGCAGGTATTCGCGATTTCTACACAATTAAAAAGGATGATCTTCGGGATGAGCGCAAGGTTTATTTGAACCAAAAGGTTAAAAAGGAAATTCTTCACTATATCCAAGTGAGCCAGCTTCCACCGGAAAGCTATTTATTCCAATCGAAGAAATCCAAAAATCATTTAAGCAGACAGCAGGCATACCGGATTATTCATCAGGCTGCAGAAGCTTTAGGCATCGGCTCCAATATCGGTACTAACTCGATGCGAAAGACCTTTGGTTATCATGCTTACAAGCGAGGTGTTGCCATTTCGTTATTGCAGAGGCACTTTAACCATTCTACAAAACAAGAGACATACAAGTTCCTTGGGATTAACAAAGAAGAGGTAACCACTCCTCGCATTGATGTAAACCTATAAATTATTAAGGAGGAAAGAAAGATGAATATCAGAGAGACTGAACTCCCTGGCATTGGAAAAAAATTCGAACTAGTAACCAAAAATAACGATAAGGTAGTTATCGTCATTCACGATGACGGCAGACGAGAGGTTTATCATTTTGATGATGACGATCATGAGGAAAGCATTTCTAGCGTGACATTCAACGATTTAGAGTCGAGGCAAATCGCCGGTATATTAGGTGGTTTAGCATACAAACCTAAAGCGCTTGAAACGATTGAGATGGCATTTAACGACCTCATTATTGAATGGTATAAAGTAGAGCGTGAATCGAGAGCTGCTAATCATACAATCGGAGATATGGATATCCGCAACAATTACAATGTAAATGTTATTGCTATCATGAAAAAAGGAGCAGATAAGATGTTAAGCCCTGGACCTGAAACATTAGTTGAGGCAGGCGATACACTTGTCATTTCCGGTGAAAGACAGCATTTAAAAAGATTAATACTTGAGCAACTGACAAAAAGCACTGGAGGTGACACTTAATGGATCACTTAGTTTTTGAAGTTGGTACCGCACTGCTTCTAGTTGCCCTTGCAGCCATATTGGCAGGCAAATTGAAGTTCTCCATTATCCCATTTTTAATCATTGTCGGCATGCTGGTTGGTCCCCATGCACCCCACTTCGGAATAATTGACCTGAGATTCATTGAAAGTGCCGAAATCATTAACTTCATGGGCAGAATCGGAGTTTTATTCCTCTTGTTCTATTTAGGGCTGGAATTCTCCGTTGGCAAGCTGATTAAATCAGGTCGCTCTATTGTCACTGCCGGCACGATATATATAGTAATCAACTTCTCATTAGGTCTTTTATACGGATTCTTGAATGGTTATGACCTAATCGAGGTACTAATCATTTCAGGTATTATCACTATTTCCTCTAGCGCAATAGTCGCAAAGGTTCTTGTCGATTTGCGCAGAACAGGTAATGCAGAGACAGAGCTTATCTTAGGAATAATCATGTTCGAGGATATTTTCCTTGCTGTTTATTTATCTGTCATTTCCGGACTCGTTATGGGCGACTCCACATCAATTGGTGGAACGCTGATCAGCATCGGAACTGCTCTAGGATATATGCTGCTATTTTTCATTATCGCTCGCAAAGGCGCACCTTTATTAAATAAGTTGCTTGATATTTCCTCAAACGAAATCTTTATCATCGTTATCTTTGCAGCACTATTTTTTGTTGCTGGCTTCTCAGAAACAATTCACGTTGCAGAAGCAATTGGCGCATTGCTATTAGGGCTTGTTTTCTCTGAAACAGAACACAGCCACCGCATAGAACAACTTGTTGTTCCGTTCCGCGACTTTTTCGGAGCTATCTTCTTCTTTAGCTTCGGTTTGACAATCGATCCATTCGAATTAGGCGGTGCAGTCTGGTTTACTCTTGGTGCTGTCATCCTGACTATTTTCGGAAACTTCATTGCAGGTATGATTGCCGGACGAAGAACAGGTTTGTCCCACAAAGCATCAGCCAATATCGGCTTAACAATTGTTTCCCGCGGTGAATTCTCCATCATCGTCGCTAACTTAGGCATTGCCGGCGGTCTTATGCCAATGCTGAAGCCATTCTCTGCTCTTTACGTGTTAATACTTGCCATTTTAGGTCCTTTGCTCACAAAGGAATCAACGAAAATATTCAATTTACTGAACAAAATTTTCAAATGGAAAAAAGTTGACACAAAAAAGAAAAAAACCAGTCAAATATCGTAAGTTTTTGTTATGATATTCTCCCATATAAGGTAGAATTAAGGTAAAGAAGTATAACAATAAGGGTCAGGAGAAGGAGAATGGAGTTAGTAAACAAATTAATAGCAAATAAAAGTGCAAAGCGCATCGTCATTTTCGGGTTGCTTATTTTAGGGATTTACTTTTTAAGAAGCATGATCAATTTGATGCTTTTCACCTTTATCCTTTCATTTCTAATGGATAGGCTGGAAAAAATCATCTCCAAAAAAATACCGATTAAACGAAACATCATTGTTAGCCTGCTTTACCTCATAACAATCAGCTTACTATCTTACGGCTTCATTAAGTATTTGCCGATGCTTATCGAAGAAATTACAGCGTTGGTCAGACAGCTGATGGATTTCTATTCCCAGCCTCACGATAATGCCGTCTTGAATTATATTGTAAAGGCAATTCAAGCTAGGGATATTGACAGTTATTTAGAACAAGGACTTGGGGTTATCGTCGTTTACTTTACGACAATCAGCCATTTCAGCATTCAGTTTTTGCTCGCGATTATTTTAAGCTTTTTCTTTCTGCTGGAAAAACCAAGACTTCTTAAGTACAAAGAAAACTTTAAAACAAGCAAAATTGCTGCTTTTTACAACGAAATAGCTTTCTTCGGAAAGAAGTTCGTACTGACTTTCGGAAAAGTTTTGGAAGCACAATTCATTATTGCATTAGTTAATTGTATTTTAACAACAATCGGTTTATGGATTTTAGGATTCCCGCAATTGCTCGGTCTGTCGATTATGGTCTTCCTTTTCGGTTTGATACCAGTTGCAGGGGTTGTCATATCTCTCATTCCACTTTTGACAATAGGTTATACGATTGGCGGTTATATGTATATCATTATCCTCATCGTTTTCATTTGCATCATTCATGCATTAGAGGCCTATGTTCTGAATCCTAAACTAATGTCTTCTAAAACAGACTTGCCTGTATTCTTTACATTTATTGTCTTGATTTTCTCAGAGCACTTCTTCGGAGTCTGGGGATTAATTCTTGGTATACCGGTATTTGTCTTCCTGCTCGATATCCTTCAAGTGCAAAGCATTCATACGGAGGAAGAATAAAAAAAGTCGATGGCATATGCCATCGACTTTTTTTATTAGATTTTCATGATTCCGCCAGTGCTTGCAGATGTAACCAATTTAGAATAACGGGCAAGATAACCTGTTTTAACTTTTGGTTCGAACCCTTTCCATTCTGACTTCCGTCTTTCCCATTCCACATCATCAACGATAACATCCATTGAACGGTTTTCGATATCAATAACGATGTGATCACCATCTTCAACAAATGCCAGCGGACCGCCTTCAGCAGCTTCCGGAGAAGCATGGCCGATTGACAAACCACGGGATGCTCCAGAGAAACGCCCATCGGTTACTAATGCCACTTTCGGCCCAAGACCCATGCCCACAATCTGTGATGTCGGGGCAAGCATTTCCGGCATTCCCGGACCACCCTTCGGTCCTTCATAGCGAATGATTACAACATGACCAGCCTGTACCTTGCCTTTAGAGATACCTTCAAGAGCATCCTCTTGTGACTCAAATATAATTGCAGGTCCTTCATGTCTAGTAATACCGTTTTGCACACCGCCTGTTTTGATGATTGCGCCATCCGGAGCCAGGTTGCCGAACAATACTGCCAAGCCGCCCTTTTCTGTATGCGGGTTATCAATTGGACGGATAACATCATAATTCTGCACTTCACAACCAGCAATATTTTCACCAAGTGTCCTGCCTGTTACAGTTAATGTATCTAAATGAAGAGCATCCTCTTTTTTCGACAGCTCATTAAGCGCTGCTGAAACTCCGCCTGCTTCATGCAAATCTTCAATATGCACATCAGAGGATGGAGCCAATTTCGACAGATGCGGCACCCTGTTTGCCACTTCATTAATTCTTTCCAGCGGATAATCAATACCTGCTTCATTAGCCAATGCCAATGTATGCAAGACAGTGTTTGTTGAACCGCCCAATGCCATGTCCAACGCAAAGGCATTATCGATTGCCTTTTCTGTCACGATATCTTTTGGCTTAATATCTTTTTCAATTAGAGTCATAAGCTGCTTGGCAGATTTTTTCACGAATTCTTTGCGCTCTGGTGCCACAGCCAAAATAGTACCATTACCCGGCAATGCCAGTCCTAAAGCTTCTGCTAAACAGTTCATAGAATTAGCTGTAAACATGCCTGAACATGAACCGCAAGTCGGACAGCCAAATTGTTCTAATTCAAGCAACCCTTTATCATCAAGCTTGCCTGATTGATATGCTCCTACTCCTTCAAATACGGATGATAGGGAAATCTTTCTGCCATCACTAGTAACCCCTGCTTTCATAGGACCGCCGCTGACAAACACGGTTGGAATGTTTAGACGCATTGCAGCCATCATCATTCCTGGTGTGATTTTGTCACAGTTAGGGATACATACCATACCATCAAACCAGTGAGCTGAAACTACTGTTTCAATGGAGTCTGCGATGATTTCTCGGCTCGGAAGCGAATATCTCATTCCAATATGCCCCATAGCAATACCGTCATCCACACCAATCGTGTTCATTTCAAACGGTACGCCACCTGCTTCTCTAATTGCTTCTTTTACAATTTTTCCGAACTCCTGTAAATGGACATGACCTGGAACAATATCAATATATGAATTCACTACAGCGATAAATGGTTTATTAAAATCCTCTTCTTTTACACCAGCTGCACGCAATAGGCTTCTGTGCGGAGCGCGGTCAAACCCCTTTTTGATCATGTTGCTTCTTAACTCTGCCACTTTTACCCCTCCATTTTCCGATTAAAACGAATTATCTGTATATTTAAACTTTAAATCATTGTAACACTATCATAGAAAAATTGGTATAATTTCTTCTCAACGTTTTTCAGAAAAAATATATCAGCTTAAAACCAGCAAGTAATTATGACCTTCGTTACACCACGCGTTAAATATACTAACATGAAGGAGAATACGAGGATATCCCCGACTTATTCTGTTTCGAGTTTTACTATTTTGAAATAATATCAACCGAAGCAAAAAGAGCACCCTATGTAAAGGATGCTCCTTATCTATCAAGAAAAGATTCTACTGATACTTGCTATCTCCTCATTTGTTAAAGTAACTTCTAATGTCCGTAAGTTGTTTTGCAGTTGAGCGACCGTTTTCGCTCCTGGAATAATGACATCTACTGCCTGCTGCTCTAACAGCCAAGCAAGTGCCAAATGTGTTGCTTCAAATCCTTTCTCTTCAGCCAGCTTTTTTAACTGGTCAACTTTTTCGAGATTTTTAAGGAATGCATCTCCTTGGAAAAGCGGATCTTTTGCACGAATATCATCAAATTTAGCATCTTTAGAGAATTTACCTGTCAAAAGCCCTGATGCCAAAGGAAAATAAGGGACAAAGCTTATCCCATTTTCCGCACAATACGGTAAAAAGGAATGTTCTGCTTCCCTTTTTAACAGCGAATACTCTCCTTGAAATACTTCCAAGTAGCCATCCTTGTTAAATTCCTTTAGTTGTTCTTCATTTAAGTTAGACGCACCGACTGCTCCGATTTTACCTTCATCCTTTAATTCCTTTAAAGTGCCTGCCACTTCGGCCAGTGGAGTAACACCATCTGGATAATGAACATAAAACAAATCAATAAAATCTGTCTGCAGTTTTTTTAAGCTTTCCTCTACTGAATCTCGCAAAAATTGACGGCTATTATCGAGAACAATCTTGCCGTCGACTGCTTTATGGGCAGCTTTGCTGGCAATAACCACTTTATCTCTAATTCCCCGTTCTTTGAGCACTTCTCCGATTAGCTCCTCTGATTTCCCCAGCCCATAAATAAACGCAGTATCTATAAAGTCTACTCCTGCATCTAAGGCTGCATTCACTACTTCCTTACCAGTTTCATCTTTTAAGTTTGGAAATAAATTATGCCCTCCAACTGAGTTTGCTCCATACCCTAGCTTTGTGACGTTCATTGATGTTTTCCCAATTTGAACTTTACTACTCAAAATGTTCCATCTCCTTATTTCCAAATTCGGGCTTCGTTCAGGAAATCACTCGATTCCTATGAAGAATATTACCCTTCTCTTTTATTATGGGAATCATTGGATAAATAGTAAAGCAATCTGCTTCTTTCATTTACGGCTTCTACTTTAATTTGCCTGGCCATATATATATAATATAGTTATAACACGAAAGGATTTTGAGTTTTGAAAGTGTACATACCGAAAAAGATTATTTTACTCACTTTTCTGGCCCTGTTATTTATTATTTGGATTCAGACGGATATCGAATTAACGCTCAATTTTCCAATAATCCTGCTAATGCTGGTGCCAGTTTGGATTTATTACAGAATATATCGCTCAAAGAAAAAGCAATTTGTTGCCTCAAAAAGAGAATGGATCGTCAATATCTTTTTTCTCTACTTATTAATGGTTATGTATGTGACATTGAATCCGTTCCATTTCACTCCACCCGGCAATAGAGAGAATATTAACTTGATTCCGTATGTGCAGATTCTTTATCAATATGAAAATAAGCCTCCAATATTTTGGATGCTTTATACACTTGGCAATATTATCATGTTTATTCCTTTTGGCATGCTGTTCCCGGCTATTTACCGCAGACGCTTCAAATGGCTTGCAACTGTATTTCTCGGGGCTGTTACTTCGCTTATCATTGAGGTTACACAATACTTCTTTACCGTAAACCGGGCTGCAGATATAGATGACTTTATTTTAAATGTTATAGGTAGTATGTTAGGATATATCCTATTTAAGATTCACCAAAAATTCACAACTAAGTATCCGCCGAAAATCCCTGTCATTCAAGTGATCAATAAAAAATAACCACACTGTAAAGTTCAGTGTGGTTATTTTTTATTTGTCTTCCCCGATGATTCTAACTTCTGTTTCTAAGTTAACATCATAATTCTCTTTGACTGTCTTTTGAACATGTTTGATAAGAGAAATATAATCATCAGCAGTTGCATTATCCACATTGACAATAAAGCCTGCGTGCTTTGTGGAAACTTGCGCTCCGCCTATTTTTGTTCCTTGAAGATTGCTGTCCTGTATCAGTTTCCCTGCAAAGTAGCCTGGAGGTCTTTTAAAGACACTGCCGCAAGAAGGATACTCAAGAGGCTGTTTTGATTCTCGCAAAAATGTCAGTTCATCCATTTTCGCCTTAATTTCTTCCTGTTTACCTGGTTGCAGTTTAAAAACCGCTTCTAAGACAACATAATGGTTCTTGGCAATATTGCTTGTGCGGTAACCTAAATCCAAATCCTCTTTACGTACTGAGATGATTTCCCCGGCACTAGTCAGAACAGTTGCACTCTCTAATACATCTGCAATCTCACCGCCGTAAGCCCCTGCATTCATATAGAGCGCACCGCCGATAGAGCCTGGAATTCCACAAGCAAATTCAAGACCAGTTAAGGAATGCTCAAGCGCGAATCGGGAAGTATCGATAAGTGCTGCTCCGCTCTCAGCAAAGACTTTATCTCCTTCAAGCCGAATGGTCACAAGCTTCGTTAAGTTGAACACAACACCACGAATTCCTCCATCCTTTATAAGGACATTAGATCCATTCCCTAAAATCGTGATGGGAATTCCAGCCTCTAACGCTACTTTATAAGCATTCTGTAGTTGTTCAAACGTAGTCGGAAAAAGCAGGTAATCTGCCTTCCCTCCTATTTTTGTATACGTATATTGACTTAGCGGCTCATCTATCTTAACTTCATCTTCTGTCATTATCTGCAAGAACTTTTCTTTTACATCATAATTTTTCATAATCTCAACCTTCTGCTAATATTTCAATCCTTTTACCATTTACCATTGTATAACATTCTAACTGTTTGAAACAAAAACACTTATTGTTTTTATGTGAATTTTATATTTTTGTAACATTATATGAGTTAATTTGCTGTTTTATGCCTATCACCCTCGGGACAGCACCCCTGTATTTCTCATTTCTGCATCAACCAAATCATAGGATAAACAGGCCGGCTTATTTGTCCTTGGATCTGTAACAATTTCTGCATCCACTTGAAAGACATCCTTTAATACTTCTGCTGTCATGACTTCATTCGGGGTGCCTTCTTTTCTCAGCTTTCCTTTTTTCATGGCAATCATTTTATCAGAAAAACGGGAAGCATGATTAAGATCATGTATGACCATTACAATTGTTCTCTTTTCCTCTTCATTGAGCTTTTTAAGCAATTGCAGCACCTCAAGCTGATGTGCCATATCAAGATAGGTCGTCGGCTCATCCAATAGAAGCAGTTCTGTTTCTTGGGCAATTGCCATTGCAATCCATGCTCTTTGTCTTTGACCGCCTGATAACGTATCTACCTCTTGATACTTCCATTCAGTTAGACCTGTCACTTCAAGTGCCCAATCAATTATTTCTTTATCTTTTTCCCCTAACCGACCAAAGCCCACTTGGTGAGGAGATCGTCCATAGGAAACGAGATCATAAGTCGTTAATCCGCTTGGGGCATCTGGAGATTGGGGCAAAACCGCCATCTTTTTAGCGATTTTTTTGGTTGGAATCTTTTGAATAGCCTCACCATCTAAGTAAACAGCTCCAGCCTTCACCTTATTTAGTCTAGCCAGCGCTTTTAATATCGTTGACTTTCCGCATCCATTCGGTCCGATGATGGTTGTAATTTTACCTGTTTCAATTTCCAGGCTCAGCTGCTCGACAATGATTTTATCATCATAACCTATTTTCACATCTTTCGCTGAAAGGATATTCATTTGCGCTTTCACCCCTAGCCTATTTCGTATGTTAAGTCATTTAGTTCGTTTTAATGCGATATAAAGCTGTATTCCTCATATTCACTATTAATCCCGACATATACTCTGTTTCTGCCATTCCTTTTTGCTTCATACAGAGCAACATCGGCCTTTTCAACAAGCTCGCTTAAAGCAGCCTCCGGATGAGAGATATTCTCCGTTGCTGCAACTCCAAAGCTTGCTGTAATAGCAATCTTTTCTGCTTTAGAGTAAAAACTCGAATTTTCAAGGCAACTTCTGATTGAATGGCCTATTTCAGCTGCTGATTCAAGGGAATATCCAGGGAGTAGCACAATAAACTCTTCTCCCCCATATCTTCCGAATAGCATGTCTTCTTTTAGCAGGCCTTGTGTGACAGACACAATATGCCGTAACGCATCATCACCAGCAAAATGTCCAAAAGTATCATTGATTCCTTTGAAATGATCTACATCAAAAAGCAGCAATGATGTATAATCCTGTGCACCTCTGTCCCGACTTATCACTTCCTTGGATTTCTCCATAAAAAAGGTGCGGTTATATATTTTTGTAAGGCCATCTTTATAGGCCAATTCTCGCAGCTGTTTCTGCACTACTTTTAGTTCTGTAATATCTATAATAACAATCGCTGTTCCCACAAGAATATGATTTCGTTTGTGAATCGGCGATATCCTTACTTGATAGTATTTCCCACTGTCTTTCCATTCCATCTCATATACAGTATCATCATTTATTATTCTGTCGCCAAATGCTAAAAGTCGGTCTCTGTCTTCCATTATATCATCAATTTGTTTTCCATTCTTCAAGGAAGGAAACAGCAGGGAAGCAAGCGGATTGAATTCAACTATTTTTCCAGACAAATCAAGAACAATGACTGCGTCCCTCATGCTTTCAAATAAATAATCTTTTGCAACAGGAGCCACTGTCAGCATATGTGTAGACATAATCGCCCATAGATACAACAAGCCTGTGATACCCATCACAATCGGTACAGGATCAATGCCATATGGTGTTAATCCTAATAAGTAGAGCAATGATGTTGTAATTGGCAATAAAATGCCGATTAAAAGTGTTAGTACCTGTTTCCAATGCTTTGTCTTCGACTTAATCCAATACCAAATTAAAATATTAGCTCCGACAAACAAAGTGCCAAATGTGTAGCTTCCATGAACTACATACCATTGGCCTACTGTCATATCTAACAATAAAGCACCATGACTTTGTACAAAATTAACTTGTTTATAAAATAAATGGTGAAAATCATTTGTTACGATAAAAAGAAAGGTGAGCACAGGGATGAGATAATACAAGAGCAAGGTTTTTCTGTTCAAATGCTTATCCAAGCCTATGTACTGCAAAACAAGAATCAAGGTCGCTGGAGCAGAAAACGGCATTCCTAAGTATTGAAACACAACCCAAAACATAATCCCTTTTCCTGTACTGCTCGTAAGCTCGAGCGCATGTCCGAATGCATAGATGGCTGAAAATAACGAAAGCCACGCAAACGTTCTAGTTCCCGCAAAAACATGTCTATTGGTATAGCCTATAAATGCCAATACAAGCTGTAAAACCCCACCAACCGTCATTATGACAATATATGTTAATATGATTTGGTCCATCATTTTTACTAGCCCCTATTCAGGTATTTTGACCTTACTTATTATATTAAATAAGTAAACTAACTTGCTACTAAAACTTGATAATACATAAAAGTGGAAATAATACCCTGTTTTTTTCTTTATATCATCCATATAGATAAGGAGAAGAATACTCCCAATCTGCTTGGAGTATTCTTCTTTTTTTGGATTATATTCTCTTTGTGGGTGGAATAAGTATATAAAAAAGGAGGAATTGTCTTGGCCTATATAATTCTGAGCCTATTGTTCTATGTGATGATGGTAGGAGTAAATGCCCTCGCCAATATCATTCCTATCAACGGGCAAACAACTGGCGAAATATCAAATAAATTAGCAGTGCTTGTAACTCCTGCTTCTTATGCTTTTATGATTTGGGGATTTATTTATATTCTATTAGCAATTTGGCTTGCGCGCGGCTTTATGCGCAAACACAGAGCACTTATATATTCAAAAACAAACAGCATTCTATTCGTGCTTACCTGCATTCTAAACGCCGGCTGGATACTCGTCTGGCATTATGAACTATTTGCCTTGTCAGTAGCCGTCATTCTGCTCTTGCTATTAACCTTGCTTTTCCTTTATAAAGCAATAAAGGCTGCGTCTAATCGTTTATTCGACATCTTCCCTTTTTCTATTTATATTGGGTGGATATCCGTAGCCTCTATTGTTAACATAAGCTATTACGTAACTTATATCGGCTTAAATGTCACTGACCCGCTTTGGACCGTTTCCCTGTTAGCTATTGGCGGTATTCTGGGGATTTTCTTTCGCATCTTTGAAAAGGATTGGGCATATTCCCTCGTTATTATCTGGGCTTATCTTGCAATAGCAATCAAAAATTGGTCATCTGCACAAGCTGTATCTTATTCGGCATTGTTTATCTCACTGTTGCTGCTTATTCTTGTGTTTATACCATTTAAAAAGAAAAGAACATAAGGAAAGATGCTGGTTCATCCAGCACCTTTTTTTAAAGTAGAGACTTGGTCAATTTCCCTGCTGTTTCCTCTCCATTTGCGATGCAGGCTGCAATTCCAACTCCATAATAGGAGCTTCCTGCTAATAATACATTTGGAAAAAGCTCGGCCATCTTAGCATTTATCGTATCTATTGCTGATTTATGCTGCAAGGAATAAACCGGCATTAACTCATTCCACTTCGTCACTTCATAACTGATTGGCTTTTCTGTAATTCCGAGACTTTTTTCAATATCCTTTTTAGCGACCTTTAACAGTTCCTCTTCAGACAATGAATTAAGCTGCTCATATGCAGGATTAGATTTCTTATAAAAAAGTCTAAGCAACAGACTGCTGCTTTTGGAGGTGTGTGTCCACTTTCTGCTTGTCCACGTACAGGCATTGCAAGTCAAATCGCTGTCCTCTGCCACAATAAAGCCTGTTCCGTCCTTTGGCAGCTGTTCATCTGGAATATCATAAGCAAGATACATGGTGATATTAGAAGAGTTTTGAAGCTTAACAAACTCTGTAGAAAGGCTGCTTTCAGCAAGGATTTTTTCTGCAGCTTGATGAGGTGCTGCCAGCACAATAAATTGTGCCTGAACAGCTTCACCCTCTGCTAGACTTATACTGTAGCCATCCTGCTCTTTCTTGATTGATTCAACTGCTTTGCCCTTTTTAAATTCAACATCTTCCAGCACTTCCTCCAGCCGGTTTATAATGGTGGAAAGTCCATTCTGGAAGGAGATGAATTTTTTATTAGAGGCAGACTGGAATTGACTTTTGTTCTTGCCCAGTCCTCGAATAATGCTGCCATACTTCTCCTTGTATTCAAGTAAATATGGAAGCGTTGATGCCATCGTTAAGTTATATAAACCTCCAGAATATACTCCTGCTAATACAGGGGTAATCTGCTTTTCGACGATCTCTTTCCCTAAGAAGTACTCTAAAAACTCGCCGATAGATGTTTCCTTTGTAAAATGCTTATTAGTTCTTAACAAATCCTTTAATGCTTCCAGCTTTCCTTTTTGGGAAATCAGCTCACTCGAAAGCAAGGATTCTAATGTCATAGGGATGCCGAATACAGAGTCCTTCGGGATTTCCAAAAGCTTATCTCTCGTATGAATGTAAGAAATCCCTGTTGCATTATAGACAAGCTCTTCTTCTAATCCAAGCTCCTGTACAAAGGGAAGAACGTTTTTATTTCGTGCTACAATTGAATCTGCGCCTGTTTCCATGATGAAGTCGCCTTTATGAATCGAGTGAATTTTCCCGCCTAGCGACATCTCCCCTTCAATCAGGATAAGCTTAATATCCAGCTTATGTTCTCGTTTTAATTTCTGTAAATAGTACATGGCAGACAATCCTGTGATTCCTCCGCCGACAACGACTATAGTCTTCAATAATTACACCGCCTAAAATAATCTTTCCTATATGATGTATTATGCCATTATTCCCACTAAAAAAAAGCGGATATATAATGACTTTTTGTTCACAAATTATATAAAGCTGCTAAAACTATTTTAGCATTATATCCTCTTACCAGTCTCATCACAGCAACTATAAAGAAAAGGGAATGCAAGCCGGCTGCTTACATTCCCTTTTTGTTTAATTATTTATAGCTCCATCATTTGGGCGAAAATCATATTCCAATCTTTGGTTTTTGCCAGTGATATCCTTCTCTCTGCTGTTTCTGTCTCGGCTTTATTAATGCGGATCTCTTCGCATGCTTTTAGGAAGCTGCTAACACTGGTTCCTTCAAGATGTGTATAGATGCCATTTTCAGCATATCTTTTGGTTGACGGCAAGTTCGTCCCAATAACTGCCTTCCCTGCTGCAAGAAATTCGAACAGCTTAAGCGGAAATATTGCTTTGTTATAAGTAGATGGTTTATACGGCATAATTCCTATATCAATTAAATTCATATAATGGGAAACTAATGTGGGCGGTACACTTCCTGTCCAAGTAACATTCGGAAGCTTCAATAATTTCTGGAATTCTTCACTTTGGTTCGTTCCGTCAGGCCCAACAAATAAAAACTGCCAATCCTTTCTTTGCTCTGCTGCTTCTTGAATAAGAGCAAAGTCCAGCTTCGGTTTTATTCCGCCAATATACCCTAGCACAGGTTCATTTCCCTTGTCTGCTAACACGTGCGCAGCTTTCTCATTATGCTGAAACAGCGAAAAATCAACCCCATTTTCATACGTATAGACCTTTTTTTGTTTTGGGATTGGCAGCTTATCTTTTACTTGCTCAGCTAAATAGACAGAGGTGCATGTAACAGTATAAGCACTCTCGATAATTCTGCTCTCACTTGATTGAATAATCTTATACTTAAGCATATTTACTGCAGATTTGTTTCCATCAATGGATGCTGCCCATAAATCACTGCAATCATATACAATTTTTCTCCAAGGGAACATCTCCGCAAGAATTGGAAAAGCAGGATAGGTGTACCATAGGTTGATATCATACACACTTTGCTTTGCCTGTAAATAAGCAACCAGTTTCTCTAGTTTTTTCTTATAGAATATAGATATAAAGCGGCTGAAACGAAGCAGCTTATTGTCACCCAAATCAGCAACTTTCCATTGCTTAATACCGTTTGGAAGTATTTCTACTGCCTCGCTGTCCAGAGATTTCCCAGGACATAACCAAATCACTTCAGCTGTTTTTTCTTGTTTCTGCAAATATTCTGCCAAACGATGTCTTCTGTAGCGCAACTGGTCATTCTCCCATTCTGCTGTTGCTACAAGTACATGGATTGATTTCATTTTTGACCACCTTATATCCTTTTTCTAATCGCATGGTAAGCATAATGGGAAAAACACCATGCTGCTTTAGCGAGATTAAGTCTCTCAATTTCCCGGTAAACAAACCATGTTTTTTGCGCTGATTTCCACTTATTATTGGAAATAGAATCATTGCCGATACGGTATTCAGCCAGAATTTCTTTCATACCATAAGCGTTATGTCCCTTTTTCAGGATACTTAACCACGTAGCCAAATCTTGTCGAGTTCTTATATTCGGCATGTGGAAGGAACCAATGATACTTCTGTCGACGATGACTGTAAGACAGCCGACAATCGTGTTTTTCAGCATATCCTGATAGGAGATAATCCTCGGAGCGTGAACTTGCTTCTCCAGCTGTTCTCCATCTTTTGTAATATATTCATACGATGTAAACGTAAAGGCATAATTGTTCTCTTCCATGAAACGAAGCTGCAGTTCCAGTTTATTCGGCTTCCACTTGTCATCACTGTCTAAAAAGGCAATATACCTCCCTGACGAATAATCCAATGCTGTATTTCGCGCCATAGCTGCTCCGCCGTTTTCCTTCCTGTTAATAACATGTATTCGCTCATCTGCTTTTGCCCACTCTGCCAGCATATCAGGGGTTCCATCTGTCGAACAATCATCGACAATAATCAACTCCCAATTAGGGTAAGTCTGTTTTAAAACAGACTCAATGCTGAACGAAATATAATCCTTGCTGTTATATGAAGGCATAATTACAGAAACTAATTCTTTCAAGAAAGACACCTCACTGTCGGGAATGTGCTCGTATAAACTCTGGAGTGATTAATATTAAAATACTCGCCATGATACCTAATAAAGCCCCTAATATAACTCTGTCTTCTGCAGAAGCCTCCACTATCTGCCCTTTTACATAAACATCCTTAATCAAGATAGCCTGCTCGAGACCAAGCTTTTCGTTCTTTAATTCATAAAGAAACCGCTGTTGGTCAACAATCGTATCACTGCTTGCATTTTCTGTCTCTAATGCCTGAATGCTTGATTCAATAATTGTGCTTTTTTCTTCAAAGGAAGACTGATCAAGCTTCATAAAGCCATCAACAATAGTTGTCAGATTGTTTAATGCTTCCTCTTCTGTTTTTCCTGTAAGGCTAAGCACAAGCAGTTTACTAGGCGTAGAGGAGACAGCGAGCTTATCAGTTACCTCCTCTTCCCAAACATCCGGGAGGATTTGTTTAAATGATGCTTCATTTGATAACAAGGAAACAAGCTGATCAGCATTTGTTAAATAGCTGGTTTCATAGTTTCCTAGTTTGATTATCGCTTCTGATGTGTACTCCGACTGTCCGTTGCCTGTAGGCATGAACCAGCCAAGAATCGGCATTGCCACGCAAATAATTAAAATTGCCCATATATATTTCTTCAGTCGGCCAACAATTCGTTTTATGCTATCTTTCATGAGATACAATCCCCTTATCCATTGCTTTAATTCTTTTTTTAAACACTGACAGGACAGAAATGATAAAGCCCATCAATACCCAATGAAAATACAAATTGCTGACTGTGCTGGGACTGATACTGGATGCCATAAAAGCTGCCAGTCCAAGCATGCTTGCCTCTAAAAGCATTTTATATGTCCTGCTGTTTGCCTTTTTGTAGATCCTGTACAATTGGATAAACAGGGAAAGGATAAGCCCTACGTAACCAAGAAGGATAAAAATCCCGAAGTTGCCTGCTATTTCAGCCAGCCAATTATGCGCCTGCTGCACACCTCCCGTAGAAAATACAGGATGGTTTTTTAAGTAATAAGGAATATTCCCTGCTCCTACACCAATACCAAATGTATCAATAATATACTGCTGTATATTTCGTAGCAGATTTATTCTTGCCAAATTGGAGGGCATCGTCTCATCTGCTCCATAAAGGTTTGCTTGTGTGAAAGCATGCTGGAATTTCCCTATTAATCTTCCTGAAAACAAGAGGACTGCAATCCCTGCGGCTGAAAAAGCACCGATTAAAAGCAGCTTTTTCAGCTTATCATTGACCAGCAGGAAAACATAAAAACACAGCCCGATTAATACGGAAAGGATACCTGCGCGAGATTGTGTCAAATAGATGACATAAAAGGATAAAACACTCAAAACAAGAGCAGGAATTCGGACCTTTATACTGCTGCCGTTTTTTGCTGCTGCTAAATAGAAAAAGAAAGAAATACTCAAAAATGCAGCAAAGTCATTTTGGTTAAAAAACACTGCTGTCGGATAGCCGATTCTGTATTCGCCAGCACCATAAAGGCTCGAGGTTGGCAGTTGAATATGCAGATAATGGTTCACCAATCCAATGGCCATTAAAAGAAGCGTCATTCCCATCCAAATGACATAAAAGATTATCAGACGGGATACTCTAGTAAATGTGACATTTGCTAAGTAGACGAACAACAAGCCCATCCACATAAGCGACATGTACTTGAATGTTTCGATAATCGATCTTGCCCAAAGCATGGATACTGTTCCATACACAAGCCATATTGCTAAAAACAGCCAGATACCTTTAACAGACAAACCATCAAAGTCTTTTTTTAAGCCCTTGTCTGAAATGGCATACATAAAATAAATAAATACTGCAGCAATAAGCAGAATTCTATACAAAAACAAGCTAAAAAAACCAATATTAATGTTGATAATAGACTGATTCAAAAACGTAGTGATGAGAAGGGCATAAACTGCCCCTCTCACCATATCCTCCAGCCCAATAGTCGATTTTAAGTATAAAAAAAGGAGCAGTCCCCCAAAGCCCCCGAGGAGAAGAAGCAGCAGCTTCATATCAAAATTTTGGATCGCATATAAAAGGGAGAGTAATGCCATGACAACAATTAGCGCTCCAATTGTCTGACGAACTAGTTGCTTGCTTTCCATTTACTGTTCAGACCCTTTCTTTCCATTAGTCATTTTGTTCCTTGGAGCATACTCCTTGTAAAAACTAGCGTTTCCTTTAACCCCGTTTCCAAGCTTGTTTGCGGGACCCAATTTAATACATCCAATGTTTTTTGATTGCAAAGAGTGCTGTGCAGAATATCCCCTGGCCTTGCAGCTTGATGCTCTGCTTTTAATTGGATGTCACCAGCCTTGACCATTGTCTCCCATAATTCATTGACCGTAATTTTGGTTTGAGTGGAGATATTTACACAAATATTCCCTTGCGCCTCCATCGCTTTAACATTAGCCTTTGCTACATCCTTTACATAAATGAAGTCCCTTGTTTGTTCGCCGTCTCCAAATATAACAGGTGCTTTTCCTTCAGCTATCTTGTCAGCAAATATAGAGACAACCCCGCCTTCTCCTTTCGCGTCTTGTCTTGGACCATAAACATTGCTGTACCGAAGGATGCTGTATGGCAACTGGTAAAACTTATAAGCCATTTGCAAGTAGCGCTCAACAGTCAGCTTTGTTAACCCATACGGAGACTCAGGCATTGTAGGGTGATCTGTCGTAACAGGCAGAAAATGCGGATTTCCATAAACAGCAGCCGATGAAGCGAATACTATTTTTTTTATGGATGCTTTAATGCCTGCTTTAATGACGTGCAGTGAACCCTTTACATTAACATTTTCATCGTGCAATATATCATGTACTGATTCAGCTACACTTACTTGGGCAGCCTGATGGATAATATATTCCGGATTTAATGATGATATAAAATCAATGCAGGAAGGATCGGTAATATCATAGTCATAGATTTTAATAGGAAGATGGCTAATATTTCGATAATGACCTGTAGTGAAATTATCAACTACAATCACTTCATAATTATTTGCTAATAATTCTTCGACAATATGGGAACCAATGAATCCTGCTCCACCTGTTACAACTGCTCTGCTCATCCTTAATCCCCCTTAATGCTTAATGAAGCTTTGCCTTCATTCCATGCCAGTTTCCGATAGCGTTTTTCCAAGACTTCAGCATTTCTGCCCACATGGAAGTTGTCTTGTACATATTGAAGCAATTGATCCTTAATAATAGGAAGGTCATATTTTTCTGAATGATAGTCCAATACTCTTTCAACAATGCTGTCAACGGACTTTGGCTTAATAAGCAAATGATTGAACTCGCCGAACAAGTCGGGTACCCCGCCTACTGCTGTACAAATAACTGGCACTTTCATAGATATTGCCTCTATGACAACAGTCGGCATCCCTTCCGAATAAGAAGGCAATGCGAATATATCACTTGCCTGCAAGTAATCCTTCACTTTATCATTGCTAATTTGGCCAGGAAGAAACAGCCTTTTTCCATATTGTTCATGCTTTTTTAAATCATCCATTGCAGGGCCATCTCCGACTAAGACAACTGCCATATTTTTTGGGAGTCGGTTAAGACTTTCAGCAAGTTCATACACGCCTTTCTCCTTTACAAGCCTTCCAATAAAGGTAATCAGCTGTTTGTCAGAAGGCAGCTTAAGCTCTTTTCTTACGTTCTCCTTCGGCAATGCTGCAGCCTGAAATCTAGAAAGGTTTATCCCAATAGGGAGAACAAAGCTATCCCTGCCTGTCTTTTCCTTTGCTGCTAGAGCAAGATGTCTTCCGATTGATATCACTTCATCGGCAGAGTGAACAGAGCGCTGAAATGCTTTGTTGGCACTTCTGCTAAAAGCAGGATAAATATGCACATCACTTCCATGCAGTGTTAAAAGCCATGGTTTCTGCAGCTCTTTTGAAATAATATGAGCAGCGCCTCCTGACGGCATCGCAAAATGTGCGTGGATCATATCAAATTGCAGACTTTTGTCTTGGATCGTCTTTAGAATTGCCTTAGCAATTCTCTTGTCCGGCTGTGCCCATCTGAGCTGCCCTGGAAGTGCTCTATAAATCGGCCTATAAACCTTCACTCCCTCTCGTACTTCATAAAACGGCAAAGTTTTGCGCTTATATGTTTTCTTTAGCGCTCTTAAAACGGCAGGGTTTTGCGGTGTTGGGCAGATTACCGTTATCTCTAACCCTCGTTTTTTCAAAGCTTGAACCTGTGTTTCATGGAATACCCCATTGCCAGGCTGTTCTTTACTCGGATAAACACTCGTAATCCACAGAATCTTCATGCTTCTCTTCCTTTTACATTTATTTAGCTAACTGGAAATAAAGCATATTAACGAGCATTAGACTCATAATCACTACACTTTCATCTGAATCCAGCTCAAAAAACCTGGTAGGCAAAAACTAGCATTAGAAACATACTAAAAAGCAGGAACAGCAGACACAATGCTTTAAGCTGGGACTGTTGGTCCAACTTCGCTTAAAACTATGGCAATGTTAAAATCTGCTCATTCCTATGCTTAACTCTTTAGATACGGTCAATTAGCGCGCGCCTTCACCTGTAACCAATACCTTTACTGTTTTCAGCATAATCTTCAGTTCAAGCTTAAACGTCAAGTTTGAAATGTACTCAAGATCATACTGAAGTTTTTCACGAGGAGTAATTTCATATCCTCCGCTTACCTGAGCAAGTCCAGTCAAACCAGGTCTTACTGCTAGCCTTTTCGCAAAACCAGGAATCTCACTGTCAAACTGTGCAGTAAAGACTGGTCTTTCCGGCCGCGGACCAACAATAGACATATCTCCTTTTAAAACAGATAACAGCTGAGGAAGCTCGTCTATTCTAGTTTTTCTCATGAAATGACCAACTTTCGTAACACGCGGGTCATTTGCTTCGGCCCATTTAGCGCCTTCCTTTTCGGCATCATTGTGCATAGAGCGAAGCTTTATTAAATTAAAGTAATTTCCGTTTTTTCCAACGCGCTGCTGTATATAAAATGGGGAGCCTGGGCTCTCTAACACAACTAGAATTGCGAAGACAGCAATAATCGGTATTGCTAAAATTAGCCCAACGCTTGCCAGCAGCAGATCCAAACACCTTTTTGTATACAAGTAGTATTCTGCTTCCTTTGGTACAGAGAACTTTTCCCCCTCGACAATGGTGTAATCGTGGTAGATATTAAAGCTCTTTTCACGCATATATTGTCACCTCGTAGACTGTTTATGTGTATTTTGAACCTTTGTGTCAAGTATAGAATGAGATTGTATGGTAATCGTTTAGGGAAAATTAAATATTGGTAAATCTTTGTAAAGACAGTTTTAATATTTAGGAGAAAAAATGCTCTTGCTTTGATGCTGCTTAGCAAAATAGCAGCTTTAGAGGATTTGTTGACGGATGCTAGCGCGGTATTTCGCCAAAGTTCTTCAATATTCTCGAAATTCTAAGCACAAAAAAACAGCCTGCATTTTTCATACAGACTGTTTTTTATGATTAATGTTTTGGATTTACTCTTTTTATTACGAGACTGCAAATAAATCCGATTATTGCTACAATCAGTGCAAAAGTAAAGGCACTTTGTACACCTGAAGTTAATGCAGCAGGAATATTAGCAGGGTCCATAGGGTTGCTTACCCCTGCCAGGAAGTTCTTCTGACCAGAAGCCAATATAGATACACCGACTGCTGTACCAATCGCTCCTGCAACTTGCTGTAATGTGTTCATAATCGCTGTACCATCAGGATATAATTGAGGTGGCAGCTGGTTTAAACCATTTGTTTGTGCTGGCATCATAATCATGGATACACCAATCATTAAACAGCTGTGCAGCACGATAATCAGCGCAACTGTTGATGTTGTTGTAATTCCTGTAAAGAACCATAGAACAACTGAACATAGGGCAAGACCTGGAATGACGAGCCATTTTGGTCCATATTTATCAAACAATCTTCCCATCACTGGTGAAAGGAATCCGTTAATTAAACCTCCAGGCAACAACAGTAGTCCTGCTGTAAAGCTTGTTAAACCTAAACCGCCTTGCAGATACATTGGAAGAAGAAGCATCGTAGACAGAATAAGCATCATAGACATGAAGACTAAGATAAGTCCTAAGACGAACATCGGGTATTTAAATGCTCGAAGATTAATCATTGGCTGTTCCATTTTAAACTGACGAATGGAGAAAAGAATAAGTGAAACTACACCTACGATTAGAGAGACAATTACAACTGGGCTTTCCCAGCCGCCTGAATGGTCTCCGCCTTCTCCAGCACTGCTGAAGCCAAATACAATTCCGCCGAAGCCTAATGTAGACAAGATAATCGATACTATATCAATTTTCGGTTTTGTTACAGTTGAGACATTTTCCATATAACGAATACCGAACAATAAAGCAAATACTAGAAACGGCAAGGAAATCCAGAAAATCCAATGCCATGTCAGATTTTCAATAATCAAACCAGAAATTGTTGGCCCAGTAGCTGGAGCAAACATAATAACAAGCCCGATCATTCCCATTGCTCCTCCCCTTTTCTCAGGAGGGAAAATTAGCAAAATCGTGTTAAACATTAGCGGCAGCAGCAACGCTGTTCCGACAGCCTGCACAATTCTTGCCACTAATAAAAATTCAAAGGTTGGTGCAAGTGCAGCAATTAGTGTTCCTAATATAGAGAAACTTAATGATGCAAAGAAAAGCTGTCTAGTTTTAAACCATTGCAGCAATAATCCTGAAATCGGGACTAAAATACCCAATGTAAGCAAAAAGCCTGTTGTCAGCCATTGAACTGTTGTCGGCTCAATATTAAAAATAACAATTAAATCATTCAATGCCATATTTAAGGCAGTTTCACTGAACATACCTATAAAACCGGCAATCAAGAAAGAAGTTACGATAGGCAATGTCTTAAATTGCCTTCCTTCCATTCCCTTCCCCTTTACCGCGTCCATATTCATTTCCATAAAAAATCCCCTTTCATCTTTCTTAACATTCTTGTGACAGCAGCTTTGGAAGCTTATCTGCAACAATTCTCATCGGCTTTCCTGATTGCTTTGTTAAGCACAGGACGATGGCTCCTTCTATCATAGAATTGATAAGTATACTTAAATCTGCAGCCTCTTCAGCAGAAAATCCGCTTTCCTTAAGCTTTTCTGCATATACAGCTTGCCATTTCTCGAAAGTCACTAAGCAAGTCTTTCTAATTGGCTCACATGTCGACGCTGTTTCTGACGCTATAAGTCCGATTGGCATTCCGTGTATGCTTTCCTTCTTGTCAAAATCAGCAGCGATTTCATTGATATGCAATTGAAATGCTGTTATTGCGTCGTTGACGGAAAACAGAATATCCTTTGTCTTCTGCAACAGCACATTTTCTGTATATTTTATTGCCTCTATTGCTAATTCCTCTTTACCACTAGGGAAATAGTAATAAAGTGATCCCTTTGGTGTATTGCTCTCTGCAATAATCTGATTCAAGCCAGTTCCATAATAGCCTTGAATCTGGAATAAGCGAGAGGCAGTCTCTAGGATCAACTCACGAGTGTTCCCCTTTTCACCCAAGCTCATATCCTCCTTAGGAAAAATTATAACGATTGGTCTATATAAAGGTAATTCTGTAAACGGTTACTTGTCAACTGCTTTTTTAAATAAAAAATCACATAAAAAAATAAGCCCTTTTTTCCTGAAAAAAGGGCTACTCTTTTAATTTACCTCTATATCTCCATTATTTGTTTTTAATCTTATCTTATACTCACCATCACCGAAGATTACATTAGAATTGGCTTGCTTAAAAATTTCAATATCCCCATTATCTGTTTCTGCACTTATGTTAGCATTTTCTGGTTCCTTCTCTGCTGTTACGGAGATTTCGCCGTTGTTTGTTTGTAATTGTATATCCTGATTTAATGCGCTTGCGTTCAATTCAATTCTTCCATTGATTGTTTTTCCATCGATTTCCCCTGAGACATTATCCAACTGAATTCTTCCATTAGAAGAGTCTGCCTTAACTGTTTCTGCAGTTATATTTGCCAATTCCAGACGGCCGTTTGCTGTATGGAGCACAACTTCTCTTGAAGACAAATCTGTCATTTTTATCCTGCCGTTTTTAATATCTGCTATCATGCTGGCATATTGTTTCTCCGGCAAGTACAAATCTAAGCTAAGCTCACTGTCCCCAAATAAGCTCATTGGAATAAGCTGATGTCCTTTTTCCTTTAATATCACTTTAAGTTTATTGCTTTCAACTTCTGCTGAATAATTCAATTCTCTATTTCCTCTTTTTGTTCCCGATAGCTGAACATAAGCTGAAGACTCTTGTATTGGATGAATTTCAATTGCAGCGTTATCCGCTGAAATTTCCACATGCTCAAAGTTATTGCTTTCTATTACTTTTCTTTCATTCAAATCAAATTTTTCTGCACTTTGTTTATAGGTGGCTAGACTGCCAATCAGTCCAATCACAAGCAAAACTGCTCCAGCCCACAGTAACTTTCGTTTGTTCATTACTTGATGCCTCCTTTAACTAATGCTGTATTGAATGAAATATAACGGACAAAGCCGTGCATAAACCATTTTGTTATCCATTGCATCCCTACAAATAGCAATAAACCAGCTCCACAGTAGACAAAGGATAAAAACCATTCAAAAAGATCAAAGGAACTTCCAAAAAGATTGTTAAGAAGAACGAGAAGCGGAGTACTGATGCCGGCAATGCTAACAGCCCAGCCAGCTAATATAACACCAACAAGCGCAATAAACGGACCTAACACAATGATGATATTAAAGAAGCTCAACCCAATCACCGCCCATACTGCCCGCATAACATTTCCAGCTGTTTGAGCACCCTTAGCATTTTCAAGGTGGTAATTGGCAAGTATTTCTTTTGCCAGCAATTTTGGTGATCCTAAAGAAGCAGCAATCTCGTTCTCTGCTTTGCCTTCTTCGATTCCAAATTGGAAATGCTCCTCGTAATCATGCAATATCTCTTGTTTTTCCTTACCATTTAAATCCTTCAGTAACACAGACAGTTCCTTTATAAATTGATCTTTATTCATCACTAGCACCTTCTTTAATTAAAGTATCAACACCGTCTCTGAATTGTTGCCATTCACTAAGTAATGTTTGGAGATATTCCCTGCCTTTTTCAGTAAGCTTGTAATATTTTCTTGGAGGGCCTTCTGTAGATTCTTGGAGGTAGGTTGAAAAGTATTCTTCTTTCGTCAACCTTCTTAACAGCGGGTAAACAGAGCCTTCTGATATTTCGATCTGATCAGAAATTTTTTGAACAAGCTCATATCCGTACCTGTCTTGTTTATCAAGCAGAACAAGAACACAAAGCTCAAGGACTCCCTTTTTAAATTGGACGTTCAATTACAGATCTCCTTTCTTTTAGTACTATACAATGAACAGTACTGGTCTTTGATTAATAATATAACACCATCTACTGTTCAATGCAAGGTACTGATTAATACTTTTTTTAAAAAAAGTGCTCCTTTGCCATCTGGCGAAAGGAGCCTTGTATCTTATTATTTGATTTTATTGATTTTGTCTCTAAATTCCCAGAAGCCTGGGATATTATCTAAATCATATAGCTGAATGCATTTCATTAACAGCATTTTCAATTCTTGTGAGAGATCATCTTGTTCATTAGGGGAAGTATATTGGACTGCTTTGTTCAACTTTGGTTCAAACATCTCTATCACTTCTTCTAATGCATCCTTGTTAATCTTCGACTCTTTTACTAATGAATATAATGTGGCCATCATCCATTTTCCTTTCCTTCTTCCGTCCTTTTTGTCAGCTCTTTTCCCAACCGTTCAAGCTTTTTATCAATTCTTAATAACAGATATATAGAAACACTCACCGGAAATGCGTAATTGCTTACAATTGTCATCCATTGCGTCAAGTCTCCAATACTCATCGTCTATAATCCTCCTTTTTTTGGGCCATATTGCTGTATATCCTTTGCAAAGCTTTTTGATGGCACTTCGACACATATTGCTGGCTTTTTTGGATCACCTCCGCTATCTCTGTATCTTTGAGCTTCTTAATATAAGCAAAATAGAGAACGGTCTTTTGGGAGTCAGACAGTGATTGTATTGCATCATAAAGTAAAGGATCAGCTATATATTCAGAAATGCTTTCCCGAATTCCCTCCCTTTCTGCATATGCTTCCAAATTAGCATTCCTATCTTCCATTCTGTCTTTATGCGTCCTACCATCTTCTGTTTCAGCGTCCAATAACAAAGGATATCTGTTTGCATAGAGCCTTTGCTTCCTATGAAAATTTAATGTGCTAAAATGTATGGAAGAGGAGATATAGGACGTGAACCGAATCGTAAAATAATACTTTTTAAACGCTTCATCTAAATTTTCTTTGTTTTCTTTAGAAGGATAACAAACAGCGTCGGCAAACAGCTTAAAATGACCCTTTTCCCGTAAAAAACCTTGTACAATTGTATTTCCCATAAATTCTTTGTTCTCTTCTATAAACCTTTTCAATCCATTAACAGATTCCTCACACATGATTAGCACCTCCTGAAAGGAACGTATGTTCTGTTTTTAGTGTAAAAAAAGGGACTAACTCGCATTAGCCACTTTCTTATTATAACATATCCTTCCATGAACGAATTTCATCAACCTTTCCTCCTCTATATAATAAAGAAAGATTTCTTGAAAAAATAACAACCTATTTATAAAAATTTTATTAGAGGACTGGTTTAAATTGTAATTCAATTGTAAATTGTACATTATTCTTATCCTCTTCTACATTAGTGATAATCCAGTTTTTTGCTATATTTTTCGATAAAGCCTGGTAGTCTTCACGTGATAGCATAAATACTCCAAGCACTTCTCCCTTATCCTTAAAATCTTTGCCCTCAGCCAAACCAAATTTAAACAGCAAGTATCTTTTTAATGTCCCTTTTGTTAAAAATGCAATCTCATAATTGCCTCTAAGCAGCTGTTCCACTTTTTCCTTTTTATCATGAAAATAAGAGAAAAGCGTTTCCCAATCTGGAAGTCCCTTGCCAAACTCTCGAAAGAAATCAATATTCCCCTTATTTAGAGCCTCAAGTATTTCCTCATTGCTGTATCCTCTGCTTTTGACCTGTTCAATCATTAATGCGTAATTTAAAGCCACCTTCTCTGCCATTTCCTGAATCCCCCTTATTCTGAAAAATAGTTATATTCTAATTTTTCTACTACACTAATTATAAAATAATCTTGTCAGGAGTTGAAATGATAGTGTTTAAACACTTTATTTCTTTTAGCCTTGCATTGAATACCCGATTGGTCAGCCAACAAGAAGCTACCCATTATGTAGAAAAAAATTTGTTCACATACAAATCTGCCAAGAACATGATTTTCTTAAGAAACAGATACGTTAATTATTTAGTGCATCAATTTCCTCAGATTAACGGCTCATTATAATATATTCCTGACAAAAGAAAAACAGTCTAGCTGCTAACAAGCATATTGCTTGGCAAAATCGGCTAAACTATTCTAATCTAAGTAGTGAAAATCAAAGCGTCATTATTGGAAAGAAAAAAAAGGGAGATGGTATGATGAAGATTACCTATCACGGACAATCAACTATTGTAATTGAAGCAAATGGAAAATCACTTATTATTGATCCTTTCATCAGTGGAAACCCAGCAGCTAAAGTGAAAGTGGATGATATTAAGGTTGATGCTGTGCTATTAACACATGCTCATGGAGATCATATTCTAGATGCAGCACCAATCTCCAAAGCAAATAATGCACCAATTGTTGCTATACCTGAATTGGCTGCATACATGTCCTGGCAAGGCGCCGAGACAATCGGAATGAATATTGGCGGCACATTAGATTTACAGTTTGCCAAAGCGAAGATGACACATGCATTTCACAGCTCTGGTATCATTGATGAAGAAAACAAAAATATTCTTTATGGCGGCATGCCTGCTGGATTCGTCATTGAGGCAGAAGGAAAAACGATTCTTCATGCTGGTGACACAGGCCTTTTTGGAGACATGAAGATTATTGGCGACAGACATGATATCGATATCGCATTCCTCCCAATTGGCGATCACTATACAATGGGACCTGAAGATGCTGTGCTGGCTGCAGAATGGTATAAGGCGGATTTAATCATACCTATCCATTACAATACTTTCCCAGCTATCGAACAAGATGGAGATGCCTTCGTAAAGGCGCTAAAAGACCGCGGTATTAAAGGCAAAGTCCTTCAGATTGGTGAAAGCATCGAATTGTAAAATACAAAAAGAGGATGTCCTTAAGACATCCTCTTTTCATTAAGCTAAATTGCCAGCATGGTTTGCTTCCCACTCAGCAATTTCTTTCACTCTTGCTTCCACTTGTTCTGGTGTAAGGTCATGTGCTTTTACATAAAGGTTTCTTGAATGTGTACGGCACTCATGACTGCAGCTCTTCATGAACTTCTCTTCATTTTCAGGTGAGCAAAGAATTTTTCTGTTGCATTCTGGGTTTGCACAGTTCACATAACGCTCACATGGTTCACCAGTAAAGTAGTCTTTACCTACTACTACATTCTCGACTCTGTTAACTGGAACACTAATTCGTTGGTCGAATACATAGCATTGGCCATCCCAAAGCTTACCTTGCACCTCTGGATCTTTACCGTATGTTACGATACCACCGTCAAGCTGTGATACATCATCAAAGCCTTCGCGCTTAAGCCAGCCTGAGAATTTCTCACAACGCACGCCGCCTGTGCAATAAGTCAGGATTTTCTTTCCTTCTAGCATTTCACGGTTGTCTTGAATCCATTGAGGTAATTCCCGGAATGTTTCAATTTCAGGTTTAATTGCTCCTCTGAAATGACCTAAGTCAAACTCATAGTCATTGCGGGCATCAATAATTACGGCATTAGGATCCTGCATTTGTTCCAGCCACTCAGCTGGTTTTAGATGGTTTCCAGTTAACTCCAACGGATTAACATCATCTTCAAGACTTAAGTTTACCAATTCTTTTTTATGACGCACATGCATTTTCTTGAAAGCATGTCCCTCTTCTTCGTCTATTTTAAAGACAGTGTCTGCAAAACGAGGGTCTTTTCTCATTGCCTCGATATACTTATCAGTCTGTTCAACTGTACCAGATACCGTACCATTAATTCCTTCTGATGATACAAGAATACGTCCCAACAAACCTAGCTCCTTACAAAAAGCTAAATGTTCGCTAGTGAATTCTTCTGGGTTCTCAATAGTTGCATATTTATAGTAAAGAAGTACTCTATATGGTTTTTCGCTCATTATTTCAACATCCTGTTCTATACAAATTTATTAACATATATTTAACTATACAATAAAAGTGAAAACAGTAAAAACTCATTGCTCACTTGCTAAATCCACTATGAAGAATTTTAGAACAAACAAAAGGAGACTTCAATTATGAAATCCCCTCTTGCTTATGTGTACTTATTATTATAGTAAATTTCAACTAAAATAGAAAGGGCTACTTTTTTCCATGGACGAAATTTGTCGATTTCTCTTCATTAATTACTATCGCACTCTTTTTTAAAGGAAGCTGTGGAGGCTTTTTAAGCTTCGTAAAAAGAATACAGCCCAGGATAACGACAAGGCTTCCTATAACCTGCATCCAGCTCCATTTTTCATGCAAAAATACAGACGCCAGCACAGCCGTAAAGATTGGGTTGAAATTAAGGAACAGCCCTGCTTCTGTAGCACCGAGTTTTTGTACGCCGATATTCCAAAGCACCATACAAATGACTGTTGAAACAACACCGGTATAAAGGATGGATACCATGAAGGAAACATTGAATTCTGTGATTGAAAAATCAGCTGCATTAAATGGCAAGAGCAGAACAACACCGATTGCTCCAGAAAAAAAGGTGGCCATCAGCGGTGATGATTTTTGCATTGCCCACCTGCTGCACACAGAGTAAAGCCCCCAAATGCATACCGCTCCCATCATATATAAATCTCCTTTGTTAAAGCGTAAATCTAATAACTGACTTAAAGAACCCTCTGTTAGTACAACAAGAACTCCAGAGAAGGACAAAAGCATGGCAGCCATTTGCCAGCTATTGATTTTTTCCTTCAATAAAAGAAAGGAAAACAGCGCAATGGATATTGTATTTAATGTTGAGATTAAACCTACATTGCTGGCTGAAGTATATTCTAATGCTTGAAATTGCAATAGATTAAAAGCAGCTACTCCTGTCAGACCCATAAGGAATAAAGGCAGCAATGCAGCTTTTGGCGGAATCAATCTTTGTTCTCGTTTCCAAATAATCGGCAACAGACAGATAACAGCAAGCGCCCACCTTAAGCTTGTCAGTGTTGCAGGCGAAGCATGCCCAACAAGAAATTTGCCTAAAACAAAATTCCCTCCAAATAAAAAGCTTGTGATCAACAGAAACACATACGGCATACAAACAACTCCTTCAAGCACAAAGTTAGAAATTTCTTGTTAATATCGTATCACCGTACCTTTTAAAACGATATAAAATTCTGTATAATGCAATAAATACAAAACTTTCATATTTATTTTGCGATTTTACCGAATTTTATAAAGAAGTGTACTGATTTTTACAGCAGAATCAGAATAAAAGAAAGGCAGGTTACATTTATGGAATCCATTGTTCATAAAGTGCTCGATTCGGTTGATATTACTTTATTAGATTTATTGCAAAAAAACGCCGCTATTTCCAACGCCGAGCTTGCTAAACTCGTTAATTTATCTCCTCCAGCCACACATGCCCGCATTAAGCGCCTTGAAAAGGAGGGATTTATCGAGAGGCATGTGGCAATCTTGAATCATAAAAAATTAGGGTTTGATTTGTTATGCTATATTTTCATTTCGACTAATATCCACCAAGAGGAAGCTATTGCAGAGCTTGAAGGTGTGTTAAGCAGTATGGAGGAAATATTGGAATGTCATTGTTTAACAGGAGAGTACGACTATTTGTTGAAGGTTGCCAATAAAGATACAGGTGGATTAGAGAGCTTTATCAAGAAGCTGAATAAACTTGGCATCTCCAAAATAAATACCAGCCTTGCCCTAAGAGAAATAAAATCCTCTACGGTCCTGCCGATTTGATAAAGCTTCAGAGACACTCTGTGCCTTTAGTTGTTTAATGAAGCAAATATTGTTATAAAAAAAGAAACCTCTATTATAAATAGAGGTTTCTTTGCTTATTTATTAAAAGGGTTCATCTATTGCCTTAACTGTAAAATGGAGGGCGCATCCATATTTGGACTGCTTAAAAACATTCTCTAAATGCTTCTTTGTTTCATGGATTGGCAGCAATGTATGCACCTTGACGTCAGCCTTTATTCTGCTTGATTGCTCCACATATGTGGACACCCTGCTGTCTTGGTAGCCCTCAAAAAAATCCTTTATAAATTTAATCTGCCCACAGTAGAACTCAATTGTATATTCGTTCATTTTCTTACGCGGACTTCTCCGAATCGCTAGAGACATTGTTATCAGCAGCTGCTTTGTTTGCTGCCATTACAAATGGAATATAAATAAGTGTTGAGACAGCCAGGCAAACAAAGCCGATAACTAATGCAAGCCAGTTTCCTCCTGTGCCTAAGAATGCGATCAGCGGACCTGGAGTCGTCCATGGCACAGAGTACGCAATTGGCGGAATTAAGCCAGTCACAATAGCAGCATAGCCTATGATAATGTTCACGGCAGGAACCAATATGAATGGCAAAATCAAAATCGGGTTTAACACGACCGGTAAACCGAAAATGACAGGTTCATTAATATTGAATAATCCTGGAGCAATCGATAGCTTGCCGATATCTCGGTAATCCTTCCGTTTAGCGACGATAAATATCGCAATCAATAAACCTAATGTCATCCCTGAACCACCATAGTTAGCAAAGGCATCATTTATTGCCCAAGTAACAGGATATGGTGCTCCCCATGCCGAACCATGTTCTGCCACATAGTTCAAGTTCTCTAGACCTGCTTCTGCAAACATAGCCTCACGAATAGCAGCAATCGTGTTTGGACCATGAATCCCAAATACCCATAAAAGGTTAGAGACAATTGCCAAAATAACAAGTGAGAAAATATTAGTGCCCAAATGCTTTAGCGGTGTTTGAATTACTGCATAAATGAACTCATGCAGGCCTTTCGGATAAAATGCATTGATAATAGCGTTCCCAACTGCGAACACTACAGTAATAATAATGATCGGGAACAGCACCTTAAAGGACCTGGCAACAGCAGGCGGGACAGATGCTGGCATATTAATCTGCAATTTCTTTGACTTGGAAAGCACACTGAAAAACTCACCGACAATCAAACCAACTATAATGGCAACGAAAAGACCTTGGGCCCCTACCCACTGTGTAGTCAGGAAGTTAGTTCCTTCAACAGCCGTATATGGCGGATAAATAATAAAGAATGTAGATAATGCCGTCAAGCCGCTCAGCAGTTCATCTGCTTTAAGCGAAATTGCCATATTCCTTGCCACTAGAAAGACGATAAACATAGAAAGAATATTCGTCGATCCATTTAGGACAGGGGAAAAGACTGCTTGTAAATCTGCTAAGCCAGGGAACAGCTTGTGAAGAAACAGTATTTTTGCAATAAACCCATCTGGCGCCAATACAGCGAAATTGAGCAAAACGATAAGTGAACCAGCTAACGTAATCGGAAATGATAAAATGAATGCATCGCGAATTGCTACAATATGTCGCTGTGAGTTCAGTTTAGAGGCAACTGGCACCAAAGCCTTCTCAGCAAATTTTTCAAAATTAGCCATAAAACCCATAAGTTACTCCCCCTATTAATATATAATTCTTCCACCCTTTAGATGAAGAATTTGTTTGATTAGGCAATGGGTGTAAATTCATGCTGTACAGGAGGTCTTGCCTGATCTTTTTCTCTTTGTAAGCTGCTGATTACAGCAGCTCAAGTGCTCTTTCTAAAACGGCTTTCCCATTCATCGTTCCATATGCTCGCATGTCAATTACCTCGACGGGAACTCTGCCTGCGATAATGGATTCCACCTGCGGTTTCTGGTATCTTACCTGCGGGCCAAGCAGCACCACATCAACCTGATCTGCTACGCTTTGGCATTCTGAAACAGGCAATGCAAATATCTCGATACTTACCCCTTTTTCCTCTGCTGCATCCTTCATTTTATTGACTAAGAGACTTGTAGACATCCCTGCTGCACAAACTAATAACAGTTTTTTCATTATGAACCCCTCCAGATATTTTTTCTTTAACCTATCTAGGTTTTGTTAACTCCTCCTTAAATTGTATTGTATACGCTTTCATTTATTAATCAATATAATTTAGATACTTAGATTTTTGTTTCAATTTGTGGAAATTGTTTCAATTATGGCACATGTTGTTTTATATTTATATTGTGGATTGAAATCATTGCTGGAATAAAAACAGATCCTATTAGGAGGAGATTAACCTGTTTACAAAAGAAATGGTCCAAACATTCAATGAATTGGAAATGATTCTTTATAACTTCATTACGAAAAACAGCGATAAAGTCATTTATATGCGGATTAGAGAGCTGTCCGATCAAACCCATGTATCCACTTCCAGCATCTTGCGTTTCTGCAGGAAGCTTAACTGTGATGGCTTCTCAGAATTTAAAGTAAAGCTCAAGCTATATTTGGACAGAAATGAACAAGAAAATCTGAAATCTACTCAATACTATCTCTCCGAGTTTTTAGAACGAACGCTAAAAGGAAATCTTGAGTCCGATATTCAAAAAATGGCAGAACTCGTGTTGCGGACTGATAAGATTATTTTTGTAGGTACAGGAAGTTCAGGCATTTTAGCCGAATATGGTGCAAGGTATTTTTCCAGTCTTGGAAAATTCTCCTCCTTTATTAAAGATCCATTTTATCCAATAAACAGCAAGGATTTAAAAAACAGTACATCCATTATTCTTTCCGTTTCTGGGGAAACTGACTTCACTCTTAACTTGGCAAATCAACTGAAAGTAGAAGGTTCCAATATTGTCAGTATTACTAATAGTAAAAACTGCCAGCTTGCCAGGATATCAGATATAAATATTGCCTATTATGTGACAGAAGTATTTCTCGGGGATTCGAATATTACATCCCAGATGCCGGTTATGTACATATTGGAAGAAAGCGCTCACATTATTCAAAAAAATTTAAAGAAACCTGCGCCTTAATATGATAAAAGACAGAGCTTTTTGTATAGCTCTGTCTTCTATCCTTCATCTCTGTTCTGATTTTTTGTTTTTAATGAGGTTTTCACGATCAGCTGTTGCTGGAGGCTGCTCCAGCCAAGCGTTTTTAATCATGATATTAGCTCCTGCTTTTGCATACTGTGCTATTTCAAAGGAAAGCCGCTCATAATTAACGGCAAGATCGCTCCTTTGGCTGGCGCCAGCTGCTGCTGCATAGTTACCGATTCCAGAAGCACTTAGTAGAGACATATGAAACATCATTAACTTATCAGAAAATGTCTTGTTTGTTGACTCCGTAATCCCAATATCGGAAGACATTGGACTCTGTATATTCCCCTCAATTAACGTATCAGCAAAGATTTTCACATGTTTTTGCGAGATATCCTTTCCTCGCATCATATAATCCTGAACATCTTTGTCATTAGATGTTTGTCCGAATGCAAGGCTGATTTTATAACCGATATTATTCGTTTGGGTATTCAGAAACAAATGTGAAATCTCAATGGCATTCAAAGGGCGTTTTTTATGAAAAAGATTCAAACCGCTTAAGTAGCTGTTACTGTCAATATAATCATTTTCTGAAGGCGGGATTATGTAAGGTGAGCGAACCAGCATCCCTTTTTCCTTTAATGCATTATTCGTTTGGTTATAAAGCTTGGCAGTTTCGCTTAAGGTTGTTGTAAAGTGCTGGATGATATCTTCCCGAAAACTCATTGCAGTGAATCCGCTGTATGCAAGCATACCTGCTTTTGCCATATGATTAATATATTGAAGGGAGAAAGTGTCCGTAAACAAAGCAGGAGCTGCTAAATTCACATCTTTGTCTGTAAACCCATACGGCTGTGCAAAATTTTCTTCCTGAAAGATTTGTTCAAGCTTCTCTACCTCCTTGACAGAGATAACAAGTGCTTTGTCTATCGCATCTGCAATCGTTTGATCGGTTATGGAGTTACTCATATGGCTAAGCACACACTTGGACATGGTGTTATTCATATAAGAAGTCCATAACGAAGCAATCTCTGTTGAAGTAAGCTCAATATTCTGTTCTGGCATGATGATCCTCCCACGAATGTTGATATTCCTTATATTCTCCTTTTTATTTGTTTTTATCAGCAATTGTCAGATAAATACTTGTGAGGAATTTGTGCCTAACGAATAAAATTGTTACTGGAAATGGAGGTTTGATTTTCTGAGGTTTGCCCATTTTAAAGCCTTTTGTTCCAAAGATGCTGCAGCATCATGTTTGCCGTTTATATATGCCTGTATATCAGCAGGATATTTTTGGGAGAGTTTTTCTTTTAAATCACCGTACTTCTCGGCTTCCTCCTTGTTAGCACGCAAAAAATCCCTAAATGCTAGATGACGGAAAATCTCTGGACTGCCAGCTTCATAAATATGAACATGATGTGTCCTTTCATCGCCGCCTTTTTGAAAATATCGCCTGCCAGAAATTCCGTTTTCTCCCTTTGCTTCATAGCCGATTTCAATCATTTTCCCATTATAGCTGTCAATATTATGTATATTTATTACAATGGGCATAATGTCAATGATTGGTTTAGCCTTCATACCTCGTATGCTTGTGCTCCCTATATGGTGGATTTCCAGCAACTCTGCTTCAAATATATGCTGAAGAAGTTTTTTCTCTGTTTCAAATAAAACACGCCACTCATTGCTGTATGGGCACACTTCCACTTTCCTCATACATCAAGCTCCCTTCTTCGCACTAATTTTCTAGATAGCGGTATAGAGTTGATTTACTTATGCCTGTAGATTCTTTTATTTCCTTTAGACTATATTTTTTGCTTTGATACATTTTGATGGCCTTTTTTACATTTTCATCTGCTTTTCTTGGCCGTCCTGTGGAGATGCCTTTTTGTTTTGCATATTCCATTCCTTTTTTTGTCCGTTCACTGATAATTTCATTTTGAAATTCCACTAAATAGCCGACCATTTTCCTTAGGGAGTATTCCTTCTTTTCTTCTGTGTCAATTTCCTCATATATTGCTTGCAGGTAGACACCTTTTTGTTCTAGTATTTCCAGCAGCTCAAATAGATGCCTGCTAGAATCAGCTAGCGTAAATAATCTGGATACAACAATCTTGTCCCCTTCATTTATTTGCTCCAGCATCTGAGTAAGCACCGCTCTTTTTTTAGCAGATGAATGCTCCTCCCGGACTATACTACCGCAGATGTCCTTAAGCATTTGCTCCTGCTGCTGACAATCTTCATCTTCCTGAGATGGCCTCATATAACCTATTATCATCTTTTTCGCTCCCTTGTCATTTCTGCTACTAACCATTATAGATAGGAAAATGAGTTTTGTAAAAAACTTCCCAATATATATTCCCTTTTGGGAATAATTCTGTTACACTTCTCCTTATTGAACAACTGCGATAAAAAATTGAGGTGAACATTTTGATAGAAAAAATAAAACGAGAGTGGTTCTTCAATGTACGAGCTGATATTCTTTCAGGCATCGTCGTTGCGTTGGCCCTTATTCCTGAGGCAATCGCTTTCTCGATTATTGCAGGAGTCGACCCGATGGTAGGGTTGTATGCTTCCTTCTGTATTGCAATCATCATCTCCTTTGCAGGCGGTAGACCTGCGATGATTTCCGCAGCAACAGGGGCAATGGCATTGCTGATGGGACCGCTAGTAAGGGATTACGGTCTGCAGTACCTCTTTGCAGCAACTATTTTGACAGGAGTATTTCAGGTGCTTTTTGGAGTATTTAAAATTGCTAAGCTGATGAAATTCATTCCGAGAGCGGTTATGATTGGATTTGTTAATTCCCTTGCCATCCTAATTTTTATGGCACAAGTTCCTCATTTTATTGGGATCTCTAATATGACTTATCTTTTTGTCGGCATAACATTATTAATCGTTTATATATTGCCTCGATATGTCAAGGCAGTGCCGGCACCGTTAATTGCAATCATCGTTTTGACAGCAGTAGCAATTTTTGGTCATATTCATGTTGAAACAGTTGGCGATTTAGGAAATATTACGCAAACCTTGCCGTCCTTCTTGATTCCGGATGTACCATTTTCATTTGAAACTTTAGCTATTATTTTTCCATTCAGTATCGCTATGGCGATTGTAGGTTTACTAGAATCACTTCTTACTGCAAGCATTCTAGATGATGCAACAGATACAGACAGCGATAAGAACAGAGAAGCTAGAGGACAAGGAATTGCCAATTTTATCACTGGCTTTTTTGGCGGTATGGCTGGCTGCGCTATGATTGGACAGTCTGGAATCAACGTAAGATCAGGAGGCAGGGGCAGACTTTCGACCTTTGTTGCTGGTGCATTTTTAATGTTCTTGATTATTGTGCTGGGAGATCTAGTTGTCCAAATACCAATGCCTGTACTTGTTGGCATTATGATTATGGTCTGCATCGGTACATTTGACTGGTCTTCCTTTAAATATGTAGTAAGAGCTCCTCGAACAGACGCAATTGTTATGGTTGTTACAGTAGTTATAGTCGTTGCAACACATGACTTGTCAAAAGGAGTAATTGCAGGTGTTATCTTGAGCGCGGTGTTCTTTGCTGCAAAAATATCTCATCTGAAAATAAACAAAGAGCAAACAGAAAATGAGTATAAATATTTTGTGCAAGGACAATTATTTTTTGCTTCTGTTGACAGCTTTATTGCAGCATTCGATACATCTGAGCAGAACAAGCAAATTTCCATTGATTTCTCTTCAGCTCGTGTTTGGGATGATTCTGCTGTAGGAGCAATTGATAAAGTAGTCCTTAAATTTAAAGAAAATAATAATACAGTCAGCATTAGCGGCCTTGATTCGGCCAGTAAGAAACTCGTCGATAAGCTGGCCATTTTCCAAAACCCTGATGCTAATCCTTCAGGTCATTAAAAAGATTCATGGCAATTGCCATGAATCTTTTTCATTATCCGCCGTAATAATTACCAGGCAGACCTTTTATGTCCATTTTGCATGTGAAAAGTGCCCCTGACAGCGGGTATTTTTCCAACTCCTCTGAAGTCATTCCTTCTTGCGCTGTTGTAATATAAAGCTCATTTAATTCTTCTCCTCCAAATACACAGGAGGTAACGTTTTGGGCTGGCACTTTAATTTCATCTATTTTTTCGCCACTATGAGGATTCCACCTTGATACACGCGCGCCACCCCAATGAGCAATCCACAGCATCCCCTCTTCATCTATTGTCATACCATCAGGAAACCCTTCTTCATTTGAAAAATCAATAATAGCCACGCTATTGTCAATATTGCCTGAATGAACTTCATAATCGAATCGGTATACCTTTTGCACAGGGGTATCAATCAAGTATAGGTACTTGTTATCCAATGACCAAGCCAATCCATTAGATGTGCTTAACTTATCAAGCTTTTTTGTAATCGTGCCATCCTTATCCAAACAATATAACGCGCCTTGCTCCATCTCGTCCTTTGTGCTCATCGTACCTGCCCAAAATCGACCTTGTGCGTCACATTTTCCATCATTAAACCTGTTATTAGACAAATGCTCTTCTGGATCAAAAATCGGTTGAATCTCACCGTTTGTAAGATCGACATAATGAAAGCCATTTTCCAAAGCAGCTATTGCTCCCTTTCCGCTGTTCACCGGAATGACAGCACTGACCTTCTCAGGAAGCTCTAATTCCTTATTTTCATTGTCAGCTGGATTATACATGCAGATTTTTTTGTTATTAATATCAACCCAATAAAGCACATTTTCCTTGTGATCCCAAAACGGTCCCTCTCCTAAGGCAGCATTTGCATCTACTGCAAGCTTTAAATGATGTACCATACAATTCCCTACTTTCTAACTTCGTATTTTCTTTTCCTATACCTCGATTCCTTTGTCTAGAAACTGCTTTCATCTATTCTTTTTGCCTTTGTATTCACGATACTGGGGATGAGATGCATACCTTATGTATAGATAATCAAGATTTGAGGTGATTAACTTGAAAATAGCAGATATTGAAAACGAAAAAAAACACAGAATTGATGAGTTTGTAAAGCTACAGCATAGCGACGGGTCTTTCCGCTTTCGCTTTCAAGGCAGTTTAATGACAGATGCTTTCTTTATCATTACATGCAGAGCGTTGGAAATTAGTACGGAGGAAGATAATATTAAGCTTCTTGCCACATCCTTAAAAAATTCCCAGCATAAAGAAGGCTATTGGAAAGCATACATAGATGCACCGAATGGGCATTTATCTGCGACAATCATTGCGTATACGGCCCTTTTATACTCTGGTTACGCTAAGCAGACAGACGACAATATGATAAAGGCAAAGTCCTTTATTGTTCAAAACGGAGGGATTTCCAAAGCCCATTTTATGATTAGATGGATGCTCTCTGCCAACGGACTGTATCCATGGTCCCGAATGGTTTATGTTCCAATGACCTTTTTACTTTTGCCTTCCTACCAGCCTGTTAATTTCTTTCAGTTCAGTGCCTATGCTCGCATTCATTTCATCCCTATGCTGCTTGCATCCAATAAAAAATTTGCCGTCCACACTAAAAACAAGCCTGATTTAAGCGACCTGTACGGAAGAAGCGAGGAAATGTTCAACCCGATTGCTCATTTGGAGGCTGAAAGATCACCACTGTCATTTGTTTGGAAAGAAATAAAACAAATTGGAAGATGGCCTGCTTACCTCCATCAGCTCGGATATTATTATGCGGAAAAATATATACTTGATCGGCTTGAAGAGGATGGTACACTTTACAGCTATGCAAGTGCAACTTTTTTTATGATTTACGGCCTGCTTTCCATTGGCTATCGCAAGGATTCGCCGGTTATTAAAAAGGCAATATCAGGATTATCCTCCCTGATTGACAAAAAAGGAGAAAACGCCCACTTGGAAAACTCAACAAGCACCGTCTGGGACACAGCATTAACAAGCTACAGTCTCCAAGAAGCAGGCTGCTTGCCTGACAGTCCTGTTATTAGGAAGTCTATTAACTATCTCCTTAAAAAACAGCATACAGCAGCGGGAGACTGGAAAGTCCATAATCCAGATACAACGCCTGGAGGCTGGGGCTTTTCAGATATTAATACAAACAATCCAGACAATGACGATACATCGGCCGCTTTGCGAGCTTTAACTAGAACAGCTCTTCTAAATACGAACGTTCATAGCTCTTGGCAGCGCGGAACTAACTATCTCCTTTCCATGCAAAACAGCGATGGAGGCTGGGGTGCATTTGAAAAAAACACTGATTGGGAGATTCTTCAGCATGTTCCTATTGAGAATGCAAAGGACGCTGCTGTTGACCCGTCTACACCAGATTTGACGGGCAGAGTACTTGAATATTTAGGTCGTTTTGCCAAACTTCAACAGAAACACCCTCATATTAAGTCAGCTGCGCGATGGCTAATAGACAATCAAGAAAAAGATGGTTCTTGGTATGGCCGCTGGGGTGTCTGTTATATATATGGAACATGGGCTGCTATCACTGGTTTAAGGGCAACCGGAACAGCAGCAAGCGACCAGAGCATAAAGAAAGGCATCAAATGGCTGAAAACTATTCAAAGAGAGGATGGAGGTTGGGGTGAATCTTGTCATAGCTGCGAAAAGCGCCATTATATCCCTCTTCCCTTTAGTACAGATTCCCAGACAGCATGGGCACTTGACGCGTTAATTGCTGCAGGAGAGTGGAAAAGCAAGGCTGTAACAAAAGGGATAGAATTTCTCTTAAAGGGCATGAAGGATGAACGCAGCCTCACCTACCCTACAGGTATAGGTTTGCCTGGGCAATTCTATATTGATTATTATAGCTACAGCAAAATCTTCCCCCTGCTAGCCATTTCTCATTACTTGCAAGCAACTAAATCCTAAACCGCTCATATACTAAAATATCAAGAATCAATTACCTTGAATTAAGGTATAATAAGTGATATTATATACAAAACATTCCAGAAACTTATAAATCGATGAAGAGAACAAGTACGTCATGCATGAACTTATAAGCGAGCCGGAACTGGTGGAAGCCGGCAAGGGATTCTGACGGAAAAATCATCTCTGAGATGCAAGGCTGAATATTTAAAGTAAGCCTTGACGGGATTTCCCCCGTTAAAAAGGAACGCGTATGATAGTACGTTGACTAAGCGCTGACTGCTTTTTGCAGCAGAATTTGGGTGGTAACGCGGGTATATACACTCGTCCCTATTTATAGGGACGAGTGTTTTTTGTTTACTCCGACTCTGTCATGTTCCGGTATTTTCTGGTAACTATTAAATCCAAGGAGGATTTTATCATGAAAAATAGCCAGCAAGAAACACAAGCAGAAAGAGAAAAAAGAATCCTTGCTCTTTGGGAGCACAATCATATTTTTGAAAAATCAGTTGAGGCAAGAAAAAATCAGGAATCCTTTGTTTTCTACGAGGGACCGCCTACTGCAAATGGCTTACCCCATGTTGGCCATGCTCTTGGGCGCACAATCAAAGACATCATAGCACGTTACCAGACAATGGCAGGCAAGCAGGTAATCCGAAAGGCTGGCTGGGACACGCACGGTCTGCCTGTAGAGCTTGGTGTGGAAAAAGAGCTTGGCATATCCGGAAAGCAGGCCATTGAAGAATATGGAGTAGAGGCATTTATTCAAAAATGCAAGGCGAGCGTCTTCTCCTATGAAAAGCAATGGAGAGACTTTACAAAGGAACTAGGATACTGGGTCGACATGGAGAACCCTTATATGACAATGAGCAATGAGTATATTGAATCGGTATGGCACATACTCGGAACCATCCATGAAAAAGGCCTGCTTTATAAAGGTCACAGAGTTTCCCCTTACTGCCCGAGCTGTCAGACCTCATTAAGCTCTCATGAGGTCGCGCAAGGCTATAAAGATGTAAAGGACTTGAGCGCAACTGTAAGGTTTAAACTAAAGAATAAGGACAATGAGTTTATCCTCGGCTGGACGACAACACCTTGGACACTGCCTGCAAACGTTGCTCTTGCAGTGAATGAAAAGTTAGACTACGTTCGAATACAGACTGGAGACGAAGTATATATCGTAGCAAAGGATTTGGCTCCTACATTAATGTCTCCTGACAGCGTCCTCTTAGAGACAGTGAAGGGGTCTGCATTGCTCGGTCTCAGTTACGAACCGCCATTCTCCTTTATCAAAGTCGCAAAAGGCCATTATGTTGTTCATGGCGACTTTGTGACTGCAGACAGCGGAACTGGCATTGTTCATATTGCTCCAGCATATGGGGAGGACGATTATCGTCTTGTACAAGAAAATAACCTTTCCTTTGTTCAAGTCGTGGATGAACAGGGCAAATATACAGAAGCGGTCACACCTTTGACAGGCAGATTCGTTAAGGATTGTGATGTCGACATCATCAAGCTCCTTCATGAGAAAGGGCTATTGTTCCATAAAGAAAGATACGAACATTCTTACCCGCACTGCTGGCGTTGTGATTCTCCCCTGCTTTATTATGCACTAGAGAGCTGGTTCATCCGAACAACAGCTGTCAAGGAGGCAATGCTACTTAATAACCAGCAGGTAAACTGGCATCCAGACACTATCAAGGACGGGCGTTTCGGGAAATTTCTTGAGGGAATGGTAGATTGGAATATAAGCCGGAGCCGCTATTGGGGTACACCTTTAAATGTATGGGAATGTCCTTCCTGTAACCATCAGGAGGCTCCCAAATCAATAGCAGAATTAGCAGCATTAACCGGCAGCAATCTTGCTGAGCTTGAGCTTCATAAACCATATGTCGATGAGGTGACATTCCCTTGTCCTTCCTGCAGCACAATGATGGTGCGCACACCTGAAGTAATCGATGTCTGGTTCGATAGCGGGTCTATGCCATTCGCCCAATATCATACCCCTTTTGAGAATGAGGAGTTATGGCAAAGGCAATTCCCAGCCGATGTGATAGTTGAGGGAATTGACCAGACAAGAGGCTGGTTCTACTCCTTATTGGCTGTCTCCACTCTTTATAAAGGCGAGCTGCCGTATAAGAATGTACTGGCGACTGGCCACGTTCTTGATGAGGCAGGACAAAAAATGTCAAAAAGCAAAGGCAACGCCCTTGACCCAGTAGAGCTGATCCACAAGTTTGGCGCCGATTCGCTAAGATGGGCATTGATAGAGGACAGCGCACCTTGGAACCAGAAGCGATTTTCTGTCAAAAATGTACAGGAAGCTAAGTCAAAGCTAGTCGATACTCTAACAAGTCTTCATCATTTCTACAAAATGTATGCTGATATCGATGGATTTGATCCGAATTCAACGCCAGCTAGTCTTTCCTTAACCTTGATGGATAAATGGGCTCTTTCCCGGCTTGCTTCAACTGTCTCGCAAGTCCGCAAAGAAATGGAAAGCTTCCAGCTGACAAATGCAGCAAGACATATTGGCACTCTTTTAGAAGACGTAAGTAATTGGTATATCAGAAGAAACAGAGAACGGTTTTGGAGTGAAGGCATGTCTGAGGATAAAGCTTGTGCTTACCATACTCTTTACAGCCTGCTTGTTCATATCTCTAAGCTGCTCGCACCGTTCACACCTTTTACTGCTGAAGATATTCATTATAAGCTGACTGGAAAAAGCGTTCATTTAGAAGATTTCCCAGCTGGTGAAGAAGCGAACATCGACATAGAGCTTGAAAGGAAAATGAGCGGTGTAAGAGAAATTGTGGAACTGGGAAGAAACATACGGCATCAAAGCCAAATCAAGACGAAACAGCCGCTTGCCATGATGGCTATAGTCTCAAATGACACTCCGCCTTCGGCATTGCAATCTTTCAGCCAAATCATTAAAAGTGAGCTGAATGTAAAAACGATAGACTGGACTGAGTCAAGTAAAGGCTATGTACAATACAGCCTCAAGCTCGACTTCAAAAATGCCGGCAAGCGTCTCGGTAAAAAGGCAAATCCCGTTCATAAAGCTCTCGGCCATCTCAAAAAAGAAGAGATAGAACAGTTTCTTTACGATGGAAAGTTAACCATCACAGCAGACGAACAGCAGGTTGAACTCTTTAAAGAGGATCTGCTTGTCCAGAAAACTGCATCTATGTCAGGCTACAGCGAGGCGTCAAACAGGAACTTTACTGTTATAATAGATACTAGCATCACAGACGAATTAGCAAAAGAAGGATTAGTAAGGGATTTTATCCGCTCTGTTCAAGACTTGAGAAAACAAAAGAATTTGCCTGTCGAGCAGCGGATTACTTTGAAGCTTGGCGGATCAAAAGAATTTATTTCCTTGGCACAGGAGTATGAGAATCTTATTAATAAAGGTGTCCTTTTAAATAGCATTCGTTACACAGTGTCAGAAAGCATGACTGAATTGCGTATAGGCAGCTACCAGGTTTTTGTTGCTTTTGAATAAGTCCATAAGAGTCAGACCTAAGTACATATTACCTTAGGTCTTTCTCGTTTATATGTCCTTTTCAAAAGAAACATGTTCTATTTTTTCCATATTAGATTATACTATTGGGCAGGGGTGAAAAAAATGTATAAATTATTGTCGCATAATGACCTTGATGGGGTCGGCTGTGGAATCATCGCAAAGCTTGCCTTTGGAGAAGATGTGGAAATCCGCTATAATTCTGTTTCCAGCCTGAATCTTGAGGTAGAAAGATTCCTTGACCAAAAGCCTGAGGATACATTCCTTATCGTTACAGACCTTTCTGTAAGTGAAGAGAATGCTATCAGGCTGGATGATTACTATAAGAAGGGAGGCAAGGTCCAACTGATAGATCATCATAAAACAGCCTTACATTTAAATGATTTTGAATGGGGACATGTAGTAGTAGAAGATGAAGAAGGAATTTCCACCTGTGCTACTTCATTATTATATGAGTACCTTGTTAAAAACGGGCATCTCACTCCCTCTGACAGTGTGCTTGAGTTTGTAGAGCTTGTCAGACAGTACGATACATGGGATTGGGAAAAGAATGAAAACTTTGATGCCCAAAAGCTGAATGCACTTTTCTATTTAATATCATTTGACGAATTTGTAGAAAAAATGGTTGCGCGTCTTGAGAATAACAACCACTTCTTCTTTGATGAAGTAGAGCAGCAAATTCTTGATTTGGAAGAGAAAAAAATTGAACGATATATTCGCCGCAAACGGCGGGAGCTTGTTCAAACACAAATCGACGGTCTTTATGCAGGTGTTGTTTATGCCGAATCATACCACTCAGAACTAGGCAATGAGCTAGGCAAAGAATACCCGCATCTCGATTATATAGCAATCCTTAATATTGGCGGCAAGAGGGTCGGTTTCCGAACCATTCATGACCACGTCGATGTCTCCAAAGTTGCCGGTACATATGGTGGAGGCGGACATGTGAAAGCGTCTGGCTGCACAATGACGAGTGAAGCATATAAAAACTTCGTAACAGATACATTCCCGCTTGAAGCATTAAGGGAAGATCCTAAAAAGAATGAATATAATAAGAAGAATTCTCCATTAGGCACACTTTATGAGAATAAACATGATGATATATTTTATCTATATCCGACTGGCAAGCAGCAATGGGTTATCAACAAAAAGAAAACAAAGCTGCCTGAAACTTTTTCTTCCTTCCAAGAAGGAGAAAACTTTTTAAAGAGAAATCACGGAGCCTGGATGTGTAAGGACGACAAGTACGTTCGGTATGTGATGGAATATGTAAAAACAAAAAATTAAAACGAATGCCTGCTGTCTGGAAAGATCAGCAGGCATTTTTTCTCACAAAAAAACCTCTAACATTCCTCGTTAGAAGTTTTGGAGCAGCTTATAAAAATCATCTCTCAATTGTGGAGATTGCTTGTATTTATTGTCCGTTATCTCCTCTAACAAGCCCTTCTTATCAACAGAATTTAGATTAGCTCTTTTAATCATTTCCCGGGCATTAAATAAAAAATCGAAATAATCCTCCAAACCATCAGGGTATTCCTTTGCCCATTCATCCTTGATTTTTCTTGCGAGGATTGGGCTTGCACCCATTGTCGACACACTTAAGATAAGCCTGCCTCTTTGCAAACTTGCCGGTATATGACAGTTTCCATTATCAGCAGAGCTAGCATTATTAACTAGCATACGGTGCTTCAGCCTGTTCGCTAATCTTTGGTTTGCTTTATCGTCATTCGTTGCTGTAACTACAAAAAAAGCATCCTTACAATCACTTTCTGCTGCTTTTTTTCTAACTGCAGCGATTGCTCCCGCTTGCTCGAGCTCCTCAAGCTCAGGACATAGTACAGGACTAATAACTGTAATGTTTGCACCTTCTGCAATTAGTGCTTTTACTTTCCTTAAGGCAACCTTGCCTCCACCTGCAACGATACATTTCTTATTCTGCATATTAACCATTAATGGGAACATACAGTTTAGCCCCAGCTGCTTCATCAATTCGATCCTTCAGAATACTAGCAATAGCAGGCTGGTATCCTAAGTAGTTGCAAAGCTCATAGTTTTTATTTGAATTTGATAATCCGTTGATTGTCTTGCGCATCGTGTTCATCAGTATACCTGTAAACAGCAAATATGGAATGACGATGATATTTTCGTACTGAGAGTTGCTTGCAGCCTGAAGGGCAGCTTCAAAGCTAGGAGATGCTGCTGTCAAATAACAGTCCTCCACTTTAACACCGTCCAGCGACCGCTCTACCAAGTCACTAATTTCCCGTAAATCCCGCTTTACATCCGGATCACTGCTGCCCCTGCCAACAAGCAGAACAAGTGACTTGTTTTTAACATACAATTCAGACTGTTTAATTTTAGCTATGACAATCTCTGCCATCTTCTCATGTACACCAATCGGGCGTCCATAATGTAATGCTACGTCTGGATATGCTTTAACGAGTTCGTCGAGGACTTCAGGAATATCAATCTTTGCATGAGCTGCTGTCAGCAACAAGACAGGAACAGCTATTATCGTTGTTGCGCCTTTTGCTACACATGTCTTAAAGCCTTCCTCAATGCTTGGCTCTGAGAGCTCTAAAAAGCAATACTCCTGAATGGGGTAATCATTCTCTTTCATGCATTCCTTTACAAAGGATATTGCCTGGTCACTCGCTTCCTTTACCCTGCTGCCATGGCATATATACAAAACTGCTTTCATTATAAAACCACTTCTTTCGCCAATGAATCTTCAAATGAGTTTTCAAACCATTTAATTTTTTCACGCATGCGGACAACCTCACCGATAATAATCATGCACGGATTTTCAATCTGCCCGTTTTGCGCATCCTCTACAGCTTTATCTAATGTTGTTACAATCGTTCGCTGGCTGCTCGTAGTTCCCCAATTAATCAAGGCAACAGGAGTATCCCCGCTTTTTTGATAGGAAAGCAGCTTCTCCCTGATATTCGGTAAGTTTTTAACTCCCATATAGATGGCAAGTGTATCTATATGGCATAATGCCTCCCACTTGATGCTGTCTTCTTCCCCATTCTTCATATGTCCTGTTACAAAAGCAAAGGATGAACCATAATCTCTGTGTGTAACGGGGATTCCTGCATAGCTCGGTGCAGCAATACCGGCAGTGATGCCTGGCACAATTTCAAACGGAATCTGATTTTTAGCCAATTCTTCTGCTTCTTCTCCGCCCCTGCCAAATACAAAAGGGTCTCCCCCTTTTAATCTTGTCACTATCTTTCCTCTTTTAGCATGCTTGACGAGCGTCTGATTAATCAATTCCTGTTTCATTACATGATGATGCGGCAGCTTTCCGCAATATACCAATTCTGCCTTCGGCTTTGCGTAATGCAGCAGCTCTTTGTTAACAAGTCGGTCATATACGATAACATCAGCATTTTTAATGCAATTCAGCCCTTTAACAGTAATTAAATCAGGATCTCCAGGCCCTGCTCCTACCAAATAAACTTTCCCCACATCTTTCACCTTCCTCTGTTGCTGCATAATCCTAAGCTTTGGCATATTAACAGAAAGGAATTATAGGATTCTCTCAAAACTAGAGACACTATAATTCCTTTCTTTCTATATTTATATATTTCTATAATAGCCTTTTTCTTTCAAAAATTGAACAATTTGCTCCACACATTCTTCAATGGAATTTTTTTCCGAGTCAATCACAATCTCCGGATTAACCGGCTCTTCATAAGGAGAGCTGATTCCTGTGAAGTCCTTGATGATTCCTTGCCTTGCCTTCTCATAAAGACCTTTAGGATCTCTAGCTTCACAAGCTTCCAATGAACATTTCACATATACTTCAACAAACTCATTGCCCTCCAGCAATTCTCTGACTCCTTCTCGATCATTGCGGAACGGAGAGATAAAGGCAGTCAGCACCACTTGCCCACTGTCTACAAACAGCTTGCTGACTTCGCCAATTCTGCGAATGTTTTCCTTCCTGTCTTCTTCAGAGAAGCCAAGATCTTTATTGATTCCGAAACGGATATTATCACCATCCAGCACATATGTGAGCGTATCATCTTGGAACAGCCTCTCTGCAACTGCGTTAGCTACAGATGATTTTCCTGAACCGGAAAGACCAGTAAACCACAATACATAGCTGTGATGTTTATTTTTCTCTCTTCTGCGTTCTTTTGAAACAGTTTGTTCATGCCATGTGATATTTGTACTTTTGCCGCTCATTTACTTTTCCCCCTGTATTATGAATGGATCTCTTGGTTTTTCAAGCCTTTTATCAGCACTTCCACTACTTCTTTGCGGCTGAACGTGCTTGGCGGAATTTCACCATTTCTTAGAAGCTCGCGCACCTTTGTTCCAGATAAGATTTCATGATATTCCTTGTCATGAGGGCAAGTTTTTGTAGACGCCATGTTTTCACACTTTTTGCAATAGAAGCTGTGTTCAAAGAACAACAGATTAATACCAAGTTCTTCTGATTCAAATTGATCAAAAATCCTTTGCGCATCATATGTGCCATAATAATTGCCCACACCTGCATGATCTCGTCCCACAATAAAGTGTGTGCAGCCGTAGTTTTTCCTTACAAGTGCATGGAATACTGCTTCTCTCGGTCCAGCATAACGCATTGCAGCAGGGAAAACAGCAAGATATACACGGTCTTCTGGGTAATAGTTTTTCAATAGTACTTGGTAGCTTTCCATTCGTACATCTGCAGGAATGTCATCTGATTTTGTTTCACCAACAAGCGGGTTCAAGAATAATCCATCCACTGTTTCTAAAGCCGTCTTCTGAATATATTCATGAGCACGGTGTACAGGGTTTCTAGTTTGGAAACCGACAACAGTCTTCCAGCCCTTCTCTTGGAACACTTCTCTCGTATCTTTAGGATCTAGGTAGAAGCTTTCAAATTTAGTTCTTTTTAATTTTTTCAGCAGTTTAATAGAACCACCAATATACACATTTCCTCTTTCAAAAACCTTCTTTACTCCAGGATGAGCCAAATCTGCAGTGCGGTAAACAGCTTCTGCTTCTTTTTCTTTATTTGGTATAAATTTATCTTCAACAGTAAGCACACCATACACATCACCGTCATGTACAAGCTTCACTATGTCATTCACTTCTAATTTGTCTGCTTGCTCTTGTGATACAGGAAGTGTAATTGGAATACTCCAAATTTGCCCTGAAGCAAGCCTCATGTTCTCTACAACAGATTCATAGTCTTTCTGTGTCAAAAACCCAGTTAGTGGGCTGAAAGCTCCATTTCCGATTAATTCTAAATCACTTAGCGCAACGCCATCAATTTCAAGCTCTTGTGTAATGCCGCTCACATCATAATTTGGTTCCCATAAATTAATTAGTGTTCCTCCATGAGGTTTGCTTAATGCCATAATCTTTGCACCTATCCTTCCTAATTTAACATCTAGTTATATTATTATTTATATTTAATAGAAACGGATTTGCATATATCAAATGCCGCCTCCGTCCTCATATATAGAGCGATTATCTTCTTTAATTGATTTCACAAGGCTTAAGATGCCTAATGTGGCGATACATACACTCGACAGCACAATGACATTGTAGAAATCATTTTTAACAAATAGTTGTACAAGACAGTAGGAAATAACAAGAGACAAGACTGGTGAAACAATCCATACCTTTATAATTCGATGAATCATCTGCTTTTTGAAAAGTCCTACACCATTCTTCGCAACACCGATGCCAATAATCGCTGTGCTTGTTACTTGAGTCAACGGCACAGGAAGTCCGAAAATGGAAGCAATTGTAACTAAGGTTGCTCCGATACCAGAAATAATTCCGCCTTCCAGCTTGCTGAATTGGACGATTTTCTTCCCATTTGTCTGCAATACCCTTCCACCCAGCAAAATAGCTCCAATACTGATAGCCAAACCGCCTATTAATATTCCGCTGCTCATCGAGATGAGATTGGCTCCAACCATCGGACCAACAGCATTAGCTACATTATTCATTCCTGCCGAAAAGGCTTCAAAAAAACCAACAACAATTACGAAAACGGATAAGTAACGCTGTGATTTGCTCGCTTTCAGCCAAGTGTACTTCCTCTCAGCTCGCATGATTAGCTTCCCTGCTGCCAAAGCAATTCCAAAGGAAACGAAGGGAATAAAAATCCAAAAGAATACAATCCATAAAATATGTCCAATAAAAAGGCTTTTATATGCTACGCCAACACCAACAACGCTGCCAACAGTGATTTCGCTAGTTGATAACGGAATCCCCATTAAATTTGCGATAAACAGGGAAATGGCGGCAGATGACAGAATAATTAACACGATTTTTGCATTAAGCAAGCTGCTTGGAATTAGATCTTCCCCTATCGTTTTAACTACTTCACTGCCTCCTAAAAAGGCCCCTAAAAAAATCGCAACACCGCATAAAAGGAGGGCATGCCTTTTGCTTGGAATCGCACCTGAACCATAGGCAACGCCAAGGCTTGCCGCAGCACCACTTGCGCCTATGTTCATGGCAAAGAATAAAGACATTATGCCTGCAAGAATTATCATCATCATTTAGTTTCCTTTAAGTTATTGTAAATGTAGCCCGCATTCTGTTTTTCCTTTGCCAGACCATCTTCCAGAGCGCATATCTTCCATTGTGAAAGCAGGCTGTGTGCATGTTCTGCAGCCAATGCTCGGATAGCCGTTATCATGAAGGACATTATAGTCAAGCTGATTCTTGTGTGCGTATCTCCAAACATCCTTCCAAGTCCAGTGAATAAGCGGGCATACTTTAATACTTTTGAATTTATTGTCTAGATTGATATATTCCGTATTCGCCCTTGCTCCGCCCTGTTCTCTTCTTAATCCAGATATCCAAGCAGTTGAACCTGAAAGAACAGAATTTAATGGAATAACTTTTCTAATTTCACAGCACTTATTTGGATTAGATGTCCATAGCTCATCCCCATACTGTTCTGCTTGCTCTGCCAATGTTAATTCTGGTTTTTTCATTTCAATTTGCAGTAGCGGATATTTTTTTTTCACTTTTTCTATCAATTCATATGTTTCTTTAAAATGCACATCTGTATCTAAAAAGACGATTTTGGCGTCTTCCTTCACTTTTGAAATTAAGTCGATAAGTACAATTCCTTCTATACCAAAGCTGCAGGCATATACAATTTCCTCTTCATATGTCTCATATGCCCATTCCAGTACTTCCAAAGCTCCTTTTGTTTCTGTGTCGCTCGGGAATGCTGGCAATGTATAACGATCAAGATTTTCATAAGTTAATAGTTCACTCAAGTTGCCTACTCCTCTCCAGATAAATTGCTTTACATGCAAAAAAGACAGCTTTAACACAATTCCTGTGTTAAAACTGCCTCTAGTTTCTCTAGTCAGCAATTTATTTTCCAAGTCTAATCTTTTCGCTTTTTTCGATTTGAATGACTTTTCCATCCTGAACAATTAATGTAATGGAGCCAAATTTCATATTTTTCAACATTTCTTCCAACTGATCTTTTATTTTGTCCAGTTGATTTGTTTTTTCCCCCATTAACAAATCCCTCCTACAAACAAAAAACTGTTACCGATGATCATAGCAATAAAAAAATCTTCCCAATTCGGAAAGACACAAGGTAATATAACTACCTTATCTTTCAAAATGGAGACCATTTTGTTGGATTTAGCACCTTGCTCTTGGTTACAAATGCAGGTTGCTGGACATCATAGGGCCAATTCCCTCTGTCGCTCTGGATAAGCAATGTTTTTTCTAAATTTTATCACAATTGATTATATTGTCAACAAGTTTTTCTAGTTGTTTAGTCGGAATTAAATCATCTAACATTTACAATTTTTTGATAACCTTATTTTAACATATGCATATATAAAAAATAAGCAGCAAGTCCATGCCAAAAAAACCCACTTTTTAAAAAGCGGGTTTTTTTGCTTACAGAATTAATGAAGTGGTTCAGATATATCGCTCAAAGCTTGCCCTGCTTCATCCATATGAATATTGATTCTTGCAAGGTCACCAATTGCGCATATTCCGACAAGTTCGCCGTTCTCAACTACAGGCAGGCGGCGAATCTGATTCTCTGACATGATGTTTGCACATTCATGAACATCTGTATCTGGCGTACATGTAGTTACATCCGCTGTCATCACATCATGGCAGTGAACCGTATTTCCGTCTTTGCCATCAGCGATTGCATTGATAACAATATCACGGTCAGTAATCATGCCAATAACCTTTTTTCCTTCACATACAGGAACAATCCCAACGTTAACATCACGCATTATTTTTGCCGCTTCCACAAGAGAATCATGGGGCTGACATACCTTTACATCCGTTGTCATTATATCTTTAACAGTTGTCAAAAAACTCACCTCCAAAATTAATCTCTTATATTGTGCCGTTTTAAAAGATTATTATGTCAGCAAACGGCGTAAAAAAAAGCAGCCTAAGCTGCTATTTTTTTCTAATTCTTAATAATGGTTTTGAAATAATCGGGGCTAATATACCTGAAAGAATTGCTTCGGTAACCCCATTAGTAGCTATTATGGTCAATAGCGCAGGCAAAAGCTGATCCATATTCATTTCTAGAAAATTCGCATACGGTTCCCGGTAAAATAAATAAATCAATCCCAGCACTAAAACAGTATTTGTTAAAGATCCAAGCACACCAGCTACACTCATTCTAACTGTTTCATTAAGCTTGTCTTTGAGCAGCTTATGAAATACATATGCTGCTACAACACCTATTAATATTCGGGGCAGAACAGAGACAAGGGGATTCGTAAATACAATCGGGGCAATTGGACTTGTCGGTGCAACAAATGCCCTGATAAAGGTAATGATTCCCCATATACCGCCGACTATTGCTCCTTCCCTCGGGCCAAGAACAATCGCTGCAATAATGACTGTTACTTGAATAATCGTCAAGCTAAGCGGTCCAATCGGGATATATCCTAAAAACGGGATTGTCGTTTGAATAATGATGATAGCAGAAAGCATCCCTAATAGGACAATCCGAAATGTCTTATTGTTTTTGTTCATAACAATACTCCTTTTAACGAAAAAAATCTCCTTCGTTATCATACTACAAAATCCAAAAGAGGCAATAGGCGAACGACTATAAAAGCTTCCTTTCTAGGTAGTTGCGGTTTATTATTTCTTTATGCATGTTTATCTTAATTTCTATGTTCCTCTTCCTGGTATGGATACTTGCTGTTTAATGCCTGAATAAATGTTTTTACATTCTGCTTTTCCTTCATAACAGGCGAGTATACATAGGAGAGTGTCCTTTTAAATACTTCTTTATCAAGGGAGATGGTCGAAAGATTTCCTGCCTGCAGGTCCCTTTCTATTACACATTTAGACAAAAGGGTTAACCCTAGGCCGCTTATGACCGTTTCTTTAATCGCCTGGTTGCTGCTGATTGTCAGAAGTGTGTTCATCTTCAATCCGTTTGAACGGATGACATGATCCAAGTATTCCCTCGTCCCTGATCCGATTTCCCGGGTAATCCACGCTTGGTTTTGCAATTCCTTTATAGGAACCATTTCCTTACTAGCAAGCGGGTGTTTAGCAGATGCAACAACAAACAGTTCGTCTTCCATAAATGGATGGACAGAAATTTCCTTATCATTAGTTTGTCCTTCAATTAAACCGATATCCACTTGATAACGTCTGACTGACTCGACTACCTCTTCTGTGTTACCAATTGTTACTTGGAGTGCCAAATCGGGATGGGTTTTCTGAAGTTCCAGCAATAATGGGGGCAGTATATATTCTCCTATCGTGAAGCTTGCGCCTATTTTTAAATCTCCTTTGATGGAATGATGGTGGTCTAATATATTTTGCCTTGTCTGTTCATATATAGTAATCATTTGTACTGCACAATCATAGAGAATTTCCCCTGTAGGAGTTACTTTTAAATATTTTGGAGAACGTTCAAACAGCTTCGTTTGAAATTCCTTTTCTAAGTTTTTAATATGGAGGCTTACACTTGGCTGAGACATCAGCAGAATTTCAGCTGTTTTAGTGAAATTTTTCACTTCTACAAGGGTGACAAATGTTTTTAACGCATCATACTGCAACAAAAACACTCCTTTCGACTTTTTGAATCTTACATGTAAATTCCAAACAGCTATTTGTTTAATTATTAAGATTATTAATAGCTCCAATAAGTTAAATGTATTTTACTAATTCTTTGACTTCCAGTAAAGTACAATTATATATGCATGAAACAATTTGAAAAAAGAATCTGTCTAAAATCCGATTTGTCTTATTGGATTAATTAGTTAGAATCAACTTCTTAAAAACGTTTTGTTAATTAATGAACTTTGACATTTGAAAAAGCAACGGATTTTTATGTGAGGTGAATACTTTTGCAATTACTAGTAACGAACAGTCCTTTTAACCAGGAACAGACAGAGCTTTTAAACCGGCTTTTGCCGACTTTATCAGAAACACAAAAGGTATGGCTTAACGGCTATCTTTCTGCAACAGCAGCAACAACGGTAAGTCCCGCTGGACTGGCAGCAGAAGTCCCGTCTTCTGCTCCTGCACCTGCCGAACCAGTCTCTAAAGATGTCACAATCCTATTTGGATCTCAAACAGGCAATGCACAAAACCTTGCCAAAAAGAGTGCAAAAACTCTGACAGATAAAGGCTTCCATGTTACAACATTATCAATGAGCGACTTTAAGCCAAATAATATTAAGAAAGTTAAAAACTTGCTTATTATTGTCAGCACACATGGGGAAGGAGATCCACCTGATACTGCCTTAACATTCCATGAGTTTCTTCATGGTAAAAGAGCGCCTAAATTGGATGATTTGAGCTTCTCTGTATTGGCACTTGGTGACAGCTCCTATGAATTCTTCTGCCAGACTGGTAAAGAATTTGATGAACGCTTAGAAGAAATTGGCGGTAAGCGCCTATTTCCACGCGTTGACTGTGACTTAGATTTTGAAGAGCCGGCAAATGAATGGCTCGAAGGTGTGCTTGCAGAGCTTGGTAATACAAGCGCAGCAGCTGCTCAAAGCACAGCAACAACGGCAGAAACAGAATATTCTAGATCAAACCCTTTCCTCGCTGAAGTACTGGACATCCAAAACTTAAACGGCCGAGGCTCCAATAAAGAGACGCTTCATATTGAGCTATCTCTTGAGGAATCTGGATTGACATATAAACCTGGAGACAGCCTTGGAATTTATCCGAAGAATGACCCAGAGCTTGTTGAACTGCTGCTTAATAAACTGTCCTTTAATCCAGAAGAAACAGTCTCTATTAATAAAAAAGGTGAGATTCGTTCCATTAAGGAAGCACTTCTTTCCGAATTTGAAATAACCGTTTTAACAAAACCTTTATTAGAAAAGTTAGCAGCGTATTCGACAAACGAAGCGCTTCAAAATCTTCTCAAGAATCAAGAACAATTGAAAGCCTATATAGACGGAAGGGACTTGCTTGATTTAGTTAGTGAATTTGGTCCTTGGAATTTTACAGCTCAAAACTTTATCTCGCAATTACGTAAATTGCCTGCGCGCCTTTACTCTATTGCAAGCAGCTATACAGCAAATCCTGAGGAAGTTCATTTGACAATTGGAGCAGTCCGCTATAATGCCCATGACCGTGAACGCAAAGGTGTTTGCTCGATACTATGTGCGGAGCGTCTTAATCCAGGTGATAAAATTCCAGTATTTATCCAGCAGAATGAAAACTTTAAGCTGCCTGAAAATCCTGATACCCCTGTCATTATGATTGGGCCAGGCACAGGTATTGCACCATTCCGTTCCTTTATCCAAGAACGTGAAGAAATCGGTGCTGAAGGTAAATCATGGCTGTTCTTTGGTGATCAGCATTTTGTAACAGACTTCCTTTATCAAACAGAATGGCAAAATTACCTCAAAAGCGGGGTATTAACAAAAATGAACGTCGCATTCTCCCGCGACACTGCCGAGAAAGTTTATGTACAGCATCGTATGCTTGAGCACAGCAAAGAATTATTCGAATGGCTGCAGGAAGGTGCCGCTGTTTATGTTTGCGGCGATGAAAAGCATATGGCCCATGATGTACACGAAACATTAATCAGCATCATTGAAAAAGAAGGCAATCTAAACCGTGAAGATGCCGAAAAATATCTTGCAGCAATGCAGCAGGACAAACGCTACCAGCGTGATGTCTATTAAGTAATTGAAAGGAGTTTTTCTAATGGCTAGACCAGTATTAACAGCACCAGAAGGACCACCCTCTCCAAATGAGCAACTAAAAATAGACAGTAACTATTTGCGCGGAAGCTTAGCAGACACGATGCAGGAACCTCTGACATCAGGGATTCCACATGATGATAACGTGCTAATGAAATTCCATGGAAGTTATCTGCAGGATGATCGCGACCTTCGGAATGAACGTCAAAAGCAAAAATTAGAGCCTGCTTATCAATTCATGCTTCGCGTTCGAACTCCTGGAGGTGTCGCAACACCTGAGCAATGGCTGAAAATGGATGACCTTGCCCAGCGTTATGGTAACCAAACATTGAAGCTTACAACGCGTCAGGCATTTCAAATGCATGGTATTCTGAAGTGGAATATGAAGAGCACTATCCAGGAAATTCACCAATCGATGCTTGATACAATAGCAGCTTGCGGTGACGTTAACCGTAACGTTATGTGTAATCCAAATCCCTATCAGTCGGAAGTTCACGAAGAGGTATTCAGCTGGTCACAGAGATTGAGCGATTACCTTCTTCCTCGGACTCGTGCCTATCATGAAATCTGGCTTGATGAAGAAAAAGTCGCTTCTTCTCCAACAGTGGATGAAGAAATAGAGCCAATGTACGGTCCTGTTTACTTGCCAAGAAAGTTTAAAATCGGGGTAGCTGTCCCTCCTTCTAATGATGTGGATGTATACTCACAAGATCTTGGCTTTATCGCGATTGTTGAAGAAGGGAAATTGGTTGGTTTCAATATTTCCATCGGCGGCGGCATGGGTATGACACATGGAGATACAGAAACGTATCCACAGCTCGGGAAGGTTATTGGCTTCTGTGAGCCTGAGCAAGTTTTAGAAGTTGCAGAAAAAGTAATTACCATCCAGCGTGACTACGGAAACCGCTCTGTGCGTAAAAATGCCCGTTTTAAATATACTGTCGATCGCCTCGGCTTAGAAAATGTTAAAGCAGAATTAGAGTATCGCCTCGGCTGGGATTTACAGGAAACAAGGGAATTCCATTTTGATCATAATGGCGACAGATATGGCTGGGAAAAAGGTGTTAAAGGGAAATGGCATTTCACCCTGTTTGTAGAAGGCGGACGTATTAAAGACTTTGATGACTACAAGCTGATGACAGGCTTGCGTGAAATTGCGAAAATCCATACAGGTGATTTCCGTCTTACAGCTAACCAAAACTTAATCATTGCTAATATATCAACGAAAAATAAGAAAAAAATTACAGAACTAATCGAACAGTATGGTCTATTAGATGGCAAGCATTTCTCTGCATTGCGCAGAAACTCTCTTGCTTGTGTTTCTTTGCCGACATGCGGTCTTGCAATGGCAGAGGCTGAGCGCTACTTGCCGCGCCTAATCGATAAGATTGAAGAAATCGTCGATGCGAATGGCTTACATGATAAAGAAATTACTATTCGCATGACAGGCTGCCCTAATGGATGTGCTCGACACACAATCGCTGAAATCGCATTTATCGGAAGAGGTCCTGGCAAATATAACATGTATCTTGGCGCAGCCTTTAACGGAAGCAGATTGAGCAAGCTTTATCGTGAAAATGTCGGAGAAGAAGATATTTTAAGCGAGCTTGGTGTTCTTCTGCCGCGCTACGCAAAAGAAAGATTAGAAGGCGAACACTTTGGTGACTTCGTCATTCGTGCTGGTGTTGTTAAAGCAGTGACAGACGGAACAAACTTCCATGCAGTATAAGCAAAAACCGAGATAGGTTGTTCCTATCTCGGTTTTTTTCATGCTAGTTGATTAAAGGCTTCCGGCAATTGCTCTTCACCTGAAACTAAATCAAAGGAACGCTTATATGTTCTTGAATCATCAAGAGACGCGGCGATAACTTTTGCGACATCTCCCCTTGGAATAAAGCCTCTAGTTAAATTTTCCCCAAGCTGTATCCTTCCTGTTGCAGTCTCATCCGTAAGTCCTCCAGGCCGAATGATTGTGTAATTGAGATTGCTGGCGAGCAGCATGCGGTCTGCATAATGCTTTGCAACGTAATAAGGTAAAATATGCTCATTCCAATTTTCTCTCTTATGAGCCTGTAAGGCACTAACCATGATAAAGCGGTCAATTCCCACCTTTTCGGCTGCTTCCACAGTTTTCACTGCACCATCTAAATCGATTAACAATGTTTTATCCGCCCCAGTGCTTCCACCTGAACCAGCTGTAAACACGATGGCATCACAGCCTTTCATAGCTTCGGCCAGCTCATCCACGCTTCCCTCAAGATTAGCTAAAACTGTTTCAATGCCTTTGTTGGCATATGCTTCACTTTGCTCCTCAGAACGGACCATAGCCCGCACAGCATGTTTGTTCTCATTCTGCAACAAGTCTACAAGCTGTTTGCCTATTTTTCCATTTGCTCCTACAACTAACACTTTCACTATTTTAGCTCCTCCTTTTTTATACCTTATATAGATTGTCTCATTCTCCTTATCATAACTTCAAATAGTTTGATTATAGAAAAGAAGTCATCTGCACTTTAGATGACTTCCCAAATTTTGTACTGATTTTATTTTCTGTTAACCTCAAGTATGTTATACAGCTCAGAAAGACTCTTAATCTCATAAGTAGGCTTCCACTCCGTAGTATTTGCAATCCCCTTCGGATTAACCCAACATGTATCAATACCAGCTAAAATGCCGCCCTTAATATCTGCACTTAAAGAATCACCGATAATCAACGTTTCATTTAATGTCAAATTTGGTATGCGCTCAAATACGAAATCAAAAAACTCCTTCATCGGCTTCTGATATCCTGTATCCTCAGATACAAATACAGCTTTAAAGGATGAGAACAAGCCTGACAGCTTTAAACGTCTATCCTGTGTTTTGGAAATACCGTTTGTAACAATATACAAGTCAAATTCATTCTGCAGCTCCTGAATAAGCTCCAGTGCACCAGCAATAAGCTGATGTCCCTCACTAAGACCTCTGCGGTAATGCTCTTCCAGCTGCATGCCATCCACCACTTTCCCCAGCTCTTTAAACAGCAGGCTGAATCGTGTACTGAATAATTCCTCTCGCGAAATCTTGCCGTCCTCAAAGGCTGCCCATAAGCGGCGGTTAATTTGTGAATATTTGTTATGGTTATCTGTACTATATTGAATACCTTGGCTTTCCAGCAACATGCGCAATGATTCTTGCTCTGCCGCTGCAAAATCCAATAATGTGTCATCAATATCAAACAGCAATGTCCTGTATTTTCTCATGATAGTATTCCCCCCTACAACACAGAAGCTAGCCTTTTTATACCTGTGCGCACCTCTTTTTATACTTAACTATATAGAAATGGAAATCAAAAAGGAAGTCCAATCAACAGCTAAAATATATGCTTAGCATCTGCTGCCATGCTTCTGATGCGCTCCAAGTATTTTGTCATCGCTTGATCTTCTTCAAGAGGATAACGATAATGTAAGTGTGTGGCCACAGCTGCTCCAAGATGCCTGAATAAATCACTCATCATAAACAAGGCTTGCCACAAGCTCTCATCATTACTGTCTGTATAAGTTTGTTTATACATACGCCAATATTCCTCTGGCAAATATTCTCCAAAATATTTCCCCATCTTTCCTGTCGACACTCTGAAATCATGGTGAATACCAATCCACCAGGAAATCATTTCATCAAGCATTGGTCTCACAATTGTTTCTGCCATGTTTTTTGCATATGGCAGCTCCTTCCGCCATATTCCCTTTGCAACATTCTGTTGGCACCACCAAAATTCATTGCATACATGCTGATATTGAATATCTGACGGTGCCTTTACATGATAGCTCCTGTCAGAAGCAGAATTAATTTTCGGAAGGATGCCGTCCTTATCCAATAAGGGCACAGTGAGAGAATCAGACCCGTAATGTTTTTGCATCGACTCTTTTGTTTCAAGATGAAGATCAATCCGATTGCCGTCGGTAAACAACATTAAATATCCGTATGATTGGCTGACGTCAGCCTTACGTCCAGCAGCCAAATCCATTTTATCAGGCTCCTGAAGCATAATAAGATTGCCAAACACCTGTATCCAGCACTCATCCGAAAGAAAGGAGCCTGTTTCTGTGACAACATAAACGAAATCATAATCCTGCAGGATATCCTTTTTCACATTTGGATTTGTTCTGGAGCCGTTCATATACACTGCTCTAATTCTATCATCCCTTTTAGCATATCCAAGGATAAGCTCAAGCATTTCCTGTTCTGTTCTGATTTGTGCCGCCCCCTATTTTACCGATAAATAACTGCATTCCTCCACAGGCTTAAGCGCATGTCCGTTATCATCTGTACACCATGACTGTGATTGAAAGGCAAGGAAGATAGCTGCCCAACGATTTTCTTTTTCAAAATGGATAAGGATGCCACCGTCCTGCCATGCTCCATTATCCTTTTTCCATCTTCCAACATTACCTTGATTCATATGAATATCATGAATGCCGTTTCCCGGCTTAAATTTAAAGTACTGATCTGCTTTATTCTCCTCTGGGCCCCATCTTTCCCCAAAAGCATAAATGACAGCCTCCTTCTCCAGCGCCTCTTTCACATAACGCTGCATCTTCTCATTGAGGTCATTATCTTCCCCATCAAGATCTGCTGGAAGGGGAACCATTTTTTTAGGATCAAATAGATTGCCTCTAACATAATCAAGCGCAAGATCAGGTTCATTATTTTTTATAAGTGTAAAACCAGTCTTAAGCGCAGGCAGCTTGGAGATATCGTCAGAATTAAAGTCCTCTCCCACATAAAAAAGTACTTCTGAAGGATACGCTTGTGACTTAATATTAACAGCAATCCGGTAATCAACACCTTCATCATCCTTTATATGAATCTGATAATGAGGAGAATCACCGCTTCCCAACATCGTGTTTATAACCTTCCCCTTTAGCACACCGTATTTGTTTAAAGACATTCCTATTCCTCCTCTTTTAAAGATGTTTTCCTATCAACATTTTCGCTACGCAATGCGAATATCCTCTTAAAATATTTCTTTACGATTAAAATAAGCAGCAAGCCCTAAGAGCATTAACTGCTGAAAAAAGCCCTCAAGTTTTATTATAAACTTGAGGGCTTTTTAAAATTATTATTCCTTAACATGGTATCTGCCTTTAGGCACAACTAAAGGAGTAGCGGAAACTGGATCACTAATTACTGTACAATTGAGTCCAAATATATCTTTCACTAATGTACTAGTAATTATCTCGGAAGGCTTGCCTTCTCCTACCAGCTTTCCTTTTTCAAGGGCAAAAATATAATCTGCATAACGAGCTGACAGGTTTATATCATGAAGAACCATTACAATTGTCGTCCCGTACTTACGATTAAGGTCTGTTAACAAATCTAAGATTTCTACTTGATACGTAATATCTAAAAAAGTGGTCGGCTCATCAAGAAATAATATATCCGTTTGCTGTGCCAGCGCCATCGCAATCCAAACTCGCTGCCTTTGACCGCCTGAAAGTTCATCAATATCATGATTTGCAAATTCTGTTATATTCATAATTTCCATTGCTTCTGCAACTGCTTCATAGTCCTTCTTCGACCAGCCGCTTAGCAAGGATTGGTGCGGAAACCGTCCACGACCGATTAAATCTGCTACTGTAATACCTTCTGGGACTACAGGAGATTGCGGTAAGATACCTAAAACTCTCGCTAATTGCTTTGGTGGAATTTTGCTGATTGCTTTCCCATCAAGCGTAATTTGACCAGATGAAGGTTTTATCAACTTGGCAAGAGTTTTTAGAAGAGTCGATTTTCCGCAGCCGTTAGCTCCGATTATAACGCTGATTTTGTTGCTCGGAATCTTCAGCTCTATCTCGTTTAAAATCATTTTATTTTCATAGCCTGCTATTAACTTTTCCGCACGAAAATCATGTATTGTTTCCATTACAATTCTCCCTTTCGATTCATTCGGATTAACAGCAAGATTAAATACGGCGCTCCTAGCAATCCAGTTATTACCCCTACCGGGAACCGATACTCAAAAGCAAATTGGCCAATTAAATCTGCCGCTAACACTAAGCTGGCTCCTACAAGACCTGCTGGTAAAATATTAGAGAAACTTGCGCCTACTAATCTATTAGCAATCGGACCTGCAAGAAAGGAGACAAATGCAATCGGACCTGTCGTTGATGTCGCAATAGCAATCATAAAAACAGAACTTACAATAAGTAAAACCCTTGTCTTACCAGCAGCAACACCAAGGGAAGTTGCCATTTGCTCACCAAGTTCTAAAATATTCAAGTGTCTGCCTAACAATAGAACAATTGGCGTAAATAGAATGACCGTAATTATCAGCGGCGGCAGCTCTTCCATCCGAGAGCCATTCAAACTTCCATTAAGCCACCTAAGTGCTGCTGGAATATCCTGCTGCGAACTGATTAACAAAAGATAAGATATTACGGCATCAAGTATAGCCTGTATTCCTATTCCAATAAGAATTAAGCGTCCAATAGAGAAAGATTTCCCTCGGGATAATACGTACATAAAAATAACAGTTACAAGACCTGCAATAACAGAAGCAATAGACACAACTGCATTGCTCGTATGAAACATAGTGATACACAGAACAGCTGCAGCACTTGAGCCAGATGTTATTCCTAGAACATTTGGGTTTGCAAGTGGATTGCGCAGCATTGTTTGAAATATATAGCCAGCAACACCAAAGGCAAAGCCTGCAAAAAGACCTGCAACCATTCTTGGTAAACGTATCGTATTGACTGCAAAAGAAACACCTGCAATTTTTTCCCCTGAAAGTGTTCGAATAACTTCTTGGATGGGATAGATTGTGTTACCCAATAAAAGCATTGCGCAGCAAAGAATACAAGTCAGCAGAAGCAGTAAGCTAGTAACTTGTATCCATCGACGCCGTCTTTTGCGGATGCCTGTCATAATAAAGTTAACTTCACTAGATTGATTTTTCATAATGACCGCACTTTCGATTTCTTCGCTAATATGATGAGTATTGGTGCCCCTATAAATGCAGTGACAACACCAACTTCTAGTTCTCCAGGACTGGCAACAAGACGTCCAATTACATCAGAGAACGTTAATATAATTGCCCCTGCAATTGCGGACATCGGAATGGTAAATCGTACATCTGGACCAAGTATTAGCCGCATAACATGTGTAGATAAAAGTCCAATAAAGCCAATTGGACCTGCTAACGCAGTAGCTGCTCCACATAATATCACACCGCCAACAGCCGCCCCAAGACGTAAAAGTCCTGGTCTGACGCCAAGTCCTGATGCAACATCGTCTCCTAGTGCAAGAGCATTCAATGCTGGTGCCGAAATAAAGGCGATGATTAGACCAATTGCCAGAAAAGGAAGAAATGTTGTAATAGAATCCCAAGTTCCTGAACCAACACTGCCTACTTGCCAGAATCTGAATTGATCCATAGCATAAGAATTAGGTATCAAAATAGCCGTTACAAGGGAAGAGAGAGCTGCAGTTGTTGCAGCTCCCGCCAATACAAGCTTTATTGGTGTTGCTCCCCCTCGTCCCATTGAACCAATTCCAAAAACAAATGCTGCTGTTAATGCTGCTCCTATTAAAGCAAACCATATATATTGATTTGCTGTACTAATATTAAAGAATGCCAGTCCACAAACAACAAATAATGCTGCTCCAGTATTTACTCCAAGTATGCTAGGATCTGCAAGCGGATTGCGCGTAATAGCTTGCATTAGCGCTCCAGATACTCCTAATGCAGCTCCGCATAATAAACTAAAAATCGTTCTGGACAGACGCTTACGCACAATATTTGCCGCAAAGGAATCTTTATTCTGACTAAACAATCCGTCCATTATGTCTTGAAAGCTGACCACACGAGCCCCAAAGGAGAGAGAAGCAATAATACTGGCGATTAATAATATAATGGACAAAACAATAACTAGCTTAAAGTTTCTGGGAACATGCAGGTCCATCTGTTTAACTTTTGAAGCGGAGAAACTATTCATTGATCTTATCGATAGCTCCGCCAATTAGCTCTAAATACTCATCAATAGTGTATTCGATTGAAAGCGGAGTTGGTGTTCCCGCTGCAACCAATGGTGTATCACTTGCAATAAATGCTACTGAACCTCTTTTTACAGCAGGGATGTTTCCAAGTAATGGGTCAGCCTTAATTGCGTTATATAAATCGTCGTTACCGTAACCTACAATTACATCAGCATCATTAAGTGCTTCTACATTTTCCGCACTTAACTCTAGAGAATAACTGTTAGGGTCTGTAATTAAATCTTTAACACTGTCTGGATAATCAAGTCCAAGTTCTTTCAAGAAAGCAACACGGGAGTCAACCGGTGTATATAAATGAAGCTTAGATAAGTCATCAGCTGAGAAGTTTACCCAAACTACTTTTTTACCTTCAATTTGAGGGTATTTAGTCAATTTCTCTTTAATCATATCCTCAACATCTGTAATAAGCTGTTCGCCTTCTTCTTTCATTCCCATACCTGTTGCATTCAGTTCCACTTGTTCACGCCATGTTGTAGCCCAAGCTGCTTTTGGGTATGCAACAACGGGAGCGATTTCAGAAAGGGTATCATAATCTTCTTGCGTAATACCAGAGTAAGCAGCAAGAATAACGTCTGGTTTTGCATCTGAAATAGCCTCAAAATCAAGACCGTCAGTATCTTGGAAAACATTAGGGTTTTCTGCATTAAGCTCTTCTAGCTTCTCTGCAGTCCATGGAAGCAGACCACTGTCATCCTGTACCCCAAAGTTTGCTGCTGAGAATCCTGCAGGCACTACACCAAGAGCTAAAGCAACATCTTGATTTCCCCATTGAATAGTAACAACACGTTCTGGTTTTTTTTCAATAACTGCTTCACCTAAAGCATGTTTTATTGTAATCGGATATTGGGAATCTGAATCGGAAGAAGCAGATTCCTCATTATCAGAATCATTTGATGATGAATTAGAACAACCTGCTAATACTAAGATTGCAATAATTGAAAATAATAGTAACTGAAGAAATGACTTATTGCGTTTTATATGCATATCTAGGTCCCCTCTTATTATGTATTATGAAAGTTTAATAGAGCAAAAAGTGATCAAGAATTATTGAAAAAGTCATATTCATCACATTTTACAATGATTATCATTCTCAATAATAATAATTCTTTTTTATTTTTCTGTCAATTGTTTCTTTTTGAACCAAATTCAAGCAAGCCCTTTTACTAGATTTTTAAAATAAATAAACCCTATAGACAAATTAGTCTATAGGGTTTACTTTTATCTATTTATTCAACTGTAACAGATTTAGCCAAGTTACGCGGCTTATCAACATCACAGTCTCTATGAAGTGCTGCATAATAAGAAATAAGCTGCAGCGGTAATACAGAGATAAGGGGTGTCAATAACTCATGCACAGCCGGAACGATAAAACGGTCGCCGTCCATCTCCAAGCCTTTCATGGAGATGATGCACGGATTAGCACCGCGTGCTACCACTTCTTTAACATTTCCGCGTATGCTCAAGTTAACACTTTCCTGTGTTGCTAAAGCAATGATTGGCGTTCCTTCTTCAATTAAAGCAATCGTACCATGCTTTAATTCCCCGCCTGCAAAGCCTTCTGCCTGGATGTAAGAGATTTCTTTAAGCTTAAGCGCACCTTCTAGACCAACATAATAATCAATTCCGCGGCCAATAAAGAATGCATTTCTTGTTGTAGATAGATATTCTCTAGCAATCGTTTCAAGTTCGTCTTTTTGCTCAAAGACAACTTCCATTGCATTTGCAATGATGCCTAGCTCATGCACTAAGTCAAAGCTGCTGTCATAGCCCTTGCTTCTGCCTGTTACTTCAGCAAGTATAGACAATACTGCCATCTGCGCAGTATATGCCTTTGTGGAAGCAACCGCGATTTCAGGACCTGCATGCAGCAGCAATGTGTGGTCTGCTTCACGAGACAGTGTAGAACCAGGAACATTTGTGATAGTGATTGCTGGATAACCAAGCTCCTTCACTTGCACAAGCACAGCTCTGCTATCAGCTGTTTCACCACTTTGCGTAATGAAAATGAACAATGGTTTTTCAGAAAGCAATGGCATATTGTATCCGAATTCACTAGCTACATGAACCTCTACCGGAATCTTAGCTAAGCTTTCAATAAATTGTTTGCCTAGCAGACCTGCATGATAAGAAGTTCCTGCTGCAATGATATATAGGCGATCTGCTGCTTTTACTGCATCTATTATAGCAGGATCAATTGTAAGCTTCCCATCTTCATCTCTGTATTGTTGAATGATTTTACGAATAGCAAGCGGCTGCTCGTCAATTTCCTTCAACATGTAATGAGGATAAGTTCCTTTTTCAATGTCACTTGCGTCCAATTCAGCTGTATAAGCTTCCCGGGAAATAACTTCTCCGTTTAAAGTCTCAATTACTACTCTGTCCTTTGAAACTAGAACAATTTCTTTATCCATTAGTTCAACATATTGGTCTGTCACTTGCAGCATTGCCATTGCATCGCTCGCTACTACGTTGAAGTCTTCTCCCAATCCGACTAAAAGGGGACTTTTGTTTTTAGCAACATAAATTACATCTTTGTTTTGCTCATCCAATAGAGCAAAAGCATAAGAACCTTTTAGCATCTTCAACGTTTGCACAAATGCTGCTTTAACATCTTTGCCGCTCTCAACAATTTGTTCAATTAATTGAATAACTACTTCTGTATCTGTATCACTTTTCATTTCAACTTCTGGCAAGTATTCCTTTTTTAACAGATCGTAGTTCTCAATTACTCCATTATGAACAATGGTAAAACGACCAGACGCACTTTTATGCGGATGTGCATTCAATCTGCTTGGCACACCATGTGTTGCCCAGCGTGTATGGCCGATTCCTGTATCAGCAAACACTGTTTCATCCACAATGCTGCGCAAATCTGCAATTCTGCCTTTTTCTTTAAATACCTGTACTCCGTCCGCATTGCTTAAGGCAATACCTGCAGAATCATATCCTCTATATTCAAGCTTTTCAAGCCCTTTTAATAAAATCTCTTTTGCATCCTGGTTTCCAATAATACCAACTATTCCACACATACTTCTTTTCCTCCGTTCTAGGGGAGCAAGAAGTCTTCTTAGGGGACAAACTTGCTCCCCTATCTCTGTAATGTTTATAATTAATCTTTATGTTAGCATGCCCTATTCTTTGTCCATTAAGTTACCTTAATGTTTTAAAATAAAGCTCACGATTTGCTATAACCGGGAGGCATCCGCCGAAATATCGATAAACCTCCTCCTCGTCAACTAGCATAAGTTTCGTCCACTGCTAGTTCAGGCGCTTTATGAAATTTTACTTTCTTTTTCTCCCTCCCTTTTCTTATATTGCTTTTTTTCACAAAAGCAAGTTAATCATACCTTACTTTCAAATAATCCGTCAAATACTAATAGTTAAGGTATTTTACTTTTATGAAAAAAGAGGATAAAGAAAGATTCAACCAGTGAATTTTCTTTACCCTCTATCCTATTCAGTATTTAAAAAAATGTGACAATACCTTGCTTACTGCTCTTTCAAGCCCATTTCCTTCTCTACTACTTCAGCAATGATATTAACATATGCATCACATAATTCGCTTGTTGGAGCCTCTGCCATTACGCGGACAAGCGGTTCCGTTCCAGAAGGACGAACTAAAATTCTGCCGTTGCCATTCATGTCCTCTTCCACTTTACTGATGACTTCCTTCACCTGCTCATTATCTGTCACATGGTACTTGTCAGTCACCCTAATGTTCACTAACTTTTGCGGGAACTTCTTCATTTCTCCTGCCAACTCTGATAACGGCTTTTTCGTTGCCTTCATAATGTTTACAAGTTGAAGACCTGTCAACAGACCATCACCAGTTGTATTAAAATCAAGGAAAATAATATGGCCTGACTGTTCTCCGCCAAGATTATAACCATTTTTACGCATTTCCTCCACTACATAGCGGTCACCGACAGCTGTAGGTATGCTATTAATTCCATGCTGCTCCAGCGCCTTATAAAAGCCTAAATTGCTCATTACAGTCGATACGACTGTATCTTGTTTAAGGCGGCCAGTTTCTTTCAGATATTTAGCACAAATATACATGATTTGATCGCCATCAACGATCTCACCTTTTTCATCAACAGCTATTAGGCGATCGCCATCCCCATCAAAAGCTAAACCAACATCCGCTTGTTTTTCCTTCACAAATTCCGCCAAAGTTTCTGGATGAGTAGAGCCTACCCCGTCATTTATATTTAATCCATTTGGAGATGCTCCCATTGTTGAAATGTCAGCATCCAAATCAGCAAAAAGATGCATAGCAAGAGCAGATGTTGCTCCGTGTGCACAGTCAAGCGCAACATGAATGCCGTCAAACTCTTCATCAACAGTTTGCTTCAGGAACTGCAGGTATTTTTGCCCACCTTCAAAATAATCATTAACTTGTCCAAGATCTGCTCCAGTTGGTCTTGGCAATGAGTCAACACCTTGATCAATCAATGCTTCTATTTCTAATTCTTGTTCATCTGAAAGTTTAAAGCCATCTGGACCGAAAAACTTAATGCCATTATCGGCAACAGGGTTATGGGAAGCGGATATCATTACACCGGCCTGTGCTCCCAGAACTTTTGTCAAATAGGATACCCCAGGTGTAGAAATAACACCTAAGCGCATTACTTCCGCACCGATGGAAAGCAATCCTGCTACTAGGGCTCCTTCCAGCATATGGCCTGAAATACGAGTATCACGGCCAATCAGTACTTTAGGCCGATCTTGATCTTTTGTCAGGACGAAACCACCGAATCTCCCAAGCTTAAATGCTATTTCAGGTGTCAGTTCGCTATTTGCTACTCCTCGTACTCCGTCCGTACCGAAATATTTACCCATTCCTAAATCGCTCCTTCTAACTAATATAAATCTTTATCCATGTTAAGCGTCTTTTTCCGTTATTGATACACTTGCTGTCTCTTTTGCCAGCTCCCAGCTGATCTCATCAGGACCTTCAACCGTTATCTGTACTTCATGTTCACCAGCAGACATCCCGGTCAGATCTAGATACAGAGAAAAATCTGATGCTGCTAAGCCTTTAACAATCTCATCTGCTCCAGTTACATCGAGACTTGCGCTTTTATCAGCAGGGTCTGTTATTTCTGCCACAAGCTCATCACCCAGACCTTGTATGTTAATAGGTATACCGCTGATTGTTTTTGTGCTCGGTTCTTCTGCAGATGCTGTTTCATCTGAATCATCTTCGCTTGAGGAGGAAGATTGCTCTGAATCTGCACTATCCTTCCCAACTGTCACTTTAACAGTGGCCGTTACAAGCTCCGGTTCTACAGCCGTCACGCCATTTGAAATAATTACAGGAAGTTCAATATTTGAATCCTTATCTATATCACTTAAGTCCACTTCAACTCTTGTACTGTCCACTTCTTTTAGTATATCTTCTGGACCGGAAATTGTCGCTTCCGTTTTGTTTAAAGTAATAGAGTCAATGGTAATATTGGATGGCGGATCACCTTTTTCTACAATATTGATTGGAACTGTTTTACTTGTTCTTGTTACAGGGATATTCACATCCACCGTTTCTGGTTCCACTTCGACATCCAATTTATTTAAACTGCTATCTAAAACAGATACTTTGGCCTTTTGGCTTATATCCTTACTAGTTCCTTCTTCCAGCTCTACATTTGCTTTGACATAGGCTATCTTCTCAATTTCATCCTTAGCTCCTGTAACCTTTACAGTCGAAGGACTGACAGTTGCCGAGCCAGTTGAATACCCCTTAGCAATCAAGCTGCTGTTATACTCAGCTTCTACGCTTACTTCTTTTGTTACTTTCTCTTTTAAAGTTACCTCAATAGTGTCAGGATCAATATCGGCTTTCAGTTTATCAGAAAGATCTTTGACCTGAAGGGTAACCTTTTTCGTGCCAATTTCTGCATCAGTCAAATCAACATACACTTCAAAATTCTTTTGCAGTCTTGCCGATTGTAAATGGACTGTGGGTCCTGTCAGCGTAACATCCACTGTTTCCGGCACTCCGGATACGATAAGATTCTCTGTATCATAGTAGACCTTTACAGGCATATCCTTTACTACTCCAGTATCCTCTGTTCCTGGGACATTCACATCATTAGAGTTATCATTTCCATCATATACATATAAAAACAATAGCAACGCAAGAGCGAAGGCAATTACCTTCATAAACCAATTGCTTTCTCCGATTCTGTCAAATAACTTATTCATTTATTCTTCCCCTTCCAGCTCCACTTAACAGAGGAAGCATGTTTGGCAGAAGGTGCAATTAATGCACTGGACAATAGTTCTTTAAATGCTTCCAATTTAAGATCTCGATGGAGGTCGCCATTTTTGGTAATAGAAATAGCTCCAGTTTCTTCAGAAACAACAATAGTAATGCTGTCCGTTACCTCACTGATGCCAAGTGCAGCTCTATGCCTTGTGCCCAGCTCCTTTGATATGAAAGGACTCTCAGACAAAGGAAGATAACAGGCAGCTGCAGCTATATTATTTTTTTGCAAAATAACGGCACCGTCGTGCAGAGGAGTGTTTGGGATAAAGATGTTAATCAAAAGCTCAGAAGATATTTTGGAATCTAATGAAATCCCCGTTTCAATATAGTCATTCATGCCTGTCTCTCTTTCAATGGAGATAAGCGCACCAATTCTCCGTTTTGCCATATAATCAACAGCTTTTACAATGGATTCGACCACATGTTGCTGTGCTTGGTCTTCCGGTATTCCGCTTCGCGAAAAGAACTTTCCTCTACCAAGCTGTTCGAGTGCCCTTCTCAGTTCTCCTTGGAAAATGATGATGAGCCCTAGTGCTCCCCACTGAATCACTTGCTCCATCATTGTTCCCATTGTCTGCAAGTTGAAATAATCACTCAGCAGCTTCACGATTAGGATAACAAAGATTCCTTTTAATAATTGGACAGCTTTTGTACCCTTTACTATCATAAGGATTTTATAGATGACATACCACACAAGGAGAATGTCTACGGTATTCGCTAAATATTTTAAAAAAGGGAAATCTGCAAACGACATTTTCCTTCCTCCAAAGCATATATATTTCATAAGCAATCGCTGCTTGTTTTATTTACCTACAATTATCATATTATATCACATTTGTGTTTAATACCAATCAGGACATACTAATTTTAAAAAACAGGAGGATGTTTCTATAAACCATTGGAAAATTCTTGGTTTTATTATATGATGCTTCTTCCGTTTTTATCAGTGTTAGGAATGAAAAATCCCTGCAATTAATATGCAGGGAGGCTATTCTTTGCTTCTTCACCTTTAAATATGTCCGTGATATCATCGAATGTTGACTTGATGTAGTACCAAAGCCAATCAAAGACTTCATTAACTTCCTCAATCTCACCTGTAACCTGGTTCGCAGAAGCCATATACTTCTCTCCATTTATAACGGTGACATCGCCTTTCACTTGTCCTTCTATCTTAATATTTCCATTTCGGACTACGATATCTCCCTCAACTACCTCTCCTTTAGGAACAATAACCGTATCATTTTCAACAACCAAATTAGGCTGTTTTGAAACAGAAAATTCATGGTTTTCATTCCAAGCGGAAAGGAGACTTGAAATCATTAATACAATAAATAAAGATGCTGCAGCAAACATGGGATGATTACGCACCCATCTTTTAAAGACAGCCTGCTTCTTTTCCTTCGGCAGCAGTGCCAGCACATTCTCCGTAAAATTAACTGGAGCCTGTATATGAGATGTGCTTTGTACAAGTGCAATTGTCTTTTTCAATTCATGAAAATGAATTGCACAATCTTCACATTCATCCAAGTGTTTTTTTAACTGATGCTTATCTTGTTCTGATATTTCCTCATCAAGATATTCATGCATATATTCTATAACCTTTGATGAACAAGTCATATTATTTCACCTTCTTATTAGACATGCCGTAATTGCTTTCTTAAAGCCTCTCTACCCCTATGGATGCGAGTTTTTACCGTTCCCAGAGGAAGTTCTAGAATTTCGCTAATCTCATTCAGAGACAGTTCTTCAATGTATTTTAGCACAATTACAGAACGATACTTCTCTGGCAGTTTTGATATTTCACGTTGTATTGAAGCTTGCAATTCAAGACTTTCAACATCTTCTTCTGGCAATCTCGAATCTGAAGAGATTTGCGAGTACATGTTCAAACCATCTGTACCAGGTACCTCAGCATCCAAATAATAATCTGGCTTTTTCTTTCTGATCCTGTCAATACACAAATTAGTTGCAATGCGATAAAGCCATGTGGAAAACTTCAAGTCCATGTTAAATCTGTTTATATTAACATATGCTCGAAGAAAGGCTTCTTGTGAAATATCCTCCGCTTCATGTCTATTCCCCAGCATCCGATAACATATTTGGAACACCTTATCTTTGTAGATGTCAATTATGTCACCGAAGGCATTTTGATCCCCTTTTATTACTTGCTTAATTCTCTTTTTAACTAATGCTTCCATCTATTTACCTCCGCTCTAAATGCGGCTAATCGATTAATACGTATCGATAGCGAATAAGGTTTCATTTTTTTAAAAAATTCCTCCTAAATCTGCTTAAAATAAATCTGTGCTCATATTTGTGTACAAAAAAAAAGAGTTTAGTGACTTCTACTTATAATTATAGTCAAGTTGTCTATCTAAAGGCTTAACCGTCCAACTATCAGGAGATTTATTTTTCACATTTTTTTATAATATGTATATTTACTACTTTTGAATGACTTTACTACTATTTTAACAAATTATGACAAGTTATGTTTAAAATTTTTGTTATTTGGTTATAAAAATTAGGTATATTATGTTAAAATCATGACAATATTATTCTTTTCAGATAAAATGAAGACTAACTAATGAATGAGGGTGAAGCCAATGTGTGAGCAAAAGTTGTTAAAAGATATTGAGGAACATCGTGAACAGATGATTAATTTAGCAACTCGCACTTCTTTTTCGCACCCTAAAGTGATTGATTTAAGCGCTAAATTAGACGTGTTGTTAAACAAGTACGACAGCTTTATGAAAGCAAGTTGGAAAGAAAATTATTAATGAAATTTAATCATTATACAGCATATTACAGTTACTCATAATTGATGTCTTACATATTTTTTTGAAATAAGAAAACATAAAAAAAACCAAGCAATTTATGCTTGGTTTTTACAGATGAGCCATGCAGGATTCGAACCTGCGACCCTCTGATTAAAAGTCAGATGCTCTACCAACTGAGCTAATGGCTCTTGGCTGGGCTAGCTGGATTCGAACCAACGAGTGACGGAGTCAAAGTCCGTTGCCTTACCGCTTGGCTATAGCCCAAAAATAAATAAAAGGACTTAATGTCCAATTGTAAAATGGTGGAGGGGGACGGATTCGAACCGCCGAACCCGAAGGAGCGGATTTACAGTCCGCCGCGTTTAGCCACTTCGCTACCCCTCCGTAATATTGGAAAGAATTGTTTCATAAATGGTGCCGACGAGAGGACTTGAACCCCCAACCTACTGATTACAAGTCAGTTGCTCTACCAATTGAGCTACATCGGCACATATCTTAATCTTGTATTATATTATAAATGGTGGAGGATGACGGGATCGAACCGCCGACCCTCTGCTTGTAAGGCAGATGCTCTCCCAGCTGAGCTAATCCTCCATTTGGTGACCCATACGGGATTCGAACCCGTGTTACCGCCGTGAAAGGGCGGTGTCTTAACCGCTTGACCAATGGGCCTTTATTGTTTTTTAAGCTTCCAACCGGGCTCGAACCGGTGACCTCTTCCTTACCATGGAAGTGCTCTACCTGCTGAGCTATGGAAGCAAATTGCTAACATATAACTCAAAATCAT
>NZ_JBKKHP010000012.1:0-160889 GCF_046613985.1 Niallia laureatilytica | reverse complement strand
TTGTGTGGGGTTTTTTTATGTTTATTTAGATTATGTTAATATTATGAAGTGTAAGGGTACGTATTGAACCCCTACATACCCTCATGTTAATGTTAACAAAAGTGTATCTAAGGAGGAACATATGATAAAAGGTATCATCTTCGACTTTGACGGGCTTATTTTTGACACAGAAACACATCAGTATCATTTATTGCAAGAGCTGTTTGCAGAACACAGCTGTGAATTGCCATTAGAATTATGGCAAAAGGAAATAGGCACACACACCGATTTTTCCCCATACGTATACCTGGAAGAGCAAGCTAAGAAAAAACTGGACTTAGCGGTAATAGAAAGTACCTTCAAAGAGAACTTTTTGAAAAAGCTGGCATCAGAACAGGAGCGACCAGGAGTAAGAGATTATCTGGAAACAGCCAAATCAGCAGGCTTAAAAATCGGCCTTGCATCCAGCTCCAATTATGAGTGGGTTTCAAGTCATTTAAAAAGATTAGGTCTATTTGATTACTTTGACTGTATCAAAACCTCTGATGATGTAGAAAAAGTAAAACCAGATCCAGCACTTTACATAGAAGCAGCCCGCTGCCTGGGATTGGAGCCGAAAGAATGTATCGCATTTGAAGATTCAGCACACGGAGCGCAAGCTGCAAAAACAGCAGGCTTGAATATTGTCATATTCCCAAACGAAGTAACAAATGCCATGCAGTTCTGTGAAGTGGATTACCGCTTTGATTCCATGCTGGCAATGCCGCTTAGTGAATTGGTTAGTAAGTATAAGTAATAGAGAGCAAAAGAGGAATACCCCCATACAGGAGGCTATTCCTCTTTTTCCATACCAGTTAAATTTCTTTAATCACTATTTCCTTTTCTCTATTAACAAAAAAGTGATAAAGTGCACCATAAAGATTAGCATCGTTTTGAAACTTACAGACTGTAATGTTAGGATTTGCCATATGGAGCGGGTTCTGTTTTTTTATTTCCTCTAATGCCCATTTTGTTCTTTCAATAAGTATTGGCTGTGCGCTGATACCGCCGCCAATCGCAAAGATTTCCGGATCTAATATATATTGCAAGTTTAATATTTGAGAAGCAAGATAAATACAAAATCCATCAAAAATAGCATTCGCTTCTTCATCTTGGTTGATGATGTATTCAAATACCGCTTCACCGTCCGTTGGATCGTCCAAATTCTTTGCTTCACCAATACGGCGCACCATTTGCACTGCCGAACAATCAGAGCCAAAATATTGGGCTTTTCTTGTTTCCATGTTGATTTTATCCATTACAAAGCTCATTTCACCTGCTGAGAGATTAACCCCTCGATGCAGCTTGCCGTCAATAACTATACCTCCGCCTACACCGCTGCCAAGCACTAAGACAACTGCATCCTTAGCACCATTAATGCTGCCAAGCCATAGTTCAGCTAATGCCGCACATTTACCATCATTTTCAATGGTAACATCCTTTCCATATCTATCCCCAATTCTTTTCGCTAGATTCACTTCATGAAGAAACGGGAAAGATCCACCATGATAAATCGTGCCAGTCTCTACATCCACTGTCCCTGGACAGCTGACAGCAATTCCTTTTACTGCAGATAAATCATGATTATCCAAGATACTGAACAACACCTCTTCAAAATCAGCCAAATTCGTACGAGGCATTGGTTTTTTCCCTTTAGAAGAAATATTTCCTGCAGTATCCATCAACGCATATTTAACAAATGTTCCACCGATATCTAGTACGAAATACATGTATAATTCTCCTAGTCTTTTTTAATAATTTTTAGTTTATCAGAATAGTTGAAGTACTATTATATTTCGCCATAGAAATGGATTTTTCCTTTTTTAATGAATAGGCATTTTACTATTACTCATTCCTTCCCTAAAGCTAGGACTCATACTAAAAGTGCGAACACTTATAACCTAATTCCCCTATTCAAAAGCTATATATTTATCATAAAAAACACCTTTTGTTGTGAAAAGATAAGGACTAAGCCAAAGAAAACTTATCCTAAATTAAAGCAACTTATAATTTATTTTTGTTTTTTGAGGTAATTTTCCTATTCTCCCTTTATATAAAAAATGTTTTTGTCTAAATTAAGAACAAAATATACAAATATCCAAATTTTGATGTAAGTTTTTGATTTTTATAGTAAGTTATTTCGTTAATTCAGGAAATTTGCTCTAAAACCCTTTAAGAAAAACAAACCTTCAACAAATATTCAAACTTGTTCGTCCATATTGTGAACGATTACACAAGTTTATTTTAGACATGTTCAGATTAATATATGATTGTTTTGTAACATCAAAATATTTACAAAATTAGTGTGGATTAAACAATGTCAAAGTTTGTAATTTCTTTTGTTATCGCCTTTGGATTATTAGCAAGTTCAGTAAGTGCTACTGATATAAAAAATGAGGATGTTGAAGGACCAGCAATCACCTTAGAGGACGAGTCTAGTATTAGCAACAGTGCTTCAGCAAGAGCTGTTTCTTCAGGTAAGGGAACTTTAACTGGTTCCAATCCATTAGGACTTAAACCTCGTGCTTCTGCTTCAACAACTGTTAATAGCGGTACAGCTTATTTTTTAAAGGCTAAAGTTAATAGTAACAATAATGGTACTTCTACAAGTTCAACCGGATGGCATAGTTTAAATAATACTAGTAAGGTGAGTACTTCAAAACTAGTAGCCTCTACAGAAAAAGCTACTTTCCACGGATATCATCAATTAAAGAAAAAGAAAACATCATCGTTAGAAACAGCTAACACAACTTTAAAATTCTAAAATTAAAAGCCACAGACATTTCTGTAGCTTTATTTAACGGAAGGAGATGTCGTTGATTAATTTTCTATTTAGAAAAAAAACATTTTTTTTAGCTTTATTACTTTTAATTGTAGTGATTTTTTTAATTATACATTTAAATTTGTCTAAAAATTCAGAACGAAGAGAAGAAACAGGCAATATAAAGATTTCTAATGTACCTCAAGATAGCTTAGACCTAGGCGCAGGTTATTCACTAGAATTAAACAGTCTAGTCATAGAACAAGAAAGCCAAGTATATGGAACCATTGTAATGGATAGCCCGCAAGATAAATTAGAAGTTCACTTTGACAATCGAGGAAATACTGGTAACTATATTTTAAAAGTATTATATGATTACCAAGAAGTCGATTTTAAAATTGATAATAAAAATTATCAGAGCTCATACCCCTTTCATTTGGAGACAGGTAAATCAATTAGGTTTCCAATTGAGCTAGCCTCAAATATAACTGCAGATAAGCATTCACATAAGCTATTAGTGGCTGTCTATGCATCTCCTGAAAAAAATGCAAGTACAATTGAAGCCATGACAAATGAATATGGAATGACCCTAGACTATGAGATTACTTTTAATAAAAGCAATCAATCGTTTAACTCTAATAAGGAGTATACTTCTCCTGAAAAAAAGATAAAAGCTGAATATCAAGGATTAATGGTAAATGAAAATTTTAATAATTTTAAAGAAATATTATATCCGCCATACAACCTAAAAGCCAAAAAGGGTGAAAAAATTAAACTAGCTTATAACGCTGGAAAATATCCAGAGGCAAAGGATTATTTAATTATAAGTATGTTAGATTGGAAACAAATAGAGATGAATGGTGCTCCTTATTTATTTATAAAAAATGATCCTAATTTTATTGATTACGGCACATTTTTTATTACAGCTCCGGATAAAGAGGGGTTATATGAATATTCCGCAGTTATTGTCCCAGATCCATATAAACATAAAAATGATGAGTATTATTCTTCTATAGAAACCGGTTATCGTTTTACGATAGAGGTTGAATAGCAATGAACAAACCAATTGATATAAAAAAAGAATTCACTGCACATACCAGTGAATTCTTTTTTTGCTTCTAGTTATTTGTCTGTATCGATTTCTCAGCTAATTCTGCCAGCTCTTGAGCGGTTTTGCTCATTTCTTGCATGGTTGCAGAGAATTCTTGAATGGAACCAGCCTGCGTATCTGTTAATTTATTAATATTATTAAACGCATTTCCCAGGTCTTTAATTAAGTTCTGAATGGTTTTTGTAATATCGTTAATTTGACCAACATTATCTTTAGAATTAGTGGCCAGTTTCCTAATTTCATTTGCTACAACTGAGAAGCCTTTACCAGAGTCTCCGGCTCTGGCTGCTTCAATTGCAGCATTTAGGCCTAACAGGTTGCTCTGGTCTGATATTCCTTTTACTACAGTCGATATGTTTCCAATTTCCTCAGCACTGTTGCTTACTTGGCTTATTTGAGAGGAAACTTCTGTTACTTGTTCAGAAAGCTGGGAGACAGATGTACTGATTTCCTCGATGGGTGCTGCTGTCTCTTCCACAATAGCCGAAAAACTTTCAGCCATTTCATAAAGCTGGTTTGCCTTCTCTAGACTTGTCCCTAAACCGACTCCCCCTATTACTCTTCCATTCTCGTCATGTAAAGGGATGGCTCTTGCTATCAATGGAAAACCAAATAATTCTTTCGGTACCATCGCCGCTTTGGCTTCATTACGTCTCACTGCCTCTGTAATGATGTCACCTTCCGCTAATGGATCGCCAGGAGTTACATTCAAAGAAAAACTCTTACCAGGCACATTCATTAATAATTTTTCCGTATCATAAATTCCGATAGTGATATCGTCTTGGACTAAATTATTTAAATAAGGTGCTACTTTAATAAAAGCCTCCAGCAATTCAGAAGTTACAGCACCTTTATTTTCCTCTTTTACATCTATCATTTCTCCACCTCTTTCTGTCATTAATAAGGGAATAACCTTTGTCCGTAATTAACGGAAATCCATTTTAATGTCGTAAACTCCTCTAAACTCCACTCACCGTTTAAGCGGCCAAGCCCTGATTGTTTTTCACCGCCAAAGGCTACGATTGGTTCATCGTTAATCGTTACGTCATTTACATGAATCATACCAGTATGGATTTTCTTAGAAATTTCTACTCCTCTTTCCACATTAGCTGTGTGAATAGCACCGCTCAATCCGAAAGGTGTATTGTTAGCAATAGTGATGGCTTCTTCATCCGTGCTGAAAGGTATGACACAAACTAACGGGCCAAACAATTCTTCTTGGGTTAGTTTAGATTCTGGATCTTTTACTTCAAGTATAGTAGGCTCTACTAATCTCCCTTTAATTTTTCCTCTTAACAATGGATTTGCACCTTCTTTTATCGCAGTTTCAATAATGTCTGCTAATACTTGTGCCTGTCTGTCATTGATTACAGGTCCAATTACTGTCTCTGGGTCTCTAGGATCCCCTGTTTTCAAAGACGCTGCCTTTTGAACATATTTGTCAATAAATGTGGAATAAATGGATTCATGCACTAGAATACGATTTGCAGACATGCAAATTTGTCCTTGATGGGTAAATCGACTAAAAGTTGCAGCATTAACTGCATATTCTAAATCAGCATCTTCCATCACAATAAACGCGCTATTGCCGCCAAGTTCAAGTAATGGCTTTTTAAAGTTTTTCACAGCTAATTGGCCAATATAGCTTCCGACTTTAGTTGAACCAGTAAATGAAATGATCCGAGGAATTGGGTGTTCTACAAATGTATCTCCAATTTCTTTAATATCTGTGACTACTACATTTAATAGCCCTTTCGGAACTCCTGCTTCTTCAAAAATTTTGCCAATAAGTGTTCCGCCTGTTACTGGCGAATGTTCATGTGGCTTTAAGACAACACCATTTCCCGCTCCTAAAGCAGGTGCTACTGATTTAACTGATAAGAAGAAAGGAAAATTAAATGGACTAATTACCCCTACTACACCTGCTGGAATTCTATATAATCTGTTTTCTTTCCCATCCTCTACAGAAGGCAAGATTTTACCTTCCATACGCAATGGGAAAGTTGCAGCTTCCTTTATCATATTTTTTACTAAACCAATTTCAAACGCTGCTTTAAGTTTTGTGCCACCAAGTTCGTCGATGATTAGGTCTGTAATTTCTTCTTCATGTGCTTCTATGTAAGATACTGCTTTCTCGAGGATATCCCGCTTCTTATAAGGATTTACCTTATCCCATTCTTCCTTTGCCTTCTCTGCTGCACGGTATGCCAGATCCACATCGGATTTGTCTGCGATAATAAAGCTTGTTAAAATCTCATCATTATAAGGATTAATGTTTTCCATCGCTTTGCCGCTATTACCATCTCGCCACTCACCGTTTATAAACTGCTTTCCTAATGATTCAAAACTTAACATATTGAATATCCTCCTTTAATTGTGTAAAAGATTTGCTTGCAGATACATGCTCCTGCATTCCTCTAATAAAAAAACTAAGCACTAACTTTATTTATCAATCGATAAGCAAAATGTATAAGCAGTGCTAATTTGTTTCAAGAAGATACTGCATAAAAGAAAGTGCTACCATAATACTAGAAAATCGGTAAAAGCTTTTTCTAGCATACTGTTGTTATTGTATCCTCCTAAGCTATAATTTCTCGTAAAAGCTGTAAAGCACATTTACCATAATTACTAAATAACAACATTGTTGGTATATTATTCTTTAATAATTATTTCGTCATAAATAAATCGATCTTAATAGTTCTAAATACCTAATCGATAATGGTAATCATACTCATTAATACTGTTTTCCACACAAATAAGCCGATTAATGGATGATTAATCGGCTAAAATTTTATTTGTCATATATTAATTCTATGTTTAGGTGCTGGTTATTTTTCTTAATGCCTTAGCAAGCCTGTTTATACCGACCGGGATTTCTTGATCGTCTACTTTACCGTATGTTAACCGCATATAGCCAGATTTCGTGCCTAAGATAGAGCCGGGTGTGAATATAACCCCCTCTTCAATCGATTGTTCTAACAAGCGAATTTCGTCCATTCCGCCAGTTAATCTGCACCATAAATGGATACCTCCGTGGGGAAAATAGTAGTCAACTTGCTCTCCCAGAATTTCTGCGATACTATCTATCATAATATCCCGTTTTTGCTCCAATTTGCTTTTTAAAGCCTCAATATGCTCTGTAAAGTAATCAGAACGTAAGAATTCAGTGCCAATCCATTGGGAGAAGACAGAATGCCCGAAATCAAACTGCTGTTTTGCATCTGCAAGTCTCTCTATAACGGGAGTTGGTCCGATTACCCAGCCAATTCTGAAACCAGAAGCAGCAATTTTAGTTAAGGAGCTTATATACAGGACATTCCCATTTTCATCTAATGACTTTAATGTATTTGTATCTTCCTCTGTATAGTTAAGGAGACTATATGGATCATCCTCGACAATGGGGATGCCGAATTCTGAGGAAATATCTAATATTCTTTTCCGTTTAGCAGCAGGCAAAATCATCCCTGTAGGATTCTGGAAGATAGGATTCAAAAATATCATTTTTATTTGATGCTTTTTGTGCAAATCAATAAGCTCCTCTGGATTAATACCTTTTTTGCTTACATCCAAATGAAATACCTTTAGCCCTGCTGACTTAAAAATCGGTAAACTGTAGTGATAAGACGGATTTTCAATAACTACAGCATCCCCTGGTTTCAAAAGACATTCAATAATTAGATGAATAGCCTGTTGGGCTCCTGAAGTAACTAGAATGGAATCGGGGGTAGTTACTATCCCCTTATCGCGTTTTACATGATCACTGATCGTTTTACGAAGCTCAATATTCCCTTGTGGATGATCGTATCCTAAGTGGCCAGTAAAACTTTGGGAATTGATTATTTTTTTGACATAATCCTCCGGCATAAGTTCATTTGAAAGCTCACCGCTGGCAAAATTCACAAGACTAGACTCCTCAGATATATGTCTTATCCGCTGAGCAACAGGCATATTAGCCTGAAAAGAACCTCTTTCTATATATTTATTCCAGCTTGGGATTCGCCTTTTTGTCAGCCCCCATATATCCTTGCTGACAATCGTCCCGCTCCCTCGCTTTCTTTCGACTAGACCATTTGCTTCCAGCTCTGAATAGGCTGCAACAATTGTACTGCGGTTGACCTTATAAGCCTCTGCAAGCTTACGTTCGGATGGCAATGGTTTATCAATCGGAAACAATCCATTCTGTATCCCTTGTTCTATATGCTCTGCAATCTGCTTATAAACGGCTTTTCCTTTACTTTTATCTGGTTTCCAATCCATTTTTTTGAATCTCCAGTAATTAATTATTTTTCATTCACTATCATTTATTCTTCTCTTAATTTGCCTAGAATTAATATTATATACTATCCGTTTACTCCTTTTAAATATCACTTTTATAACTTTGGCACGTTATCATGGTTAATCACAAATAAAAAACCCTTCAGGGAGAAATGCAGCATCTCTCGTTAATGAGAGTTTATGCTGCTCTCTACCTAAAGGGTGTTCTTTACGTGTATATCAATTAATAAGGATCTGCATCATGCCCCTTTTCAACCGCTTGCTCTGGTGCTTTATCACTTTCCTTGTTTCCTAATGGATGACTGCTAGGCTTATCGCTTGCAGCATTAGCCAATCCTTCTCGCAAACGGTGCCCGTATTCCTCGTCTGCCTCTTCAGCAAGTGCAATCATTGCATCTTGAATTCTTTGATCACATTGAGACAAGTCTCCGACAAGATTGGAGATTAATTCATCCTTTTCCCATTGTTCAAATTCCCTGTACGTTTGACCTGCTTGTTTTGTATTGTCGTTTCGGTCAATAGATTCGCGGACAAGATTACCCTCAACTCTTGGACTATAATCCTTGCCAGAAGGCTCTGCTTCCTTCAAGCCGCCGAGAATAGAAGGTTCATAGTTAATATGCTTGTCCTTTCGGTCCACATGATACTGCATTTGACCGCCGCTTTGATTAGTAGCAACTCTCTTCTTCGGTGCATTGATTGGGAGCTGAAGATAATTTGCTCCTACACGGTGGCGCTGTGTATCAGAATAAGAGAATGTTCGTCCTTGAAGCATTTTATCATCTGAGAACTCTAAGCCGTCCACAAGGACACCTGTACCAAATGCTGCCTGCTCTACTTCTGCAAAATAGTCTTCTGGATTTTTGTTAAGAACCATCTTACCTACTGGAATCCAAGGGAACTCATCTTTCGGCCACAGCTTCGTATCATCAAGCGGGTCAAAGTCTAGCTCAGGATGTTCTTCATCGCTCATAAATTGAACAAACAGCTCCCACTCTGGGTAATCCCCTTGTTCGATGGCATTGTATAAGTCTTGAGTGGCATGATTGAAATTAGTAGCCTGAATTTCATTGGCTTCCTTTTGAGTAAGATTCTTAATTCCTTGCTTTGGTTCCCAATGGTATTTCACCAGAACCGATTCTCCTTCGCTGTTCACCCATTTATATGTATTGACACCTGATCCCTGCATCATGCGGTAGTTTGCGGGAATTCCCCAAGGAGAATAAACGAAAGTCACCATATGGAATGTTTCCGGTGAGCTTGCACAAAAATCGAAGAACCGCTCTGGACTTTGAATGTTCGTGACTGGGTCTGGCTTAAAGGCATGTATCATATCAGGAAACTTCATTGCATCACGAATAAAGAATATCTTCAAGTTATTTCCGACAAGATCCCAGTTTCCGTCTTCTGTATAGAATTTCACAGCAAACCCTCTTGGATCACGAAGCGTTTCCGGTGAATGCCCTCCATGTATGACAGATGAAAAACGAACAAAGACAGGAGTACGCTTGCCTTTTTCTTGGAAAAGCTTAGCACGTGTATATTTGGAGATATGTTCATCCCCAGCTGTGCCATATGCCTCGAAATAACCGTGAGCACCTGCACCACGGGCATGTACAACACGCTCTGGAACACGCTCCCTGTCAAAATGACTAATTTTTTCAATGAAATTATAATTCTCTAACGTTGCGGGACCTCTGTTGCCGACAGTCCGAATATTCTGGTTATTCGTTACAGGATGTCCCTGTCTATTCGTTAATGTATCTTCGTTTTCTCGTTTATTTTCATTCTTTGACTGTTCGTTTCTCAACCTTCTTCATCCCTTTCTCATTACTATTTGGACAATATTGTCCAATTTTATCCTATGAAACTATTACCCCGTTTTTATTAAAATAATCCTTATTTAAGAATAAATATAAAAAAGCCTCAGGTATTTTCCTTTAACCTTAACATTTCTTACATTAGCTTGATTACATTCACCAATAACCACCCTTTTGCTATGAACTGGAAAATAAATCTAGTATAATTGTTTTATTATTGTTTTAAGGAGACATGCTTTTGAAAACACTCATCAAAAATAAATACATATGGATTTTTATTACATACTTATTGATGATGACAATTTTTCCGATAGGGATTAAATTACTTTTTTACTTAGTTGGAGTAGGAACAACGAAGGAGGTAGCTTTTGGGGATTATCAAATCAGCAGTCCAATGCTGAGCGTTGTTCTTAACCTTCTCATTCTATTTTTCATATTAGGATTTATCGTTTTTCTCTATGTAAAAACGTCATTATTCCAGTGGAAAAAACCAATTGTAAAAGGTAAAGATCTGTTATATGCTGTTTATGTTTTTTTCGGAGGAAAAATAGCAACTGCGATTGTAGTTGTCATTATCTCTTTGTTGTTCGGTCTGAATATGGAGGAAGCTCCGCAAAACCAGCAAGCGGTAGAGCAAATGATTCGTACAAGCTTCATTACTGTTATTCAAGTAACGATACTTGCGCCAATTATTGAGGAATTTTTCTTCCGCAAAGTTATCATTGGACATATTTTCACCAAGCATAAATATTTAGGATTATTGTTTAGCTCCATATTATTTGGCGGTATGCATATGCTTGCCGGTTTCTCTTTGCCTGGGATGATATTGTACAGCGGGTTAGGATTTTTCTTAGGCTTAGTCTATATAAAGACAAATCGTTTAGAAACTTCCATCATTGCGCATGGTTTTAATAACTTTATATCCTACTTATTAGTACTTATTGTTCGATAGCAATAAATAAAAAACATCCCAATTGATTAGCTGCTTACACAATTGGGATGTTTACAGTTATCTTTCATAGGAAAACCTAGCAAGGAATTGTTTTGTTCGTTCTTCCTTTGTTTGTTCAAAAACTTCCTTTGGGGTGCCTTGCTCAACAATGACACCATCTTCCATAAAAACGATTCTGTCGGCAATGTCATATGCAAAGCTCATTTCATGTGTGACAATAACCATTGTGACACCACTTTCGGCAACCTTTTTTATGACATCTAGTGTTTCTCCGACTAATTCTGGATCAAGGGCGGAGGTAGGTTCATCGAATAGAATGACCTCTGGATTCAAAGCAAGTGCCCTCGCAATACCGACACGCTGCTGCTGACCGCCTGACAGCTGGTGGGGATAAAAATCCTCCTTATCCTTTAAGCCGACCTTTTCCAGCAGTTCTAATCCAGTTTGATACGCTTTATCCTTTGACACCTTCCTAGCTATCACTAGTCCTTCCATAATGTTTTCTATCGCTGTTTTATGGAGGAATAAGTCATATTGCTGAAAGACCATCGCTGTCTTTCGTCTGAGCTCCAATATATCTTTAGAACTTGCCTTCTTGAAATGGACCCTTTTATCACTTATTGTCAGCTCGCCGGAATCTGCCCTTTCCAGAAAATTCAGGCATCTCAAGAAAGTTGTTTTACCTGAACCACTTGGGCCTAGTATGACGACAACCTCACCCTTTTTTATTTGCAGATCAATTCCTTTAAGAATTTCATTTTTCCCGAACTTTTTGGAGATTTTTTTAATTTCTATCATGCGAAGCCTCTCCTTTTGCTGCGGCTGAAATAACGTTCATAGCCGGATGATATTCCCTCTAGTGCGGCACAAACGGGCCAGTAAATTAAGGATGCAGCCACATAAGCTTCTAGGAAGCGATAATTGACGTTTGCCTCAATTAGCGCACCATTCAATATATCAACAACTGAAACCATCGATACTAAAGAGGATGCCTTGATCAAGGAAATTAGCGTACTGTTTATCATAGGAAAGGCAATCGGAAATACTTGCGGAATTACTACTCTCCTAATTACTTGTGTCCCAGATAGTCCTATTGAATATGCAGCATCAAACTGTCCTTTTGGGATGGCAGACAGTGATCCTCTAAAGATTTCAGACAAACCGCTAGTGGCGTATAATGTTAAAGCAAAAATTGCTACCCATCTTCTGTCAATATTTTTGAAGCTGATATCCCATGACCAAGACTTTGCCAGCTGATCCAACATATCGGAACTGATAATATAAGTAACTAATAAAATAAGAATGACAGGAATCGCTTTAAAGATGGTCACAAACCACTTAAAGAAAGTGGAAAGGACCGAGATTTCATAAAATCGTACAAGCGCAATGACAAGACCAAACACTGAACCTAATATCAAAGGCAAAAATCCTAGCAGCAAGGTTGTTGGCAAATATTGCAGTGCCGCAGCCAAAGCCTTAAACATAAATGGGAAATCAAAATCCATATCATTTCCCTCCTTTCTTACTTAGTAAAATCTCCTCCTAAAACTTCTTGTGAAATCTCAGAAAGTTTGCCTTCCTCAATTAACTCTTGCAGAGCTCCATCTATATCTTCTTGCAGCTTTGTATCATCCTTGCTGTATAGATAATATGTTTTGGAAACATAGGCAGGCTCACCTGATGTTTTTAAATCGGCTTTAAATTGCTCATTTAATTTGTTTACATCAAACTTAGTCAGCAATGTTGCGTCAATTGTTCCAGTTTGTAGATCCTTTACAAGCACCTCATTAGCACCGCTGCCATATACTATATCTATTTTGTTGTCATGCTCTTCATTGTACTGCTCCAAAATATACGCGTGGTTGCTTCCTGTTGATGTATAAACTTTCTTACCTGCCAAATCATCTAATGTATTAAAATTGCTACCTGAATTAGCATCTACTACGATATAGCTTGTGTAATCCGTGTAACCTACTTTTCCATATAAGTATTTTGCTTGTCTTTCCTCATTCACTTCGTACTGATGTGCTGCCAAATCTACTTTATTTGCATCAAGTGCAGGCAGAATATTTTTAAATTCAAATGACTCGTATTTAAATTTATACTGCGTAAGTTTTTCATCGACTGCATCGAGCACTGCTTTTTCATATCCTGTCAGCTTCCCGTTCTCATCCAAATAAACAAATGGCTGATACGCATTGCCAGTTCCGACGATTATCTCTTTCGCATCAGAATCATTGTTGTCTGCGCTGGCACTTTCTGCATTATCTCCATTTCCGCACCCTGCCAGCACCAATCCTAATGCAGCTGTAATACCAATAACCTTCCACGATTTAAATTTCGGCAGTATTCTCATGACTTTTCCCACTTTCCCTTAATATTTAATTCACTTTGTTTTTTCCATTCGGCATCAAAAGCAGCTTTTTGCCATTAGTCAAAATAGGTGTTCTGATGCTTTTTTTGCTTCGTTTCGGGTAACGATATTTCTTCTCGAGAACACCAAATAATTGCTCTAATCCAATGCTCAATACGACAAAAATAACGGCAGCAATGAAATAACCTTCCATAACTCGGTAGTATAAAGCTCCTAAAGTCTGCACCTTGCCCATTACATCTAATATCCCTAAAGAAAAGGCAAGAGAAGTGTCCTGCAAAAGATTAATGATGGAGGCACCGAGACTTGGCATCGCAATCTTGCTCGCCTGCGGTATAAGCACTCTTCGATATGTCTGTCCTTTCGTCAATCCAATCGAGGCAGCTGCTTCATATTGTGATGCAGGCACACTCAATATGGCAGAACGGAAAATTTCAGAAAAGAATGCTGCCGTATTTAATCCGTAAGTTATATAAATAAAATAGATTTTATCCCATTGAGAAAGATCAATTCCCATGGCCCCAAGCAAGCTTGGTAGACCATAGAAAACGATAAACATTTGCACTAATATCGGTGTTCCTCTTACGAAGGAAATATATAGGATACAAAGTTGATTGAGTACAGGCACCTTTTCTATACGCAGATACGCAATTAGTAAGCCTACAGCAGCTCCAATCAGTGTGGCAATCAATACAATCAATAAGGTTGTCGGAAGAGCACTTAACACTTTAGGGAAGAGGGAAACTACGTATTCCCATTTAAAAAACTCTCCCATAGGTTGCCTCCTTTCTTGTTATACAGAAGTCTTTTCAGCTTTAGCGTCCACAAACGGCGGAGTTCCGAGAATACTCTTATCAAAGCGTTCTGGTATTAACACTTTATACATCAGTACTCCGATGTCTCCATCGTTTTCATGCTGGAAATATTCCTTGTAGCCTTTCCGTTTGTACATTTCCAATAGCCAAGGATGCTTTTTGCCGGATGTACCAAGGGTAAAGGCAGGAGCCTTAAATGTGTCACGCAGCAGAGTGTTTTCTACATAGTCCAATAATTTATTGCCTATTCCTTGTCCGCTTAAATCGGGTGCTGTCGCAAACCACCAAACAAACGGGTAGCCTGATACAGGAGTTTTACTTTCCCAAGGAAAGCGGATTGTAATTGTTGAGATAAGTCTGCCGTCCCGTTCCATGACGACAGCTGTGGAATTAACGATATTTTCCGTAACCATTTCAAGCGTGGCTCTTGTGGAAGGCCAGTTGATGCCTAATTCTCCAACCGACTTGAATGCACTGGACAATAATTCTAGAAATGCTGGGGCATCTTCTTTTGTTGCAATTCGAAAGATATCTTCACTCATACAAATTCTCCATTCTGTATATTTTTTCAATAAAGATGTTGATACTTTTTTCTAGTTATTGAAAGTCAAGTTGCATTTACCTACCTAAGCTCTTCGCTCCTTCCTTACTTGCTTTTATATCCATGTAATCTGATTGGATATGTATACTATAATATTTTTTTCACTCTTTGACTAATTAGTATTAGTAAAGCATCAATTCAATAAAACTAATAATTAATATAATCCCATAAGAATACTAGGTTTAAAGGGAGTTAGAAGCTGTTTTTTTCGGCTGATTCCAAATAAAATCGGGAATTTCCTTGCGCAAAACAGGCAGAATTTCTTCAGAAAATCGTTGAATTTGTTCTTTTTGTTCTGTTTCGCTAAGTCCATCCACACTTAACCCCTGCACTTGATGACCGAAAGCTTTGTGGTAAAGTAAAATCTTTTCAATGATAGATTCTGCTGATCCGACTAAAGACGGACCATTTTCAATATAATCCTCTAAATCATTAAAAGGTGAATTATTGTGCTTGGAAGCATCTGTATTCATAAAAGCATCATAATAAGGACGATATTTCTTTATAGCCTTCTCCTTCGTGTTGGCAATATATAAGCTGCCTGCTCCAGATCCGATTACTGCCTTATTAGAATCATGCCCGTAGAACTCCAGTCTTTCCTTATAATGATCAATCAGCTGCTTATATTTTTTCAGTGGATGAAAAACATTAGATGAGAAAATAGGATCACCATTTTTCGCTGCTAATTCAGTAGAAGCCGTGCTGGATGCACTTCCATGCCAGATGGGAATTCGCTTTTGGTATGGCCTTGGCTCAATTGTGACATTTTCTAAAGGCGCACGGTACTTTCCGTTCCATGTAACAGACTCCTCCGCCCATAGTCTTTTTAATAAATCATACCTTTCTGACAGTGATTCCCACTGTTCTTCCTCTGTTATTCCAAACAAAGGATAATGCCGCGGGTCATTGCCTTTTCCAATAATTAAATCAAGCCGTCCTTTTGATAATTGATCCAATGTAGCGAAATCCTCTGCAACCCGGACAGGGTCCAACACACTTAAAACCGTTACAGTAGTCAATAACCGTATTTTTGTAGTTTTTGCCGCAATCGTCGACAGTACAACTGCTGGAGAGGAGGAAAGGAATGGCGGACCATGCCTTTCCCCCACTCCAAAACCATCAAATCCTTGCTCTTCTGCCAGAACAGCTTGATTTATAACATTTTCCAGTTTCTGATAATCGGTAAATGTTTCACCGCTCACAGGATTCACGTGATTGCTGATAAGTGAAAATAAAATGAATTTCATGGCGATCCCTCATCTTTATAATTTTCTCTTTATTACTTATTAATGAAAACATCGTTGAACTGCGGATAGCCTTGTGAATCAAAGGTTAAACCTTTAACTTCATTAGATGTTGCTACAGTATATGGGAAGACATAAATAGGAATAAAGTATCCTTGCCCAATCAATTTTTGCTGCACCTTTTTGTATAAGTCGGCCCTTTTAGCTGCATCTGTCTCCAACTCACCACTCTCCAGCCATTGATCAATTTCACTGTCATGAAGTCGAGCGAGGCTTGAACCGCCATTTTCAGGCAGATTATCAGAATGGAAGAATAGCCGGAGCACATCAGGATCACCAGCTACCCTGCTGTTGCCAATTACATCATAATCCTTGCCATTTTTAGTGATATTATAATAGTCTGCTGATGTAGTGAACTCAAGCTTTACCCCTATTTCCTTTAATTGCTGCTGAATGATTGTAGCAATATCGTGGCGCTTCTCTCTGTTAACATTGCTGTCTATTAAACGAAGCACCAGTTGATTACCGTTCTTTTCTCTTATCCCTTCACTATTCTTCGTCCAGCCAAGGCTTTCTAATCGTTCATTAGCTTTCTCTATATCAATTTTCGCTGTATTTTCGAGGGTCTTGTCATATCCAAGAATTGTTGGTGTTATGACAGACCATGCGCGCTTATATGTTCCTAGATAAAGCGTGTTAACAATATTATCTACGTCTATCGTTTCCTTCAGTGCTAATCGTGCTTCTAATTCATTCCATGGCTCATTTTCCGGATTTACAAACAGACCATATGGCATCCCTGCTGTTTGTGTTTCATAAATTTGCAAGTTTCCATTTGCTTTAATTGACTTAAGATCTTGTGGCGGCACTGTTTCAACCGCATTTAATTGATTGCTTTGGACACTGCCTATTCTCGTTGCCTCTTCAGGAATAATTTTGTACGTAAGCTTATTTAAATAAGCTTTTCCTTCATGGTCAGCATAGGGAGCTTTCCGATTATAATCATCGAATCTTTCCAAGACAATTTCATTGTTCTCATCAAGATTCACAAACTTAAATGGCCCAGAGCCAACTGGATTTGTTGCTAGAGACAAGCCATACTTTTCAGCAGCTTCTTTTGAAACAATTGCCAATTTAGGCTGACTTAAATTACTTAAGAAGGTTGCAGCAGGCTCTGAGAAATGAATGGTTATGGTATATTCGTCTATCACTTCGGAAGACTCATAATTCTCAATCAAAGCATATGCACTAGCAGCTTTCGTTTCAGGATTTACGATGCGGTCAAAGTTATACTTAACTACTTCTGCATTGAATTTGCTGCCATCATGAAAGGTAACATCGTCTCTTAATTTGAATGTAAAAGACTTTTGGTCGTCCGATACCTCCCAGCTAGTTGCAAGCCACGGTTTTATCTCATTATTTTCTGTTTGATAAACGAGCTTTTCATATATGCTGTTATTCACCCTCGTGGATACAGCCATCCCGCTCGTATGAGGGTCAAGACTGTCCGGCGCTGTTGCCAGGCCATAAACCAGTTCGCCTCCTTCTTTGGGCTCTGTATCTTCACTTGCAGAAGTATTTTCGTTAGCATTACCGCAAGCAGTCAGCACCAGCAAAACTGCCATTATATAAAATAGGACAGGCTTTCGCAATCCAATTAATTGCAACATCTTTGTCTCCCCCTAATCTCTTTTTATCTACTTTAAATAAACGCTAAAGGATAATGGCATGCTGTAAATCTATCTTTCTGTATTTCCGTTAACACCGGCTCTTCCATGGCACATTTCCTATTCGCAAACGGACATCTCGTACGGAACCGGCATCCTGACGGCGGATTTGCCGGCGAGGGAATCTCTCCTTTTGCTTCAAGCTTTTTCTTGCCCTTCCTATTTGGAATAGAGTCAATCAATGTCCTTGTATAAGGGTGGGCTGGCTTTTCGAAAATCTCCTTACTTGGTGCAATCTCCACAAGCTTTCCTAAATACATAACACCAATTCTGTCAGAAATATGCTGGACAACACCTAAATCATGGCCAATAAACAAATACGTCAAGCCCATTTTCTTCTGAAGATCTTGGAGTAAATTAATAATTTGAGCCTGTACGGAAACATCTAAAGCAGAAAGTGCTTCATCTGCGAGAATAAAGGATGGATTTAAGGCAATCGCTCTAGCAATTCCAATTCTTTGCCTCTGTCCGCCTGAAAACTCATGAGGATATCTTGCAGTCCATTCGCGCTTTAATCCGACCTTTTCCAGCAGCTCTTCTACTGTTTCTTGTATTTCCTCCTTGGAAAGCTTTAAATGCCACTTTAATGGCTCTGCAATAATCTCTCCTATTTTTAGACGAGAATTGACAGAACTATTGGGGTCTTGGAAAATCATCTGCATTTCTTTCCGATATTTGCCCATTTTTCGGCTGTTAAGTCCTGATAATGGATTACCATTATAGAGCACTTCCCCGCCAGACAGTTTTTCTAGCTGCAAAATGGCCCTTCCTAACGTCGATTTCCCGCTTCCAGATTCTCCAACAAGTCCAAAAGTCTCGCCTTTTTTAATGGAGAATGACACATCATCTACTGCCTTGACTTGTTTTTTTGTAAATTTCAAACCACTTCCAAGCAGATAGTGCTTGCTGATTTGCTTAATATCCAACAAGATTTCCGGGTTATCGTTAGCCTTTTCCATAATGATGTCTTCTGCGAGCTTTTCCTCTTGTAGTTGATCACTTAAGCTCCATTCAGATTTTGTCACTAACTCCTCTGCATAGAAACAAGCAGAGTAACGGTCATTTACTATTTCAAGATTCGGTCTTACTCTTTTACATTTTTCCGTCGCAAATGGACAGCGGGGATGAAAAAGGCAGCCTTCTGGCAGGTCATTTAAACTCGGTATGCTACCTTCAATGGAATACAGCTTGCCAATACTTGCTGATATGCTCGGCATAGATTTCAGCAGCCCTCTAGTATAAGGATGATGCGGTGTTTGAAATAGCTGCGAAACAGTTGCATTCTCGACTATTTCTCCTGCATACATCACAACAATTCTGTCTGCGAGCTCGGCAGCAATCCCTAAATCATGAGTGATCAGCAGTAACCCCATATTAAATTCATCTTTTAATGATTTTAATAACTCGATAATTTGCTGTTGGATAGTGACATCCAATGCTGTAGTAGGCTCATCCGCTATAAGCAAATCAGGCTCACAAGATATCGCCATTGCAATCATAGCCCGCTGCAACATACCGCCTGAGAACTCATTCGGATACTGCTTCATTCGATACTCTGGCTCTGATATTCCCACTTTTTTCAGCAGTTCTATTCCTTTTTCCCAAGCTGCCTTCTGTGAAGTTTTTTGATGCTTTCTGATCATTTCCGTTATCTGATGGCCAATTGTGAAAACTGGATCAAAAGCAGACAAAGGTTCTTGAAAAATCATCGCGATTTTTTTCCCTCTAATAGACGTGAGCATCTTTTCATCACTGGTAGTAAGGTTGGTACCTTGAAAGGTTATATCTCCTTGTGAGATGATGCCATTCTCATACTCAATCAATCTCATAATGGCCTTTGATGTTATTGTTTTTCCGCTTCCTGATTCACCGACTAAACAGACAGACTCACCAGCCTTAATAGACAGGTTCAATTCAGACACAGCAGTAAGGAGCCCTGTTTTTGTTTTAAATTCTATATTTATCTTATTTATATCGAGCATTAGGCGTTTTCTCCTTTCTGCTGTTTCTTTGGATCAAGGAAATCACGGAGACTGTCACCAATAATATTTGCTGACAATACAAAAGAAGTGATTGCAATACCAGGAAATGTAGCAATCCACCAAGCGGCTGCTAAGTAGCCTCTGCCTTGTGACAGCAGTGTTCCCCAGTCGGGAACCTCTTGGACGATTCCTAATCCTAAAAAGCTTAGCCCTGCTCCCAAAAGAATGGAGGACCCTAGCCCATTAGTCGCCATAACTAACAGCGGGGAGTAAGCATTAGGCAAAATGTGGCGAAAAAAAATGACAAGATCGCTTACCCCGATTGATTTTGAAGCAATGACAAAATTCCTCCTTTTTAATGTGAGAATTTGTCCCCGCATCAATCTTGCATAGCCAGGCACTGCCGAGATCGATATGGCGAGAATAATATTCATCAAACTCGGTCCCAATGCTGCGGCAAAGGCAAGAGACAGCAGCATTCCTGGAATTGTCATTAAAATATCAATAATTCTCATGAAAATAAGGTCGATCATCCCTCCAGCATATCCAGCTACAGACCCGATGAGCATTCCGATAGTAGCTGCCACAATAACGGACAAAATACCGATAATGAGAGATGTCCTGCTTCCAAAGACAATCAAGCTGAAAACATCCCGGCCAAAGTAGTCTGTACCGAGAATATGAGTGGCCGAAGGTGCTTGCATAATTGCATCTGTAAACATTTTTGTGGGGGCATAAGGTGCTACCCACTGTGGAAATACTGCACAAACCAATAAGAAAAAAATAATACTTCCGGCCACATAGATAAAAACATGCTCGGGGTGGAAAATTCGTTTTTTCTTTTTAACTACAGTCGTTTTTTTGATTTGCCCAGCTAATACCGTTTCTTTCAAGTGATTCACACCTCCTAAAATGATTTTCGGACACGAGGATCAATAACTGAATATAAGATGTCCACAATAAAATTTATTAATATATAAACAATCGCAGAAAAAAACACTACCCCTTGGACAACTGGCAAATCCTTTGCCGTAATGGCATCTGCCACAAGCCTTCCGATGCCTTGACGGGAAAATACCGTTTCAATCACTACCGCCCCGCCCAGCATATCACCGATCATCATTCCTATAATTGTAATCGATGGAATTAGAGCATTCCTTAAAGCGTGTTTATACATAACCACCTTTTCTGATAACCCCTTCGACCTTAATGTCAGGATGTATTGCTCAGTCATCACCTCAAGCATACTGTTCCTTACCATACGGACGATTGCACCAGAACCTACAAGTCCAAGTGCGATAGAAGGAAGTACTAATGTAATCCAACCGTCAGATCCTATGGAAGGAAACCAGCCTAAGGTCACGGAGAATATGAGAATTAGTAAGATGCCTGACCAGAAGGTTGGCATAGAAATGCCAAAAAGTCCGATTAATCTTGCAACATAATCAATCACGGTGTTATGGTGGATTGCTGAAAAAACACCTAAAGTAATGCCGAACACGATAGATAGAATCGCACTAACAACAGTTAAAGCAATGGTAGCGGGAAACTGTGTAATAATTTTGGATAACACGGGTGAATGATTAACAATGGAGTTCCCGAAATCTCCTCGCAAAATATTATTTAAATATTCAAAAAACTGAGTGTGGAAAGGTAAATCCAGACCTAGCTCTTTCCGTAAATTAGCTGCCATCTCAGGAGTGGCACCTGTCCCCTCAAGCATTTGATCGACTGCATCTCCTGGGAGGGAATAATTAATGATAAACACTAAAAACAAAGATCCTAACAAGACAAAAACAGCAGCAATCATTCTGTTAACGATAAATTTCCCCATAAACGCTACCTGTTTTATACTTCTAAAGCTTTATTGTTTTTTAGACTGTGCTGATTAATCGGCTTTTTTAGGCCTAAATGGTCTCTTAATGTGCTGCCTGAATATTCTTCCTCATAAATGCCTCTTGCTTGAAGAATTGGCACAACTTTTTCTACAAACACTTTAAATTGGCTTGGAATGTCAGAGTTGATGATAAAGCCGTCTGCACCGCCGCTTTCAAACCAGCTCTGAATCTTATCTGCCACAATTTCAGGAGTGCCGATAAAGGTGCTTCTTGGAACGGCAACCTGCTGAGCCACTTGGCGTAGTGTCAGCTTATTTTCCTTTGCCATTCTTTTTATTTTGTCTGTTGTGCTCTGAAAAGCTTCCTTGCCTATATCCCCTATATCCGGAAATGGTTCATCCAGCGGAAAAACACTGAAGTCAAATTGGTCAAAAAACCTTCCAAGATACGTAATCGCATTATCAATCGGCACTAAGCTGATAAAATCCTCATATATCTTATTTGCTTCCTCTACTGTGTCAGCTACAATAGGACTGATTCCAGGGAATATTAAAATATCATCATGACTGCGACCATTTTCAGCAGCCTTCGTTTTTACATCATGATAAAACGCAATAGCTTCTTCTAACGTTTCGTGACCTGTGAAAATCGCATCTGCTGACTCCGCCGCAAATTTTTTGCCCCTTTCAGATGATCCAGCCTGAAATATAACAGGATATCCTTGCGGTGATCTTTCCAAATTCAAAGGTCCTTTAACGGAAAAGAACTCTCCCTCATGATTTAACGCATGCATTTTTTCTTTATCAAAAAATTCTCCAGTGTCCTTATTTCTGACAAATGCACCGTCTTCCCAAGAATCCCATAGTCCTTTAACTACAGTGAGATGTTCAGATGCTTTTTTATAGCGCTCCTCATGGGAAGGAAGCTCTGTCTCATTGAAATTTTGAGCTGCTCCAGCTGATGGAGATGTTACAACATTCCAGCCTGCTCTTCCTGCACTTATATGGTCTAATGATAGAAACTGTCTGGCGACATTAAAAGGCTGGCTATAGGAAGTGGAAAGTGTCCCGACAATCCCTATCCTTTCTGTAGCACCTGCTATTGCAGTCAGTAAAGTAATCGGCTCAAACCTGTTTAAGAAATGAGGCAGTGACTTTTCATTGATAGACAGTCCGTCAGCCACAAAAATGAAGCTGAAATTTGCTATTTCTGCAAGCCTTGCTCGTTCTTTATAGAACGGTAAACTAACACTTGCATCTGCAGGAACAGATGGGTGACGCCATCCATCTGTTGTCCCGCCAATTCCATGAATCATTGCACCAAACTTTATTTTCTTCACCATGTTTTAGCCACCTTCCACAAATTTTTATTATTCCAATGAAAATAGTCAACTTTAAATTAAAAAATTAAGCTAATGCTTCTTTTAATGCTTCCAGGTCTACTTTAAAAACGGCTTTATATTCTGCAGAATCCCCGTCACTTACCTCTACTACCGGTACATAGCGAATACCATATTTAACTTCAAGCACATCTCTTAAAGAATCATTTTCTGTCACATCAATTGTTGAATACTCAAAATTATTATCTGATAAGTAAGATTTGACTTGTTCACAATAACTACATCCAACTTTGCTCCACACTACCACTTTTTTATTTTGACTCATTATATTCCCACTCCTTCATTTTCTTTTTCTATGTGAATACTCTCTTCTGCAAATGCCTCACTTAATAGCTTATAAGAACTTAACCTGTCATTAATGTCCACAATTGGTGATAAGGAAATGATTTCATCGATTTCATGCTCTTTAGCCAGACTGCTAAGAGCATCCCTGACACTTTCCTTCGAACCTGCAACATAACCCGCTTTTTGAACGATAAGCTGATAATCTGTTTCTTCATACTGGCTGATTACCTTTTCCGCCTGCTCCAAAGAACCTACATTTAACTTCTTCCCATCTGCCAGTATTACCTTGACAGACTCTCTTTGCTTAATAAAGGAATCAGCTTTTTCATTAGTTTCAGCAACAGCTACTGTCAATGCCACTATAAATTGCCCACCACCAGCCGGTGAAAACTGCTTAAACCGTTCTCTTGCTTCTTTTAGAACATTTTGCTCTCCATTTATAAAGTAAGCAAACACAAAGGATATTCCAAGTTTTGCAGCCAGTTCTGCACTTTCTGCACTTCCTCCAAGAAGTATAAGATCTGGTCTCACCCTTGGAGTAGGAGCAGCCACTAAATCTAAGTCACGCTCCTTATGGTAAATATATTGCTTTAAATCAGCCAGTTTTTCTTCAAAAGACTTTTGGGCTTCTACTTTGTCTTCCTGCAGTGCTTTTGTAGATAAGTTTAAGCCACCTGGTGCTTTGCCCACACCAAGATCGACTCTTCCTGGAGCGAGCGATGAGAGCACATGAAACACTTCGGCAACTTTATATGGGCTGTAATGCTGTAGCATTATGCCCCCAGAACCGACTCTAATATTTTTAGTAGTTGCCAGCAGAAAGCCGATTAAGCTTTCTGGTGCAGACCCAGCTAATTGACCGTTATTATGATGCTCTGAAACCCAAAAACGATGATAGCCCAACTGATCAGCTGCCTGTGCTAACCTCACCGTATTTTGGAGCCCCTGTTCTGCTGTTTCTCCTTCACCAACAGGACTCTGATCAAGAATGCTTAATTTAAATGCCATATTTTTCACCTCACGATTGATTTAACAAATTGGGATAATGATTCATTTAATCTTGATATTGTTTCATCTGCCAGCGTATAAGTATTATCATCCTGCTTTGTCACTTGTGTATCCTGTATATAGACACCGCCATTTATATTTGTTGTTCCTAAGTTGATCAGCACCGGTTTAAGCACATAATCGATCACTAATAGATGACCGTATGTACCTCCTAAAGCTAGTGGGAGCACTGCCTTGTCTTTTAAAGCCTTCTGTGGCAGAAGGTCAATATATGTTTTCAAAATACCAGAGTACGCTGCCTTATACACTGGGGTTAGAAAGATCACACCATCACTCTTTTCAATTAATTGATTTACCTCTTGAATTTTCTCATTTTTGAAATCGGCCTTGATTAATGCTTCACTTGGAAGCTGATGAACTTGAATAATTTCAACATCGATACTGTTGCTTTTCAAAAATTCCTCTGCATAATTCAATATGCCTGTTAAACGAGAGTGAATAGAATTCCCACCAGCTACGATTGTAATTGTCGGCATTTTACTTCCCCTTTCGAAATTCCCTCTAAACCACTTGGATTAGTTGATAATATAGATTATAATAAAGCAAATAATTCAGAAAGTATAATCAGTAAAATTAATGCTGGGATTCAGAATTACTAAATTTATAACTTAAAGAGGTGTTTAACATGGAGATTCGTGCAATCCGCACATTCACGACAATTGTAAAATATGGAAACTTTTTAAAGGCGGCAGAAGCATTAAATTATTCGCAGCCAACAATTACACTTCATATTAAACATCTGGAGGAAGAAGTCGGCGAAAAACTGCTAGAGCGAGGCAAAACATTAAAAATGACAGAAGCTGGCCGGCTGTTTTATGAACGCGCCAATGCTTTATTAAGAGAGTATGATCGCCTTGATAAAACATTGCAGGACTTGGAAGGCGGTTTGGCAGGTTTAATTCGCATTGGTGTTTCAGAGCCTACAGCAAGTCTTGAACTCCCAGCCATTATCGCTGATTTTGTTGAAAAGTTTCCAAAAGTAGAAATTTCTCTTCATGTTGCTGATGCCAATACATTAAGTACAATGCTTTATCAAGACGAGATTGATTTTGCCATTTGCGGAGCACCGGAAGTTTCGATGGAGAATGTATTTAAACCGTTATATTATGATGACATTGTTCTGCTAGTTTCTGAGTCGCATCCGCTTACTGAAAAGGGAATAGCAGAAGTGGAGGATTTACTGGAGGAGACCATTCTATTTACACCTCATAATTGCCCGATAAGAATAAAAATTGAACAAACAATTGTAGAGAAAATCGGTACAAATTATAAAAAGCTTGAGATTTCGAGCAGTATGGCACACAAGCATTATGTTCAGGCTGGCCTAGGGATATCTCTTTTTACCCGTACAGCTCATTCCTTCCCCTTTCCTGGCACAAAAGTATTAGAGATTAATGGGATAGACGCTGCACCTGTAATCGGGCTATTACGAAGAACAAACAATTTAAACGGCAAAGCCTCCACACATTTATTATCATTAATTGAAGAAGCCTTCTTGAAGAAGAATATATTGCAAAAAAATGTTTAAACTTATTTACAAAATAAAAAAGGGCTATCAAGCCCTTTTAACTTGCTTTCTTTAACACTCCAGAAACGTTACCTTTCTTGCTGTCGCCTAACTTAAACATTAAAATACCGCCAATAATAATCAATACCCCTAGCTGCTGTTTAAAGGTGAATGGAATAGGCTCTGTACCGAACCAGCCAAAAGTATCAGATAATACAGCAAAACCGAGTTGTGCAAACATCACTATTGCAATAGCGTATGTTGGCCCAAGCAGCTTTACTCCTTTCGTTACACAATAAACGACACCGACACCAATAAAGCCGCTAAATAAATACCATAGCTCCATATTAGAAAAGTCAAAAAGGCTTTTCCCTTCCACAGCTAAACCAATGAAGAACGATGCAGCAAATCCCATTCCAAGAACTAATGTCGTTGTTGTCCATGAACCAGCTTTCACCATCACTTTGTTATTAAAGATATTTTGCACTCCAACAAGCGCTCCTGCCATAATAGCCAGTATCATTCCCAGCATAATATTCCTCCTTATTGTTCGTAAATATTATCCTTTGCCATCTTCATAAGTCCAGCACTGTCTTTAATCGTAATAACACCTTTCTTTTTCTCTATTAACCCGTCCAAACAGAATTGTTTTATTACCCGATTCACATGCCGATAGCTTGTGCCGATGAAGTTAGCTACATCCTTTAAATCAAGCCAATCCAGTTTTTCAGCTACTGTATGTTCTTTCGTTGTTGAAACAGAAAGTAAATAGCTAGCCAGTCTGACTTCAACTGGGTACATTAAATTAAAACTCATCGTCGTGGACTTTCTGTAAAATTTATGAGATATAATATTGAGCAGAAACTGAAGAAATTCAGCATCGTTATAACCATATCTTTTAAGCCATTCAAAACTGATTCCAACCATCATTACACTATCCGACACAGCCTCTACAGTATTGAGTAGTTCTGCTCCATTTACGAACTCTACATCACCTATAATCTCTAGCGGCTGCTTGAAGGACAAAATAAGTATTTTACCATCCAAGGAAGTTGTATATACTTTAATCTTGCCGCTAACTAGCACGTAAAGGAAATGTGCTGATTCTCCTTGTGTACAAATTGTTTCCCCTTGCTCAAATTCACATAACAGAGCATGCTTTATTAAATGCTCATTAAAAACGGCTGTTAATCCATATTGCTCCAAAAAAGAATTTAGCTTTACATCATCTTTCCATTCCTTCATTCATACTCCCGCCAGTCACAGTTTTAATAACAATACTCCACCTATCATCATCGCAATTCCTATAAAATCAGCAGCTCTTAATTTACGCTTCTCCATTCCAAACCAGCCATTTATGTCTATTATAAATGTTAGCAAAAGCTGGGATATGAGAACAAATGATACAGTAAATGTAACACCAATATGCTTTATTGCTTCCATATTACTAAACAGGATTATCGCTGCAAATGCTCCCCCAAACCAATAGATAGGCTGAACATTTCCAACACTTTTCCAATTTATATCTTTAGAAAAATAAAGAATTATTAAAGCCAGCACAAATCCAGAGAACTGAGTTAAACTGGCTGTTTGCCAAATACCAATATCCTCCCGTATATTGGCATTTGCTATATTCTGAATTGTAATAAAAACACCGCCAAGTAACGCAAAAAGAATACCCTTCATCTTATCCTTCCACCCTTCTTCCTCTATTAAATAGAAAAACAAGTAAGTTAGAAAGGACATATGTCCCTTTTTAAAATATACGTTCGACTGCAGTCATATACAGTTATATCCACCCATATATATTTCAAAAGAACATAAAAAAACCCAGCATCGCATCAGGAGAGATATCCCTCTCTCCAAGCACAATGTCTGGGTAACTAATTTAACATTATTCAACCGTTTCAAGATCGGCAGCAGCCTCTATCATTCTGCCACTGTTGCTGTCAGAAAGCATATATTTTTGCTGTTCTGTAAGAACTAACAGTTTCTTTTCATCTTCAGTCAACTTCGTAACTAAAGATTCCCTTTTTTCACTGTATGCTTGTATATCTGATTTCAGCTGCGCTATTTGGTCTTTTATAGCATCCATCCGTTTTTCCTTTAGCTGCTTATCTACTTCATCTGTGATTAAGGGCTCATCATCACTTTCCTTTTTAAACAAGGAAAATATCGAGGTCTTTTGTTTTTTCCTTAATGAGGCAACCATAATATGATTCTGCCGATCTAGTAAATAATCCTGATAGGCAGATGATTCTAATTGCTTAATTTCCTGATTACTTTCACTCATTTCTCTTTCAAGCTGGGTAATTTCATATTTCAGCTGATTTACGGAACGATCCATCGAAAGGATTTCAAGCAGCAAGTTTTGATAGTTCATATTACTGTTATATAAATAATTTACTGCCTCTTTAAAGTTAGAAATTTGTTCAAGCAAAGCATCGTTTGAACTCTTTCTATTGGATTCAAATGTAGGCTCGGCACCTAATTCCACCAACAGCTGGTTTGTTGTCATCCCTACCTTTTCCATTAATAATGAAATAAGGTGAATCCTAAATATAGTTATGTAATTCAGGCGATAGTACCTACCGTGCTTTTGCGGTTTAATGTATATATCAGAAAGTTCACTCCGTAAATAATGCCTAATTGTGGCATCATCTCTGCCTATAAATTCGCTAGCCTTAATCGCTACATAATGAGTATCTGGATTAATGGATAAGATTGAATCTGTCCAAATATCCTCTTCAGAAGTATGGGATAATGCTAGATTATAAATTTGGTCAAATTGAAATTCTTCTAGTAATAATTCCTTTAATTCCTCACGTTGATGTTTATCTTCCACTTTGCTCACCTCCAGTTGCTCAAAAAAAACCACTTTATTTGATTTTACACTTAGTTTCTAAAAAAATCAAAGCTTGTAAACGGTATTTTTACGGTTCGTTTACGAATTTTCTCTTTATAAATCTATATAATTGCAACGTTGTATTTACGTTCAAGAGAAGTTGTTTATCGAACTGGAAAACATAAACACCTCAGTTCATTTCGTAAATAAACATAATATTTACGACGTTGACCAACTATACAAATCAAAACACGTCGTAAACCCTTGTTTTACGAACCACTTACGAAAATAACTTAGTTATCAACGTATATTATTTACGTAATTCGTACGTAAAGTAAACCATTCAACGATACTTCAATCTCATCAACCACTATTCAATTTACGTAAATATAACTTAGTTTTTACATAGAGATTCTTTTTACGAGATGTTTACGAATTATAAAATGACTTGCACTTTGTCAATTTACGTTATCCGTACGATGGTATGTTTTTATATTTACATACTAGTTACGTAATTAAATTTTGGATTTACTATCATTTACGTAAACAAATACATTGGATTTACATAAAATGCACTCTTACGAATCATCTACGATTTAAGTTATTGTAAATACATACGGTATTTATAGAATAATTACGTAAACGCAATATAGTTTCCAAATAAAGCTATATAAATATAATATTATTTTTACGTAGTTTTACATATATAGTTTTCTGCTTTTTATGTAAATTATAGATTTACCTATCATTTACGATGGATTTTATATATAAAGATCGTTAAAATCACATAAATATGAAGTTTTCTAATAGGCAATTAAGCGAAGTTTTACGTATATGCACGAATGAAAAAACGGTATTTAAGTAGTCATTTATATAAAAATATATACATTTACATAAATGGATTCATTTATGAATCGTTTACATTACAAAAAATACACCTACTAATACTAAATTAGGGGCAATATTGGTGGAAAAACAGCGAAAAGGGGCCTTACCAAGAAGTTTTAATAGGATAAACCTAATTAAATTCCTGTAAAACAAAAAAACTTCAGGCTTTATACCTGAAGTTTTCTTAGAAAAGCCCAAATCCCAGTCTAAATGTACGATAGGAAAGGGGAATTCAATAGCTTTTACCTTTAAAATTAGTCATCTAGCAAGCTTAAATCGATATCATCTAAATCTATATCACTGTCAGTATCGTTTTTATCAGCCGGTTTTTCATTACTCATAAATTCTGCTAAGCCTAATTCTTCAAAATCAAGATCAAAATCTTCATCATCATTGGCAGCAGCGATTGAGCTGATTACTGACTGCTGGTAGCTTACTTCCTGCTGTCTTGCTTTAAAATCTTCATATTCCTTTACTAAACCTTTAGCTAAGCGTTCTGGAAGGGCATCAGCTTTAAAGAACGTATAAACACTCGTTGAAAAGTTGTTTTTTTCCTCCAAATATCCACTAAAAACTGTACCGTTTAACGGAAGTTTTTCAATAATTTCTTCTCTGGCATCATCAATAAAAGAACTGCCAATATCATTGGATTTATCGAGGATTGCAAGCAGTCCAATATGATGAATTCTTGCTGATGTATTCGTTTCTTTATCAAACAGCTGTATAGGCTGATGTAAATTACTGCTCTCGATCGCTTCTTTAAACATTGCAGTAACATCATGACCATTTCTCACCGAATTGCTCGGCTTAGAAAATCTGCTGATAACAAGTGATCCTGTATGCTCCAGTACAACCCGTCTAAAGTCAGCACTATCAAAAGTGACCGCTGTTCCGCCGCCAGTAGTAGCAGTGTTCAATTCATGGAAAATCTCTGCGATTTCATTGTTTGCATAGTCTCTGTAGTTATCAATACCATTTCTGCTGTTTTCAGGCAGCTGTTTAAACTCATCATAAAAATGCTGATTGTCTGCAAAAACTACAAAAGCAACGCCTTTATTAGGGTTTTTTGCGATATCCCAAATCTGTTGAGCAAAATTATTTACTTGTCGAAGGGCATCAGGACCATCCGCACGTGTAGGTATTGTCACAACAACACCAATCTTAATGAATTTTCTTCTTGCTCTAATAGAAGCTTCTTTTAAGTATTTCTTGGCATTTGCCTTTACTTCAGCATCACCGATTTCCTGACGAATTAGATTAAATTCTTCTATGATTTTCGGTTTGTTGTTGTAATCATAAAACTCCTCAATTGCTTTAACGATAGTAGAAGTGCCTGTTCCGCCGCCAAGACCAGCGAAGAACATAACTAGATCATCCTGCGGTCTGATTCTTTCTTGTATAAAGGACTTCAGCTTTTCCTTCGCTTTTTCATTTTTCTCTAATATATGTACAGCTTCTTCTGGGTTTTTGCCTAATCCGCCAAGCTCCAGGCTTACTCTGTTATTTGTAGATATGTTTTTTAAACCGGCTAAATCACCATCATTGCTGTTTAAAGCGATGCAATTGTAAACAGATGTATTATCCTCTCTTTTAAAAGCAGCAAAACGGTCTGCCATCCTTGTTCCGGCTTGTCCAAATCCCACCATAGTGATATTTATTGCCGGCTGGTTCTTAGTGAATGTTTTTGCCATTATTTACGCAGCTCCTTGTCCTTCGATTTATTCTCGACTAGTTTGGCTATAAGCTGTTTTCCTCGATTTGTAAGAAACAGAAACTTATAGGGCTTAATTGCTTCATGATATATAAGCGACATAAACATAAGCTTATCTACCATTTTTTCAACATTTTTACGTTCAATGTTCGTAAATACTTCCTCATATACGTACTTGTTTTTGCCAACAGTTTTCCTGACAAGACGTTCAACTTTTACATTTTCAATTATATGACTTATAGACACACCTCGTTCTTTATTTCTTTGCTCCTCAATAGCTATGTACTGGAACACTTTAAGTAAGCTGGGGTCTTGGCCAATAATATCAATGAACATTGCCAGTACCTCATCACTAAACTTAACATGCTTATGTAACTCATGAAGGTTATGATCCAAGAATCTTCCTCCTAACATATTACTTATAAACTCTATAATAACTAATTATAGTCTCTAATACAAGTGTCTATATAGCATATTTATAGGTGTATTTTTAACTATATATCTATAAAAGTCCTATAATATAGGCGTTTGTTTATAGTGTCTATATAAAGACACCATATAGTAATATTCGTTATTTTTATAGCTTTTTCGAATAGAAAAAACACCATAAATCTCTAAAATACCGATAATCATGCAAAAACAATTGATTTTTCATGTTTTTTTAATTGTTTTATAGTTGTATTTTTTCATATTTATTTATAATAGTCTCTTTATATAGTGACCATAATTAAATCCTTATATAACAAGTGATTAGATGTAATTATTTTTTTATAAATTAGTATAGACACTATATAAGCCCACTTTATATAGTGGGCTTATATAGTGTCTATAAATTCAAATTTATAGGAATATTTTTAGTTAAGTTCTTAGTCAAAACGTTCCCAGCTATTTAAAAACCAAGTTTTTTATTTACAAGGATCATTCGTTCAAATCCCCTTTTCTACGTAAAAACAAGATTGTTTTGACAAGACTACTTCATTACTGAAGATAGCATGTACGTAAATAGCATGTTATTAACTTAGTTTTTTACGTAAAACCAATTTTTACATTCTATTTACGACGATATTTTCAAAGTGTTTATATTAGGCTATGAAGGTTTGAATGATTATATTCCACCTTATTTGCTTCTTCTAATTGTTGGTATTTTTTAAGCTATTTAGTTATCGTAATGACGTAAATTGTACGCTAATTTATAGTAGTCATTACATCTATGTATTACCTTTGAACATAAATACTAAATTTATTTTACGATTCCTTTTTTTACTGTTTTAGATTTTTTTGCTAACTCAGCTAACTTTCTCAATTTATCATTTTCAATTCCTGTATTTTTTCCTTTTCCAGAAGCCATATTATTTACCTCCTAATCGATAGTAATATTCGTATGATCATAGTTTGTCCAAAAAACTTAAAGTTTATACGTTCTATATTCATAGACCTCTTCATAGTCTAGAACTATAACATTCTGACAATTTGACACTAAGATAAATGAAATAAAAGACAAAAGGGAGGAAGAGAGGGAGAAGATGGAACCAATCAATCCGATATTTACGAATAAAACAAGCAGATCTATATTAGAAACAAAAAAAGAAATAGTTCGGAAAAAACCGATTACGAAGATGGAAGGAAGAAAAGAGAGAAGCGATAAAAAAAAGGATGTGAAAATCCCTTTTAATCCACAAGAACGGAGACTACTGAAAATATTAGCCAAAAAAATGGGACTTGATCCGACTCCTTATTGTTCCATTTTAGTAAAGAAGGGACTCCAGGAATTTAAAGATTTCCCTATACGTCCTTATGATCCAAAAGGACAACCATATCCAGCTAAGTTAGAAAAGGTTTATCATGATCAACTTTTTGAAATGAAGGTAAGATGGGACTGCAGCTTGAAAGAGGCAGCATATCGAATACTTGCATTTATGCTCGAAGAAGAGGTGAAAAGGAACAGGTGAAAAAAAGCAGATTTCCTATTTACGATGATGAAATACGGGAGCTTTCCTATAGTCCCTATAATTTTTTTGATAAATGGTTCATGAAAGCTACGAGAAAGTTAACGACACCAACATTGTTGTCTTATACTTTTTACGTACCTGTTTCCGAATATTTACGTGGAGAGCTCTTCTGTGATGATGTTTCTGAAGCTGCCAATGAGAAATTCACTCATATTGATTTAGTAACATTACTGTTGGATGATTTTTTATACCAAGCAAAAAAGAGAAGCAATCCTGTCGAGCTTTATCATGAACTGACAGCGCGCTCTCAAAATGCCATAAAGGTTAACTCCTATCAAGAGGAAGAAAGTGAAATATTGGTTCCTGTAAATTCCCCAAAAAAGAAAATGATAAAATGCTTAATCAATCGAAAACAAGCTTTGAGGCTAGAGGTAATGCTAAGTGACATTGCAGAGTTGAATATGGAGTATAGCTTTGAGGTGAAAGATGTGCTTAGAATGTTATACAGTGATTTCATACTACAGTATAAAAACGGAAATTTATCCAATGTTGTAGACAATATTATTTTAAGACTGTCCCAATAATAGAAATGGCTATATGGCTTTTGAGGAGGCAGCCATATAGCCATTTTATCTATTATGAAGTAAATGCTACTTGAACAGTTTCAACAATACATTTTGTAATTTCCGCTCCCTATCCGAACCCCAATTTCTTATATGTACTTCACAAGGCTTGTGACGGCACTACAAGCCTTGTTAGTTAATATGCTAAGTTAGACTCTCATTTGAGGTTTTTTAGTGATTAGAATAGAAACAGAAGGGACTTCATTTAAGAGAGACCTTAAGAGTTAGATAATTTCTTTCTAATTATCCTTCAAAGGACCAAAAAATCGTAATCCAGGAATATGCTTTTTTTGTTTCTTTGTTAATTTTTCTAAGTTTTTTATCGCTTCTTCAAATTCGAAACGGGTAATTTGCTTTGTGGCCAGTAATGAGGACAACAGTGCATAAGCAATAGGTTTTGTATCTATCTCAATATTTACATATACATCGACATCTGAATTGCCGCTTTGGCCGATTTGTGCGTTGTTCGTATCAAGTTCAGCATTCCCGTTATTACGAAACTGATAGATATTGTTTTCCTTATCTATTTGTCTGCGATGGGGAGACATGAACAACTCTCCTTACATAAAAATGGGCGAGACATGGTTATACCGTGCTCGCCTTCGTTGTATTATTCTTGGTCTTGGTCATTATCTTGGTTGTTGTCTTGATCTTGTTCTGTGTCTGCATTTGCTCTGGAACGAGAGCGTACACGAGCATTTGAATCTGAATCTACGTCGATTTTCAAATCAATCTTCGCATTACCAGAGTCTTTTACCTTTGCAATATTAGTATTTTTATCAACATTCTTTAAATCATTGCGGTTATCAACATCAGTATCATTTCTTAAGTCATTATCAGATTCAAAATCTACATTAGCATCGGAGCGGCTATCACTGTCACCTGAACGTGAATTTGATTTATTTCTTTGATTATTATCACCATTTCTTCCACCTGGAAACCAAACATTACTCATTAAAATTCCTCCTTAACCTTATTTAATTTTATTTTATGCATAAATTAAAAAGTGTAATAGATTAATATAATAGGGAAAGAATGGATTTTTTAGATTTATTAGTATTCATAAAGTATATCCATGTATGTTGGAAACTTTTTTGTTTGAAATAGGAATAATTGAATGCTAGACGAATATACTATAAGTAGACGTTTTGCTATAGTTAAATGCCAATTACAAAGAAATAGCGATTTTCATTATATATAGCAAAAAATGGGTGGTAAGCTTTATTTCCTTATTTTAGATAACTATTTAGAATAATATTTAGGACATTAATTAGAACAATAACTTAGAACCATTAACAAAAATCCTCAACAAACCTTCCTATTATCCAATTTTCTAAAACCAAAAAAAGCAGTAAAATGCCAGTCACAAGTAAAGTTTTTAGATAAACAGACAAAAAATCCTCGCTAACAGAAAAAATTATCTTTCCACAAGTTAACAATAACCAATAACAAATTAAATAAATTAAATCACATTGTAATAAAGCAAATAACAATAAATAAAAAACTAATAACAAATATTAAATTACAATTCACAGCCTTAAAAAAGGGCAAAAAAAATAGAGTTTTTACAATATATGGTTTTTTTAGTAGTTGAAAAGTTTAATGAAGGGGAATAAATGTTGGAATAAAAAGGATGCTGATAAATTAGTATTTTTGTGGACAGCACAAGATCCACTCGCCTAATAGCCAGTGTTTGCCTGTGTCGTTATAGTGGTTTTAAAATTTTTTCGGTATGTATCGCAAAAAAGGAAGCTAAAGAATCTTTAGCAGTTGTTATGGATTTAATGCGTTCATCCTTTTCAATAGCTTTGTTTCCATATGTTATACATTGGTTTATTAGCTTGTTAATTTGCTCGTAAGACTGCTCCTTTAATGTTTGGATATGATTCTTCGCCGCTTCTGCATCACTCCAGCCTCGTTTTTGCTTTATTTCCTGCTTTTTATCTTCATCTTTTGAAGATATCAGTACTTGTGAATCCTCTATAATTGATTTTGTACGGGCAATAACCCAGTTCTCAGACCAACTTTTTAGAACATCAAAGATATGATTTGCCTTTTCAAAGCGCTGTTTAATTGGTTTAATTTGATCTTCAATCCCAACATGCATAATATCTCTGCCGGTTTCTTTTTCTACAATTGTTTTATGTAAATAATGATTGTCTAGAAGGGATTTAATGCTCTCTGCCTGATGACCGTATTTACCCATCTCATTAATAAGCACATTGTATATAATCGTGCTGAAATAAGCTGAAGCCTGTTTTGGATCAGTCAAAAAATGAGTATTCGAAGGAAGTGCTGTTGCCAGCTGCTCAATTGCTGTATCGTAGATAAATCGAGCTAATGAAAGTATCTCATCTTTAGCATCAGTAATAACCCTCTGTTTAGCGATTATTTTTTCATTGCTAAATAGAGAGTTATATAAATATTTGCCTACACTTTCGATTTCCATGCAAAAACTGTCATTAAGGTAGCCATGATAGCCTGCTTGGAACATTTTTTTGCGCAAAAGCGTTCTTTCTGTGTAATTGCTGGCAAATTCATTTAAAGTTCCTTGTACAAATTCAAACGATACAGCAAGCTTTCGTGTGTAAATATTACCCACTAATTGAACTTTAACTGTATCGGCAATTTTAGAGTTGTTGATTTCACTAATCGCTTCGTAAAGACGGCCCTTTGTAAAGTAAGGATGACCATATGTATACTTAGAAGGCACAATATCATGATAATCGAACATCACGGATTCAGCTTTTTGCACAGACATGCGAAAAGCTGCCATCAAAAGCAATCTTTTAGAATTGATTGATAGATTCTGGAAGGACTCTTCATAAAAGAAGGAATATTTTTTACAATAACGATCAGTTTTGCTGTTAAATCCTAGATTCCTTGAAAGGCCGCGCTTAAATTTATATTTCACTCCTTCTGATGTTTCCACAGGAATATAAATATTGCCCCGTTTAAAGGAAGTGAATTTTTTAATAATCTGCTTTAAGTATTTCTTTTTTGTACCGGCTTTAGCTGCAATAACAGAAGCTGGTGCCTGGATTATTCCGTCCCAATCCGTATGAAGAAGGGAATATAGACAGACGTCAAATTCCTTTGATGAAACATTATGTAATAAATATTGATACGTTTCCTCGTATATCACTGGTTCTAACCTCCTTTCTGAAACGATAGAAAAAAATAAATCATTAAAATACCGAAAATAGCCTAAGGCCTTTCGATTTTTGGTTTGCGCTGTTAGCCATAAAAAAAGTCTATAAACTAATATCTATATTTATCTATGTTTTATTATATACACCGAAAAAAAGGGGTGTAAATGGCACGAAAAAATGGTGAAAAAACGTGTAGAAGGCTATATTACAACAAATATTGAAGCACGAAGAAATGGTGAAAATTTATTGAGAAACGTATAATAGCAAGGTTTAGGGGAGGTTTTTTCTGTGTAAAAAAATTTTTGCACGAAAAAATGGTGAAAAGATTGCGCATTCTCTCCAATAAAGAGCAATAAAGTAAATTAGCACGAGAAATTTGTGAAAAAAAGTTGTAGACTACTATAGCGTTTGTCGAAATTTGTCGAAAAAAATCTTAAGAAGTCCACTATTATGCACGAAAAATAGGTGAAAATTTTATCCATTAAACAAGACTTAGAAAAAAGCACGATGAAATGATGAAAAAAACTTAAAAGCACGAAGAATTAGTGAAAAAAAGATGAGATTGATATAGAAAAAGAAGAACCAATAAGTACTTTCGTATTTAAACATTCCAGTAAAGAAAAAAGCACGATAAAACGGTGAAAAAAAACTCTGCTTTTTCCTATTTCTATGTAAAAACTACGAAAAGCACGAAGATTTGGTGCAAAAATATCGATTTATATAAAAAGCACGACAAAATGGTGAAAAAAAATTAAGGTTTCATTATATTACTTCAGTTAGCATTTGTGAATTGCCAATAAAAAGGGTGTTTAAAGGATGCAGTATTAAGCAATCTAAAGTAGAAACCGAGCTTATTGCCATCCTTAACGAGAGAATGTATATAAAAAGCACGAAGAAATGGTGAAAAAAATATAAGTTATATAAAAAGCACGATAAAATGGTGAAAAAATTTAATGGATTTAATTAATAGAAGCTTTTTGAAAAAAAAGCACGACAAAATGGTGAAAAAAAATTGCTGTTTTGTTTGAGAAAGCTCTTTGCCCAAAAAAGCACGAAGAAATGGTGAAAAAAATTAGGGATATTAGCTTTAAGAAAAAAAGCACGATAAAATGGTGAAAAAAATTGGGGCTATTTTGTATCTGCTCCAAATTAAAAATGCTTTTTCATGATAAATGGTACTATTATAAAGCAAAAACACCCCAATTATTCACTAATTGGGGTGTTCATTATGTTTCAAGGAATAAAACTTTCTGATGTTTAGCGTCAATTAAATCCTCTGCTTCATGTTCGGTGATAGGCAGGAATTCAATGTGAAATACATCGTTAACACGGCGAAAGCTTCTTATCGTCACTTGGTTGTCCACAAGCTCATGCAGAGAGTTTTCAACTTTAGCTAAAGCGTCTTTTTTTCTCGTCGGTAATCTAAGCCGTCTAGTAAAAAACGCGAGGGGATAAGCAACTGATTTTTTCCCGTCGATCGAGTCATCAGAAAGGGAGCTCTTTGCAAATCGCTCTTTCTGTAATATGAAGACAATATTCTCTGAGATTTCCAGCTGGAAATTTTGGATTTTATCACTATAGATTTTCGTCACTTGATTATCTATATAGCGCTGATGCATAAATTCATTTATCTTTATCTCTGCTTTCGTTTCCGCTTCATCTAAATAAGTAATATGATCAAAGAGGTCAAAGATGTATTTTTTTCCATCATCTGCTTTAATATCGAAGCTTAGATGCTTTAGCTTTTCCAGTCTTTCTCTAATACGTTTATATTCTTTGACACCCCTAGAGGAGTACATATTTTTTACAATGTCTCCGATATCGACATATATTTTTTGTTTTTCCACAAATTCATAGTCTCGTTTGGAAAGAATAAAATTGAATATTTCATAATCCATCGGGGTTAATGCAATTGAATTTTTTTCTTCTGTTAAAGTTTTGCCGAGCAGTGTTCGGATGGACAGATTGCCATCTTCATATATTTCGGCTGTTACACTATTTTCGACTGCTGGATCTTCATGAAAGTCCATAAATTTTGTTCTGCTTGTTTTTCCTGGTAAAGGAAGCTCACTGAACAAGTCGTTAACCTCTTTGACAATTCGGTTAAAGTCACCGCCGAACTCTTCAATAACAAGGCTTGTTACAGTAATAATAGAATCAATTTTTAACGTGTTTTTTATTTGGTTTTTCGTTTTGTCTTTAATATATTTGTAATCTGATAAGAGCTTTGTATCATCATTGACCCATTTATCAACTTCACTTAAGCGGTCTGCAATCAAGTCTTTTATATCGGTGACATGATAGTTATTCACTAAGTCAATAAATCCTTTTTCAATACCTTCATGGATGAATTTAACTTCAGCCATCAATTCCTTAGGGTTCTTGCTTTTTTTATTAATGCTTTTAATAAGAGCAGAATACCAGTTTTTCTTCGTCCTTTTGAACTTATCTCGATAATAATGAGAACGTAGTTCTTTTAAGTTCCTTTGTCTGCCGGTTTCAGGCTCAATCAGTTCCTCGAAGAAGATGACTGCCAAAAATTCTCTAACATCATCGCCGATTTTGCTGTTATATAAATCCAAAAAGGATGTTCCCAACCGTTCAAGTGTTGCGTCTACTAGATAGTTTTTTGGTAAGGCCAATAATACCAACTCCTTTGTTGCTCCCATATCTATATTATAAACTGCTTTGTTTGCTCACCTCAATTTAATTTAAAGAGAAAGTCCGATTCTCATATGTGATGATTATGTAAAAAAGAAGAGCAAATAATTGTATGGAGGCAGCTGCCCTGCAAAAAAAGCAGGCCAGACATAGTCTAGCCCACTTTATTATACACACTAACTCCTGTCTCACTCAAGAGTAGATATTTTAAGACAATATTTAATTTATTTTTTCTCTTGAACCTCCAGTAACGTTAGGAATTATAATAAAAATATACTTTTTATGGGAGGTATGTAAATGACAGGGGAAGAACAATTTACGATTGGGGAATTTTCAGCTAAAACTGGCATATCTGTGCGCACCTTGCATTATTATGATGAAATAGGCTTATTAAAGCCAGAAAAGCATGCGATATCTGGTCATCGTATCTATAAAATACAGGATATTATAACCCTACAAAAAATAATAAGCTTAAAATTTTTAGGGTACAGTCTTGAGAAAGCAGCAAGTTTATTAGATGAATCCAGCTTTACGGTGAGCTTGAATGAAACTTTGCAGTTACATCTTCAAGCATTGGAAGAAGAAAAAGAAAAACTTGAATTGTCTATTAAAGCAATAAAAAGGATTGTTGCTCTGCTTAAACAAGAGGATGAGGTTGACAGCAGCTTATTATTTACTCTAATTCAAGCAATCCAAATAGAGAACCGCCAAAAAAAATGGATGGAAAAGAACCAGTTAGCTGAAATAGGCGAAAGCCTGTTTCAAAAATCAGAGAAAGAAACAGCAGACTTAGATAAAAGCTTTATCCAAATGGCAAAAGATTTAAAGGAACTTTATGGAAGACCTGTAGATGATCCTCAAGTGCAACAAATGGTTGCCGCTTATTTACAATCATCTTTTGCTTTTATTGGGGAGGATGTCATAGAAAAGCTAGCTGAAGTTGACCTTGAAAGCATCAATATTGATGAGTTGGAGGAGATGGCGCCTTCCCCTTTTACCGAAGCAGAAGAGAAGTGGCTGCACGAAGCGATAATATATAGTATGGCAGGTGGTAACAGTTAAAGAGGAATTCTCCTTAGCGAAAAACAGTGGGGTTTTAATCCCACTGTTTTTTAGGCTTGCACTTTATTCTTTACATCTAATCTAAAAGTATAAATTTGGCTGGCACCTACTAAGCGAAAACCTTGACCTTCTACATAATCAACCTTTAAATCCTCATTGATATGACTTATCGTCATCTTATCTAAATAAAGAACAACGCCATTATCCTCAAATTTTGTATCTTCGTCTTTCTCATGATCAATCGCAAGATCATAATTGTATGTGTAGCTGCAACCTCCGCTAAAAATGCTTGTTAATTTAAATGCTGCACCTTCTGGCTGGTCATACGCGCGCAATTTTGCTGCAGCATTATCTGTAATGGTAACCTTCATAGAAATCGCTCCTTCATAGAGAAACAAGTAATTGTATACAGTGTTAATTATAATATGAAAGGATTGCTTAATAAAATATTCTGCCTTTAGCTGCTCTTTTTAATCTTCCCCATACAAAGATACTAAAACATGGAGATATAGGTGACCGGTAAAACTATGATATGCTTAACTCAATGTAATTTATGATGGAAAGGAATACAATATGAAAACAACAGTCACTGATTTATTAAATATTAAATATCCGATTATTCAAGGCGGTTTGGCATACTTAGGAAATGCAGAGCTTGCTGCAGCAGTATCAAATGCTGGCGGTCTTGGTCAAATAACGGCCATGACTTTATTTACGCCAGAGAGATTGCAGGAGGAAATTCAAAAGGTACGAAGCATGACGGATAAACCCTTTGGAGTCAATTTTGCAATTGGATCCTATAATGGAGCATATATGGAGCTTCTTGAGACAGCAATTAAGGAAAAAGTAGAGATTATTTCTATCACCGGAGGCAATCCACAGCCTATTTTAGACCGCATTAAAGGGGAAAATATTCAGTCGCTAGTACTAATATCGACTGTCAGACAAGCAAAGAAAGCAGAGCAGCTTGGTGCCTCTGCTGTCATAGCAGTTGGTCAGGAAGGTGGAGGGCATATAGGCAAGGATGATATTGGCACAATGGTTCTCATACCGCGGGTTGCTGAATCTGTGTCTATTCCTGTCATCGCAAGCGGAGGAATAGGAGACGGCCGAGGATTCTTAGCTGCTTTAGCATTGGGAGCACAAGGAATTGAGATGGGTACGCGTTTTATTGCGACTGCAGAATGTGTTGATGCAGTGAAATCTTATAAGGATGCCCTTGTGGCAGGAACGGAAATGGATACCGTTGTTATAAAACGAACCTTTGGGACTCCTGGAAGGGTGCTGAAATCTGACTATACACAGAATATCATAGAAAGGGAAAAGCAAGGGGCTGCTTATGAAGAGTTAAAGGATACTATCAGCGGGAAAGCTAATTTGAAGTTTATATATGAGAGCGATCCAGTAAATGGATTTGCCTGGGCTGGCCAAGTAATCGGCTTGATTCATCATGTGCCGACAGTCAAGGAATTGATCCATACAATGGTGGAAGACGCAACAGCAGGAACAGAACGTTTGCAAAGTTTATTTAAGCAGTAAAGGAATCGTAGCAAAAAATAAGGAGATGCCGGTGTGGCATCCCTTCGTTACTTTAATTAAGCTGAAGTAGCACCTTGTCCACCATCTATTCGGTAATAAGTACCGGAAATAAAGGATGCTTCTTCAGAAGCCAGGAATGCCATTAAGTTAGCAATTTCTTCTGCTGTTGCATAGCGGTTCATTGGAACAGAAGCTTCAAATTGCTCTTTAGCATTCCCCTCATTGCCAGGCATTGCATTAGTTTCAATAGAGCGCATCATTTGGGTATCAACTCCAGAAGGAGCTACTGCATTTACGCGCACATTATATGGAGCACCCTCAAGCGCTGCTGTTTTTGTTAAGCCAATTACCCCGTGTTTAGACGCAACGTACAGACCCATACCTGGAGCTCCAAGAAGCCCGCCGTTTGAAGCTGTATTTACGATAGCTCCGCTTTTTTGTTCATTCATCACTTTTAGCACATATTTAAGGCCATAAAATACACCTTTTAAATTAACATTAATAACAGCATCGAAGTTCTCTGCTGTTTGATCCACCAAGTTAGCAAACTTGCCATTGATACCAGCATTATTAATGAAAACATCAATTCGTCCGAAATGATCTTTCGTCGCTTCAACAAAGTTTTTCACATCTTCTTCAATCGCAACATTACCTTCTAAAAGCAGGATATCTTCGCTACTAATCTCTGCAGCTACATTTGCAAGGCTTTCTTTTTTTAGGTCAACTAATGCAAGTTTTGCTCCTTCAGCGGCAAACTTCTTAGCTGCAGCAATACCGATTCCGCCAGCAGCCCCTGTTATTAAAACTACTTTTTCAGAAAAATTCATCCCAATTCCCTCCTGTATTTAAAAAAGGTTATTTTTAATAACCTATATTTCATTATAAAGCTTTTCGGGTTACTAATCATTAATTTTGCCTGAAACATAAAAATATATTGCATTCAATTTATATATTTGATAATATCGTTTCAAAGCTAATGATTTTGAAAATTTATAAGAGAAGAGGTGGTTCGGTATATACTCATTTGATGATAAAGGGGAATTGCTTCCTGAAGAAGTGGACACCATCAATCGAATCACTAAAATTCCGATTGAGTCTTTAAATCTTGATGCAATTGCTGTTGTTACTAATATTTACCGAGTTGCACAAGGATTAAAAAATAAGATGGAGCAGCAAGTTCTGTCTGAATATGGTCTTTCTTGGACAGCGTTTTCCATGCTTTATGATTTATGGGTATGGGAGTCCATTGAGACAAAGAAACTAGCTGAATCAAACGGCGTTTCGAAAGCCACAATCAGCAATATTACAAAAACATTGGAAAAAAAAGAGTATTGTTATAGGAAAAATGACATCAGAGATAGAAGAATTACTTATGTGGCAATCACAGACAAGGGAAAGCAAGTAATGGAGGAGCTTTATCCACGCTTTCATGTTGGTGAAGTAGACATTGTTGCACATATGTCAGTAGAAGAGCAAAAAAACATGTCAAGTTTACTTCGTAACGTAATCCGTAAAAATAATTTTTAATATGGAAAAAGCAATGAAAGGAAACCTAGTAGTAGTTATCTCCCTGTTTAAAGAGAGTCGGTGGCTGGTGCGAATCGACACATAGATAACACGAATTACATTCCTGGAGCTGTCTTTGTGAAAGCAAAGAACGGGCGATCCGTTAATCGTTTAAGTGGAAGGACGAAGAAGTTCTTCAATAAGGGTGGTACCGCGTGCAAGAAACCACGTCCCTTTTTTGGGATGTGGTTTTTTTATATTTTCATTTAGGAGGAATCATGATGAAAAAGTTGATAGAGCAACTGACAGAAGGACAACGAAATGAAGTGAAGCGGCAAATGGCAATATACAGCCAAGGGGTGCAAGAGATAATCCCAACAGAAGAGCTGGAAAGTAAGATAGCAAGGTCAATCATGGAAAATAGACCGCTGAAAATAAAATTAGGATTGGACCCATCTGCTCCTGATGTACATTTAGGACATACAGTCGTCCTTAATAAAATGAGACAATTTCAGGAAAATGGTCATACAATCCAGCTAATTATTGGTGACTTTACTGGTAAGATCGGTGATCCTACAGGGAAGTCGATTGCTAGAAAACAACTGACTGATGAAGAGGTCAAGCATAATGCCAAAACATACTTTGAGCAATTTGCTAAGGTTATTGATATGGATAAGGTTGAATTGCATTACAACTCAGCATGGCTTTCTAAGCTGGACTTTGAAGATGTAATACAATTAGCAGGAAAAATTACGGTGGCAAGATTGCTGGAAAGAGATGATTTCGAAGAAAGAATGGCATTTAATAAACCTATCTCCTTGCATGAGTTCTTCTACCCGTTAATGCAAGGCTATGATTCTGTTATGTTGGAATGTGATATTGAGCTGGGCGGAACAGATCAGCATTTCAATATTTTAATGGGAAGGCATTTTCAAGAGAAGTTTGGGAAGGAAAAGCAAGTGGCGTTACTGATGCCATTATTAGAGGGGCTCGATGGTGTTGAAAAGATGTCCAAATCAAAGAAAAACTACATTGGCATTGACGAAAGCCCGACGGAAATGTACGGTAAAGCGATGTCCATCCCAGATGGATTAATGAGTAAATACTTTGAATTGATAACAGATTTCAAACCCGAAGAAATGAAAGAAATAAAAGGTCAGTTAGAGTCAGGCAGCCTTCACCCGAGAGATGCGAAAATGCTCCTAGCTAAAACAATTGTCAGGATGTACCATGGTGCTAACACAGCTGAAAAAGCAGAGCAGCACTTCATATCCGTCTTCCAGCAGGGCGCTATGCCGGAAGTTATCCCAACTATTACATGGGATGGAGAATCTAAAGTTCCACTGATTGACCTGCTCGTGAAACTTCAATTATTAAGCTCTAAAAGCGAAGCACGAAGAATGATTGAAAATAGAGGAGTCAAGCTGAACAATATTAAGGCAGAAGATACAAAACTTGAAGTAACCGTTAGCGCTGGTTTAATCGTTCAAGTCGGCAAACGCAAATTTATGAAAATAATTACTGGTGAGTAACAGAAAAAGGTGCGATTTCAAATCGCGCCTTTTAATATTTTTCCATATGTAACAATTAATGGTTTCTGTAAGTCTGATGTAATAGAAAGAAATGGAGGGCTTATTATGAGAAAGATATGGTTTTTGTTATTAGTATTCGTAATTGTCTCACTAACAGGGTGTCAAAAAGAAACGGATGGATTAGCTATTCAATGGGATAATAGTGACTTAACCATTACAGTTTCGGAGCTTGCTGATAGCAAAAACTTACTTCTTATCAAGGACCAAGATTCCTTGCAAGACTTTCAACCTATCTTTTCTCACGCCATTAAAAAGGACGGCATTGTTAATTTAACATCAGCAGAATACCGCATTAATATAAAAGCAAATGATCAAACTGCAAATGTTTATGTTTGGGTTGGTGAAAAAGGGCAACAAAGCACATTAATGAAGGAAGGAGACTCCCATACGATTTATATTGTCTCAGAAAAATGGACAAACTTATTGTCCCAGCTAATAATGTTTTAAATGAGACTAAAGGGGGAAAACATAGAAAATACCTTTGACTTACGGTATATATAAATGTATTCTATATATGAATATATGTTCATATAAACAATATTAAAATAAAATGCTTATGTAAAAACAATTTAGCGGCATAATGTAGCTTAAGGGGGAATGAAAAATGGGACATAACCATAGTCATGGACACGCTCACAATTCGAATAAAAAAGTGTTGTTAATATCTTTTATCATTATTACGAGTTATATGATTATTGAAGCAGTCGGCGGCTTTCTTACAAACAGTCTTGCCTTGTTATCAGATGCTGGACATATGTTAAGTGATTCAGTTTCATTAGTAATTGCGCTTCTTGCTTTTCAATTAGGAGAGAAAACAGCAAGCTACAGCAACACATATGGGTTTAGGCGGTTTGAAATAATTGCGGCCATGATAAATGGTGCTACCTTGATGCTTATTTCCCTTTATATTATATACGAGGCTATCATTCGTTTTGCTAATCCACCGGAAGTTGCAACAACTGGAATGCTCCTTATCAGCATTATTGGATTGCTGGTCAATCTGGTCGTAGCTTGGATCATGTTTCGCGGCGGAGATACCGAACATAACTTAAATATGAGAGGAGCTTTCCTGCATGTGATAAGTGACATGCTGGGCAGTGTCGGGGCGATAATAGCAGCCATTTTAATGATGGTGTTTGGATGGGGCTGGGCTGATCCCCTTGCAAGTGTCATCGTAGCAGTCTTGATTCTAAGAAGCGGTTACTTTGTGTTGAAGGATGCCCTTCATGTATTAATGGAGGGGACACCAAAGTCGGTAAATGTTGAGGAACTTATTAAAGATATAGAAAAAACAGAAGGTATTCAAGGCATTCATGACTTGCATATATGGTCGATTACCAGTGAAATGCATGCGTTGTCCTGTCATGCTGTTGTAGACAGTCAGCTTACGGTAGCGGAAAGTGAAGCGATTTTACGCAATATTGAACATGAACTGGAACATAAGGGGATTTCTCATGTGACAATCCAATTAGAAACTGCGTCTCACCGTCATGATAATGCTATCCTTTGTCAGGCTAAAAATAAGCCGCTTCATGTTCATCACCATCATTGAGTTATGCTAAAAAGCAGTAAAACTCACCATTTGGTGAGTTTTACTTGTAACTATTTACTAATCTTAGGGATTTTTCTTGCAACGCCTGTATCGACAGCAGCCTTAACGACAGCGTCACGTATTTTATCGACAACAGTATTATTAAAAACAGAAGGAATAATGTAAGATTCATTTAATTCTTCATCTGAAACCGTTGAAGCAATTGCTTCAGCAGCTGCTAATTTCATCGCTTCATTTATTTCACTTGCCCGGCAATCCAATGCTCCGCGGAAAATACCAGGGAAGCATAATACATTATTAATTTGGTTTGGATAATCCGAGCGGCCTGTCGCCATCACTCTTACATAAGGAGCTGCTATATCAGGATCAATTTCAGGGATTGGGTTGGCCATTGCGAAAACGATGGCATCATTGGCCATTTTTTGGACATCTTCGGCTTTTAAAGCCCTAGGTGCAGAAACTCCGATAAAAACATCTGCACCTCCGATAACATCTGACAGGCTGCCTTGAAGGTTGTCAGGATTAGTCATTTCCGCATATGCTTGCCAATGGGAGTTTGTATAGCCTTCACCGCGGTAAATCGCACCATTGCGATCAACACCAATGATATTTTGCACACCTGCAGCTAGAAGAATTTTTGTACAAGCTATTCCTGCTGCACCGATGCCATTGATGACAACTTTAATATCCTTTACATTTTTTTGCACAATTTTCAAGGCATTAAGTAAACCTGCATAGATAGCTACAGCTGTGCCATGCTGATCATCGTGGAAGACAGGAATATTAAGCTCTTTCTTTAAGCGTTGCTCTATTTCAAAGCAGCGAGGAGAAGCGATGTCTTCAAGATTTATCCCTCCAAATGTAGGGGAAAGAGCTTTGACAATCTGGATAATTTCTTCTGTGTCTTTCGTATCCAAGCAAATCGGAAATGCATCGACATTTGCCAGCTGCTTGAATAACATTGCTTTACCTTCCATTACCGGCATTGCCGCTTCTGGTCCTATATCACCGAGACCAAGGACGGCTGTACCGTCTGTCACGATAGCGACCGTATTGCTTTTCATGGTGAGAGAATAAACCTTGCTGGGGTCAGCATGTATTGCTTCACTGACGGCAGCTACACCAGGTGTATAAACCCTTGACAAATCATCACGGTTTTTAATCCGCACTTTCGTTTTCATTTCAATTTTGCCACCTAAATGCAAAAGGAAGGTGCTGTCAGAGACGTTGACAATATGAACTCCAGCCAATTCGGAAATCTTACTGACTACCTTTTGCCCGTGATCATTATTATGTACTCGCACTGTAATATCGCGAACTGTATTTGTTTTACTGGAAGAGATGACGTCAAGACCGATAATATCTCCATCAGCATCTCCGATTACATTAACAATTTCTCCTAAAGAAATGATGCTAGTCTCTAACTGTATCCGAATAATAATGTTCATGCTTGCCCCGCTCGGTATAGACATTTCATCCACTCCCATTAACAATTATTAAGTATCTACATCATAAATAAATGGTAATAAACATGGTTGTTATGATCAAAATGTTGGATACTGTATATCCAAACCTTAGATGAGGCAGGAAACCTCAGTAAAAGGCCTTAAGTTATATAATCATCTCCCTTCCTATTCATTGTCCATTCTATGAAACAAGGCCTTCTTAGGAAGTGTTATAAAATGTCAGTGGGAAGGCAAAGAAGGGACGAGATTAACTGCTTTCTTTTCATTAAAATAATAATGTAAGCGCTTATAAAAAGCAATTGATATCCTAAAAAAGGAAGGATTTAAATGCTGCATTTAGGTATATGTTGCTTTTTGGCGCAATATCCTGATTCCTTTTCCTTAAAAGTAAAAACCAGCCTGTTCAACTTAACTAAACAGGCTGGTTGCTATGAAATCAATAGATTAGCACCAAACAATGATTTTGTAAGGAGTTGTTAAGGCTGGAATGCTTTTAGTGGAAGCTCCATAAAGGACAATGAGGTTTCGGTTCATAAGCGTCCCTGTAAAAGGCTGATCATTTTTTAAGCGTAGTTGGGTGCTTGAAGCAATATTTAATTTCAAGGTTCCGTCACTGCTGATTAATTGGCTGTTAAAATAGTCTGCTTTCACATTTTGATATGGTAATTCCTTTGCTATAGCAATGGCCTCATAACGGGGGGGATAAATAAGGGGGACAGGAGCATTACCATCATAAAATCCAGTTACCCGATCACCAGGCTGCACGATTAAATGGTCAATAAAATAAGTGGATGGGGCGATGACGAAGTGAACGATGGACCCTGTATGATCTTCAACGGTAAAAATTTTATGACAACCGTTCCCCTCATTATTTTGGCTGGTTGGAAAATCAGATATATTGGTGACAATGCCTTGAAAAAAATAAAATTTAACCATTTTTATTCCCTCCAATTAATAAAAAAAAAAGACTTTCTGTTGCTTGTTAACAAAGCATAGAGTTCATATTTTTTCCAAACCGTAATAATTACTATTTACAACTAAGCATAATTAAAATATGATAGAGAACATAAAACGAAATGGTTCTTATTTATTTAAAAAGCAAGAGTAAGTGATTATTAACGTGAAATGGATTGTGTTAAATAAAAATATTTTTATGCTCATGGCGGTCATTTTAGTACTGCTTTTAGCAGCATGTTCAAATACATAACAGCATTCGTTTTAGGAATAATTCTTCTAGCAAGTACGGACCAGTTGGACTGGGCTGTTAGAGTTTTTACGGGAGCTACTGAAGTTGATTATGTAAAAAATTCGATGATAGGCGCGGTTTTGCTCTTTTTCGTGATTCTGTTACCTGCAGCACATGCTTGGGGAAAACACGGGTTGTGGCTTGCCTTTATCCTTTTTAGTTTAGCAAGATCCGTTCTTCTGCTGTTATATTTGCCGAAATTAACAAATGGTTTACCAGTATCTTGAGCAAGGATGGACCTATATGACTTCCCTTGCCAAGCAGCTGCATTTCCCTCAATATAAGAGGGAAAGTATATATAAAAGAAAAGGGCGTTATCATGAAAAAGTTATTAGTAATACTTGCAATTATCGGCATTGCTGTATGTCTTTTTGTTTACCTTCAAAGAGATGATGCAGAAGAACAAGAGATCAAGATAGCAGCAACTAAACAGTCATTTTTTATAGCAGAAGATGGGGATGACGCGAATGACGGTAGCATAGAAGAACCTTTTCAAACATTGGAAAAGGCAAGTGAAGCAGCAATTCCCGGCACAACTGTATATATCCGCGGAGGGACTTATTACGAGTCTTTACAGGTGAACCACAGCGGAACAAAAACAGAGCCGATTGTTTTTCAGGCCTATGACGGCGAAGAAGTTATTATAAGCGGAGAAAAAATGGATGATGCAGAGGAGGACACAGCCCTCGCTTCCATTAATGATAAAAGCTATATTACAATAAAAGGCCTGACGTTTACTAATCTCTCCACAGAGCTGGCAGATGAAACGGTTATAGGTATATACGTTACTGGCAACAGCAGTCATATTTCGATTGAGAATAACACTGTCCGAAATATTGAGACATTCCATGATGAGGGCAATGGCCATGGAATTGCTGTTTATGCAACAGAGGCAATGAAGGACATAACAATAAAAGATAATCTCGTGGAAAATTTGAAGCTTGGTGCAAGTGAAGCACTAGTTCTTAATGGAAATATTGATGGATTTCAAATATCTCATAACACTGTAAGAGATAATGACAACATCGGTATTGATATGATTGGTTATGAAGGCACTAGCGAGGAAAATGATTACGTTAGAAACGGAGCTGTTGAAAGCAATATTGTTTATAATAATAGTTCCTACGGCAACCCTGCATATGGGGAAGATTACAGTGCTGGCGGAATTTATATTGATGGCGGCCGTAACATTACTGTTGATCATAACATTGTGCATCATAATGACCTTGGAATCGAAGCAACCTCTGAGCATCATAAAAAATATGCCGTCCATATTGATATTACAAGTAATACTGTATATGAAAATAATTATACAGGCATCTCTATCGGCGGTTATGATACAGAAAGAGGAGGTACAAAAAACTCTACGATAGCCAAAAATATTTTGTATAAAAATGATACAAAAGGTTTGGATGGCGGTCAGCTGATGCTGCAGCATGATACGAGCAGTAATAAAATCGAGAAGAATGTTTTCTCTTCAAGTGAAAATGGACTATTTATCATTAATTATTTTACCGCGAACAGCAGCAATACCCTTTCAAGCAATGTATATCATCTAGAAGAGGATAAGGAGACAATCTGGGTTTGGAAGGATGAGGAATATACTAGCCTCGCTTCCTTCGAAACAGCAGCAGATAGTGACAGTAATTCAAGCATACTTGATCTTGGTTTTGCGGATCCAGAAAATGGTGATTTTACATTAACGTCTGACTCGCCAGTTAAGAATATAATAGAATAGATGATGTTAAGGTTAATGTGTAGAACTACTATGCATTAACCTTTTTTCGCTGTATAGGAGAATTTTCACCATAAATATCAAGGAGCAACCATTAGTTGCGCCTTGGTGCGCATAGAAGTATCTTTACTTTATGACTTATCGCATTAATATAAAAAATGTAAAGGCAGGCGAACAATAAGATGATTTTTAGTGAGCGACTAAAAAAGGAAAGGGAGAAAAAGGGATGGTCTCAACATGATTTAGCAGAAAGAATTCATGTAAGTCGTCAGTCTGTTTCAAAGTGGGAAACAGGCAAGAATTATCCCAGTATTGAAATGATCATTCATCTTAGTGATTTATTTGGCGTTACAATTGATGAATTGTTAAGGAGCGATAAAGAATTGAAGGATAAAGTTATTAAAGACAGCAAGCAGCTTGCCCACCCGAAATGGAAGGTTTTTTTTGAAAGTATATTTTCCATTGGTGTCCTGTTGCTGGTTGCAAAATTAATTATCTTACTGTTAAATCATTTCGGTGGGACAGCTATAAGTTTAGAAGGAATACCAACAGGAATCGTATCGTTTTTACCATTAGTTTTGATGCTTGTCGGCGGAATTGGGGCAGATCAGCTGAAGAATAAATATGTAGAGTAAGCAATACAAAATACAGCTAAAGCCTGCAGGCAGTCTATAATGCCTGCAGGCTTAATTTAATTAATCTTAAAGCATATGTCAGAAAAGTTTAGTATAGAAGCTGTTGGGGAAAACTTAAACCATAACGTTATACTGTACAGTTTCTGGTTGGTATGATATATTATATATAAATAATGAACGGAAAGGGTGAGTAATTTGGGAAGGCGTTGCTGCGTATCGGAAAAGTGGCTGAATTAAGTGGATTGTCAACACGGACAATAGATTATTATTCTCAAATTGGTTTACTGGAGGTACAACGGTCTTCTTCTAATTACCGCTTATATCCAGAGAACGTTCTTGAAACATTGGAAAGAATTAAGCTATTGAAGCAGCAAAGGATGTCGATGGAGGAAATAAAGGAAGCCTTGAAGTCAGATGTTTCTGGAGACATCGAACCGATTATATGCGATGTTCAAGATGAAATAAACTGCTTGCAAAGGAAACTTTCCCTTTTGGAAGAAAAACTAAAAAATGTGCCTCCAGAAGAAAGAATGAAGGTTTATAAAAGAATTGAACCAAAAATGACAGCAATTATGACGCTGTTAACATTGTTATAACTATTCATACGGAGGTGAATCCCTCAACCTTGAGGGAATTGATTGGACATAATTACTCTTACAAATCTGTTCATACTTGCAATATTGATCGTGCTTACGGCATTCTTTGTCGGCTCAGAGTTCGCGGTCGTTAAAATCCGTCTGTCACGAATTGATCAACTGATTGCAGAGGGGAACAAAAAAGCAGTAATGGCTAAAAAAGTGGCGAGCAATCTCGATTATTATCTTTCCGCCTGCCAGCTTGGTATTACCGTTACGGCACTAGGTCTTGGTGCCCTTGGAAAGCCGGCTGTAGAGCGAATTCTTTATCCTATTTTTGATTTGTTGAATGTGCCAGGGTCGGTATCCTCGATTGCTTCTTATGCAATCGCATTTATTCTTGTAACCTTCCTCCATGTCGTTGTTGGTGAAATGGCACCGAAAACATTAGCTATTGAATTTCCAGAAAAGCTGACATTAATGCTGTCAGGTCCATTGTATTGGTTTGGTAAAGTAATGTACCCGTTTATTTGGGCACTAAATGGAGCATCTGGCAGAATACTGCGCGTATTCGGAGTAAAACCAGCCGGACACGAGCATGCCTACTCAGAGGAAGAGCTGAAGATTGTTATGGCGCAAAGCTATCAGGGCGGTGAATTGAACGAGACAGAGCTTGAATATATGGAGAATGTCTTCTCGTTTGATGAACGTGTTGCTAAAGATATCATGGTGCCGAGAACATCCTTAATTACATTGGACCAAAATATGGACCGGGAAGAAATCATAAAAGTTCTTGATGAATTTAACTATACTCGTTATCCAATAACATTAGACGGAGACAAAGACAATATAGTCGGTATGGTAAACATAAAAAAAATGTTAGCCAATATGGCTACAGGAAGAAACCGTCAGCTAAATGAATTTATCCGTGAACTGCCAGTTGTGCTGGAAGTTACTCGCATACAGGACATTTTGTATAAAATGCAAAAGGAAAGAATTCATATGGTATTGGTTATTGATGAGTATGGAGGAACATCTGGAATACTGACAATGGAAGATATCCTTGAGGAATTAGTCGGCGAAATAAGAGATGAATTTGATGCTGATGAAGTGGAAGATATTCAAAGCATTGGAGAACACCGTTATTTAGTCAACGGCCGTGTGTTGCTGGAAGATTTGGAAGATCAATTCGGCATCCGCTTTGAAGAAAAAGAAACAATTGACACAATCGGTGGCTGGATGCAATACCAATTAGTTGATAATGTTCAATTAGACGACCAAGTTGAATATGGAAAGTATGTTTGGACTGTCACTGAGATGGACAATTATCAAATAAAACAGGTTACACTTGCTAAAACGGAATCAACTGATGATGTCGAAATGGTCCTCAACTGATCAGTTACTAAGCATGAAAACTTTTAAAAATAGGAGCGCATGAATTGGACGGATTAATAGTTTTGAATTTGTTTCTTGTGGCCGTATTTATCGGATTGACTGCATTTTTTGTTGGTGCGGAGTTTGCGATATTAAAGGTAAGGATGTCACGAATCGATCAATTGATTGCAGAGGGTAATAAAAAGGCTCATATCGCGAAAAAAGTTGCACAGAATCTTGACTTTTACTTGTCAGCCTGTCAGCTGGGTATTACGATTACTGCCCTAGTACTTGGTGCATTAGGAGAGCCTACAGTGGAGAAGATGCTTCATCCTTTATTTGAAAGGTTTAATGTTCCAGAAGCATTAGCCACTGTCCTGTCTTATGCTATTGCCCTGTCAATTGTTACATTTCTCCATGTAGTATTAGGAGAGCTTGCACCTAAAACATTGGCAATTCAATATGCTGAAAAAATGACACTTATGCTTGCACCGCCTCTTTACTGGTTTGGTAAAGTGACAAAGCCAATTATCTCCGCATTGAACGGATCTTCCCGCATTCTCCTGCGTATGTTTGGGGTTAAACCAGCTGGGCATGAGACGGTCCATTCAGAGGAAGAATTGAAGCTCATTGTTACACAAAGCTATGAGAGCGGAGAAATTAATAGAACAGAGCTTGAATACCTGGAAAATATCTTTGCCTTTGATGAGCGGATTTTGAAGGATATTATGATACCGAAAGAGAGAATTATTTCAGTTGAAAAAGGCATGCCTTTTGATCAAATAATAACTGTTTTAGATCAGTATGAATATACGAGATATCCGGTTACAGATAAAGGGGAATATATCGGATTTATTAACACAAAAGAAATGCTTACAAGTGTTGTGGCAGGCAGGAAACTGACAATGGATTCTGTTGTCCATTCACTGCCTAGCTTTAAAGAGACAGCACCAATTAAAGATGCATTATTAAAAATGCAGCAAAGCAGTACACATTTAGCGATTGTAAAAGATAAGAACGGCAAAACAGCAGGTATTGTTTCGATGGAAGACATATTAGAAGAAATCGTCGGAGAAATCGGCGATGACTTAATCGAAGCAGCCGTTCCAGCTAAATAATTTTAGGAAGGGAGAAGCAGTATGTTTATCATATATTTTTTGATTATCCTAATTGTCCCTATATGGGCACAATTCAGAGTAAGAAGCGCTTATAAAAAGTATTCTAATGTAACAGCGTCATCCCAAATGTCCGGGAGAGAGGTAGCCAGAAGAATTCTTGATTCCAACGGCTTGTATGACGTTTCTATTGAGGAAACAAGGGGAGTATTATCTGACCATTATGATCCGCGCTCTAAGGTTGTCCGCTTATCTTCTGACAACTATCACGGCCATTCAGTGGCAGCAGCGGCGATTGCAGCCCATGAGGTCGGCCATGCGATTCAAGACCAGCAAAGCTACGCGTTTTTAAGATTCCGTCACGCTCTTGTCCCTGTAGCGAATATCGGCAGTAACTTTTCCTGGATCTTGATTCTAATCGGAATGATCGCAGGCATGAGCAATTTATTACTTCTTGGAATTGTATTCATGGCAGCAGCGGTATTATTTCAGTTTGTGACATTGCCTGTAGAGTTTAATGCCTCTAACAGAGCGATGGATGAGGTCGTTTCCCTTGGTATTATTCGCAATGACGAAGAAAGAGAAACGAAGAAAGTGCTAAACGCAGCAGCATTGACATATGTTGCAGCTGCAGCAGTTGCTGTTCTGGAGCTGATTCGTTTGATTTTAATCTATACTGGAATGCAGCGAGATGAAGACTGATTAATCAGGAGGCACCTATCTAATAGGTGCCTCTTTTTTATGCCCTATTAAGCGGCCAAACTCATGACTTAAAAAAGGTATGTATTTCTTCGTTTCAAAAATAAATATTAATTATTAATTATGAATATGGTAGAATTTAATAAATTGAATATTTGGAAAATAAAGAATATACATAGAATGCTTCTATTCGGAAAGGAAAAAAAGTATGAAGGAGTTATCAACCAAGGTTCAAGGAATTAAAGCAGCAAAAGTAAGACAAATGTATGAGCTGTCACAAGGGCTAGAGGATGTGGTCAGTTTTGTTATTGGAGAGCCAGAGTTCGATACCCCGAAAAACATAATAGATGCTGCTAAATCAGCAATGGATAATGGCGAAACCCACTATACTCCTAACTCTGGGTTACTTCCTTTGCGTGAAGCAGTTAGCAAACACTTTGAGAATTTCGATAAAGTCAGCTATGATCCTGCTAATGAAATTTTTATTACTGTTGGCGGTATGCAAGGATTGTCTTTATCTTTGTTTATTTTAACCAATCCAGGTGATGAGGTGATTGTAAGCGACCCATGCTATACGAACTATTTTGGCATGATTGAGATGAATAATGCTGTGCCTGTTACAGTGCCTGTTTATGAGGAAGAAGGTTTTAACTTTACAGAAGAGCGTCTGAGAGAAGCGATATCAGCTAAGACAAAAGCAATAATTCTGAACTCCCCGTCTAATCCGACAGGTGCTGTCGCAGGCAAGGAAACAATGGAAATGATTGCTCGGGTGGCGATTGAACATGATTTATATGTTATTTTTGATGAGGTATACAAATATTTGACGTATGACGAGCCTTTTTTTAATATAGCGAGAATCTCGGGCATGAGAGAAAGAACCATCATCATTGACTCTGTTTCTAAATCCTATGCTATGACAGGCTGGCGCGTCGGCTATTGTCTCGCACCGAAGCCAATAATTGCTCAAATGCAGAAAATCCAGGAATTTATGCTGTCATGTGTAAATACACCAGCTCAATTTGCAGCAATCGAAGCGTTGACAGGTCCGACTGAAGCTTATGCTTATATGAATGAGCAATATAAGGAGCGCAGAAGCATCATGGTGGGGCGTATTAACAAAATAGATAAGATATCCTGTGTAATGCCTAAAGGGGCTTTCTACGTCTTTATGAACATAAAAGAAACAGGCTTAACTTCCGATGAGTTTGCTATAAGGCTGCTTAACGAACAGCGCGTAGTTGTGTCACCTGGCGATTGCTTTGGCAGTATGGGAGAAGGTTATGTTAGGCTGTCATATGCGTCATCTGTTGAAAATATTCATAAAGGATTTGACCGGATTGACAGGTTTGTTCAAGATCTGTTTACAGAAGAAAGAAAGACAAATTAGTAAGGCGTGGGGGCATGGAGATTTCATGTCTCTATTCTGTTATTTAGGCTAAACTATAAAAAAAGCAAAAGAGGTGGAGCCTGATGTGCGGTCGATATTCATTAGTAAGTGAGCTGTCCCAATTACAAGCAGAATTTGATTTTGAGTTTTCTGCTGAGCTTACGCCCAGATATAATATTGCTCCAGGGCAGGATGTCCTTGCAATAGGATATAACAATGGAAGACGGATAGGGAGCTACTTAAGATGGGGACTAGTCCCTTTTTGGGCGAAGGAAGAAAAAATAGGCTATAAACTAATCAATGCCCGTATGGAAAGCCTGGAAGAAAAGCCTTCATTCAAACATGCCTTTCAAAAAAGAAGATGTTTAATCATTTGCGACGGTTACTATGAATGGAAAAAGACAAAGAGTGAAAAGCAGCCTTTTCGGTTTGTCATGAAAGATAGGCGGCCATTTGCGATGGCTGGCTTATTTGAGGTTTGGAAAAAAGCAGATGGAACGAAGCCTCTTGCTACTTGTACCATTATAACAACAGAAGCAAATGCTAGTACAGAAGATATTCATGATAGAATGCCGGTTATTTTGAAGCAGGAAGATTATGATTATTGGATGAACCCGAAGAACAGTAACATAAACGAATTAAAGCAGCTACTTGTACCATATAGTGCAGAAGCAATGGATAAATATGAGGTTTCAACCCTTGTCAATTCACCAAAAAATGAAGGGGAAGAATTGGCCATCCCGTTTAATAGTCAGTGACAAATTAATGACATGAATAAAATTAATGAAAAAATACTACAGGCATTCAAAGTGAAAGTCCCATAAAATTTGACAATAATCGCAACAAATGCGAGTAAGTATATAAATATTTATGAGGAATTGTTAAGGTGAATTTGTCAGGGGAAATGGAATGCACATTGATGAATTAAAAAAAGCGTGGAAGGATAGAGGATCCACAGATTTATTTGTATATGTTATTTCCTGTTTGAAAGTGCACTTTCGTTAAATCATCAGAGTGCATGCTGCTTATCAAATTAGGTAGTTTCCATACTTATTACAATCACCTTCATATTTACAGCATTACAAACAGGGAATGAGCCGAATAGTCTATACTCAACCATTCCTATAGTAGGCTTTTCGGCTTCCGAGCATGTCCATGATTAGAGGGGCTTTACAGGCAAATAAACAGAGCGGTAATAAAGGTTCTAGCATCTCCTTAATTTCTAGGATTAGGTTTAGATTATTTTACGGCAGTAGCAAAAAAAGGTACGGTAAGTCATTAACATACTTTTCAATGAAAAAGTTAGGTTGTTTATGTCTGCTGTTGTACTAAGACCATCTTGATGACATAGCACAGTATACAATTAATCGATTGCACACTTATTTTAATTTTATGAGTTTTTCCCCTTACAGCTTTGGTGAATGCTAATTCTTTTTTATATGGTACTCCTCCTTTTTACAGTGTCCTAAATAGGATACTGTTTTTTTGTTCTTCAAACGAGTTAGAGAATATTGACATTTTGTATACGAATGTATACATTGAATATAGAAACAAAATGTATACATATGTATACAAGGAGGGTGAACAATGAGAAACGAGCATTTTATGAAAGATAGCTATCATCATGGTGAACATCATAAGCGGAAGAATAAAGGACATAAAGGCGCGAAAACATTCCGCCGCGGCCGAGCTATTGCCTTTCTGGAGATGATGAAATTAAAACGCTCTACCATAAAGCAGCAGCTTGAAGCTCCTGAATTTCAGTCTATTCAACCGATCCTAGTCGGAGAATTGAAAGCGATTGATATGGTTATTAATGAGTTTACTGAGCTTTTTGAAATTCAAGAAAATGAAGTGAATGACACTAGCGATGCAAAGATACAGACAGAAGAAGCCAATCCGCATAAAGGGGAGGAATCTTTAAATGAGGAAGATAGGAGTGGATTGGAATAATCCAGTCCGTTTCCTGTTTAAAGGGGAGGTACTATGAAGGAATTAATGGGTTTTCTGAAGCCATACTGGAAAATAACCATACTGGCACCACTGTTTATGGTGCTGGAGGTGTCGATGGATTTGCTTCAGCCATTTTTAATGGCGCAAATCGTCAATGAGGGTGTGATGAAAGGGGATTTAGAGACAATTCAGCGCACTGGCGGGCTGATGATTCTTGTCGCATTTATCGGTTTGATTGGCGGTGCAGGCTGTACGGTGTTTTCCAGTACGGCATCGATGAATTTTGCCACCGATTTGCGAAAAGTAGTTTTTGATAAAGTGCAAAGCTTTTCTTTTCAAAACTTGGATAAGTTTAAAGGAGGCAGTTTAATTACGAGGCTGACGGCCGATATAGTCCAGCTGCAAATGTTTGTGATGATGGTTTTGCGCAGCATTCGCTCACCGCTTTTGACGATTGGAAGTGTTATTATGGCATTTACTATCAGCTTTAAGCTTGCGTTAATATTTGCCGCAACTATTCCTGTTTTATTTATTATTCTTTATCTGCTTATTCGAAAAGCCTTTCCTACCTATAATATAGTTCAGCAAAAGCTGGATAAGGTTAATACTGTCCTCCAGGAAAATTTGATGGGTATTCGAGTAGTTAAAGCGTTTGTACGCTCTGATTTTGAAAATAACCGGTTTGGGCAAGCAAACGAGGATTATACAAATAATGCAGTCAGGGCAGCTCGCATTGTATCCTTCAATATGCCTGTGTTAATGCTCATTCTTAATTTCAGCCTAGTTATTATCCTTTGGTTTGGAGCACATCAGACGTGGAGCGGATCTTTACAGGTGGGCGATCTTATTGCCTTTATTAACTATGTGACACAGGTGTTGTTTGCTGTGATGATGATTGGCATGATGATGATTACGATTTCCCGCTCAAAGGTGTCAGCAGACCGCATTCAAGAAGTTCTCCATACAGACCTGGATTTAGTGGATCATCAGCACGCAGACCAGCAAGCAATCGTGAAGGGGGAAGTAACTTTTGACCGCGTATCTTTCAGCTATGATGGACAATCTGAAGTGTTAAAGGACATCAGTTTAGTTGCAAGGGCCGGCCAAACTGTAGCCATTCTAGGGGCGACTGGTTCTGGAAAGTCTACAATGGTGCAATTAATTCCGAGATTATATGATGCGACAAGCGGCACGGTTATGATTGACGGCACGGATGTTCGTCATATTAAACTGGAACATTTGCGGACATCTGTAGGTGTAGTTTTACAGCAGTCCATCCTGTTCAGCGGCACAATCCGGGATAATATTCGTTATGGAAAACCGGCTGCAACACAAGCTGAAGTTGAATTAGCGGCGAAAGCAGCATGTGCCCATGAATTTATAATGACTATGCCAGATGGATATGATACTGTACTTGGCCAGAGAGGCATGAATTTGTCTGGAGGGCAAAAACAGCGGATTTCGATCGCCAGAGCGCTGTTAGTCCGCCCCGTAATCTTGATTCTAGATGATAGTACAAGTGCAGTTGATTTGGGAACTGAATCCCGCATACAAAAAGCACTAGGAGAATTGCTGGAACATAGCACTGCCTTCATCATTGCTCAGCGTATTTCTTCTGTAATGGAGGCAGATAAAATTGTCGTCCTGGAGGATGGAAGGATTTCCGCAGAAGGCACGCATGAACAGTTAATGAAAACTAGTGAAGTGTATCAGGAAATATACCGCTCCCAGCTGGGAAAGGAGGAAGTAGTTTATGAATGATCGCAAAACAAACATGCCTCCTCAACAAATGGGGTTAGGAGGGCCGAAGCATTTCCGCGGAAACTTGCCAGTTCAGAGGGCAAACAATATGAAGGAAACATTGGTAAGAATATGGCGCTATATTGGTCATCAACGGAAAGGATTAGTGCTGGTTGTATTCTTGACAATGACGACAGCAGTTTTAAACCTGCTAGGTCCTTACTTAATTGGTGTTTCAATCGATAAATATATCATCACTCGCGACGTAAACGGCCTTGTTTGGTTTTGTGCCGGCTTGCTTGGTGTTTATATATGCAGCTCTATTGCTACCTGGCTTCAATCTTATTTCATGGCAGCTGTTTCTCAATATACAGTACTTGCAATGCGCAAAGATATGTTCGCCAGGCTTCAAAAGCTGCCTTTGCATTTTTTTGATAGACAGTCACATGGAGAATTGATGAGCAGAACGACAAATGATATGGAAAATGTATCAAATACGCTGAATCAAAGCTTTACAACATTAATATCCAGCATTATGACACTGATCGGTGCATTATGCTTTATGCTTAGCCTTAATATTGGATTGACATTGTTAAGCTTTGTAACAATTCCAATTGTCATGTTCCTGACATCAAAAATTGCTAAATTTACGAGAAAATACTTCACTAGCCAACAGCAGCATTTAGGAGAGCTAAATGGGTATATAGAAGAAACTATTTCTGGACAGAAGGCAGTTAAAGTCTTTCATCGGGAGGAAAAGGTGAAGGAAGAGTTTCAGGACATTAATGTAAAGCTTCGCGAGGCATCTATCCGCGCACAAATCTATTCAGGGTTTATGGGCCCTGTCATGAATGTAATGAAAAACGCTAGCTTTGCAATCATTGCCGCAGCAGGCGGCTGGATGGCCCTTGAAGGCATGGTTACAATTGGGGTGGTTGTTAGTTTTCTTTCGTATTCAAGGCAGTTTAACGATCCAATCAATCAAGTAGCAAACCAATTCAATATGCTTCAATCAGCAGTGGCAGGGGCGGAGCGTGTTTTTGAAATAATTGATACTCCAACAGAATATGCCAAAAAGCAACCTGTCAAAGTTGTAGAGGATTTGACAGGAGAAGTCATTTTTGAGGACGTTTCTTTTGGTTATAAAGAGGGACACTCCATATTAAAGAATATCACTTTAACTGCAAAGCCTGGTGATACGATTGCCTTAGTTGGGCCGACAGGTGCAGGAAAAACAACCATTGTTAACTTATTAACGAGATTTTACGAGATAAGCAATGGCAGAATCTTAATAGATGGAACAGAGCTTCAAACAATCAGCAAAGACAGTCTGCGCCGCAAATTAGGGATAGTATTGCAGGATGCGTACGTATTCTCTGATTCTATTAGGGAAAATATCCGCTATGGCCGCCTGAATGCTACAGATGAAGAGGTGGAACAAGCGGCACAGCTTGCCAATGCAGATGGATTTATCCGTAAACTGCCAATGGGCTATGACACAGTTCTGACAGCAGAAGGAGGAAACTTAAGTCAAGGTCAACGACAGCTGTTGACAATTGCCCGGGCCATACTAGCAGATCCTGCTGTGTTAATTCTGGATGAAGCAACAAGCAGTATAGACACACGAACTGAAATGCAGATCCAATCAGCTATGAGCGAGCTTATGAAAGGACGGACCAGCTTTGTTATTGCCCACAGGCTTAGTACAATTCGGGAGGCAGACAAGATTCTTGTACTAAAAGACGGCGAAATAATCGAGCGTGGCGCCCATGATGAGCTAGTAGAACAAAAAGGCTTCTATTATGATTTGTATACTAGCCAATTTAAAAAGGTAATTTAATAGAATGAGTAAGGAAGACAGGACAGCACATGATGAGTGCTGTCTTTTTTGCTGTTCGGCTTTTAGAATAAACAAATTCAATAAAAGATAGAATAGCTCTATCTTTTCACCATCTTTTCACTAAAGGCTACTAAACTACCAATATGAACAAAGAAAGGAGGAAACAAAACAGTGAATGCTAGATTGAAAAAAGGTATTTTCTGGGGAGCAATTGTTGCTTCTATGACGCTTGCGATAAGCTTTATCTTTAATCTGATTGGGGGGACAACAACACTTGCTGCAGGCTTTCACGATCATGGAGGCCCAGGAGAAACAGTGCTGCATCATCGCGATGTAGTTGTGCGTGAACGAGTTTTAGTCGGCTATCATAATGAACCAGCATTTCCGTGGATTTGGACCCTCATTATTATTATCATCCTGATAGCAGTGACTGTCCTTGCCGTTAAAAGCTTCAGGAAGAAATCGCAAGCTTCTTCGATGCAGCAATTTATTGATACTTCCATCATGAGTACACCAAAACCGTCTGTGAATTATACGAATGCAACGATTTTAGATGAATGGGAAAAGAATAACGCAGAAAAAAAGGAGAGAATGTAAATGGGTATTTTTAAAAGAATAAAGACAATTGCTAGAGCGGATATTAATAGTTTATTAGACAGCATGGAGAATCCAATTGCGATGCTGAATGAATACACTAGAGAAATGGAACAGGAGCTTAGCAAGGCACAGTCCGCTTTATCTAGACAAATCTTTGTGGAAAAAAAGCAAGCGGCACTTATTTCACAAACAAAGGAATTAGTGGAAAAGCGAGTCCGCCAAGCGAAACTGGCTCTTGAGAAGGGTGATGAAGGGATTGCTAAATTGGCAGTGCAAGAAAAAATCAATTTAGAGACTCAGCTTAATCTTTATGAACAGCAGCTAATCACACTTAAGGAACAAACGAATATTTTGAAGGAAAAATTCAATGAGCTCCAAGTAACTTATAATGAGCTTCAGCATAAGAAAATTTTACTTGCATCCCGTGCAAATGCAGCAAAATCAATCAAGCAGATTCAAAAGGTTACTATTGATTTTAATGGCGAAACAATCACAAAAGGTATAACAAGAGCAGAGGAAAGAATCCTCTTTATGGAAGCAGAAGTGCAAGCAGGCAGCTATACTTCCAACCCGCTAAACAGCTATAACAAAATAAGCTTTTCCAATGTGAGCGATGAGGAAATCGCCAAAGAACTAGACAAGCTTAAAGCTGATAAAGAAGCAATATGAGTGGTTGACAAGAAGGGGAAGTGCCTGAAGTAAAAATAGGTGCTTCTCCTTCTTTAATAAACGTGAAAGGAGCTAAAAAAATGAGAGAAACAATTCAAGACTTACTTCAAATCAATCCTATATCTTATCTAAGTTATGACAAGGCACTGTCAATTTTTATTTATCTAGCAATAGCATTAATTGTGTCTGTCATTCCGATTGTTAAAGCTTGCTTTTCCATTTGGAACACTTTGCTGTTGAATATTATCAGCGATATAGCTGCTGGCAGAAAAATCAGGGGCATTAAGAAGAAGAAACAGCTGCTTGAGGGTGAAGCAGACGGGAAAACATTAAAAGCTGCTTTTCATATGTATTTAGGACACACAGGCGCTTTAATAGCAGCTACTGGTTTATTTTACTTAGTTTCAAAGCAGCAGTACGAATTTATTTTCTATATATTAATCGGGCTTCTTGGGTTATCGTTGTTGTTCTGGATTCGCAGCTTTGTCGGGTTTGTCTGGGCCATTCTTTCTATTGCCATGCTAACAGCACCGTTGTATTACGGCGATGAAACGATCATTATGCATGGCGCGATATTTCTAGCAGCGATTATCCTTGTTCAATCTGTCCTCGGGTCCTTTGTTCAGCTGAAAAGCAGCGTTTCTAATAGAAAGTTAATGAAAGGAAAAGGAATCTTCGGAAGACTTAAGTGGGTCCCAGCAATGATGTTTGGAGTAGTGCTGATTGGCCAATCTCTTTATGCAGGCTTTTTCATTGTTACTACTTTCTTAAGTTAATTTTAAGAATATGTTGCTAGGATTGGCAGAAAGTGAGTAAGACTTCAGACTTATAATAGATACAAGAAATAATAAAAAAGGAGGAGGAGTTTTACATGAACATACTCTTAGCGGAAGATGATTTCCAGCTTGGTGAGCTAGTTGAATATATGTTAAAGAAGAAGGGCAGCTATAAGGTCGATTGGGTTACAGACGGGGAAGACGCATACGATTACGCGAAAGCCTCACACTATGATATATTGATATTGGATTGGATGATGCCTAATGAGGATGGTGTGTCTGTTTGCAGACGGTTAAGATCCAGCGGCTATTCTGGAGCAATCTTAATGCTGACTGCTAAAGATGCTGTAGAGGATCGAATCATCGGATTGGACGCGGGAGCAGATGACTATCTTGTAAAGCCCTTTGAAATTGAAGAGCTCCTTGCCCGCTTGCGTGCTCTGTCCCGACGCAATTATGCACCTATTCTTGAAGAGCAGCTGTCCATTCATGAAATGCAATTAAACAGGCTCAGCCAGACAATCTCCAATGGAGCAGACGAAGTACAGTTAAGTCCTCGTGAGTTCCAGATGCTCGACTTGCTCGTGCAAAACCGTGGACAAGTGCTGCCAAGGGAAGTGATTCTTGACAGGATTTGGGGTTTGGATGCAGATGTATCCATGAAAATAATTGATGCAACAGTCAAGCTGCTCCGCAAGAAGTTGGACATGATTGGTCAAAATGGGCTGCTCCAAAGTATAAGGGGGGTAGGTTATAAATTTGAAAGCTAAAATAGCGTCACTTGTTTCTATCTGGAAAGGACGAAACAACCAGGATATCTTTAAAAGCACTCAATATCGGCTGACTGCACTATACAGCGGCTTGCTAATGCTGTTTTTGCTCCTGTTCATTATTGTTGTTTATTTGCTATTATATTTTACTATTTTTAAGGAGCAAGAACGCGAGCTGAAGGTGACTGCAGAACAGGAAGCAACCAGTATTGAAGCCTATTTGACACAGACAAATCAAACTAATCTTCTTGAATTTCAAAACCAGAAATCACTGGAGAAGGATGTAGATCAGTTTTTCTTTTATGTTGTTAATACTTCTGGTTCACTTGTTCTGGGAGATGAAACGGTGTCTGATTCCCGGTCTGAAATTTTAAACAAGCTGGATGGCTGGGATCCTTCTGAAAACGAAATTCGCAGTGAAACGATAAAAGTGGACAATATAACAGCCGAAAGAAGATTTAAAACGAGAGGCAGAGTAGAAGAGTTCGAGTCAGATCAAAAGCAAGAAACCGTGCGGCTCCTTGTAGCAGCACAGCCTATATACCATCATGGCCAAGAAATCGGCTTGCTTTACATAGGTAAGGAAATCTCGTTTGCGTACCAGCTTTTTAAAATGCTTCCCTTTATCCTGCTAGGGATAGCCGTTCTTTTTATGGGAGTCGCTATTTATATCAGCTACTATATGTCCAAAAAAGCGATGATTCCGATTTCAAGAACGTTTGCGAGACAGAAGGAGTTTGTTGCAGACGCGTCTCATGAATTGCGGACACCGTTGAGTGTGATGCTATCTTCTATAAATGCAATGGAAATGACAGCAGAGTTTAAAGAAGAGGATTATTCACACAAGCTTCTTTTTAATATGAAAAATGAAGTGAAAAGAATGACCGGTTTAGTCGGAGATTTATTAACAATTGCCCGATCAGACATGGAGAAAATAGAGTTGGCAAATGAAACCTTCGATTTTTGCCCATTAGCAAAGAAAACAATCCAATCTTTAAAAATGCTTGCTGATTCGAAACAAATTAAATTATACTTACATGCCCCTGAAGCACTGATTGTGCATGGAGATTCACAGCGTTTTACACAGCTGTTGTATATTCTAGTAGATAATGCAATTAAGTATACTCCGAACGGCGGAGAAGTCTTGCTGTCATTGGCTGCTGATGGGAGAGAACTAGTGGTGGAAGTTAAGGATACTGGTATCGGAATCGACCCGAAAGATCAGCAGCGAATCTTTGACCGTTTTTATCGCACAGATAAATCAAGAACAAGACAAGTCGGGGGTCATGGCCTTGGGCTTTCTATTGCAAAATGGATTGTCGACAGCTATGCAGGGACGATTCACGTAAGCAGTGAAATAGGCAAAGGAAGTGTGTTTTCCATTAGAATTCCTATACAAAAAGAAAATGATAAATAATCTGTTTGATGACAGGGAAAGAGCCTAATCTTTAGGAGAGGTTAGGCTCTTTTTGCGTTAGTCGAAAATTGTCGATAAAAAACAGTTTTGTATTTATAGAATTTTTTGTAAAATTAAAATATAAGAATAAGTAAAGGGCAAACTGCTTGAAAGAGTAGGGCGCAAAGCAACAGATCTAAGGGATTTCTATGATGGCTGTGCTGCCTAAAAACCAGGAGGGCGTATGGCTGACACAAGTGCTGAATTAAAATTGGATATGGAATGGATTCAATTAATAGTAGAAGCAAAAGAACTTGGATTAACGATTGAACAAATTAAAGAATTTATTAACCAGCAGAGCTAAGCGTTTTTAACATACATATATGGATAGAAAAAAGGTCAAATCTATAGATTTGACCTTTTTTATTACCAGCTTATTGTTTGATAAATTCCGGCAAAAACATTTGAGCATTATTTCGTCCGCTCCGTTTGGCAGTATAAAGTGCTGCATCTGCTTCTCGCATTAAAGTTTGAATAGTTTCGGCAGCATCATTTGTAATAAAGGCTGTATGGGAAACACCTAAGCTTAAAGTAGTATATATATTTATTTCGTGAACGGGTGCGAAGCTTTCTGAAACTTTCAGGCGGATAACATTGGCTAAACGGTATGCTTCATTTAAGGACGTTTCTGGAAGGAGGATGATAAATTCTTCTCCTCCGTATCTACCAATTATATCTTCGTCACGAATGGTTTTCTTTGCTACTTTAGCTACATGAGATAAAACGATATCTCCAGCTTCATGTCCGTATTGATCATTAATTTTTTTGAAAAAATCTATATCAAACATAATGAGAGAGACATTTGCTTGAATTGTTGAAGCTGAAAGCATTTCTTCTGCTTTTTTTAAAAAATAGGTACGGTTGTATACTTGTGTAAGGCCGTCAATAGATGCAAGCTGCTTGAGCATTTTTTGCATTTCTATCTTTTCTGTAATATTAACAAACGAGACTATTTTCCCTATTTTCCCTAACCTATTATCCTCGACAAGAGAGAAATGTACTTGATGATAAATGCTTCTATTCCCTTGATTCCATTCATAGTCACAATCTACACCTTTATCAATAATCTTCATAAGCTTTTGGTTGCCTATAAGAAGGCTGCTTAAAGGTTTTCCAATTACAGAAGCATTTAGACTTGGAATGATAGGAAGTATAGCATCATTATAATCAAGGATTACACCATTTTGATTTAATACAATAACCCCTTCTTTCATTCTCTCAAATACAGTATCCCTAAATATTGGCATTACATTGAACATCTTGAAGGTCAGAAGAGCAATAGAATGAAATATAAAGGATAAGCTCATGGATACTGGTCCAAGATCAATTCCATAAGGGCTTAGATTGTTTAAGTAAAAATAATTTGCAATAATTGGGAAAATTAAACCTGCTGACATAGTAACTATTTGTATTCGAAACATAAAGGAAGCATTTTTCAGTTGTTGTAGCAATGTAATAATACTAACAGTTAAACAGAAGAACATATAAAAAGCATGAACATAAAATAATGGTCCATATTCCAACTTTAAGATAGGAAACGGTACATCGCTTCTTAGCGCAACAGAAGAGTAGTACAGATGGTGAAGGTCATTGGTTGCTTGCATGAAAATTGTAAAGCATGGAATTAGAAATAGGATGTAATAGTTCCACTGCTTTAGCTTTTGGCCAACGTATTCCAAACACATTAAAAAGAGAAAGGCCGGAATAAAAGGCATAACAAGATACTCCATAGTTACCCAAAGTTTTATTGTCTTAAGAGAGGTGCTTGATAACTCAAAGACATAAAAAAAGGAAAATATAGAGGAAAATAAAGTTGCATATTGATAAAATCTGGCACCTGGTGCACCTTTCAGCTTAAAGTAGGAAAATATGTACAGAAATAAGCTTAAAGAACCTGCAACAATAACCAATAGTATATAAAAAATCAATTCGTTATACATCAAATTGTAGTACTCCAATAATTTTAAATGGATCTAACAAAAACTTGGCTGATTATATTAGTATGTCATTCTTCAATTATACTTTAAGATACTGCATTAGGTAAGCTATTTTAGAAACTATTGAATAGTGATGGAGTACCTTCGTACACCATGTTCATGCATAAAAGGCATCAGTAATACAAAAAATAATAAATAACATCCTACATAGGAAACTTTTAACAGCCTTATACAGGCGAGGGATACTTATGAAATTATTTAAATTAACAGTCATAATAAGCTTTTCACTGCTATTTTTAACAGGCTGCTGGGATAGAGCGGAGCTATCAGAGGTGTCTATCGTAACAGGTGTGGCAATCGATAAAGGAAAAACGAAAAAATACAGGTTAACCATTGAGACCACGGAAGCGAGAGAAATGAATTACCAAACTGCAACAGGCATGGCCCCATCATTTGTTTATTCATTAGAGGGGGATGCAGTAGGAGAAATTGCTCATAAATTTAATATATCTAATGCATCTCGTCTAGTTTACTCTCATATGAGACTGCTTGCAATTAGTCAGGAAGTGGCGGAAACCGGCACGATGGACTTCATGGATTTTTTTGACCGCAACAGAGAAATGCGTGATGACTTTAGTATAGTGATTGTTAGAGGACAAGATGCAGGAAGTTTGTTGGAAGTTACAAATATGTACAAAAAAAGCCCGTCCTTAAAAATCTTTACACAATTGAATACGATGCAGAAAGAGTGGGGCGGGGCACCTGATATTAAGTTAAATGATTTTGTGCGTTTATATAATGCACAAGGTCAGTCTCCTGTCCTTGCAGCAGCCCGATTAATTGGTGATCCAAAAAAAGGCGGAAATGTTGAGAACTTAAAGAGTGAAGTCCCTGAGAGTTCAGTAGTTATTGACTCAATTGGCGTAATCAAAAACGGTAAACTCGTTGGTTTTGCAACATTAAAGGAAGTTAGAGATATGCTCTTTATTCAGGGAAGAATAAAGAATACAGAATTGACGGTTAAATGTATTAAGGGAGATAAGAAGTTTGGCTATCGTATTACTAGCACAAAAACAAAGGTAACAGCGAAAGAGAAAAATGGCATTCCAACCTTCCATGTTAAAATTAAGGCAGAAGGCTATTTAGAAAGTACAGGTTGTACAAATGAATTTAAAAAGGAGTCTGCTTTTGAAGGGCAGGAAAAAGCTATTAACAAAATGATGGAAGACGAGATAATGCGATTTATTAATAAATCTAGAGAAGAGTATAATGCGGATATATTTGGTTTTGGAGAGTTTTTACGAGAACAAGATTATAAGCACTTTAAGAAATACGGAGTTCAATGGGATCAAGGCTTTGCCAAAGCAGATATAAATATTACTTTCGCTGCAGAAGTAAAAAGAACTGGTTTGAGAAGCAATCCATATATGATGAAATAAATAATTGATATTCACGTGAACCTCGACCAATATGTCGAGGTTTTAAACTTTCTTTTAAAATAATTTACTTTAATGGTAGCTTACGTTATTATACGTAGAAATACTGTGTACATAAATATTCTATGTACTTCACTTTTGAATGGAGTTTAGAGAAATGAAAATATCTTTTTTAGGTTTATTATTACAAATAGTATTCGTTCTGTTGATAACCATGTTTAATCATGTGCGCGTTTTTGTTATGGAGCAATACTCTATCTATCATGTAGCTTTATTTGAGCTGTTTATAGGTTTGGGTAGCTTTATTTGCGGAATTATCGGGCTGGTAAAAAAAGAAAATATAATGCTTTCCTTTTTTGTTATGGGGTTTGGGCTGCTGATTTGCATCTATTTTGTTTTTATATATCTATTAGGAGAAGCGGGGAATCCACCACCTATTCGGTGGCTTTATTTTATCTAAAAATTTGTTGTTCCACATGAATTTATAAAAAAGTAGCCATTGGTAACAATAGATATTAGAGAAACAGCTTATTTTCAAAGCTTACCTTTCTTAGAAACGAAGAAAAAAATCATTATAAATCAAAAAGACTTTAAATTATTGTTTATAATTTTTAATTGAAAAAATTCCTACTTTAAAAATGCCGATTTCTGTTGTTCAATTGAGAATAACTGCTGATGAATAGTAATGAAATTCGGCAATAAATGAATTAAACTACAGCGTCCTTATGAGAAAAAATGTTGATTTTATCGATTTTTTGATAGCCTTTTCATTTTATCTAGATTAAAATAATTACATTTTTTATTTGATTATAAATAATGATTGTTTTATAATACTAATTATTAATTTAATATTATTAAGTTATAAAATTTATTGTTAATTTAATAATACATCAAATCACTTTTAGGAGGAAATTTTTTATGTCATTAATCGGTAAAGAAGTAGCAGAATTCTCAGCTAAAGCATTTCACAACGGTGAGTTCATCGATGTTTCTGAACAAAATTTAAAAGGTCAATGGAGTGTAGTTTGTTTCTATCCAGCAGATTTCACATTCGTATGCCCAACTGAATTAGAAGACCTTCAAAACCAATATGGTGCTTTGAAAGATCTTGGAGTAGAAGTTTATTCTGTATCTACTGACACTCACTTCACACATAAAGCATGGCACGATCATTCTGATGCTATCGGAAAAATTGAATACATAATGATCGGTGACCCTTCTCAAAAAATCTCTCGTATCTTTGATGTGTTGAATGAAGAAGAAGGCCTTGCTGATCGCGGCACATTCATCATCGATCCAGACGGAGTTATCCAAACAGTTGAAATCAATGCAGACGGAATTGGCCGTGATGCAAGCACGCTTGTAAATAAAATTAAAGCTGCACAATATGTTCGCAACAATCCAGGTGAAGTTTGCCCGGCTAAATGGCAAGAAGGTTCTGAAACACTTAAGCCAAGCCTTGATCTTGTAGGAAAGATCTAAGGAGTGTCATCAATGATATTAGATGGAGACATTAAAGCACAATTAGAACAATATCTTCAGCTGATGGAAGGCGACGTTTTATTAAAGGTTAGTGCAGGTACTGATAAAGTATCTACTGATATGCTTGCTTTAGTAGATGAACTGGCAACTATGTCGCCAAGAATTAAAGTAGAAAAGACTACTTTACAAAGAACACCAAGCTTCAGTGTTAACCGTATCGGAGAAGACACTGGTGTCATCTTTGCAGGAATTCCATTAGGCCATGAATTTACTTCATTAGTTTTGGCACTGCTTCAGGTTAGCGGAAGAGCTCCTAAAGTAGACCAAAGCTTGCTAGACCAAATTAAGAACATCAAAGGCGAATACCATTTCGAATCGTATATCAGCTTAACTTGCCATAACTGCCCAGATGTTGTTCAAGCATTGAATGTGATGAGCATTTTTAATCCGCAAATATCACATACAATGATTGACGGCGGAGCATTTAAAGAGGAAGTGGAAAGCAAAGATATCATGGCAGTGCCAACTGTTTTCGTAAATGGTGAGCCATTTGGCAGCGGCCGTATGACTTTAGAAGAAATTCTTAATAAAATCGGCAGCGGTCCAGATGCTTCTGAACTTTCTAGTAAAGACCCTTACGACGTACTAGTTGTCGGCGGCGGTCCAGCAGGTGCTAGTGCAGCTATTTATGCAGCACGTAAAGGGATTCGCACAGGGCTTGTTGCTGAACGCTTTGGCGGTCAAGTAATGGATACATTAGGTATTGAGAACTTCATTAGTGTGAAGCATACTGAAGGTCCTAAGCTTGTTGCCAGCCTTGAGGAGCATGTGAAGGAATACGGCATTGATGTAATGAACTTACAGCGTGCTAAGCGTTTAGAAAAGAAAGATTTAATTGAATTAGAGCTGGAGAATGGTGCAGTTCTTCAAAGTAAATCTGTCATTCTTTCTACAGGAGCTCGTTGGAGAAATGTAGGCGTGCCTGGTGAAGCTGAGTTTAAAAACAAAGGTGTTGCGTACTGCCCTCACTGTGACGGACCATTGTTTGAAGGAAAAGACGTAGCTGTTATCGGCGGCGGTAACTCTGGTATTGAGGCTGCAATTGATTTAGCTGGTATTGTAAAGCATGTTACAGTGCTTGAATTCATGCCTGAACTAAAAGCAGATAAAGTACTGCAAGATCGTCTATACAGCCTTCCAAACGTTACAGTATTAAAGAACGTACAAACAAAAGAAATTACCGGTACAGATAAAGTAAACGGTATTTCTTATATCGATCGCGATACAGAAGAGGTTCATCATGTTGAACTTCAAGGTGTGTTTGTTCAGATTGGTCTTGTGCCAAATACTGACTGGTTAGGTGACACAATCGAACGTACTCGCTTCGGTGAAATCGTTGTAGACAGACACGGTGCTACAAACATTCCTGGAGTTTTTGCTGCAGGAGATTGTACAAACAGTGCTTATAAACAGATTATTATTTCCATGGGATCAGGGGCAACGGCGGCTCTAGGCGCATTTGATTATCTGATTCGCAACTAAATATAATATAAAAGGCTTTCGGTAACTAGTTTGCCGAAAGCTTTTTTTTACCTTCTATTTGTTCCCCTATCATAGCTTCCGTAACCTGTCACTGCTCCGTTCAACAAGGAATTGAAATAAATACAATAAAGGAGCTTTCATAAAGAAATAAATAAAAAACTGCACATTGTTAAAGCGAACTAATGTATAGTATTTAAGTTTCTTTGCAGCAAAAGTATAAGGAAATGCGAAAAAAGCATGTATTAATGCATTGATTATCATAAACTTTTTGAAATTCCCATAGGCTATCTTTAATGTCCACATGGAAATGAAAATAAATGGACCAGTATTAAAAGGCAATTCATCGACCCAATAGGTGTTTGGCTTATTATAAAAAACCCACCACTTACGGTCTTTGCCAACTTTTGCATGCAAAATTTCAATAATGCCAATTATTAAGGTAGCAGGAAGAAATCTTTTTATATTTTTAACACCGATAAAATATAGCGACAACCATGAAATCGTAACCATACAAATATTAAGTAGAGATTGAATTTTAAATGACATATTGAACCCTCACACTTTTTTTATTAGGATTCTTTTTTTAGTATTTATTATTCATAAAAAGTGTTTTCCGTACACTGCTGTAGTACTGAAAAGTCTGTTTGATATTGGAGGGCATATAGCTTGAATAAGAGCAATGAAAGGAGAAAATTTTCATACGCCAAGCATGCTAGATGGAGAAACCACAACCTCTGCTAGCGCGCCATTTTCAGAAAAATGATTTTTTAACTCTTATAAGAAGATAAATCCCCTTCTAAATTAATGTTAGAAGGGGATTTTTAAAACAACAGTATGCTCTCCTTATCGTGTTTTCCGATAGTGCAAAGGAGTTTCTCCATATTTCTGCTTAAACATTTTGTAAAAATAACTGGGATCATTATAGCCGATTTCATAAGTGATATCTGCAATTGGCATATTCGTTTCCCGCAGCAGTTTTTTTGCTACGCTTAATCGTTTATCGTTCAATAATTCAAAAAAACCTTTCCCTAAATTTTGTTTAATTTTAGAAGACAGGTAGTTTTTATTAAATTTAAATGTTTTTGCAAGGGAAGCAAGTGATACATCCTGATAATGACAGTCTATGTAGCGGATGATTTCAATCATTTTACTGTCCATCGTGTTCTGCTTCTCGCCCCAAGCCCGATTTTCCAGTATACGACTCAGTTCATAACTTAATATGGAAAAGTAATGTTTCATAACCTCCTGTTTGAAATGCTTTTGATTAAAATATTCAACCATCATATTCCGTAGTACGGATAAAATCGTCTCTTTTCCTGACACATCAATCAGTAAAAAAGTGCTGTGAGCGGATTTTTCGCGAATAGCATTAAGCAGAAATTCGCTGAAAATCGAATGTGATTGGAAAGAGTCAAACAAAATATCCATCGAGAAAAAATTCTCATGTACTAAAATATTGATTAAAATATCATTTTCTCCAATATTATCAACTTTTTGGACCACATCTTTATCCATTACGATAATGTGGTCCTTTTTTAGTTCAATTTTTTCATCATTAATATACTGCGTACAGTTTCCAGAATACATATAGTTTATTTCAACAAAGTCGTGGGTGTGTGCTGGAGTGTATGAAAATCTTTGCTGTTTATTGATAAAAATATTTCCCTCAAGAAAAAATGCCTCTTTTGGGATTTTCGGGACTTTTTGAAGGGCATAAGGAAGGTTTAACTCGTTAATATTTTGTTTTTCTTTTCGTTGAATCTTTTCAACTTCTGTATGGCTGAAAAGGTACTCATCTAATGTCGATAATTCCATGTGCTTAATATCCTTTCCGAATATTTTACTAAACCTGAACAAAGACCATATTTTCAAGAATAAATGCCATTTTATCTAGATTTTATTTAGATTATACTTCGTATGTAAGCGTTTCACAAGTAGTGAGAAAGGATGAAAATAGTGAATTATTGGATTTGGTTTCCAGGAGATTTTGAAATTTACCATATTATGAAACAAAATTTTAGTCGAGAAGAACGTGGCTTTGATTGGCCTGCCTATTGGTTTACAGCTGGTTGGAACCATAATGTTAAGTTTAAACAAACGTATCATCTCAAAGAAAAGACAACTTTTACGGTACATGCTAAGGGGAAGGGGCATGTAGCTGTTACAAGACGGGAGGAGGCTGGTAGTGAACAAGTCGATAAATACCCATTTGAACAAACTATTACTTGTAATCCAGGTAAAATAACGGTTGAAGTGATTGTTTGTCATTTGGAAGGATTGCCTAGTATCTTTGTGTGCGGGCAAACTATATTTTCTGATGAGACTTGGTTTGCTTCAAACTATATCGAATCAGATCAGGCTGTAGGTGTAAGCGCTCTTTTTGTGGATAAAGAGCAAGATCCGATGGAATTTCCTTACACATATGAACAAAAGACACCCTCGAAGATTGAATATGTAAATGGAGGTACATTGCTAGATTTCGGTCATACCATTACAGCAAAAACAAAAGTGATTTTCTCCGAAAGATTTCATCCTATTACGTGTTGTTACGGTGAGAGCAGGACAGAAGCACTTGATGATAAGGACTGTTACCTCAAACAAGTGATAAACACTCGTGATGATAAAGACTTTGAACTATTGGAAGAAAACACTTTTGTTACCCGACTGCGAGCGTTTCGCTATATCTTTTTACCCAATGTAATGGATGATTCAGTAATGATTACTGCTATCCGGCAATATGTTGAGTTCGGCGGAGTAAGTCAGTTCCACTCATCAGATCAGCAGCTCAACCAAATTTGGGAGGTTGCCGATCGCACTTTCCGTACTTGCAGTGATATCTTCTTTTTAGATGGAGTTAAACGGGATAAATGGGTATGGTCGGGAGATGCCTATCAAAGCTATTTCATTAATCGCTATAGTTTTTTCAACAAAGAAATTGTTGAGCGGACAATTCTTGGGCTCCGCGGTACCAATCTTATGCAACAACATCTTAATACAATTATCGATTATTCCCTGTATTGGCTGATAAGCATTGAAGAGTATTATCAAACATTTAGTGATCGCAGATTTATTGAGGGAATTTATCCGAAAATGGTATCCCTGCTGCAATATTGTGAATCCCAAACGAATGAACACGGTTTTATTTACGGTAAACCAGGTGATTGGGTGTATATTGATTGGGCAGAGTTTGATATTTCAGGCCCGCTCTGTGCAGAACAAATGCTGCTGGCCCGTGCTTATCAAAGCATGATGAGCGTTGAGAAAGCATTGGGAATGCCAAATGGAGACTTACAAGCAAAATCAGAAAAGCTAATAGCCAATATCCATAAATATTATTGGGACGAAGAGAAGGGCGGCTTTATAGACAGTTATGAATCTGGTAAACGGAACATAACAAAACATGCTAACATCTTTGCCATACTGTTTAATATAGTTGATGAAAAAAAAGCAGCGATTATTAAAAAGAATGTTTTATTAAACCCAGCAATTAATGATATTCATACACCGTATTTTAAGTTTTGGGAGCTTGAAGTAATGGCACAAATTGGTGAATATTCGTATGTCCTTGAGCAAGTTAAATCCTACTGGGGCGGGATGTTAGCTGAAGGTGCGACGACTTTCTGGGAATATTACGACCCTAACGAAACAGGTGCCGAAAAATATGCAATGTATGGTGATAAATATGGGAAAAGTCTCTGTCACGCATGGGGGGCCAGTCCTATTTATTTAGTCGGGCGTTATCTGTTAGGCGTTCAGCCCACAGCACCAGGGTACAAAAGCTTTGAAGTGGCTCCACAAGTAGGCCTTTTTAAAGATTTCTCCTGTGTATTGCCAGTCGGAGCAGGGCAAGTAAAAGTTGAATGGAGCAAGCAACAACTTACTGTTACAGCAAACGTATCTGGAGGAGTTCTTCGTCTAGCTAATCGAATTATTCCTATCGAAAGAGAGCAGGAATTAATTATTAACTTATAAAAAAGGGAGTAAATGAATATGGAGAAATCACAAGATAAGCTTTCAGGTAAAGACTGGTTTTTAGCAAGTGTTGCAGGTGTTGCTTCCTACCTGGATGCCGCATTGCTTGTCAGCGCCGGCATTGCTCTAGCAATTTGGTCTGACCATTTCGGCATTAATCCATGGTGGACAGGAGTTATCAGCACAGCGCTAACCCTTTCTGTTGCGATCGGGGCATTGTTTGGCGGCCGTTTATCTGATAAATTTGGCCGGGTCCGTGTCTTTAACATCGATATTCTGCTTGTAGCAATCGGCAGTATTATCATCGCCTTTTCTAATAGTATGCCAATGCTACTCATTGGGTTAATTATCGCAGGACTTGCATCAGGGGCAGATCTGCCAACATCGCTTGCTGTCATTACGGAGCGTGTTTCACCGAAACATCATGGTAAAGTTATCACTATTACGGAGATGTTTTGGATTCTCGGGATTCTCCTTTCACAAGCACTTGGTTTCTTAACTTCTACCATGGATATGACAGGGACACGGGTGTTGTTCATTTGGATTGCCGCAATAGCCCTGATTAATTGGGGCATTAGGGTGTTTTCCAAAAAGTTTCGTCAAGTTGAACATGAACTTTACGAACAAAATGCACATGAAAATAATCGCGCTCAACCAGCACAAAAAGTTTCCATCAAAGCGATTTTTGCTTCCAAAAAGTATATGGTGCCGCTCATCTCGATTACTGGTTTTTATCTGTTTTGGAATATCCCAGCAAATACTTGGGGCTCGTTCGTCAATTATTTCCTTGTTACCATTAACGGACGGACCCAATCATATTCAACTGCACTAGGCTTCTTTGCCAACCTTGCTGCAATTGCCGTTCTCTTTTTCATTTATATGAAATTAGCTGATACTAAATATCGATACACAATGATGCATACCGGAATTTTTCTTTGTGTTCTGTCTTTCGTGATTTCTGGAATTTTTGGCGGAACATCATGGATTATTTTCTCTGCCGCTTACTTTATTTACTCTGCTTGTAATAACTTACATGGAGAATCAATTTATAAAATTTGGACACAATCATTCTATCCGCCAGATTTGCGGGCAAGCGTCACAGGCTTTTCAATTGCTGTTGTCCGTATTTTAACAGCGGCGTGCTCTGTATTTACACCAGTCATTATGAACTACTCACCAGACCTTCTAATGTGGATGCTAGTTGCCTCACTAGTCATCTGCTGGGCATTCGCAGCTGCAACAATAAAATTAGTAAAAAAATATAATATTCACGATCCAGGAATAAGAGAATCTGTAACAAATAAGGATACTGGTCTATCGCAAAGATGACTTATGACATAAGCAGTCCCATGTTTACTAAAAGTGAACATGGGACTGTTTTTTTAAGGAGGCTTTGTTATAAACTTATGTACTAAAGTACATAGTGATTGTACTTTAGTACATTTAATTTTTCGAGAGTTTTCTCTAAAATAAAAAAAGAGATAATTCCTTATAATAAAAGTATTTAACGTATAGAAAGCGGTGTATACATGTCTGTATATAAGCATAATAAATTTTATTCTTTTGCTGATTTTACTCATTTTTTGTTGCTGAATAAAATACCTTTTCTCTTATGGATTTTAATTGTCTTTATTTCAGCAGTAACATTTCAGCATATTCATTCACCATTGCTGTTAAATAGTATAATTGTTGGTGCTTTTATGGTTGTTCATGTATTACTTTACTGGTATTCAGATGTACTGATTGCTAAAAAAAGGTTAGTGTATTTTATTGGGCAAACAATGATTATTTTTGCGGCGGCCTTTATATTACCTATTGGTTCTATTTCTTTGTTGGTTGGTCTTTTGCCATTGTTAATTGCACAAAGTATCATTATTTTTAAAAAGAAAATCCAAGTAGTTATCGTATTTTCTTTGTTGTATTCTCAATATTGTATAGTTATTCTCCTGAATTACGGCAGAGGGGAACTGCTTGAATTTATCTTGATTTTTATTTTCATCCTTATTATTGTTGTATTTTATTACTCCATCTATCACGGTCAAGTAAATGCACGTATTCGGACCCAATATTATTTGACTGAATTAGAGGCAGCACACATTAAATTAGAGGAACTAACTTTGGCTAATGAAAGACAACGAATGGCAAGGGACTTGCACGATACGTTAGCACAAGGTTTAGCTGGATTGATTATGCAACTTGATGCAGCCGATTCTTATTTAGAAAACGGAAATGCTGAAAAATCACAGGAAATTATTCGAAAGTCGATGGATCAAGCTCGTAAAACATTACGGGAGGCGAGAATAGTCATTGATAATTTACGTGAGAACTCGTTAGCTGATATGAACTTTGAGAAGGCTGTAACAGAAGAAATAGAGCGCTTCAAAGAAAACACATTGATTGCAGTAGAGTCTCTCATTAATGTTAAAGTAAATCTTAGTAATTTATTAAAAGAACACAGCCTTTATATTATAAGTGAAGGACTAACCAATATCGCTAAACATTCACATGCAACAAAAGCTGCTGTTACTGTAATAGGTGAAAAAGGCGAAATACTAATAAAAATTGAAGATAATGGGATTGGTTTTGACAATGTTACAAAAGTACAGCGTGGAAGTTACGGCTTGTTAGGCTTGAAGGAGCGAGTGAAGATCATTGGCGGTGAGCTCAGTATAGAAAGTGAATTAGGAAAAGGTACGAAAATAACAGTAAGATGCAATTTAAACAAAGGAGTAATGAGATGAAGTATAAAGTTCTAATTGTGGATGATCACACTGTTGTTCGTGAAGGGCTTAAAATGATCCTTGAAACGAATGAATCATTTATAGTAGCAGCTGAGGCTGGTAATGGAGAAGAAGCAATCCGGTTAATTGATAAAACCTCCTTTGACGTCATTTTGATGGACTTAAATATGCCGATAATGAGTGGATTAGATACTATCAAAGCGCTTAACGAAAAAGATATAAAGATTCCCATTATTATTTTGACAACATACAATGAGGATGACTTAATGGTACAAGGTCTTGAATTAGGAGCAAAAGGATACTTATTAAAAGATACTGGAAGAGAGGACTTGTTTCGAACAATTGAATCTGCAGCCAGAGGAGAAACACTATTGCAGCCAGAAATAATGCAGAGGCTCTTGAAGTCCCAACATAAAAAAAAGAAATCTTCTGATGATAAAAACCGACTAACAGAAAAAGAACTGCTTATCCTGCAGGCAGCTGCTAAAGGGTTTCGAAATAAAGATATAGCTTATGACCTTGGAATAGCAGAAAGAACGGTTAAAGCGCATTTTACTAATATTTTTAATAAGCTTAATGTCACCAACAGGGTGGAAGCTATAAGAGCAGCTATTGATTCTCAGTTAATAAAATTATAATATTGCCCTTTCGTACATAGTGCTTCTGCCCCAATGTACGATTTTTTTTTGCTATTTTTCCTTTAATATAAAGCATGTAAAAGGTGAGCTTTTAAAAAAAGGGAATAGTGAGAGGAGAAAAAAATGGCAAAGTTTTTATATAAATTAGGAAATTGGGCAGGTTCCAACAGCAAAAAAGTCATCTTAATGACTATCATCATTTTAATTGGCTTAGGATTTGCAGCTGTCGGTATTGGAATGTCATTTAAAGATGATCTTGCAATACCTGGAACAGAATCAGAAAAAGCAATGAAGGTGTTGGAGAAGGAGTTTCAGAGTAGTGATAACAGCGGGCAAGTTTATCTTGTTATGAAAGCCCCTAAGAATGAAACACTAGATTCTGAAGAAAACAATAAAGTAATCAAGGAAGTTCTTGAAGAAATAAAAAAAGACAAGACAGTCACAGCGGTGGCAACACCTGCAGAACTAAAAAATATTAATGCTGACAAGCAGATTGGCTATGCCGTAGTAACTTATGATAGACCTGCAGGAAAGGTATCAGACAAGTCGAAAGAACATGTGGAAGATAGTTTGCATATCACAAGGGATGCAGGTATACAAACAGAGCTCGAAGGAACAGTAGAGTTCGATGTAACGAAAGGCGGCGGTTCAGAAACTATTGGAATTATAGCTGCTTATGTAGTATTAGCACTTACCTTTACTTCTTTATTAGTAGCTGGAATGCCTATACTTACTGCCTTGTTTGGTTTAGGTATCGGAATTTTACTAGTTCTTATCGGTACGAATTATTTTAATATCCCTTCTATATCGATGACATTAGGTGCTATGTTAGGTTTAGCAGTCGGAATTGATTACGCTCTGTTTATCATATCCCGTTTTAGACAAGAGATGAAACAAGGCTATTCAGTGAAAGAATCCATTGCTATTGCAAATGGAACAGCAGGAAGCGCAGTAGTATTTGCAGGCGTTACAGTTATTATTGGACTAGTTGGCCTGCTTGTAGTAGGCATCCCATTTATAGGTGTAATGGGGGTAACTTCTGCTGTTGTTGTACTATTTTCAGTTATTATTTCCATCATTGTAGTTCCAGCTCTTTTAGGGATGTTAGGTAAAAAAGCAGGACCATATAGAAAAAATAGACTGCTGCAACTGTTAACAAGAGCTGATAAGAAAAAGGACGTTTCTAATAATAAATGGGGCAGATTTGTTACGAAAAAACCATTAATTACATCCCTCATTGGTATTGCTATTTTAGTATTTATGACGCTACCATTCTTCCATATGGAGCTAGGTTTACCAACTAAGGGAGATAAAACCCTCGATAAAACAGAGCGAAAAGGGTATGATCTCCTTTCAGAAGCATACGGAGAAGGATTCCATGCCTCGTTAGTCGTTATTGCCGAACCACAAGGAGATGCCAAGGAGTTTCAGAATAAGCTTTCTGAAGTAGCGGAAGACATAACAGCATTAAATAATATAGAAAAGGTTTCACTTCCAGTTCCAAACAAATCCGGTAATGTATTTTTGATAAGTGTTTCTCCAAAAACAGGACCAAATGACTCAGATACAAAAAAAGTGGTGCATGATATAAGAGATCTTTCCAAACAGGAAGAAGTAAAGTTAATGGTAACAGGCTCAACAGCTATTAACATTGATATCTCTGAGAAAATAATGAATGCCTTACCGCAATTTGCCGTTTTCATCATTGTTTTCGCTTATTTGCTGCTAATGGTAGTGTTCCGCTCATTACTAATTCCGTTAAAAGCAGTGCTAGGTTTTATTCTTTCTATTGGTGCAGCCTTCGGATTTACCGTATTTGTTGTTCAAGACGGTAATTTGCAAGATTTATTTGGGTTGCCAGGACCAGCAGCTATCCTGTTTTTATTGCCGATCTTAAGCATTGGAATATTATTCGGTTTAGCAATGGATTATGAAGTGTTCTTAGTGAGCAAAATGCGCGAGGTATATACTCATACGGGAGATGCTAAAAAAGCTGTGCTTGCTGGGATGAGAGAAAATGGAGCAGTTGTAACAGCAGCAGGATTAATCATGACATTTGTCTTTTCAGGTTTTATCTTAGCGGAAGATCCAATAATTAAACAAATGGGATTAACTTTAGCATTTGGAGTATTATTTGATGCATTTATAGTTAGGATGACAATTGTTCCAGCTGTGATGACATTAATGGGCAAAGCTTCCTGGTATTTACCGAAATGGTTGGATAAAATTCTTCCTAATATTGATATTGAAGGGGAGACAATATTCAAGGCGGAAGACAAAAAGAAAAAACATTAAAAAGCAGAATCTAAAGCATATAATCCGCTTAATCTAGTAGATTGAGCGGTTTTTCTATATAGTAGGCAGGAGGAGTTAAAGTGTCTCATTTAAAAAACTTTGAAGATTGGTATCTAGATTATAAGCATGACGTATACAAGTATATACTTTCATTTGTAAAGAATCGCCATTCAGCAGAAGACTTAATGCAAGAGACTTTTATAAAAGCTTACGTAAAAGCAGACACATTTAAAGGAGCATCTAACGTAAGGACATGGTTGTTTAGCATTGCTTACCATGTAACAATGGATTACTTTAAAAAGCAGATGTCTATTAATCAGATGGTGTTTAAATATAAATCAGTGATGATGTCGCAAGAAACCTCATCGGATATTAAAAAAAGGGAAAATAAAAAGGAATTATTAGCTTCCATAAGAAAACTAAAGAATTCTTATAGACAGGTGCTTATATTCCGAAAGCTTCAAGGCTATTCTGTTAAAGAAACTGCTAAAGTATTACATTGGTCGGAAAGTAAAGTGAAGGTGACTTTAAGCAGGGCATTACGGAGCTTAAGAAAACAATTAATAATCGATGGGAACTATATGGAAATGCTTTAACATTAATCTTTATATTTACTCCATTATTTTAGTGTTTTTGCCCTAGTGTACATGTAAATTTGCCTGATTGTACGATTTTTTTGGTTTTGATTTCTTTTATAATAAATGTATAGAGGAGGATAACGAACGAGTGGAATAAAATAAGGAGCTGACAAAAATGAAAAATAAACTAGTGTACGGGATTGTATTCAGTGTCTCACTTCTGGCAGGGTTTATTTTATTCTTTGCGGAAAAGAGGTACAGCAAGGAATATAAGAATAACAACAATACGAGTTTATAGTTATCCAACAGTTGGAGCGTACAGAAAGAGAAGTCTGCATTTAACAGACTTCTTTTCATTTTTAAAGCACTATTTAATGCTTTCATGATTCTTTTCTTTTTCGATAATATCTTTTACAACATCGTCAATGGTAACATGACTTAAAGCTTTCTCCATTGCTGATTGAGCAATGGTAAAGAGGGGAAGTACTGCGTCTTGTATATTTCTTCCTACAGGACAATCAGGGTTTGGATTGTCGTGTATACTAAACAGCTCTTTTTCTTGGACGACATTTACAGCTTTATAAACATCAAGCAAAGTTATCTCAGCTAACTTTTTTGCTGCTTGAGCTCCGGCAATTCCTGGACGGACGTTAATTAAGCCGACATTTTTAAGCATGCCCATTATCTTTCTGATCACGGCGGGATTTGTATTTACACTGCTTGCTAAAAACTCAGAGGAGTTAACACTTGTTTTATTTATTTCAATAAGAGTCAGTATATGAATACCAACAGCAAAACGACTGCTGATCGACATGTAAAACACCTTCCTAACGATAAGTTCCATATTCATGTAATTATTCTGGTTACAAGTATATTATACCTAAAGATCTTAAAAAGTCTCGGGAAAAACAATTTTATATACCTGTTGACAAGTTAGATACATGTAACTTATATTATTACATGTAACAACTATTGTTACAACTAATTATCTGTGAACGAAGTTATTAATGATAAACATAGAAAAAAGTGGAGGAATGGTAATGAATCATTTAGTTATTTATGCACATCCAAACGAAGAAAGCTTTAACCATGCTATTCTCGGTACGGTCGTCGAGTCTTTACAAGAGAAAGGTCATGAAGTTATGGTTAGGGATTTATATGCAATTGGGATAGACCCGGTTTTAAAGTTTGATGGTAAGGGTGAAGTAGATCCAGAAATTAAAAAAGAACAAGAATACATCAGCAAAGCGGATGTTATTACACTCATTTATCCAATCTGGTGGACAGGAATGCCGGCTATTTTAAAAGGATATATTGACAGAGTTTACTCCTACGGATTTGCTTATCAGTACAATACTGATGGTGGTATAGATAAGCTGCTGGCAGGGAAGAAAGGTCTTATTATCAATACTCACGGAACACCGAAGGATATTTATGATTCTATTGGAATGACAGAAGCACTAAAGAAAACCTCTACAACAGGAATATTCGAATTTTGCGGTATCGAAAGTGTTGGTCATTTAATTTTTGGCAGCGTTCCTTCAGTGGATGATTCAACAAGAAAAGGAATGCTTGAAGAAATTAAAAACGAAGTAAACTCATTGTTTTAACTAAGCGAGAAGCCTTTAGGTGGAAGAGTTGTAACTATTAAAATTATAATTAAAGGAGGAGTTTATAATGAAAATTGCAATTATAGGTGCTAGTGGTAAAGCAGGAAATTTAATTTTAAAAGAAGCAGTAGAACGGGGACATGAGGTTACAGCAATTGTAAGAGACGCTGCAAAAATACAAAATCAACAGGTAGCTGTCGTTGAGAATAATGTTTTCAACTTGAAAACAGAAGATATTCAAAAATATGATGTGGTAGTAAATGCTTTTAATTCTGCTCCAGGCCAAGAAATCCAGCATATTGAGGCAGGTCAGGTGCTGATAGAAGCATTAAAAGCTTCCCCAAACACTCGACTAGTTGTAGTAGGTGGAGCAGGAAGCTTATTTGTAGATGAAGCGAAAACGATGCGCGTTCTGGAAACACCTGAATTCCCTAAAGCGTATTATCCAACAGCTTTTAATATGGGAGAAAACTTAAAAGAACTGCAAAATACGAATGATATTAACTGGACATATATTAGTCCTGGAGGCTTCTTTAATCCAGAAGGCAAGCGTACAGGATTCTATCAAAAGGGCGGAGATGTTCTTTTTCTGAACTCTAAAGGTGACAGCTATATCAGCTATGCCGACTATGCAATCGCCGTATTAGATGAAATTGAAAATCCACAACATAAAAACCAACGATTCGCTGTTGTTGGGGAAGCTGAATAAATTTAGATTTGGCCAAAAACCGACCTATATATGGTCGGTTTTTCATTTTAATAAATAAGTTGGAGCAGGAATGCCGCATGTAAATGAAAGAGTTATCTTTCATGTATTTAGCTATCAGAAAGTGGCTACACAAAAATTATATATACTGCTGCTAATTAATTAGGATTTTTTATCCTGATTAATTAGAAACTTCAGTAATGGAGGAGCGAACAAGGTTGTTAATATTATCACAACTACCGTTGACGTGAAATATTCAGGCAGTAACAGGGATTCTTGCAAACCAGTGGCCGCGATTATCAAGGCTACTTCTCCACGTGAAACCATTCCGGCCCCGATTATTAGGGCGGAGTGGTTATTAAAGCCTGTCAGCTTTGCTCCTATAGCTCCTCCTACTAGTTTTGTTAGAATGGCAATGACAGATAGTACTGCAATAAACCCAATCTGACTTCCAATTCCGTTAAATGAGACATTTAACCCGATACTGACAAAGAAAACAGGAACAAAGACAGCGTATGCTACAGGTTCCATTTTTCTTTCAACAGTGTGTTTATAATCTGTTTGAGAAATGGCAATACCTGCAGCGAAAGCGCCAATTATTCCTGCCATTCCAAGTAAATCTGCAAAATACACAAAGGCAAAACAAACAACTAATGCCATAGATATCACAGGTTCTGTAACTTTAAGTTTAGAAAGTATTTGGAGGAATTTAGGTACAATAAAAGCCCCTGCAACTAGTACTCCGATAAAGAAGAGAACCTTTTTGCCTATGAGCAGTCCGATTGAAACTTCTTCTCCAGTCCCAAGAAGGCTAGTCATTACTGCTAAAAGTATAACAACGAGCACATCATCAACAACCGCAGCCCCTAGTATAGTGCTCCCTTCAGGCGAATTTAGACTGTTCATATCTTTTAGAACCTGGACAGTAATGCTAACGGATGTTGCACAAAGCAGCACACCGATAAATAGAGAGTATGTTGTATCCAAGTTAAACAGTTCTCCTATCGAGTACCCTCCGATAAAAGGAAATATAATCCCAACTATAGCAACTGCAAAAGCAGCTTTCCAATTTTTTTTGAGTTGATCTAAGTCAGTCTCTAAACCGGCCAAAAACATAAGCAATAAAACGCCGATTTCAGAGAAGTAATGAATAAATTCATTGTTGTCAATCCAGCCAAGCACTGCAGGTCCTAAAATAATTCCGATAATCAATTTACCAAGCACTGATGGCTGTCCTAGTCTTACTGAAATATCTCCTGCAACTTTTGTGGCAAATAAAATTAATAGCAAATATAGAATAAATTCCATTCTTGTAAACGACCTCCCTTTTAACACCTGGAATACAGTGTAATGCTCTAAAAACAAGCTGTCAATACGTGGTTTTAAGAGGTTTTCAGGGTGTTTTGTGATGTGTAAAAAACACAAAAATATAGCTACTCTTATTTTTAATAAAGTGGCAAAATAGGCGATTATGTAGTTTTGGGAAGGTGGTGTATTTTAGCTGAAATTTCACTTGAGAGAAAATATTCGAATAAGGAAATCCAGATACATGTTCAGGTATTTGTCGAAAAATTAAGTGTATTTTCAGTTGACACCATTTGTGCTTTTGGTTTAGCATAAAGTTGCATTAAGGCAAAATAATTTAATTGATTTAACTTTTGTGGTACAAGGTAAAATTATTGCGAACAAGCTAAAGAGGAGGTATATTATGGTTAAAAAAATGTGGGGAAGTATGGCTGTCTTATTTGTTGTGGTTCTTTCGTTAGTAGGTTGCTCAAACGCTGAGCAATCAAAAGGTGCAGATGGGAAAATCCACGTCACTGCAACTACTGGAATGATTAATGACATTGTTAAAAATGTTGGCGGGGACAATGTAGAAACGAATGCATTAATGAAGTCTGGAGTTGATCCTCATCTTTATAAAGCATCACAAGGAGATATAAGTAAGCTGAAGGAAGCGGATATGATTTTTTATAATGGCTTGCATCTTGAAGGGAAGATGATTGATATTTTCGAGAAGATGAGCAAAACAAAGCCAACAATAGCTGTCACAGAAAATATCGGAGAGGAGGAGCTGCTGACGCCAGATGACGAATCAGAAGGAAATGACCCTCACGTCTGGTTTGATGTTTCCCTTTGGATTCAAGCTGCAGAAGCAGTTGAGGAGGAACTAATTGCCTTTGATCCTGACAATGAGGAAGCATACAAAAAGAATGCAGAAGCATATATAGGTGAATTAAAGGAATTGGACGATTATGTGAAAGAACAAATTACATCCATTCCTGAACAATCTCGGGTTTTAGTAACTGCACATGACGCTTTTGGCTATTTTGGAAAAGCGTACAACATGGAGGTAAAGGGTCTGCAAGGAATCAGTACGGCATCTGAATATGGATCAAAGGATGTAAGTGAGCTGAGAGATTATCTTGTTGAAAATAAAATCAAGGCAGTATTTATAGAATCAAGTGTACCGAAAAAAGCGATTGAGGCTGTTATGGAAGGTGCTAAAGAAAAAGGACATGAAATGGAGATAGGTGGTGAACTGTTCTCAGATGCAATGGGGCAGGAAGGTACGGAGGAAGGAACATATATTGGCATGGTCAGGCATAATGTGGACACGATTGTGAAGGCACTGAAATAGATAAGGGAAAGGGAGAATTCAAATGATATCACCACTAACTGTTCATAAATTAGCAGTAGCTTATCAAAAAAAGCCGGTGCTTGAGGATATTTCGTTTACTATCCCAGAAGGAAAGCTGATTGGAATTATTGGACCAAACGGTGCAGGAAAGTCTACCCTAATAAAAGCGATATTAGAATTAATTCCGTCTCTTTCAGGTGAAGTAGAAATATTCGGTGGAACATATAAGCAGAATCGGAAGAAGGTCGGATATGTTCCCCAAAGAGAATCAGTAGACTGGGATTTTCCGACAAACGCCCTTGATGTCGTTACAATGGGCAGATATGGTCATTTAGGCTGGTTTAAGCGCCCTGGTAAAAAGGATAAACAGTTTGCACTAGAGTGCCTTGATAAAGTGGGCATGTTGCAATATGCTGACAGACAGATCAGCCAGCTTTCAGGAGGTCAGCAGCAACGCGTTTTTTTGGCAAGAGCACTCGCACAAGATGTAAATCTATACTTAATGGATGAACCTTTTGTCGGTGTAGATGCGGCGACAGAAAAGGCAATCATTTCATTATTGATGAACTTGAAAAAACAAGAGAAAACAGTGCTGGTTGTCCATCACGATTTAAATACAGTTAAGGAGTATTTTGATTGGATAATGCTTTTAAATGTGAAATTAATTGGAATTGGTCCAACTGAGCAGCTGTTTACAAAGGAATATTTGCAAAATACATATGGAGGGAGCCTTGCCTTGCTTGAAGGGAATGCCGCTCCCTTCATTATCGGTTAAGGAGGTGTGAGCATGGAATGGCTGGAGATTTTTTCAGACCCAAATACGCAATGGATCCTGATGGGGTCTATGCTGCTCGGGCTCAGCAGTGGAGTCATCGGCAGTTTTGCTTATCTTCGCAAGCAGGCATTAATGGGGGATGCCCTGGCACATGCGGCGCTTCCAGGTGTATGCATCGCATTTATGCTGACTGGAACTAAATCAATCTTTTTCTTTTTGATTGGTGCGATTATTGCCGGCATTGCTGCAACTTTGTCTATCGGCTTTATAACGAGAAATTCCAGAATAAAGCAGGATGCGGCACTCGGCATCATTCTCTCTGCCTTCTTTGGAATTGGGATTGTCCTTTTGACCCAAATTCAGCATAGCGACAGTGGCAACCAAAGTGGTTTAGATAAATTTTTATTTGGTCATGCAGCTTCCATGATTAAATCAGATGTATATACGATTGCAGGCATAGCTTTGTTCCTAGTATTGGTTTCTATCGTGTTCTTCAAAGAATTCAAGCTGATCTCCTTTGATTCAGGATTTGCGAAAGGCATTGGTCTGCCGATTGTTGCGCTCGACCAATTTATCATGCTGCTGCTTGTCACGGCTGTTGTAATTGGAATTCAGGCGGTAGGCGTCGTTCTTATGGCAGCCTTGTTAATTACGCCAGCAGTTTCGGCAAGATACTGGACAGAAAAACTGCATGTGATGGTGATTTATTCAGGCGTTTTTGGCGCAGTTAGCGGAATTGCTGGAACAATCATTAGTACGATGGCAAACAATTTACCGACTGGTCCATTAATTGTTTTAGCTGCAACCTTTTTATTTATCATCTCTATCTTGTTTGCACCGCGAAGAGGGACGGTAGCTAAATGGAGAATGCGCAGCCAGGCAAAAAAGGATTACAGATATAAAATAGTTAACCAAGAAGTAAAGGAGAAATCCTTATGAATCATTTTTGGATTATTTTAATTGGGGCACTTGTCGGCGGCTCCTGCAGTATACTAGGCTGCTTTCTTGTGTTGAGAAAGATGTCGATGATTGGGGATGCTATCAGTCATTCTGTGCTGCCGGGTATTGTTATTGCTTTTTTGATAAGCGGCACTAGAGACTCTCTTTTCATGATGCTGGGAGCTGCCGCAGTCGGGCTTATCACAGTATTCCTCATACAAATGTTTCAAAATAACGGAGTACAATCTGATGCCTCCATCGGTGTCGTATTCACAGCTCTATTTGCGATTGGTGTGGTGCTCGTTAGCCTGTTCACAAGACAGGTGGATATAGATTTAGATTGTGTTTTATATGGAGAAATAGCTTATGCTCCTTGGGACACACTGCAGATTGGCGAACATAGCCTTGGTCCGAGAGCCGTCTGGGGGATAGGAGCGAGCTTCCTAATTAATGTGCTGGCAGTCAGTTTGTTTTATAAACAGTTTAAGCTGAGCGCATTTGACCCTGCGATGGCATCAGCACTCGGAATCCCAGTCATGTTCTTCCACTATTTATTGATGGGACTTGTATCTGTCTCGACAGTCGCTTCTTTTGAAAGTGTCGGCGCAATTTTAGTAGTCGGCATGATTATTATTCCAGCAGCTGCCGCCTATTTACTGACAGATAAACTTAGTGCCATGATTATATGGAGTGTCATGATAAGTATTCTTAGTTCAGTTATAGGATACTATTTTGCTTATCTTACAGATACTTCCATAAGTGGTATGATGGTTTCTGTAGCTGGCGTTATTTTTGCATTAGCTTTGCTGTTTTCACCAACACATGGAGTTGTCATGAAGAAGTGGAAAAGAGAGAGAATGATAAGCCGAATATGATGGTATGAACGTAGTAAGGGAGTATTTTTATATTCAATAATACTTATAAATCTTGCCTAACAGGGGTAAATTAACCAAGTTCATTCTATACAAAAGGAGAGTTAATATTGACTAACATCTATAATCTATACAGCTCAGACGAAGATCACTTAGGCATTAGCAAATCCTTTCATATTCAATGCGATTTACCTCCGCATAAATTCCGCCAAATTATGATGGAGTATCGCCGCAATAACACAGTAGGAGATGACATTCATTCATTTGTCCATTATTTAAAGGAATCATTTCCTGACTCGTTATCTACCTTTGACTATGATGATGTCATCCAGTTTGATGCAGACCAAGAGAATAGTGCGATTCTTGCTAACTTAACAGATCAGATGAATAACTCAATTTAATTTAAATGAACAGCTCTCCCTTCACTTGAAGGGGAGCTGTTTTCTATTAAAAGAAAGCTGAAAAAATTACTTGTTCATTTTTCGGAAGTATTTCTTCTTGCAGGTCTCTATAATAAATAATATAACGGATCTAAGTTAACAGATTTCCTTTGAACCTAAGTGTATAGAACTTACAGAAGAAAATAAATGAACGCTAAATTGAGGTGACTTAAGCAGTGGTTATTTCTGAAAAAAAGAAAGAAGAATTTTATCGAGCATTAGTGGACAAAAATCCACACTATGATGGTATTTTTTTTGCTGGTATTAAAACAACTGGAATCTTCTGTCATGCAACTTGTACTGCCAGAAAGCCAAAGTATGAAAACTGCGAATTTTTTCTAACAGCAGAAGAGGCGCTGTTAGCCGGGTATCGCCCTTGCAAACGTTGTAACCCTTTGTATTATCCTCATAGCATCCCAGAAGAGGTGGAAATATTAGTTGCTGAAATTGAAAGAAACCCTGAAAAGAGGTGGAAAGAAGCAGACTTTCTAGAGTTAGGCATCCATTCGGCTACTGCCAGAAGAAAGTTCAAAGAAATATATGGAATGACATTTGTCCAATATGCCCGCTCCCGCCGTATGGGAATGGCTTTTAAAAAGATTATCTCAGGCAAAAAGGTAATTGACCAACAAGTTTCCTTAGGCTATGAGTCATCTAGCGGGTTTAATGACGCATTTACAAGGATAATGGGCAACCCTCCGAAGAAAACAGCTATTTCGATTATCAATGCTCACATATTCTCCACACCTCTTGGCAATATGATCAGTTTGACTGACGCAAAATATCTATATTTGTTAGAGTTTTTGGATAGGAGAGGACTAGAAAGAGAAATTGAGAAGCTGCGTATAAAGCATAATGCTAGAATTTTACCTGGAAATACAGACATTAATAAAAGTTTAGTTGAACAGTTAAATTTATATTTCTCAGGGAGGTTAAGGCAATTTACAGTTCCTCTTTATAAAAGCGGAACACCTTTTCAAATGAAAGTATGGGATATCCTTACCACCATCCCGCCAGGTCAAACAATCTCCTATCAAGATATTGCTAGCAGATTAGGAAATATAAATCTGGTGAGAGCTGTTGGTAATGCAAACGGGGCCAATCAGATTTCGATCATCATTCCTTGTCATAGAGTCATAAGCGCAAATGGAGACATAGGAGGCTATGGCGGTGGAATACAGCGGAAAAAATATTTACTTAATATAGAAAATTTATATAGTCAATAAAAAGACGGTTTGCTTATGAAAGCAAACCGTTTTTATTTTAAACTTAATTCCTGCCTAATCGCTCATCAAACATTAATTGGACTTGTATACCATATGGATCTTCAATTATTCCGTATGCTTTACTAAATAAGTTAGCGGACAAGGGGACTATTACTTTTACTCTATCGTCTGAAATGAAGTCAAAGAAAATTATCCTTCTATGACCATTCCTACTAAAAATAAAACCGTTATTAAAGGCTGCTATAACAAAGGTGAAGAGCAATTTATAGCCGATTACTTTATCAGATATGGTTGTGATTTGAAATCGGTTAAGCCTGAATCTTTATAACAAACTATTCAAGATAGATTAAAGCAGCTTCAGAATCACGATGACAATATATGGAATTACTCTTCTCCGAAAGGAAATTAAATAGTATAATTTATTTAGTGAAGCTAATTATTAGTGGATATGAGTGGGAGGTAAATATGGATATTAGAGTGCTTGAAAAAAGGGATGCGAAGGCATATAAAAAGTTGAGATTGGAAGCTTTACAAACAAATCCAGCAGCATTTGCATCTAGTTATGAAGAGGAAAAAGACTTCACACTTGAGAATTTTGAAAACAGGTTAACGAATTCCTCTGCCTATACTTTTGGAGCATTTGAAGAAGGAGAACTTAATGGTGTTGTTACACTGCAATTAGAGCAAAAGGTTAAATTAAAACATCGAACAAATTTAGTTGCCATGTATGTCACAACTGAAAAACGGGGCAAAGGAATAGCGAAAAAATTAATACAAGAAGCTATAAAAAGAGCGGAAAAGTTAGAAGGCATTGAACAAATTTACTTATCAGTTAGTGCAAATAACACGCCTGCTAAAAGTCTCTATAACTCTTTAGGGTTTACTATATATGGAATAGACCGAAGAGCGCTAAAAATAGACAATACATATCTTGATGAAGAACTGATGGTTTTATTTTTATAATGTTTGATGCTGGCAACTGAAACCTTTTCTTAGTCTCTCCCGTATTAATGGATAATTACATGAAATAGTTGGAGGGAATAAAGTTGACGGAAAAAGGGTGTTTAAAATGTGGCAGCAAGGATGCAGGGAAAAAAGAAGTGGCGATGACAGGAACAGGTTTATCAAAAATGTTTGATCTTCAACATAACACATTTATTGTCGTGTATTGCAAAAAATGCGGTTATTCAGAGTTTTATAATAAGCAAACTTCTGCAGGATCTAATATTCTTGATTTATTTTTTGGTTAAAAATACTAGGGGCATTACTGAAAAAGTGGTGCTGCCTTTTTTTGTGCGTTGGTTGCATCAGGCTGAAGAAATATTGAAAAGGTTAATGACCGCTTGGCAGAGAATTGGAGCAAGTTACTAATACTTAATCGATAAAGTTTAACAATATCTGAAAAACATGAACCAACCATATTACTGGTCGATTCATGTTTTTCAGGTATTCCTAAAGATCCTGTAAGTCTTCTATCGAATTTATATCCATATAAGCAGGAACTACGAGTCCATTCTTTAAACCCGTGAAGTTTGGACCTAGGTCTACGAAGTCACCTTCAAACTTTTCATAATAAGCAGCATGTGTTGTTGGTAAGGCTGCACCTATCATAGCATCGACACTGCCGTCTGCAACACCTGCCCACATTGCACCAGGCTCCACTTGGATTAAGTTGACGGAATAGTCTAATTTATTTTCTAACACGTATTTAACGACATTATTGCTTGCGATGGCGTCAGCCCAAGCTGCATATGTCATTTTTATTTCTTCCCCATTACCAGGCTCTACACCTTCAATCCAGGTATCAACTAAATCAGCATTATCAGCGACCCATTCTTCAGCTGCTTCCTGTTCGGTTTTTCCACTTTGGATTCTTACCATTACATCCTGCATTTCTTCAGGTCCCCATTCGAATTGATCAAGGAACTTATAGGCTTCAGGCAAATCCTCTTTAAACCCATGCCGTACAAGAGTATGTATGTATTCTTCGTCTCCGTAAAGTCCTTTAGGATCTTCAAGCATTTTCAAATCAAATTCATTAAATATCCAGTGTGGAATCCAACCTGTCACAATAATTGGCTCTTCCTTTTTAATTGCTTTTGTTAATTCCGCTGTCATTGCAGTATCGGAGCCTTCTATAACTTCCCATTTTTCATCAAGACCGTAACCTGGCATTACTTTATTTTGTGTAGCATTCATTAGACCAGATCCTGGATCTATCCCAACAATTGTATAATCCAATTCTTCGGCGATAGACCCATTGCTACCTGTTTCTTCACTTCCACATGCGGTTAAACCGACTGACAGAGCTAATGCTGATGTTACTCCGAGAAGTTTTTTTAGCACTAATAAAATCCCCCTTTAATTTGTTTTTAATGTTTCGTAAAGTGTAACGTTAATCTAAATGGAACTCAAAGCGCAGAATATCTCTTAATCTCCTGTAAGCAATGTAGAGATGTAACTATATAACTAACCTGCACTGTATACGCCCTTTTCCTCTATTTTCCTAGCTTATCCTACATGGTGGGTGTATTTTTTCATCTATAGTGTAATGGGTAGGAGGGGAAGCCAGAAAGTAGAAAGGTAGCTTGAAATAAGGCATAAAAAAAACGAATGATGTGCATTTTCATTCGTTTTTCGTCGTATATCTGTACTTTTTTCTGGCTTGGCATGATGGTGATTTCGAGCTTTCCGTCAACCATTTATAGCACAGTTTGATTATCTTTAAGATCATTGGAAACCGATGGCTTTCTTTTTACTTCGGGAAACTTATCTTCTTTCAGTTTTTCCGAAATTGAGATGTTATTTAAAGGTGGTATTCAGTTTATGAATGGTGCTTCATTTAATTTCATTGAAGTTGAGGTTTTCAATTGTCGAAGGGTTAGTTCCTAAATATGGTTATAAATGCGAATATAAACGAGCGGAAAATAAAACTAGTAGATTGAGATACTCTAACTTAAGATTCAAGTAATTTTTGTTTTTATTTGTGATAACGGTACTAACGTTACTTTGAAAAAATTAATTATACCTTTTTTTTCTTTCAGTTCAGCATAACCACTGGAGTATATGTAGAGGACTTCATACTCTTTGAATTGAAATATAACAACATCACCTTTTTTTAACATCAACTTCCTCCCTTGTTTCCCACAATTTATTAAAAAAATAAGCAGCCCACAGTAAAAAATATAAAGTAATAAACTGTCTTTTTTACTGTGTGCTGCTTGGATAAACAAAAGCAATATTAAGAAAGCTCGTGGTTTTTCATTACCTTCTCTTCATAGAACAATTTACTCCAAATCTTCCATTTCATTATTTCTAAAGCAAGGTGTATGACTGCAAGATAGGAGATATATAATAAAATTTGGTGGAATAGTGTCATCTCTTTAAAGAACGAGTTGTATTCTCCCCGATACCAGTTGAGGACTAGTGCAAGCACTATTAGTCTGAATAACAATTTCCATGTTATATATTTAAGTGTTAGTTGTTTCATTCGGATTCCCTCTTCAATTCTGTCATTATTGTTTATTCGTGCTGGTTATTATACAAAAAGCTTGTTATGACCGTTTTTTCCACGGCGAATACACTTGTCTGTGTAATAATCATATTTATGCTTGTTCTGAATGAAACATATTATAGCGTTTAAGAACAAAATAATATACCCCCTATAACAAACTTTTATTTTTGATTTTATCCAAAATAATGAGCCAATCCTTGTTTTATTAACTTGATCCAACCGAAAAAAGATATCCAAAGAATCACGCCTGCTAACAGGACGTAGTTAAAGAAATATTTCTTCATTTTAAAACTCCTATATTGAAAGTATTAATTTTGGAGAGAATCCTATTAGTGAGAAAGAAAACTTGCATCATCAAAACATATAACTGTTATGCTAATCAGATTCCTTATCGAAAACCTGAGAGAGGAGTTCGATAAGGAAGAGGAATCTAACAACATGCTATTTCGGAGATGGTAGAAGAAAGAAGCTTGAAAAATTAATTGATTGGGACAAATTAGCTGCATATATAGCTTTAATCGTTCTGAAAGGTAGCTCTATAATTTTGATATACGATCGAGAATTATATTAATGGCGATAACATCATCCAAATAACCGATTGGCAGTATGTAATCTGGAATAACATCTAATGTGCTGACAAAGTAAAAAAGTCCGCTTGCCATTAACAGAAGTTGAGCTGGGCTTCCCTTTTTATATCTAAATTTATAATATAATTCCTCCAGCTGTTGAATAAACGGCCCTTCACTTCCTAATTTCTTCACTTTTTTCTTGAATTGAGTGATTAAATTCTTCTGTTCTTCTGAGGAATGTACATCGTTTGAATAAGCATTTATTTGCTGTTCAACTTCTTCAATTTTAAAGGTGTCACTATACATCCCTGATGAGTTAATCATGTTTTGGATAGCATCTATTTTGGCATGCAGTTCAAAATGATTGTCTGCTTCTGTGGATTTCTCTGTATATCCTGCAGCAGTAAATAACTCATAAACGGGAATGTGAAGAGACTCGGAAATAGCCTGCAGGTGCTTTGGGGTGGCCTTTCTTTTTCCACTGATAATTCTTGAAATAGTCGCTTTATCAATATTTGTTTCTAAACTGAGTTTACTCATAGAGATTTTCTGATTTTCTAGGGTGGTTTTTAACAGATGCCCGAGTTTATTTTCATTGATTTCATTACTCGTCATTACATTCAGCCTCCATACTTTTAACAATTGAAATATACTATCTTGTTGACAAAATGTCAACGAATATACTAAGCTGTTACTAAATTTACTAACAGAGACAATAATAAACGTAATAATTTCGCTTTAACTCTATTAAAGTAAGTTAATTAGGAGGTTAAAACATGTTTTTAGTTTATTTTATCATCATTTTGATTATACCAGTTTGGGCACAGCTAAGAGTCAAAGGTGCTTACAAAAAGTATTCAAAAATCGAGTCTTCTTCCTTCCTTTCTGGTAGAGAAGTAGCTAGAAAAATACTTGATTCAAACGGTTTATATGATGTTTCAGTGGAAGAAACAGGAGGGGTGCTTTCTGACCATTATGATCCGCGGTCAAAAGTTGTCCGTCTGTCAACGAATAACTATCACGGTCATTCTTTAGCGGCAGCAGCAATTGCGGCTCACGAGGTTGGTCATGCTATTCAAGATCAGCAGGATTATTCTTTTTTAAGAATTAGGCATGCATTAGTACCTGTAGCTAATATTGGGAGTAATTTTTCATGGATACTCATCTTAATTGGCATGATTGCCGGTTTAAGTAATTTCGTGTTGTTAGGCATCATTGCTATGGCAGCAGCGGTATTGTTTCAATTTGTCACATTGCCAGTTGAGTTTAATGCATCTACACGGGCAATGGATGAAGTAGTGTCTTTAGGAATTATCAGTAATGCAGAAGAAAGAGATACCAAAAAGGTGTTAAATGCAGCAGCGTTAACATATGTGGCAGCGGCAGCGGTTGCGGTGTTAGAACTTTTCCGTTTAATCCTAATTTATACAGGTATGCAAAGAAACGAAAACTAAAGTTTACTTACCAGTTGTTCATGAAGAGAACTAAATTTAGAAGGTGAAGATTTTGAGAAGCAGAGGAGAAATAAAAAAGAAACGAAAATGGATAAGGAATATACTGTCCATCGTCATCTTGCTGATAGTTATTTGCACGATGTTTATTATTTATCAGTATAAAAGCGGGGTAATCGAATCTACCAAAGATGTGAATAACAAAGGGAAGGATTATGATTTTCTGCCTGCTGAACCACAGTTAGGAGAAATGAATATCCTATTGCTTGGCAGTGACTCTAGAGGAGAGGAGCATTCCCGTTCGGATACATTAATGATAGCTCACTATAATTCGAATAATAATAGCATAAAACTTGCATCCATCATGAGAGATACATATGTTGATATTCCCGGACATGGTCTCCAGAAAATAAACGCAGCATTTGCATTTGGCGGGCCTGAACTGGTTAGACAAACAATAAAAAACAACTTTGATATAGATGTAAATTACTATGCGATTGCTGATTTTAAAGGGTTTTCTAAATTAGTAGATATCATTGCACCTGACGGGATACAGGTTGATATTCCTTATGTAATGTCTTATGGAATTGGTACGGTTTTAAAACCAGGCAGTCAAATTTTGCACGGGAAAGATTTACTTGGTTATGTTCGTTTTCGTCATGACAGATTAAGTGATTTCGGGCGGGTTGAGCGCCAACAGGAAGTAATGTCTAAGCTGAAAGAGCAGGCAATTAGTGCTCATACTATATATAATCTGCCAAAAATTATTGGCCTTGCAACTCCTTATATTGATACAAATTTAGATACCCAATCCATATTGTCCTTAAGCAAAGGGCTGCTTTTAAACAGCACAGACGGATTGGAAAGCTTAAGAATACCCATTCAAGATTCTTACGAGAATGATGTAGTAAATGTAGGGGCTGTTCTAAAGGCAGATTTAGATACAAACAAGGAAGCATTGAGCTCCTTTTTCAACTAATTTCAACGACAAGTTTAACACTTCCTAAAAACAGTTGTCGTATGGTAACTGTTTTTTATGTGTTTACTCAAAAGGGTTGAAAATAACTATAATTCTCAAGGAGATTTAACAATGGATATTGTCTTAATTATAAAAATGATTATTATCGGTTTAGTTCAGGGCTTTACTGAGCCGATTCCTGTTTCGTCGAGCGGACATGTTATGATAGCCAGTCAGCTTCTTGGGCTGGGAGATCAAGGCTTTACGTTTGCTATTCTCACCAATACGGCCTCTTTGCTTGCTATTCTATTTATCTATAGAAAGGACATTATTAGAATAGCTGTTCATTCGATTAATTACTTAAGAACGAAAGATAGTATGTATAAGAGTGATTTTCGTTTTGTATGTTATATCGTTATCGGTACAATTCCTGCCGGTGTACTGGGAGTGTTCTTGAATGAGTATATTGCTGACAATGTCAGCATGACTACAATTGCTGTCATGCTGTTTATAACAGGTCTTGCTTTATGGTTTATTCGAAATTTGAAAGGTAGAAAAGGTGAATCTGATATTACAGTTAAGGACGCACTTATTGTTGGTCTTGGTCAGGCTGTTGCCTTAGCCCCGGGAATTAGTCGAAGTGGTGCTACTATCATTTCTGCAATAGCTGTTTGCATTAAACAGGAAACCGCCCTGCGATTCTCCTTTTTATTGTATATTCCAGTAAGTGTTGGGGGGCTTATTCTCGGATTTTCCGACTTTTTAGGCGAACCAAATAAAGCAGAATTAGCTGTCCCTTATTTATCTGCCTTTATCGCAACCCTTATAATGAGTTATTTGGCGATGAAATGGTTTATGGGCATTATGAAAAAAGGCAAGTTAGTCTATTTTACATATTATTGTTTTATCGTAGGAATATTGCTTTTAATATTTTACTAATTTGCCATACAGATATAACTAATGGTTAGGAGATTAGGATGGGTAAGACATTTTTAAGGAGATTGGATAAGCCGATATTATGTATCATTATAATATTTAGTATCCTCAGCATCCTATTTATTCACAGCAGCGAAGGGATAGGCCAGTATGGTGTTCAAAATTTTGCGCTTAAGCAGGGAATCAGTTATTTACTAGGGTTTGTATTGTTGCTGGTAGTTGCGTATTTGGATGCAGACCAGTTTGAGAGAATTGCTTGGCCCTTTTATTTACTAGGACTTGCCGCAATTATGTTATTGCCTCTTATGCCGTCAAGTATTGCTCCATCCATCTTAGGAGCAAAACGGTGGTACAGTTTTCCGCTATTAGGGTCAATACAGCCTTCGGAGTTTTTTAAAATCGCTTTGCTGCTAGCTGTGTCCCGGTTAGCTTATAAACATAATCTTGTATACTTGGAACGTACAGTTTGGACAGACTTCCTGCTGATTGGTAAAATCCTGATTGTTACCATAATCCCATCCTTGTTTGTTTACCAGCAGCCTGATACTGGAATGATTGTGCTGTATTTGGCAGGAAGTGCAACAGTGTTATTTATATCCGGGATAAACAAAAAAATTCTCGTGGCAGCTGTGATTCTCCCTGCTGCGGCTGTTACTTTTTTAATGTATATATATTTCCAACATTCTTCTATTCTCTTCGATCAATTAATACCGATGTTAAAACCTCATCAGCAGGAGCGGATTTTAGGCTGGCTTGCACCAGAAGAATATACAGATAATGCCTATCAGACGAAAAAGGCTATACTAGCCGTTGGAAGCGGAGAGCTTAAGGGGAACGGAATAGGCAATAATAAAGTGTATATTCCAGAGAAGCATACAGATTTCATCTTTGCCACAATTGCGGAAGAAGGAGGCTTTATTGCAGCTTCTGTAATCATTGTATTGTTTTTTCTCTTAATGTCTCAAATGGCTATAATTGGCCACAGAGCAGAGACATCATTTGAACTTTATGTATGCTTTGGTTTAATGGCAATGTATTGCCTGCAAATCTTTCAAAATATCGGAATGACGGTTGGAATGATGCCAGTTAAAGGAATATCTCTCCCTTTACTATCATATGGAGGAAGCTCCTTGCTTTCCAATATGATTTTTCTAGGAATCATATTATCCATTCGCAAGCCATACAGAAAGTATATGTTTGAGATAAAATAAGTACTGAAACTTTTATTTCTTTAAAACGTATATATTAGTAACAAATAGGATTGGTGATGTTGGTTTTATGCATACGAAGAACGAAGCTGCTAAGTTAATCGCTAAACTAGGTTGTTATCTCATTATTGTAGTTGGCGTTTTATTTAACTTAGACTGGAATCCGTTTTTTAGTGGATTTGCAGTGCTTATTTTCATTTTAAAAGCTGCATTAGATATAAAGAAGTTCAATCATGCAAGATTAATAAGGAGTCTTAAATGAGAATCCTTGAAAGCTAGATTAATCAGCTCATTTTTGAAGAATATTGGAGGATTATTCATGGGAAAAGCCAGTTGGGCACCATATGTGAAGAAGCTGCTTTGGGTAATAGGCTTAATTATTTTAGCAAGTATATGCTTCCATTTTGACAATCAAATTCAACAAAAAGCAAATGAGCAATTTAATTTTATTCCTGTGATTTGGACAAAATTATTCATTTCACTTATGTTTGGACTTTATCTTTCCTTAATTTTGGTGAAAAGATGGTCGATAAGTATAAATTCATCTTTATTATGGTGTGTTGCGGTCCCGTGTCTATTACTTTCCATAAGATTTCCAGTATTGGTAACACTTGCAGCTGGTGGTCATTTACCTGATGTGATATCTAGCTCTCCAGTTATTATGGAACTGCAAAAAATCTTTTCAACTAATATATTAGGTGTAACAGCAGGCTTGACAATGATTATAAGTTTCTTTGGCAATCAAAAAATTTGTGATGATAATATATAGTAAGAAGAGATGAGATGTCGACATTTTGTCGGCATTTTTTGATAAAAGATATAATCAATGGGTTAATAGAGACTACAATAAGAAATATTAGTAATATGGTCATTGGCAATAAATAACAGTGTTTATCTGAACTTGTTTTGCAAGAGAGAAGGTCGAAGGTAGATAATTATATTCTTGAGTTGAGCGATAACTAATCTTTTTTGACTTACTTAATAAGAAGTCACTTATTATCAGATGAAATTGCCAAAACAAATGGTCCTCTACTACGAATAGTTGGACGTGTTAAGGCAATTACTAAGAAGTACAAAAGTAAAAAATAATATATAGGCCATGGAAAATAAATCGAAACATGGTTCTTTACATACCTCTATAGGGTATGTTAAAATAGCCTCAAGTAAGGGGGGGAGTGTAATGGATAACTCAGTAAAAGGAGAAGCTTGTCATACAGTTGATGGCACCTCTTCTCGTAAAAGTCATCATCCTGAACGGGTAAAAAAGGATTTAACAACAAGATTAAATCGTATAGAAGGCCAAATCCGTGGAATTAAAGGGATGATAGACAAGGATGTATACTGTGATGACGTTATTACCCAGATATCTGCGACACAATCAGCATTAAATAGTGTTGCCAAAATCCTCTTGGAAGGTCATTTAAAAGGGTGTGTTGTAGACCGGCTTTCAGAAGGTGATGAAGAGGTTTTAGACGAGTTAGTCGTAACTATCCAAAAATTAATGAAAAAATAAATTTTTTTCGTTTAAATATACCCTTACGTGGTATGAGTATAAATTATAAATGATAAAAGGAGAGACTTAAAATGCAATCTGTAACTTTAAATGTACAAGGAATGTCATGCGGACATTGTGTAAAGGCTGTAGAAGAGAGTGTTGGGGAATTAGAAGGTATTAACCAAGTAAGTGTAAAATTAGATAAAGCATTGGTTGAAGTATCTTTTAATGAAACTCAAGTTTCTCTTGATAAAATTAAAGAAACAATCGAAGACCAAGGATATGACGTAGAATAAGAGTGCTGCAACAGCACTCTCTCATTTTATCGAAAATATACCCCGTATAGGTATAAGAGAGGTGAATCTTAACATGAGTACAGCAGCAAAAAGTGCAGCTTCTAAAGAAACGAATATTGGAATAACTGGAATGACTTGTGCAGCGTGCGCAACCCGAATTGAAAAAGGGTTAAACAAATTAGAAGGTGTTGAACAAGCAACAGTCAACCTAGCTCTAGAAAAATCAATAATAAAATATGATGCGTCAAAACTAAGTGAAGCAGATTTTGAAAAGAAGATAGAAGCACTTGGCTACGGTGTTGTTAAGCAAAAGGCAGAATTTAATATCACCGGCATGACTTGTGCAGCATGTGCAACGCGTATCGAAAAAGGGATTAATAAAATCCAAGGGGTTGCAAATGCGAACGTCAATTTAGCACTTGAAAAGGCAATGATTGAATTTAATCCTGCAGAAGTATCGGTTGGAGACATTATTACGAAAGTAGAGAAGCTAGGTTACGGTGCACTCCAGCAACAAGATGAAACAGAACAGGTTGATTACCGTGAAAAGCATATTAAAGATCAACAGCGTAAATTCATTATTTCAGCTTTAATATCGTTGCCATTGTTATGGACAATGGTCGCACATTTTTCGTTTACCTCGTTTCTATATGTACCAGACCTTTTAATGAATCCGTGGATTCAATTGATATTGGCAACGCCGGTTCAATTTATTATTGGCAAGCAGTTCTATGTTGGAGCTTATAAAGCGCTTCGTAATGGGAGTGCAAATATGGATGTGCTTGTTGTCATGGGTACATCAGCAGCGTATTTTTACAGTTTATATCAAGCAATTGTAACTGCTGGAACACATCACGGACCGCATTTATATTTTGAAACAAGTGCAGTATTAATAACACTTATCCTTTTAGGTAAATTATTTGAAGCAAAAGCAAAGGGCCGTTCATCCGAAGCAATTAAAAAATTAATGGGACTTCAAGCTAAAACAGCAATTGTTATACGAGATGGCTCTGAAAAAGAGATACCCGTAGAAGAAGTAGTGATTGGTGACATTGTCTTAGTGAAACCTGGTGAAAAAATCCCCGTTGATGGAGAGGTATTAGACGGGACAACGGCTGTCGATGAATCTATGTTAACAGGTGAAAGTCTGCCAGTGGATAAAAAAGCTGGGGATATGTTGTACGGTTCGACCATTAACAAAAATGGTTTCATTAAAATGACAGCAACAAAAGTTGGCCGTAACACGGCACTAGCCCAAATCATTAAAGTCGTCGAAAATGCACAAGGTTCAAAAGCGCCGATTCAACGTTTGGCTGATCAAATTTCAGGTATTTTCGTACCAATCGTAGTCGGAATTGCAATCATCACTTTCTTAGTCTGGTTTATTTGGGTACACCCAGGTGAGTTTACACCTGCACTAGAGGTATTAATTGCCGTACTTGTCATAGCTTGTCCATGTGCACTTGGCTTAGCTACACCAACTTCCATTATGGCAGGGTCAGGTCGAGCAGCAGAGCTTGGTATCTTATTCAAGGGTGGCGAGCATTTAGAACAAACACAAGGCATTGACACCGTTGTACTCGATAAAACAGGTACAGTTACTCATGGTAAACCAGTATTAACAGATGTTCTAATAGCAGACGGACAAGATGAAGATGAAATTTTAGGACTGATTGGTGCTGCTGAAAAGCAGTCAGAGCACCCATTAGCAGAAGCTATCGTACAAGGAATCAAGGATAAAGGCATAGCCCTTGGTAAGGTTCAATCATTCGAAGCTATACCAGGTTTTGGCGTTCAAGCAACTGTATCTGGTCAAGGTGTTGTCATAGGCACACGGAAACTCATGCAGCAATATGGGATTGATATACAATCCGTTCTACCAGCAATGGAGAAACTAGAGAAGAACGGTAAAACAGCGATGCTTGTTGGAATTAATGGGCAATATGCAGGCTTAGTTGCTGTGGCCGATACAATTAAAGATACATCCAGAGAGGCTGTTCAACGCTTAAAGCAAATAGGCATTACAGTCATTATGATGACAGGAGACAACGAGCGTACAGCACAAGCAATTGGTAAGGAGGTCGGTGTTGACGCTGTTATTGCCGAAGTACTTCCAGAAGGTAAAGCTGAGGAAGTGAAAAAACTACAAAAACAAGGCAAGAAGGTTGCAATGGTCGGAGACGGAATTAATGACGCGCCAGCATTAGCCACTGCTGATATAGGGATGGCTATTGGTACAGGTACTGATGTTGCCATGGAAGCAGCAGATATTACCCTTATTCGTGGTGACCTCAACAGCATTGCGGATGCAATAGTAATGAGTAAAAAAACGATGCGTAATATTAAACAAAACTTATTCTGGGCTTTTGCGTATAACACTATTGGAATTCCCATTGCTGCTGTTGGATTACTGGCACCTTGGGTTGCAGGTGCTGCGATGGCGTTTAGCTCTGTGAGTGTGGTTTTGAATGCATTGCGGTTACAACGAGTTAAGTTGGATAAATAAAAAAGTTGTGATTCTTCTTTATGATATACAGCAGTTTAGGGGTTACGTTCTTTAGAGCGGAATATCAATATGAATGAAGATATTCCGTTGTCTTTATAAACCTTATAATCATATAATTGTGTAAAAAGGATGCGTACCATGCCTATAAATTCTTTTGAAAACTACCCGATGAGCTGGAAACCATCAATCGATAAGAGAGACAAGCCTATCTACCAAACACTGGCAAGACAATTAGAACAGGACGTATTGGACGGAGTGTTACTTCCTGGAACGAAACTGCCTCCACAGCGGGAACTGGCCGATTATTTAGATTTAAACTTAAGTACTATTTCCAAAGCTTTTAAAGTATGTGAGCTTAAAGGACTGGTAAGTGCGTCTGTGGGAAGCGGCACATTTGTATCATATGATGCGTTATCCAATGCCTATTTATTAGAAGATACAAAGCCGAAGCATTTAATTGAAATGGGAGCAACCTTACCAGATGATGCTTCTTACGAGCCGCTGATGCTCCAGCTTAAGACGATGCTGCAAGAATCTGACTATGAAAGATGGTTCGGTTATGGAAGAGCAGGCGAAAGCTTATGGCAGAAGGATGCTGCTGTAAAGCTGATGAGAAGAGGTGGGTTTGAAACAACGGTAGATCATATCTTATTTGCCAATGGCGGTCAAAATGCGATAGCTGCTGCATTGGCAAGTTTGTGCAAGCCTGGTGACCGGATTGGTGTGGATCACCATACATATCCGGGCTTAAAAACAGTTGCAGCAATGCTTAGTGTGCAAATAGTGCCAATTAGATCGGAGTACTATCAACTAAGCCCAGAATCGTTTGAACATGCGTGTAAAAATGAAAATATTAAAGGGATTTATATCATTCCTGATTATCATAATCCGACTGCTTCTTTTATGTCTGTTGAAAACCGGGAAAAGATTGCAGCAATAGCCAAAAAGTACAACCAGTTTGTAATAGAAGATGCATCTTACCATCTGCTCAGCAACAACCCGCTGCCTGCTGTAGCATCTTTTGCTCCAGATCAGGTCATCTACATTTCTAGTCTATCTAAATCATTTGCTCCAGGACTTCGATTGGCTTATGTTGCAGTGCCAAAGCAGTTCAAAGAGCCATTATCTAAGGCGCTTTATAATTTAAATATAACGGTGTCACCGCTGTTAGCAGAATTGACGGCAAGAATGATAGTATCTAATCAATTTGAAACTTTGGTTGAGAGCCACCGCGAGCAAAACATTCGCAGGAACAAACTCGCAGATGAATATTTGTCTGACTATACTTGTGTTGGTGACGAAACAGGCATCTTTCGTTGGCTGCTGTTACCAGGGAAGCTAACTGGAGCTGAATTCGAAGCATTAGCCGCACAGAATGGAGTACAAGTATATGCGGCTGAACGCTTTGTTGTTGGCAATAGTTGCCCTGACAGAGCAGTAAGAATTTCAGTCTGTGCCCCTGAATCAATGGAAGAGCTAAAATTAGGCTTGGTTATTTTGAAGCGGTTGTTAGAAACTCCTATATAAATATTGTTCGCCATACAATTATGTTATTGTATGGCTTTTTTAGGGCGTGTTATGATGACTTAAAATCAAGGTATGAATTCATTTGAAAGGCAGGTTAGTTCATGTGACGGATGTTCAATCAGACAAGCTGCAAAGTTACATAACTTCATCAGAAAACTTAAAGTCATTATACAAACGCACTTTAATTATTGTAAGCATTTCGCAAATTTTTGGCGGTGCAGGACTGGCTGCAGGTGTTACGGTAGGAGCACTTCTTGCTCAGCAAATGCTTGGTACAGACGCCTTTGCTGGATTGCCAACGGCTTTATTTACGTTAGGATCCGCAGGAGCAGCATTATTTGTCGGGAGACTATCTCAACGTTTTGGGCGCCGAACCGGTCTTACAGCGGGTTTTATTATTGGCGGGCTTGGAGCAATCGGGGTTATTATTTCAGCTATATTAAATAGCATTATTTTATTATTCCTCTCTCTGCTTATATATGGTGCAGGAACAGCAACGAATTTGCAAGCCAGATATGCAGGAACCGATTTAGCAAATAGTAAACAGCGCGCAAAAGCGGTTAGTATTACCATGGTATTTACAACATTTGGTGCAGTTGCGGGGCCCAATTTAGTAAACGTGATGGGAGATTTCGCCTTATCTAATGGTATTCCGTCACTTGCTGGTCCTTTCATTTTAGCAGCCGTCGCATATATTTTAGCAGGACTAGTTCTGTTTATAATGCTCCGTCCTGATCCATTGCTAACAGCAAGAACAATAGATGCTACTAACCAAATATCTAAAGATAATGTCCAACTAACAGCAGAAAATACAGAGAATAAACGAGGAATTATTGTTGGTGCAACAATTATGGTACTTACGCAAATTGTTATGATTGCGATTATGACGATGACACCAGTTCATATGAAGCATAATGGTCATGGGCTTGGTTCTGTAGGTTTAGTTATCGGGTTTCATATTGGGGCCATGTATCTGCCCTCCCTGATTACAGGTGTCCTTGTTGATAAATTAGGCCGACCTGTAATGGCGATGGCTTCTGGTATTACGCTGCTTTTGGCAGGTTTAATTTCAGCATTTGCACCAGGAGATTCTATGGTTTTATTAGTTATTGCTCTTTGCTTACTTGGGTTAGGATGGAATTTTGGATTAATAAGCGGGACAGCTTTGATTATTGACTCGACTAAAACTTCCACAAGAGCAAAAACGCAAGGTGCAGTTGATGTTTTGATTGCCTTGTCAGGAGCTGCTGGCGGAGCAATGTCTGGAATGATTGTAGCTGGTTCCAATTATGCAACATTATCATTTGCAGGAGGAATTTTATCCTTAGTTTTAATTCCAGTAGTAATCTGGGCTCTTAAAGAGAAAAAATAAACTTGTTTGAGATAGGTGTATAAGACAATGAATAATCCTCCCTTTATTATCAATAATAAAAAGGGGAGGGAATAGTGTGAAGGAAGAACAAAGACTGTTGTTGGAAGAAATTAGAAAAGCAGAAATTGCCCAAAGTGACCGATGGTTAAGCTATTGGCAACAGTACTCTAATATGGATACATGGCAATTTTGGGTGGTATTAATGATGTTTTTACTGCCACTTCTCGTATTAGTTCTTTTTATAGACCGAAAAAAGGTTTTTCAACTTGGCTTTTACGGATACGGTATTCATTTATTTTTTGCAATTATTGATTCTTTTGGAGTGATAAAAGGATTATGGATATATCCTTATAAGTTACTTCCTGGGTTGCCAGCAAGTATTGCCCTTGATTCCTCCTTTGTTCCTGTAACGTATATACTTCTATATCAATATATCCTTAATAATAAGAAGAATTATTATATTTGGATGTTAATGCTGTGCTTAGTTTTTGCCTTTTTTCTAAAACCATTAATGGTGGGGCTAGGTTTGTTCCGCTTCGGTGGCAGAGAGAACTTCTTAATGCTTTTTTGGGGATATGTGGCTGTAGCACTAATACCTAAATGGATTACTGATTTTTTTATGTACTTACTAAACAATAATCGCTTTAGTTTACACAATAAATTGAGGAACTTAAAATAGAGCTGCTTATTTGCGGCTTGTTTTTTGTTGGATTAAAAGTAGGGCACAGACATCACAGCAAGTTAATTTTGGTCACCTAGGCTGGGACATAGGTATGTAAATCTGTATAAAAACCGAACTATTAATCATCTATTGATTAATAGTTCGGTTTTCGTGCTTTTAGTTTTAATACAATAATTAAAAAACTTAGAGGAATGGAGCGGAGGACACTCGACTCCTGCGGGAAATAGAGGATGCTTTAGACCCCGCAGGCGAAGAGACGAGGAGGCTCAAGCTTTGCCCGCTGGAAAGCGAGTGGACGAGAGCGCAATGAACGAACTTATTTTAAAGCCATATTCTATTTAGTCACAAACTTCATTTTTCAAATTTAGATGTAATTTTATTAGTCGTGTATAGATAGGTTATCTTTTGTTTTGTCCAACCTCTTTATAGTTGTCTTTAAATGGTCAAATCAGTAAGAGCAGTAACCAGCTCAAGCTTATAATAAATGCTGGAATAAACCGGTCACATAGGATAGCCCTTTTACACTGAAAGATTTAAACCAATTAACTTTACCTGGTTTTAAATCGGGATCTTTTATATAAGATTCGTCCTGCGCAACCTTTAAGCTCTTTTTAACATACTGATTCATTTCCTTCTCCAGATTGCTGGTGAACTCAACGCTATCAATAACTACCATCGATTCAGTATTTAAGAAGGCCGACCTTGAGTCCATATTGAATGCACCAATGGCACTTAATTGATCGTCAAATATAAATGTTTTAGCATGGATAGAGTCAGGCCCCTGATATTCATATATATTTACGCCTCTTTTTACCATTCCGTTAATATGCTTAATATGCCCTGAATAGGCTACTACATTGGCTGTCGAAGCTAATGAATTCGTTAATATGGTAGTCTTTTCTGCGGGAATATCTATCTTCTCCATATAAGGAAGCATAGGCTTTGTCGGAATAACATACGGGCTTTGAATAACTAAGGACTTTTTAGAATTTTTCATGAGATTCGTTAAGTCATACCAAACCCAAGGTTCTTTATTAAATCTTTGGATAGGGTTATGGATAAAAGTTACTTTTTTAGTAGCTACCGACATTTCTAACCAATCATAATAGTTATTGAATAATTTTTTATCTGTATTACGCAAATCGTCTAGTTTTTTCTTTAGCTGCTGATCGGCTTCTTTAGCTTTTTTTTGTTGACGGGAAGAAAGCTTATGATAAGGATATTTTGTGATAGGATGGTCCCAGACCTCATTAAAATATCCTTCCATTGAGTTCAGAACACTGCCCTCTTTTGTCTCCGTATTTGTATTAATAATCAAAACATCGCGGTCATTTGTTGGGGCCTTTTCACCTTCCTGAACGAAATAACGATTGCCTATATTTCTGCCCCCAATAACGGCATATTTATTATCGATAATAAGTAGTTTATCATGTAAGCGATTATTCCATGTCCAAGGGAGAAAAGGCTTGAATGGTTCATAAAATTTAACTTCAATATTAGGGTGATTAACTAAGGCAAATAAATCATCTTTTAGACTGAATCTAAGACCATGGGAAATCCCATCTAAAAGAATCCTTACCTTGACACCCCGATCTGCAGCATCTAAAATCATCCCTAATATTAAATCGGTAATATATCCTTTATGAATCGCATAATAGGCGACATCTATTGTTTCTTTTGCATTTTCCATTAAGTTAACACGAGCGTAGCCTGAAAACGTCTTTTCTTCCAACAAAATCACACGATCCTGTGACGTCTCCGTTCCATAAAATCTTTCCACTTTATTTTGTTCCTTATAGGAGTTATTTACTTGCGGAGGTTTTTCTTTAAAGATGACAATGCCGAATACGATAATATAAAGCAAATAAAAAATAAGAATAATCATTACGCCACTCCTAATCTTTTTTATGGAATTTCTCTCCTTTCAAGGCCGTAACTAATGATTATAGTTTGTGCAACATTTTTTAGAATATGAAATAACAAATAGAAAAACATTGAAGGACATGTGCTTTCTGATAAGGGGCTGAAGAATGAACGGTTCGTGTTGGTTGGAATTAAAGCCATAAAAAAAATACCGCCAGCGACGGTATTATTTTATTCGATTAATTATGTCATCGTATTTTGTCAAAATTACAGCTTTCGTTTTTGGATCTTGAATTTCTAACAAACCGTTTTCATAGTCAAAAAAAACAAAATGGATTTTACCCTGATAGATTACTTTTTGACCGAATTCTATATGACATCATCCTCAATATTATTCAAAAAAACAATATTTGATTAATACAGAAAGAGATGCGTAACTGTAAGAAATAATATCATTTTAAAGTAGTTTCAGAATAGCACAGTTCGAATTAGTATGTATATTTAAGTGCTTTAAACAGTGCTGGAAAGTTTTGGGTGATTTTTTCAGGGAATAAATAGATATCTTTGTTTCAATTTGATAAAAGAGGGTAGAAGGTTAAGTAAATCTGTAAAAAAAAGGGGAGTTACTATGAATAAAAGCTATATACTCCTTGATATCGAAAAATTAAATAAAGAGCTATGTAATAATAGGGCAAGATCGTTAAAAATAATAAAAAGACTCCAGAAAGATCCAACTAATTTAATGTTAAAAAGAAGGTTGAAGCGTCTAAAATTAGATAATGAAAATGTATACCAGAAACAGAAGGATTTATGGGCTCTTTATAAGCGGACATAATTCTTCACATATTTCCGCAAATAATTTTATTTTTACATAGTAGGAAGTATATCCATAAAAATTTGAAGTTTTTTTGCAGGTAAATAGTAGTATCTAATGAACAAATAATTTGTTTTCTAAATAAAGGGCGATGAGTCAGTATTGACTTCATCGCCCTTTAAATTTGTCCTTGAAGTAGGTTAAGCTAGGTTCTTATTTTATCCCACTGCAAAAATAAAAGGAGAACAATACATCATTTCACTAAATGGCCAAATCCATTGGAATGCTAAGGAGTGGTTGTCTAAAAAAATAGAATAAACAATTCATAGGAGTTGAAAATAAGAAGACCCTAGAATTGAAGAAAGGACGTTCTCTGTATGGTTTTTAATCCTCCAGATAAAATAAAAAAATTAATTGACGCAAAATATATAGTATTAGAGCATGCCCATGATGATTTAAGAGAAATTTGGATAGATCATATTTTATTTTCCTTCGGTTGGTGGACTTCATTATTGATGACAATCATTCCATGGATAGTATGGTTTGTCTTTAGAAAAAAGGAAAGCAGCACTAGGTTACTGTTAGGAGGACTTTGGGCTATGTTCATTTCTACATGGTTAGACTATGTGGGGGTAACAATGGGTTTGTGGAGATACTATAATAAGTTAGTCCCTTTAATGCCTGATTTTATACCATGGGATTTTGGATTAATGCCGATTACAGTCATGTTTTTTCTCCAAATTAAGCCTAAAGTCCATGCACTCATTAAAGCTTCTATTTTTGCTGGCATGACAGCATTCTTAGCAGAACCTTTATTTATAAAATTAGGTTATACAAAATATCCAGGGTGGAGTCCGGTTCTTTCCTTTCCTATTTTTATCATTATCTATTTAGTAGCTCATTTTTTGGTTCATAGTAAGGCTACTAAACCACTTAGATGAAGTGGAATTATTTTACCTGCTTGAAAGCAGCTGTCTTTACCTTCTTCGCCAAAACTACTTAAAAGAACTTTATTATGTCCGATATAGTTAGTAGTTATTACTAGAAAGGGGCATACAATGCATAACACACTACAATCTTTGGTTTATTTAGGACCAATAATGAAAGAAACAATTGGTCATACTACTGCGATTATGATCACTGATTTACAAAATATCATCTATTTTTCACCTTCAACTAGTCTTCCATTAAATATAAAAGTCGGGGACCCTGCTTTTGTTCCAGGAAATGAGCTTTTAATGCGTGCATTAAAGGAAGGGAAAGTAGAACAATACGTCCCAAAAGAAGCATATGGTATTCCATTTTTCTCCACTGTAACACCGATAAAGGATCCGGAAACAGGGGAAGTTATCGGGTTGTTCTCTATATCTAAGACATTAGAAATTGAGGAAAAGCTGGATCGAGAGTTAAGTGAGTTAAATGCTATCATTAGCAGACTTCATGAAAAAGTCCAAATAGTTGCTGCTCAATCAGAAGAATTATCAGCTACAAGTAATGAAATTACATCACAAGCAGTTAAAGCCAATGATAATACACAGCAAATCGGAAAATTAGTGACTATCATTGAAGGAATTTCTACACAAACAAACCTGTTAGGACTAAACGCGGCAATTGAAGCAGCTAGATCTGGAGAGGCAGGCAAAGGCTTTGGAGTAGTTGCAACAGAAATAAGAAAACTTTCTGAACACACAAAACAAGCAGTTGGAACAATTGGCGGATCTTTATCAGAGATCAAAAGTAGTATAGAGAATTTAAAAGTAAGCATCGAGGAAGTAAGTGCCTCATCTGAAGAGCAGTCCACTGTAATGGTAGATTTCTTAGAGGAAATGCAAAAATTAGATAAACAAAGCAACGATGTGTTTGCATATATGAAAGAATTAGTTAAATAGTCAGTTTACCTTAAAAGCGAAACGAAACTAATCAATATCTTTATTTCAAAATATTACAATTTAGTGGATTATCTTTAATGTTGGACACTAGTTAAATTTTGCGGTAATTGAAATAAAAAGGACATTTTTCCAAGCAGGATTAATGTCCTTTTTTTATGAGTGATATTTATGGATAGTCTCTAGGCTAGATTTGGTTAGCAGGTATATAACCTGCTTTACTTAACTGGTTATCCCATGTTATGGTAAAGATAATAAAAATTATATTATTTGGGGTCCTACCAGACTTTTATTAGTCACCTTCCCTTTATAATGGGAAAGGGGGACACTAAATGTCTTTAGACCATACAAAAGAGATGCTGAATACATTAAGGCAGTATCATACATCTGAGATTAACATGATTTTCAATGGCAATGATGGCGCGCCAATACTTGTGATAAGTTATATAGATGGTTGTTATGAACTAAAAAGTTTAAATACCTCCGTTATAGAAATTTGTGACGATATAGAATCGGCAATTCGTTCCATTAATAAATTAATGAATGTCATATAATAAAACTAAATGATATGCTCCCTTAGCGGTAAAATCTGTTTGCGTTAGGTGGAGTTTTTTTGTGCAATTGTTTTTAAAAAACACCTTATTTAGAAACAAATAGACATTAAAAATGAAGGGTTGCCCATTATGATGTTATTTCAAGTATAATAAAAGGATATGCATGTTTCGCATATACTATCTCTTCAGAGAGAATCCTATACATAAATCAAATAATACAAAAAATGAGGTTATTTTTATGAGTGAAAAAGGTTTTGACCACTTTAATTTAAGTGATGAAATAACAAGGGCATTATCTGTTTTAAAATACGAGACTCCTACAGAAGTTCAGACGAAAGTCATCCCGTTAGCGTTGGAGAATCTCGATCTTGTCGTAAAATCGCAAACAGGTAGCGGCAAGACAGCATCCTTTGGTATACCAATTTGTGAAATGGTTAAATGGGAGGAAAAACTGCCTCAGGCGTTAATTCTTACACCGACTCGGGAGCTTGCTGCTCAAGTTCGTGAGGATATCACGAATATAGGAAGATTTAAACGAATTAAAGCAACGGCCGTTTACGGAAAAGAACCTTTTTCTAAGCAAAAAGAGGAACTAAAGCAAAAAACGCATGTAGTGGTTGGGACACCAGGACGTGTCATGGATCATATTGAAAGAGGAACGCTAGTACTGGATCAGGTGAAATATCTGATTATTGATGAAACAGATGAAATGCTAAATATGGGTTTTATTGACGATGTAGAAACAATTATAAACAAGCTACCTTTAGATAGAGTTACAATGGTATTCTCGGCCACATTGCCTAAAGATGTGGAAAGTCTTTGTCATAAATATATGAAAAACCCTGTTAATATTGAGATTGCTTCTCAAGGGGTTACAACAAGTACGATTGAACACCATGTAATGGAAGTCAAGGAAGCTGATAAGCTTTCCATGCTAAAAGCAGTAACCGTTATAGAAAATCCAGATAGCTGTATTATTTTCTGCAATACGAAAGAACATGTAGATACTGTGTTTGCTGAGTTAGAAGAATCCAATTATTCGTGTGAAAAAATCCATGGAGGATTAGAGCAAGAAGATCGTTTTGCTGTGATGGATGGTTTTAAGATGGGGAATTTTCGTTATCTTGTTGCTACTGACGTCGCTGCAAGAGGAATTGATGTGGATAATGTAACACTAGTCATTAATTATGACGTACCAATGGAAAAAGAGAGCTATGTTCACCGAACAGGAAGAACTGGTCGTGCCGGCAATAAAGGTAAAGCAATTACGTTCACAACATCTTACGGGAGCAAATACTTAAAAGCAATTGAAAGATATATTGGCTTTGAGTTGCTTGAAATGGAAGCTCCAACAACACAGGAAGTGGCTAAAGGCCAGGCTGCCTTTGAAGAAAAAATCAGCGGACGCCGTGTCGTTAGAAATAATAAAACAGCCAGAATAAATCAAGGCATCACTAAACTTCATTTCAACGGAGGTAAAAAGAAAAAGATTCGTCCAGTAGATTTTGTTGGTACAATCGCCAAAATTCCAGGTGTAACAGCAGATGATATTGGAATTATCACTATCCATGAAAGTATGTCATATGTTGACATTCTTAACGGTAAGGGGGCACTGGTCCTACAAGCAATGGAGAATGCAACTATTAAAGGTAAAAAGCTGAGGGTCAGCAAAGCAATTAAATAACATTCCGTATTAATAAGCATAAGAAATAGACGTTAAATAGAAGTTAGAAAAAAAGCAAGCAACAATAAATGAAGAAGCCTATACTCCTCTGAGTATAGGCTTTTCAACGTTTACGTTAATCTGTTGCTAATCTAGAATACAGATTTTTAATCAATAAATGTCTCTTTTGATTTTTCGGATTTTCTTAATGTACCTTCAAATTGAAAATTCAACTTTTCTAAAAGTCTAATTGAATTAGTATTTGCAGGTTCCACTTTTTAAATAAACTAGGTGAGTCTGAGACACTCATTTTTTTAATAGTAATCTGTCTGTTCGTAGCTCTGTAATCAATATTTTTACCGCCATATGTGTGTAATGCAGGGGAAGATATTGATATCTGCGCATAGTTCTTCCTTCAACTAATATCTTAATATACAATTAATGGGATTTTATCATATTAGTTCAATCTAGGCGAGAAACAAGAACCAAATACAGGGATAAATTTACAGAAGACCAAGATTCCTCATTTTGGTATAATAATTCCATTAATTCAAATAATTTTGGATGGTGAACAATGGAAGATCGGTTGGGAAAGAAAGATGACTATGTGACAGACGAAGAAAGATTTCGTGTGTTAGTAGAGCATGTAAGTGATTGGATATGGGAAGTAAATGAAAATGGTATTTATACGTATGCTAGTCCGCAGATTAAGGATATATTAGGATATTCGCCTTCAGAGGTAATCGGCAAAACGCCCTTTGATTTAATGGAGCCAATGGAAGCGAAGCGTATTGCACCAGTTTTTGAATACCATCTAGCCAATACTTTGCCTATTAAAAGCTTAGAAAACATTAATCTTCATCGTGATGGACATGAAGTAATATTAGAAACTAGTGGTTCTCCCATAATAAATTTAGAAGGAAAATGTATCGGTTATAGAGGAATAGACAGAGATATTACGTTAAGAAAACAGGCTGAGCGCAGGCAGCAGCAGCTATTAGATATTATCGAGGCTTCTCCGGACTTTATTGCAACCTTAGACAAGAATGGCAATAGTCTGTATTATAATCCTGCTGCCCGAAGAATGCTTGGAGACAATAGCGGAAGTGGGGAAGCAAATCAAAGCTGGTTGACGGATGTTATTAAGCTAGAGGGGATACCTACTGCGATAGAAAAGGGCCATTGGAAAGGAGAAACAACAATCCTTCAAGAGGATGGAGAAGCAATACCTGTTTCTCAAATAATTGTGGCACATAAATCTGAACACGGTGAGGTTGAGTTCTTATCTACCATTGCCCACGATATTACGGAAAGAAAGGAACTTGAAAAAGTAGTATATCACCAAGCTCATTATGATTCCTTAACTAATTTGCCAAATAGGAGATTACTCCACTATAAATTATCACAATTAATTGAAAACCCAGCAGATCATGAAAGATTTGCGGTGTTGTTTATGGATTTAGATAATTTTAAGGAAATTAATGATAATCTCGGTCATGAAATAGGAGATCAATTACTTATAATGATGGCAGCTCTCCTAAAAAACTGTGTGGAGGAAACGGACTTTGTTTGCCGATATGGCGGAGATGAGTTTATCATCATGCTGGAAAATATCCGCACCGAAGAGGAAGCGAAAGTAAAAGCAGGGCGGATCTTAGAAGCATTAACAGAACCTTTTCAACTAGACGGATATTCATTAAATGTGACTGGAAGCATTGGTATTAGTATGTATCCGAATGATGGTTCAGATTTTGCGGCATTGATTAAAAAAGCAGACAATGCGATGTATCGGATAAAACGAACCGGAAAGAACAATTTTTTAAGAGACAATTAAAAAAGCCATTAGCAGTTGAGCAAGCTTTATGTTAATGAAAATATCATAAATTAAACGTCAAAGCCATAGTGCTGCACTCCAAAAGTTAGAGTTAAAATCTAACTTTTGGGGTGTCTTTTTATGGCTAAATATAGTGGGAATTTCATATATATTTACTAGAAAAGAGCACAATTTAACTTCACAAGGCTTTTTTTATGTATGTTTTAGTTATTTCATCGATGCTGGTCTACAAGGATTTGATTTCCGTCTGGATCTTCAATGAAAAAATGTGCTGGTCCATTCGTTGCTTCATCTGCTTCATTCTGAAAGTTTATTCCTTCCGCCTTAAGCTGTTTTTGAATGTCCCGAATATCTGTAAACGCTTCAAGGTTTTCAGCATTTTCATTCCAGCCTGGATTAAAGGTTAGGATGTTTTTATCAAACATTCCTTGAAATAACCCAATAATGCAGTTTCCATTTTTCAAAACCAGCCAATTTTGAGTTATGTCACCACCAAATGATTGAAACCCTAGTTTTTCATAGAAGGACTTAGATACAGCAATGTCTTTTACGTTTAAGCTTACAGAAAATGCACCTAGTTTCATTTGTTCTTCTCCTCTTTTTAAAAAATTTGGAAAAAACTTTATCTTATTTTACTATAAAACAGTGCTTGAAAACCAGCGACTATCGAAGTTAGCAGATGTAGGAGGAATGATTAATGGAGTCGTCTCAATGGCTGCAAGGAGGTCCTTTCCTTGAAGTCAGTTTCTTGTTGGAAATTAAAAAAGAAAAGAAGCAAACGATACAAGATATAATAAATGAATTATCTAAGCTGTCAGTTAAGGTGGACATTGTAGATCAAAATATAGATGAAATAATTAATGCTTTTGAAAGTGGTTATGCCTTTAATGAAGAAGACCCACAAATGGTAAAATTACACTCATTAAGATTAAATTTATATGTATATTTATCAAGGAAACGAAAGTCAACCTTACAAATAGACCAGGTTTCATCAAATGCGCTTTTGGTTAATTTTTGGTTTTATGGAGCTGAATATGATGCACCAGAATGGGATCAAATAGGTATTAAAAAAGAGGAGTGTCCATGCTTTACAGAATTTCTTCAAAGTTTGTATTTACAATATGATTTTAAAATGGGTGGCATTGCATTTGAACAAGATGTACTTGAGTTATTTAGGATTGACGAAGCATACCCTAACGAATGCTATCGTTATGAGAACTTGTCTCCTTATAATTTTCTTAAAGAGCCATCTGGTTTTATCAAGATAATTTGGAATGTTAAATGAGAAAAAAGGCTGATAAGAGATGGAACAGAAGCAGTCAGCCTGGGCCTGAATTGAGCGGCTAACGGACTATCCAGCAACATATTTATCTTGAAAATTAACTTAACAATTATTAGGGAATATCTAGATTATTCTGAAACTAAAACCCTTGTTGAACGTATTTATTAATACCAAAATTGCTTTATAAGGGGGAACCTAATGAATCGGATAATGTCTGCTTTATCGTTAGTTTTTTTACTGATTATATCCGGCTGCAGCAGTAGTTCCGATGCTTTTACTTTCACTGGGGAGTCAGACAATTGGACTGCAGAATTAAAGGTTACGCAAACAACCGATGATAATGAAAAACAGCATATGACCCTCCAGTATAAGGGAGAAAATGCAAAAAATATGGAGGGATTTTCGTATACAGTAGAAACAAACGCAGGTGGATTTAGTGCTGGTGATGTAGTACTGGGGGAAAATGGTGTTTATGAAGATACTGCTGAAGCTAATACGACAAACGCCAAAGTTAATAAAAATTCCGAGGTAAAAGTGATTGTTGAATGGGATAATCACACGGAAAACATGATTTTAAAGAAAGAATAGTCTTATGGATAACATTTTGTTAGGATACAAGCTGAACGACAGCTTGTATCCTTTTTGTGTAATCATTTCTACATTTTGTTATCCTTATATCGCACTAAATCCTTCGCCAAAGACATCTCTGACATCATGAATCGTAATAAAAGCTTCGTTATCTATTTGTTTAATAATCTTCTTTAATTTAATAATCTCTTGATTGCTAATCACTATATACAGAACTTCTTTATTTTCTTTCGTGTAATATCCATGTCCAGAAATGACGGTAATCCCGCGCTCCATTCTAGTGCTAACCTCATAAGCTATAGCATTAGAATGAGCAGAAATGATAGTAACCGCTTTTTGCCGGTTAGCTCCTTCAATAATGAATTCCATCGTTTTCGTTCCCACATAAAGCATGACAACCGTCAGCATAACCCCTTCGATACCAATAATAAAATAGGAGAAGAACACGACTATTAAATCTAAAATTAATAAGCTATAGCTTACACTCCAGCCTAAATATTTGTTGATGATTTTCGCTAGTATAGTAGTACCAGCAGTAGTGCCTCCCACTCTGATGATTAAGCCAAGACCTACACCAGTAAGCACACCACCAAACAGAGCATGGACCATAATTTCCCCAGTTGGAATAGACCATGATTCAGTCATATGTAAAAACAATGAATTAAAACAAACAGCAATAATAGTATAAATAGCAGTCTGTTTACTGAAGAATTTCAGTCCAACTGCGATTATGACAGCATTTAACAAGAAACTTACAATACTGGGTGACCAATTAAATAAATAATAACTAATAATCGTAAGCCCAGTTACCCCACCTTCTCCTAAATCATTTGGGATGACAAATACATTTACTGCGATAGCAAAAAGAAGTGCTCCTAGCGCAAGGAAAAGGATATCTATTAAGTATTTCTTCATGACGTTTCTCCTTATCTATATAGTTAAAATTATATTGTAAGAGTAAATTATACCAGACGAAGAGGAGGAATCTAATCATTATAGGAAAAAATAATCCAGGTATAAAGAGTTTGGTTATAAAACTATTTGACAATGAGGATGAAAAACAAAAACTATGTTATTGATCTAAATGCTGATGAATACTTTATGAGTATAAGAAGTAGCTTCACTGAGTTTTTTTATCTTGCTTGCTTCAGTTTATTGGAATTGGCGGCTAGACTCGTGGGACAAAATGATAAAATCGATGACTAGAAAACTTTTGCTAGGGGGCATTCATCCAAGAAGAACTAATGCCCCTTTTTGGCTTTGACAATAACTTGCCAGATTAGATTTTATAGTTAAAGCGTGTTGAGTATAAGCACCACACTCTAATCATTTAGATTATGGTGAAAATACATTTTTGGTTTTGTTCAGAGCCGAGGCTGCCTTTGGCCAGCCTGTATAAAATGCAAGATGAGTAATTAACCCGATTATTTCATTTTCAGAGATGTTGTTTTCCTTTGCTAAATTGATATGAAATGGTAGTTGCTCTATATTACCTGCTGTAACTAAAGAAGAAAGTGTAATCAGACTTCTATCTCGCAAAGATAAGTCATTCCTCATCCATAAATCACCGAAAAGCACATTTTCAGTAAAATCTACAAAGGCAGGAGCTAAATCTCCTAACTCACTGCTAATATTTGATTTTATTTGGTTATTATTTAAGTGATTTTCATTTGTTATTGTAGTAGGAGAACACTGATTCATAACCATTTGTGCCTCGCCCATGCCAAAAGACCAATTTTCCAATGGAGTCTCATTAAGAATAATAAAAACATTTCCTTTAGTGACAATATTGTTTTGAAAAAGACTTTCAGTCATTGTATTGTATAAATTCTTTTTTTGTTCAATAGTTCTGCCTATTCCACAAGTGATTTGTATATACAAAAGTTTTTTTGTTCTTTTTTCATTGATTAAATAGTCGGTATTGAAATGGAACTGTTCATTTTTGTGTGAATGAAATACTTGAAAAAAATCATCAGGTGGTACATTAAATTCTTTTATTAGAGAGTTCTTGATTTGTGTACTTATAAATTGTAAATCTGTTTCACTATATTGCTCTTCGTGATAGCTAATATTAATAAATGGCATGTAATTCCCTCCTTCAAGTTTCTACTATCATTGTAATTTATCTTTCTTCATCTATATAATTGAATTAATTGATTAAACTAGTTCAATATTATCGATGAAGGAGAAAAAAATGGATTTAAAAGAACTCATCACCTTTCAAACGATACTAAGAGAAGGGACCTTTTCTAAAGCTGCAGAATCGCTCCACTATGCCCAATCAACCATTACGAATCAAATTAAAAGATTAGAAAAGGAATTAGGAATTGTTCTTTTTCATAGAGGGTGGGAAGCAGAATTAACACCTGCTGGAAAAATATTTGCTGAGGAAGTGGATGATTTAATCAACCATTGGAAATTTGTTGTTGAACAGGCAAAAGCAATACAAAAAGAAGAAGTTGGAACTATTAATATAGGAATAATCGAGTCCATAACAAATATAGTACCCCATATACTAGCACTATTTAGTAAGGAAAAGCCTAATATTGCATGCAATTTTATTGTAGGTAATACCAATTCTTTAGCAACTGCTCTGGAAAAAAACGAAGTAGACTTTGCTATATGCGCAGAAATACCTGGACAATTTCCATATATGTTTGAACCTTTATATGAGGAGCAGCTAGCCTTTATCGTTTCAAAGGAACACCTTTTAGCTAAAAACAGTAGAAAACATAGTTTAAAAGAGCTCTGTGATTATCCAATAGTAACTGGAGGAAAGAACTGTATTTATCAATTAAAGTTAGAAAAAGAACTTCTAAGCATTTCTAATAAGCCCTTTTGTTATACAGTAAGTCAGTTATCGGCAATCCCGACGTTTGTTACATTAATAGATAGATCAATAGGTGTAATTGTCTCCTCCATCCCTATTCCAGACAATTGTATTAAATTAGATGTAGAGATAAGCAATTCAGATATTACCATAGGTATCATGAGAAATATGAGAAATGATACTATTACTTCTGCGAAACAATTGCTTTTAAAATATTTAAGAAATGGTCTAAAAAAATAATACGGCGTATAAGCTTTGAAGTGCATTTTTAGATAACATGAGAAGGTTCGCTTAATTAAACGAGTGCATTGATTAATGCTTCTTTTTTCAGTCACTAACTTGGCAGATTAGCTATAGGAAATTTAAAAGGAACTAAACTGTGAGTAATACGTATAAGTAGTAAAAGGAATATTCGTTGTTTCCTTTTTTATCGATTGTTGGGAATTATAGTAAAGGGGTTGAAACTATCTGATGGAGTTTTTAATTAAAGGACTTTATGGCATTGGAGAAGCTATTGCAATTTTTGCTATGTCAGCTTGGAATAAGGTCAACAAAGTAGAAAATAATTAATTATTCATGTGGAAAATAACTGAAAAGCCAAAAGCCTCTCTAATATGGAGAGTCTTTTGGTTTTATAGCAATTATGGAAAGAAAGTTCTTTGGTAACAAATTGATGAAGGATAGCTGAATGATAAAAAACAAATCGCAATTAGTAGGAGTTCACCAAATGGAGTAAGCGATTTTTAATTGTTGACTGAACGTTACAAAATATATATACTGTGTTTAATATTACTTTTTATGTAAGGAGACAACATGAGTAAAAGTGGAAGACCTCGTGAATTTAATAAGCCTGAGGTACTTGATGCAGCAATGAATGTTTTTTGGTTAAAAGGGTATGAAGCATGTTCCACGGAGGATTTATGCAGCAGTACAGGGCTTGGTCGAGGAAGCTTATATAATACGTTTGGAAGTAAGCATGAATTGTATGAGCAAACGCTCCAACGTTATCATGAGCACTGGATTCAGGTGCAGACAGCTATCCTGGAACGTCCTGTCCCTGTAAAAGAAAGATTGCGCGGTTTGTTGGAATGGGCCGTGGAAAAAGACTTTGAGGATTCAAGTAAAGGTTGTTTTTTAATTAATGCCACGATGGAGCGTGGTCGAACAGACTCCATTGTAGAAATTTGGTCAAATCGTCATGTAGAACGTTTGGAAAGTGTTCTACATTCTGTGATTGAGGAAGGAATACAGTCCGAAGAGATTACATCTGGTAGATCAGCATTAGAGTTATCAAGAACATTTATATGCAGTTACTATGGTCTCCGAACTCTCAATGTCACTACACGAAATCGTGATATGGCGGAACAAATCGTTGAGGGTACTATGGCAAGCATCTATTAATTGAGTTTGCCACTTTTTTTGTCATATTTTTGTACTGATTGTTCAAAAAGTAAGTGAAACTGCAAAAAATTCCAGAATTAAAGGAGAACTAAAAAAATGAACCAAACTATTGAAACAATCCTAAACCATGTGTCTGTTCGTTCTTTTACTGAGCAAGCTTTAACGGAGGAGCAAATTAGACAATTAGTTACTGCTGCACAAGCAGCATCATCTGCAAGCTTTCAGCAAGCATATTCCATAATCGGTGTAACGGATCCAGAACTTAAACAAAAGATAGCAGAACATGCTGGAAATCAACCTTTTATATCAGAAGGTGGACATTTTTTCGTATTTTGTGCGGATGTAAATCGTCATAAACAAATGGCAGAAGAACTAGATATGGATATTTCAGAGACAATCGAGGGAATAGATGCTGCCTTGGTAGGGGCTATAGATGCTACTTTAGCAGCTCAAAACTTGGTTATTGCTGCAGAATCTATGGGGTTAGGTGTTTGTTATATTGGTGGAGTTAGAGACGGAATCATAAAAATATCGGAGTTACTTGATATTCCTGAGTATGTCTTCCCCGTCTTTGGGCTTGTCGTTGGCTACCCAAATGAACGAAATGATACAAAACCGAGGATTCCATTTGAAGGCATTTATCATACAAATCGTTATAACAGCGATACTAAAAAGATATTAAAACAGTATGATGAAACGACTAAATTGTACTATGCAAATCGTTCAGAAAGTAAATCAAATCGTACATGGTCTAAAACAGCAATTGGAAGCTTTGCTCGTCATCCAAGATCTTTTATGAAAGATTTCCTAAATAGGAAAGGATGGGCAAAACGTTAATGCTTTATTTATGGTGATAAATTCCTTTTTAATAGAAGCAGTTGCCTATGGCAGCTGCTTTTTTATGTTATTAAAAGGGCAACATTCCTGTAATAAATGGATAGAACCCTTCTTGTGTCACAAACGTGGCAGCATTCCTGTAATAAATGAAAACATAGCTTATGGAAGAAACAGGGCAGTTTAGCTGAAAAAGAAATTCTGTTTTATAGCTAAAAGTAGACGATCTGAGTAGAATGGTCAAATAAAATTATACTAAAGGGAAAATTTATATTATACTTATTGTTTTGGTATATAATGGATATGTAAAAGAACTATAATTTGGAGGTTTTATGTTTTTAGTTTCTAAGTCCATGGATATACTTGTGGAAAGCCAGTAATCATACTGAAACTCTTATAAAAAAATTAAAGGGGAATACAAAAATAAAATTTTTCCCCTGAAATTGATGTATTAGATTTTGTAGTTTTTATGAACCAAACCTCATTTGACATTAGGATGTTTCTATGGATTGGGAAAATAATGAAGTATAAAATATAAACGAGGAAAATTAAATAAATCTACTCCGGTTGATGCTAAATATACTTATGAAGAGTATTCTAAAAGAAAGTTAAAAAACTCTGAATTGGAGATAAAACTAAATGCTAAAAAGAACTTTTTCATTAAGCCTTATTCTAATTATCTTAGGTTTAACACTAGTCGGTTGTGATAAGACTACATCAGAGGGTATTAGAAACAATCAACAAGAAGAAGTTTCATCATCAGAAACTAACAAAAATATTTCTGCAGACGATCTTACTGGTGATAATATTGCATGGGAACCATTAAAAATTGAAAAAAGAAATAATGGGTTGAATTTTAAAATAAATATAGGCATAAGAGATAGCTATATTGAGAAGTTATCGAAGATGAATAGTACATGGTATGTAACAATCTCTGAAAAATCTTCAAAATTAGTCGATATACTTGACCCTAAAAGTCCGCCAATACCTGTTAGTATAAATCTAGATTCACCTTCAAAAAAGGATGTTAATAAAAGTTTTTATTCCATAAACCTTAATAGTGGGTTAGTTGAAAACTTATCTGATGATCAACTTAATCAAGCATTAGAACCAGCAAATTATAAACTAGATATACTAAATGAAAAACAAGAAGTTGTTGCTAAATTTTTTGATATTAATAAGGCATGGTCTTTTAATAATTAATATTAATTTTTGCATAGTAAAAAGCGCCCTCAAATTGAGTGGGGCTTTTTATTTTGCGATTACATTTATTAACAGACATTTCTAATGTGTTGTAACATACTAAGGATTAATGGAGATATTGAATAAAAACATAACTTAAAACTGAATTTTATTTATGGCTTAACCTTTCTTTATGTAAAAACCTGGACAGCATAAGAACTTAAGTAATAGTTTGTGAATAGTTACTATTAAATAATAGAGGGCTTTGATTCAATAAGGATTTATACCCTGTTGTTAAAGTCTTATGGAACTATAATGGCAGCATTCCTGTAATATATGAAAAACTAGCTTATGGGAGAAACAGGGCAGTTTTGTTGAAGAAGAGGATTCTTATATCGTTTATAGAATATAAAATTTTATATCACTAAATAAAGGAGAAAAGGATGGATAATAAAAAGGCAACAACTAAAAAAGGTATAGGCAAAATTATAGATGAAGGTTTAACAGAAGAAGAGATATTTAAAGAATTACATGGAATGACTCTTAAGGAGATTAAAGCAAGAGAAGAAAAAGAATTTAAAGCTAAAACTGGAATGACTTACGATGAGTGGTATGTAAATGAAGTGAAAATGACTACACCTATTGAAATGCTTAAAGATTCCAATGGTACTATTAAAGAAGAGGATTTAAATTTGATCAAGGACTTGGAAGCATTAGGACTAAATAATGAAGTAATAATCGTTTTACTACAGTATGTTATGGCGTTTAGTAAAATTGGATTGTTGCATCCGATTGTTAAAGAAATGGGGGAAAGGTGGAAAGAAAATAATATATTAACTGTAGAACAGGCAATAAAATTTGTAAGTGAAGTACAGATACAGGAAAAAGAAAAATAAATGAGTTTCTCCTAAAGGGATGATATTTAAATAATAAAGCTAATAAAAAATTGAAATTATCGTAGGTGTTGATCCAAAAAGGATTAATGCTTTTTTATAAATACCTCAGGCACTAACAGGGCAGCATTCCTGTAATAAAATTAAATAAAAAAGTATTGGTAGGGATTTAATTGGAATTTTGGAATTATAATTTAAGAGACGACCCATATAAATTACAAATCATTAATAAAAAAGATATCGAACTAGCTGAAAAGGCTTTCAATATTAAATTACCTCAGGCTTACATTGATCTACTGAAGGAACAAAATGGCGGCTGTTTAGAAAAAAATCGTTTACCGGTAAATTTTAAAAATGATTGGGCAGAAGACCATATACTTTTTGATTATTTATTAGGAATTAAGAAAGAAAAAGGTATCATGGAATCAAATTATTTACTCGAAGAGTGGGGAGTTAAAGAGAAAAATCTTATTCTAATCAGTGGAGATGGTCATTACTTTGTAGCCCTTGATTATAGAACTAATGAAGAGAACCCAACAGTCGTGTACATAGATACGACAGAAGATAAGATAACTAAAATCTATGAAGATTTTTCATCAATGGTGAATAATTTATACGAAGAAGATGAAGAGAATCCGGAAGACGCAGAAGAATGGGAAGAATTAAGAAAACACCTACAAGATTCTAAAAGAAGATCCATTGAACTAATGGAAAGTGTGGATACTGATGAAATAGTAGAAGGTATTCATATGCACTTTGATGCAAATGCAGGTTTTATACAAGAGAATGATATATTTATAGAAAAACTTATAAAATTTATCCAGCATTCTAATGAGGATATACGCTTAGCTGCTGCTGAATGTTTATGGCGTTCCATAAGTAGTGGTAATATAAAAGACAACAAATTAATTAATTTAGTAATGGATATATTCAAAAATGAAAACCATTCAGATATTAAGTATTTTTATAATGATATAATAGAAAACCAGGCAAAATAAAGGAATCAGCTGCTATTTGGTGGCTGATTTTTTATGTATTGTGTAACTAAAAAAAAAGAACTAAAAAGGGGAGTTTGTGAATAAATGTACTTAAACAAACGGGGGCTTTAGCAAAAGGATGGAATTTAAAATAATTTTACGCATTCATATGAATTAATAAAATTTGAAATAAATTCAACTAAGGGATTTCTTTAAAATACTGCATGCTCAAACCTAACAAATGTAATCTAAAGAGTGCAATAAGTAATAGATAATGATGAAGAAGGTTCTATTGAAAAATTAAACTCTTTTATTTAATAGATTCCCATTACATCTAAAGGGTCTTAATAGGTTATTATAGTGGAGAAGGTATTAAATGTGATGAATAGATATCTTTTTACTATTACTATAATAAATGAATCAAGAGAAGATTTATACCTTGTGTTGGTTAGGAATATTTGTACGCAAACTGAAATAACCGTTTAATTTAATAGATAAGGTAATTACTTTTCGGCAAATAATGAACCTGATAGGAGGGGTAGAATGAAGAAAATCATGATTATAGAAGATAATAATGACTTGCGGTCACTTTTAGCTCAACATATAGAGAAATTTGGATTTAAAACAATAAAATTAGAACAGTTTGATAGTATATTAGAAAGATTTATTAAAGAAGAACCTGAATTAGTTTTATTGGATATTAATTTACCTACCTTTGATGGTTATTATTGGTGTAGGCAGATCCGTAAATATTCTACCTGTCCCATCATTTTTATTTCTGCACGGGAAGGTACAATGGATCAAATAATGGCTTTAGAAAATGGCGGAGACGACTATATCACAAAGCCCTTTTCCTATGATTTGGTTATTGCAAAAATCAATAGCCACTTGCGTCGTGTGTATGGAGAATATGCTCAAAGTGCTGGTGAACGAACCATAAGCTTTCATGGTCTAGCTTTTTTACCAGAAAGAATGGAGCTTCGTTTTAAGTCTCATTCCGTTGAGATATCTAAAAAGGAGGCACTCCTATTCGAAGTATTGCTAGAAAGAGGAGAAAAGATAACTAGTCGTGATCGATTAATGGACAAGATGTGGAATACAGATATTTATGTAGATGAAAATACGTTAAATGTATATATCACACGAGTGAGAAAACGACTTTCTGAGTTTGGTATTAATCATGCAATTGAAACAGTTCGTGGATCAGGCTATAGACTAAGATGTACTTGGGAGGAAATAGAATGAAATTATTTCTTCGTTCTCATCTACCTTTACTCCTTGTTACATTGTTACAAGGAGTTTTTATATTTTTTTATTATTGGTTTTTAGGATTTCAAGACAAGGCTCACTTATTGTATGTTTTTATGATACAGATTCTCTCAATCGTTTTTTATCTTCTATATAGGTGGGTACAGGATGTCCGAGTTTATCGATGGCTAAAAGAAGATCAAAGTAATGTACTTAATGTTCCATATTTAGGAAAAGGTGAATTATCTGAAGCCCTTTATGAAAGACATAATAAAATTACACAAGCTTATAATAACCAGATTCAACATGTTCAAGCAGATTTAGAGGAGAGAGTTACTTTTATCAATCAATGGGTCCATCAAATGAAAACTCCATTATCCGTTATCCACCTAATGATTCAAGATAATGATGAAGAGTTATTTCAAAGTATTCGAAAAGAAGTATACCGTTTAGAGGATGGTTTAAAAACAGTACTATATTCATCAAGACTATCCATGTTTGAAAAGGACTATACTATTGAAACAATCCTACTTCAAGACTTTTTAAATGAGATAATTATAGATAATAAACGCTTATTTATTCAAAATAAAATAGTCCCTAAAAAGCAAATCCCAGATAATAATTTATATGTGGTTACGGATAAGAAGTGGCTACATTTCGCTATAGGTCAAATTATCTCAAATGCAGTAAAATATTCAACTAATAAAAGTGATACCATTCACTTTCTGGTGGGAAAACAAGACGAAAATATTATTTTAGAGATAAGAGACTTTGGCATTGAATTCCTTCTGAAGATATAAAGAGGGTTTTCAATCCTTACTTCACTGGGGTAAATGGCCGATTATATCATGAGTCAACAGGAATGGGGTTATATTTAGTACAAGAAATTATGAGCAAGCTACAACATGAGATTAAACTTCATTCCGAAGTGGGAAAAGGAACATCATTCAAGATATATTTTTAAAGTCTTACTACAGGTAGGACTTTTTTTATTTGGATATAAGTGTACTTTCTTTGCTTTCTTACAAAAATGTAAGGTTAATTTAAGATATCTCTATTTCTGAAAATACATATTATTATTAGAATAAATACATAAATAAACAATAGAGGAGACACCTTCTAATGACAACTGTTTTACAAGTAAATAATATTAACAAAGTTTATAATGGAAAATCTAATTTTCAGGCATTAACAAATGTTTCATTTAGTGTGGATAATGGGGAATTCATTGGGATTATGGGACCATCGGGTTCAGGTAAAACAACTTTATTAAATTTAGTCTCTACGATTGACCGTCCAACATCTGGAGAAATCCTAATTAACGGTGAAATACCACATAATTTAAAGAAAGATAAACTAGCAAGATTCCGGCGAAAAGAACTAGGATTTGTATTTCAAGACTTTAATTTACTTGATACATTAACTATTGAAGAAAATATCATGTTACCTTTAACTTTGGAAAGAACTGATTCAAAGGAAATAAACAGAAGAATAGGAAATATATCAAAAAAGCTTGGGATTGATAACATATTGAATAAACGTACGTATGAAGTGTCTGGTGGACAAAAGCAACGTGCCGCAATGGCGAGGGCTATTATTCATCAACCTTCTTTGCTGCTGGCTGACGAGCCAACTGGGAATTTAGATTCTAAGTCATCAAAAGATGTAATGCAGACGATGCAGACCATAAATAAAAAAGAAAAAACAACGATGTTAATGGTAACACATGATTCCTATGCAGCTAGTTTTTGTCATCGTGTAATCTTTATCAAAGACGGAAAACTGTATAACGAAATTTATAGAGGCGATAATCAAAAATTATTCTTTCAACAAATTCTGGATGTCCTATCCATGTTAGGAGGAGATTCAAATGACTTTTCCGCAGTTCGCTTATAAAAACATTACTCGTAACTTACGATCATACCTAGCTTTTTATTTAAGTAGTTCATTTGCTGTAATGATTTTCTTCATGTTTGCAATGTTTATTTTTCATCCTGCATTAGAGAAAGGGTATATGAATAGCATTGCAAAAAAAGGGATGGTATTTGCGGAGTGGGTCATTTTTGGATTCTCTATATTTTTCATCCTTTATTCAGCAAGTGCTTTTTTAAAGACAAGAAAGAAGGAATTTGGAATTCTATCCATACAGGGAGGATCTCCTAAACAACTTCGTTTGCTTATTACATGTGAGAACATTTTCATTGGAATGGTTTCTATTCTGACTGGAATTCTCGGTGGAACGGTCCTAGCAAAAATGTTTTTTACGGCTGGAACATATATAGTCGAGATGGAGGCCCTGCCGCTATACCTTCCATGGAAGGCATTTGTTTTAACGTTTGGAGTATTTTTACTTCTGTTTACTTTCATTTCACAGTTTACATTGTTTATAATTCGTTCCGAAAACACGATTTCCTTATTGAAAGGGACAGAAAAACCCAAAAAAGAGCTAAAGCCTTCCTTGATACTATCACTTTTAGGCGTTTTATTTTTGGGAACAGGATATGGAATGGCGTTGATAGCAAAGACTGATATGATGACTGGTGCGATTATTCTTATTTTGACTGTAATAGGTACTTACTTGTTTTATAGTCAATTGAGTGTTTGGATCCTAAAGCTACTTAAAAGGAATAAGAAGTTTTACAGAAAGGGAACAAACCTACTTTGGATTTCGGATTTAATGTACCACGTTAGAGACAACGCGCGTTTATTCTTTATCGTTAGTATTGTTTCCGCTGTAGCTTTTACCTCTACAGGAACTTTAGCTACTATGAAATCAATAATTCCTAAACAAGTGTCTCCTTTTGAAATGGAACTAATATCTTATCCAACGAATAAGGATGAAAAAAATCAGCTGGATTTTATTCAGAATCAATTTAATGAAAAGAGTATTAACTACTCACAGCAAAAAGTAGAAGGCATAGATATCTATCAGTATGAAAATATTCAAAAAGAAACGTTTTATCGTTTGTTAGTGATTTCTCAAAAAGATGCATCTTCATTTTTTCCAGGATTTGAAAAAGTAAATCTTGAAAAAGGAGAAGGGATTTACTATGGTTCTTATGCAGGAAATCAAGAGCAGTTTCAGCGTAATAAATCTAGCATAAAATTACTTGATCAAAATATGAGCATTGTATTACAGTCCATTGAAAGACCTATTTCTTCTCTTGCTCAAATTCTAGTTATTAATGAGGAAAGCTATGATCATTTGAAACAAAGTAGCGACACACTATCCATTTATGGATTCCAGATTCCAAATTGGAAAGACACGCTAGATATGAGCCAAGCAATAGATAGTTATATAGTAGGGGAAACATATAACCCAAATGCTGAGTATACCTCAAGGGCTATTGATTATTATGCAAATGTCCAAATACCGAGCTTAAGTTTATTCATTGGATTATTTATTGCTATAATATTTGTTCTTGCAGCAGGAAGCTTTTTATATTTTAGATTATATACGGACTTGTACGAGGATAGAAAAAAATATAAATCACTAGCAAAAATAGGGCTTAGTGAAAAAGAAATGGTAAGAAACGCAAGTCTTCAAATAGGTATTCTCTTTTTCTTGCCATTTTTACTTGCTGTTATAGACACAGCATTTGCACTACATGTACTACAAAGAGAAGGTGGATTTCCTAAGATTTTACATAATGGTGTTATTACAATATTAGGATTTTTTGGGTTACAGCTACTATACTTTCTTGCTATTCGTTCTAGTTACATTAAAAATTTAAAGGAATATGTATATCGATAAAAAAATCCTCAACTTATTTTTTAAATAATAGATTATTAATCTATATGTATTATGTGCTTTAACTAGTGCGTACGGTACATTCAGTAATTACTTGTTAATCTCTTGCCTGAGAGCCTTTATTTATTAATATTAATTAGTTTATTTTGAGTATAATATATAAGAAATATTTTAATAAAGAAATGGGGATAAATAATGAATATAAATCTACTTACCTTTATTTCGTCAATTCAAAATCAAAACAATAATGGAACAGTAATGATGAAAAAATTTGACTCGGATTTCCGTCCTGTGAGAGGGGATATTATAGAAGATCCTGGTTTTCAACCGGAATTTCATAATGGATATGAGGTAGTTAAAGTAACAATTAATTATGAATTGAATGAATGCTTGGTCTCATTACAACCACTTGTATCAAACAGGGAAGAAATAAAAATTGAGAACTATATACAAAATCTTAAGAAGCATGGTTGGAGAGTTGTTTCAAAGGAAGAAATGTTGTATGGACTGTAAAAGACTAATAATAAACTAAGGTAATGGTTTCACTTTAATATTAACTTAGCAGCATCAGTTCCTTACTAAGGGGAGAAATTAAATGAAAAAATGGATCTTTTATGCTGTCGTACTCTTTGGAAATATCCTTCTGTATCAGTTGTCAAATTTTCGTCCTGGTACAGAATGGATATATGCTTTATTAGTTTTAATTTTATTTGCAACTTCTATTAAAGGTTGGAAAAAATCTACTTCGAGTGGATTGGGACTAATCGTTCTAATTGCCTTTAGCTTATTTATGATTAACTCTATTTTATATTTGCTAATGCCAGCAATCTTTACAATTCTTTTTAGTTTTTTGTTGGGTCTAGTACTGATTCCATTTTATTCTAATCACCGAGAGGTAATAATAATAGCATGGTGGATGGTTATATCAAATATACTTGTTACTCTAGCATTACCAAATGAGCTGGTTCTCTGGTTTACTTTAGTAACAGCGGGAATTGGAGTCCTAATAGGATATCGTATTAGGTCCAGGCTTTTTATGGTATTTTTTACTGCTTGTTTTATCTTTTCAGCATGTTTTTTGTTTCTTATTTATATCTGAAAATGTCTTAATTCTTCTCCTACTAAATGTAATTTGCTGCTATTTATACGATGGAGGTCCCAGTATATACAAAATAAATGCTTGTGGCTAACCTTTTATAGATTGCTTTTAAGATTAAAGTTGTATTATCCAAACTGGTATCTGAGCTACTTATCAGTGTTAAATCTTTAAACTATGTTTTCTAGCTTTTATTTTCAAATCCATGTTTCGTTGAATAATTAAAAATAAATACTACTGAAGAGGGAAAATCAACTTAATTTTTATATCTTAAGGTATAAATTGTTCAAATAAGGATATTTTTTTCATTGATACACAACATAATAAATGATTAATTATTGGTCTTGAGGAGTTTAAATTATGAAGTGGTCAAAATATATAATTCTTATTTGTCTAGGTACCTTATTAACAGGATGTTGGGACAGAAGGGAACTGGCGAAAACCTCCATTGTAACAGGGATGGCTGTAGATAAAGGGGAATCATTCAAATATAAATTAACAATTGAAACTACGGAAGCAAGAGAAATGAATGTCAAAACAGCGACAGGTTTTGCCCCTTCAAGTGTTGCTTCGTTGGAGGGTAACACAATTGGAGAACTGGTAGCAAAATTTAATATCATAAATGCTACTATCCCTATCTATTCTCATATGAGGGTATTGGCTATTAGTGAAGAAGTGGTTAAAGTAGGCATGTTAGAATTTATGGACTTTTTTGATCGTAATAGACAGATAAGAGATGATTTTGCCATTGTAATCGCAAAAGGTGGAAGTGCTGGCGATGTGTTAAAGGTAACAAATATGTATAGAAAGAGTGCTGCTTTGAAATTATTTACCCAATTAACTACTATGCAAAAGGACTGGGGTGGGACTCCCGATGTAAAATTAAATGATTTTACTCGCATCTATAATTCCGAGGGCCAAGCTCCTGTACTTCCTGCTGTAAAGGTAGTGGGAGATCCTAAAAAAGGAGGAAGTGTTGAAAACCTGAAAAGTGAAGTACCTGAAAGTGAAGTAGATGTAACTTCTTTGGGGGTTATCAAGAATAATAAGCTAGCAGGATATGCATCACTTTTTGAGGTTCGAGACATGCTTTTTGTACAAGGAAAGATAAAGACTACAACATTGACTGCAAAATGTGAAGGTGAAAAAAAGTTTGGATATCGTATTACTCATTCAAAAACTAAAATTACTGCTAAAGAGAAAAATGGAATTCCTCACTTTTATATAAAAATTAAAACAGAAGGTTCTTTAGATGGGACAGACTGTTTCCGGAATATAGGGGAACCCTATTCCTTTGAAAAATATGAAGAAAGTATTAACAATAAAATGGAAAAAGAGATAGGTACCTTTGTTAAAAAAACAAAAGAGGAATATAATGCAGATATTTTTGGATTAGGAGATATATTAAGAGAGCAGGATTATCAACATTTTAAGAAATATAAAGATACTTGGGATGATGGATATGCTAAATCGAAAGTACATATTTCTTTCAATTCAGAAATTAAAAGAAGTGGTTTAAGAAAAGACCGCTTAATTATGAAGTAAATTGAAAATAGATAAATAAATAATCCTTTATTTATCCACTAAATGTCTGAAATAATAGCTAAATCGTTAGAATGGACGTCAATTTTCTAAATAAAACTGTATCAAGTAGAAAAAGGGTGTCTTAATGAGTATAAATATACCTTATCCCTAACGAAGGTAGCGATAAAATTGTTAAGTAAACAATTCATTTTGGTTAATATGTCTTTTTAGCCAAATGGTTAATTTACTACTCCAGATTCCTATACTAGCCGTATTCTAATAACAAATATCCAGAACGGTCAAATTCATTAAATAAAAATGCTACCGAAGGGGATTGCCTATAAAAAGCAAAAAGTCTAAATAGTAGAGTAGAAAAGCACGAAGGAAACGGGAAAAATTAAATAGTTTATGTTCCTTCTTTTATCTTAAGTCGGAATTAAACCAAGGACTAGGATAGGAAGGAATCTGGCTTATAATAACTTCCCCTCCTGTGGGACTGCAAATATCAGTAACTCTTTTATATTCCTGTTATGTTTATGGAGTGTTAGAATTCTATTCTTATAATTGTTATTCATATTAATTTTATTTCAAGCATCTTTTAAAATGGTTGTCGCGCTCTTAAAAAAGAAAGATTACCGAGAATCTCTTTTAATATAGAAATTTATTCACAATATTACGCACTTCTATTTTGCAATACACACTTAATTAACCTCAAAGGAAGATACTATGAATTGTACTCATCCTCCGAGTCAGAAAAAGAAAATTTACAGCTAATTAGTAACTAAAAGAATATGAATTATATTTATAATGATACTAATTTATCATGTAAATCTCTAACCAGGCAGTGGGAGTGGGAAGAATGACTGTAGGATATTAAAGTACTTAATTTTTATATTAGCTATCAAGCCGGGCAAATAATTTGTTCCATAATAATAAAGCATGTTTTGAATAAATCTCAAAACATGCTTTTAATATTTTATAAATGTATCGCCTAAGAAGAAAATATTTCTAAGATGACAATGCTACAGGATTACATACTTTTCATAATGGGCAAATTTTGCGAATACCTCGATTTGATTTCATTCTGACTTCATATATGTAGAGGGAGATACCTTTCTTTCTCCATTATAGCTTGCTTAAAAGCTCCTTGGAATTAATTAGTGCCTCTTTATATACTCTTTCAGGGAAATTTGTTATCCTCAGTAATTCAATTGCATTTTTTGTCTTAGACGGACCTACTTTAATTGAATAATCAAAGATTATTTCGTCATTAATTATATGCTCTCTAAAATGGAAATTGGTATATTTTGTTGATAACTTGTCGGTAAGTTCTAAATCATGGGTTGCTGCCATAATCCTTGTTTCGTTATAATCACTTAAATAATTTAAAACAGACTCTGCAGCGGCAACTCTTTCAACTGTATTTGTACCTTTAAAAATTTCATCTACAAATAGATACATCAATGTATCTTTACTATCATTTCGTATATCAAATATTCTCTTTAATGCTGATATTTCACTTAAGAAATAACTTTGTCCTTTTTCAATATCATCGGACATTGCCATTGAAGAATAGACCAAACCTCTGGTTAAGGTAATTTCTTTACTGGTACTCGTATTTAATGCCTGTGACAAGATAATGTTAAGGGCAATTGTTTTAATAAAAGTAGACTTACCTGAAGCGTTTGAACCGGTAAGGAGAATATCTTTATTAAATTGAAAGTCATTTCCAACTGGATCGCTTAACAAGGGATGATATCCATCCTGAATGATTAAGGAACCATTATTAGAGTATTTTGGTAAGCTGTAGAAAGGAAGTGTTTTTCTCCATAATCCTACGGAATAGCAACAGTCAATTTCACCGGTTTTTCTCCATGCGACTTCATAAATATCTTTATTAGTGCTTAAAATCTTTATTATGTAATGGAATACAAAATAGTCAATTAAAAAGATAGATTTAACTAATGTAAATAGTTGAAGCACCAAATTACTTGCTGTGGGATCATCTTTTAATAATAACACACTAATATAAGGGGCTCTCTTTAACTTATTCGTTCGCTTTAAAAAATCTGTATCATTATTTAATTTTGCTAGTTTCCTGGATGTAAGAATAATATTCAAACAATAGAATACACTATCAAATTCTTCTTCATTTTTTCCACGAGTAATATAAAACAGGAATGAATTAATTAATACACTAATAAAAGTAACTATTAATCCAATAGGAAGTGAAAAAAACATTAATATAACTCCTATAATTGGAAGAACACTAAGTAGAAAATATATTTTATTAACTTTATAGTTAGGTTTTTCAAAAATGTATTTTGAAGAATTCGCATGTGTTGATTTTCCTAATGCGGATAAAATCAATGACAACTTAATCCTATATTGTCTATCTTCAGTAATTTTTTTTATTAATTCTTCATCGAACCAATATTCCTCATGTGCTCTTTTTAATCTGTAGAACAATAATTCCTCCCCAACAGATGTAAAAGTAAAATTAATTTTTTTAAATATTTTATTCATATTTAAATCATTCCAGGTGATTTCATCCACACAATAACTATCATTGGAGCTAACTTTTGAATTTTCATAAAAATATTTAAAGGTTTCATGATAATTTGGCATAACATCTAATATAGAATTTCTATCCCATAATGTTAAAACTAGTTTTCTTCTTTTATAGGAATAATACGTGTTAACTAAAATAGTTACTCCTGTAACAGCAATCAATAAATAAAGATAAAACATAAAATCCTCCTAATCTTTCATATAGACTCTATTATTATAATAACAGAAAGGACTTAATTCTTCCAAAAATGTTTTTTTTTACAATTTTTTTGTATAAATTTGCAATTTATTGTTGAAATTTCCAAATTGAAGGTATATACTGGTAATTGTTAGGAGGTGTTACATATGAATAGAGAATTGATTGAAAAATTACGTAATCCTGAATTGCGTGACGGCTCATTTAGCCACCCATCTGGTGATGCTATGGTTAATTTTAATATTAACGAAGTCGATATTAATGCTGAAACATGGCAAACTGTTATTTATAGCTCTACTACTTGTGCCGAACTTATTGCGGCTACTATCGTTTTCACTTAATTTAAACCAGGAGGTAGGCCCCTTTTTATCTATTAGAATCTCTATCTGATATAAAAGGGAGCCTTCTCTTTTTTATTTAATAAATTTTTTGAGAAAAACCATATATTAACTATATCTATTTAAAATTAAAGGAGGATTAAAAATTTGTTATTAAAAGAAATAAAACAGAACATTCAAAATGGGAAACACTTTGATATTTTAGGAGAAATATTGGATAATTACGATTTTTCTGAGGCGAAGAAGCAAGAAAACATTTATGATTTTTTAGGCCCCTTTGTTAACTATTCATGTAGTTTTGTACAAGATATTTCACTCCAATACAAATCCAATATCAATGACATACAAGAACAATTCAAACAAAACTTGGCAAAGGAATTAATGAATCCAGTTGTAAGAAGCTTGGTTCTTGAGCTCCAAATAAAAAAACTTGAGTATACTGGTGATGAAGAGGATTCATCAAAGAGATTACTGCTTTTTTTGTATGACTTGTCTAAAGACAAAAATAGTTATGCAAATTTTTTTAATTTATATGAACAACTATTAATCTTATTATTATTGAGAATGACGTACTTTATAGAAAACTTCCTAAATATTATTAGGAATCTTAATAAGGATTTTGATTTAATAAATGAGAAGTTGGGGATTAATAAAGAAGATAGCCTAACATCAATTAATTTATTTTTAGGAGATTCACATAACAACGGAAAAGTAGTTTCGGAAGTAGATTTTAAAAATAAATCCATTATATATAAACCGAGAAATAATGACGTTTCAACAGCATTTGATAATCTATTAATTTGGTTATCTAAGAACTCTGCGTATACACATTATTCTCCTACTAGAATTAATAAAAGAAATCACGCATGGGAAGAAAAAGTAAGCTATGCTACGTGTGAAACGGAAGAAGAGATTTCTGAATACTATACTAATTTTGGATACATCGCTGGGGTGGCCTTCCTCTTGAATGGATCTGATTATCATTATGAAAATTTAATTGCCCATAAACAACATCCTGTTCTAATTGACAACGAAACATTGTTGCAACCCAATTTACATGGATATCCTTACGATATTCTGTCTACTGGTTTGTTTCCTAATAATAATAGCAAAGTGAACATTAATGGTTTAACAGGTGATAATGGTCTTACAAATAAGGTTAACGAAGTTCTAATAAATTTAGATAACGACAATATTTGTTTCTCTAAAGAGTACTATACATTACCTAGTCAATATAATATTCCGCAAATTAATTCAGAAAAAGTAACTTTAAATACGAAGTACAAAAAAAATATCGTAGATGCTATTAGAGACTTAAATAATATTTTGGTCCAGCATAAAGATTTCTTACTTAGTGAAGAGTCCCCATTAAATGATTTTAAAAGGTTAAAAATTCGAGTTATTTTTAGGCCAACAATGAAATATCACGAAATAATGGTTAAATCAACACATCCTGATTATATTAAGAGCTATGAAACTCAAAAAGATTTTATAAGTAATAACTTACAGATTTTTGAGGGTGATATTAAAAATAATGAAATTTTATCTATTTTGAACTTTGACATTCCATACTTTTATACTTATGCAGACGAAAATATTATTTATGTTAATAATGATGTAAAAACAAGTTATGAGCTATTACAAACGCCTTACAGTGTCTTGATAGATAAAATAAAAACACTAAAATTAAGAGACTTTGATCATCAAGTATTACTTCTTGAAGAAATATTAGGATTAGATAAGCATGGACAAAAATGAGTTTATAAGTAAATCATGGGATATTAGGATGGTTACTCATGAATATCAAACACTCAAAATAGAAAAGGGTATATCTCAAATAAAAGTAGGTATTATTGATAGTGGTGTTGATAGGAGTCATCCAGGTTTAAACAATGTGAATAAATGTATATCTTTAATTGATTCAGAGCCAGAAGTGGATTTGGCTGGTCATGGAACTATGATTGCTGGCCAAATATCTGGAAATGGAATAATTCCTGGAATTGCCCCAGAAATTGAAATAATAAGCTATAAAATTACGAATCATAAGAATCAATCTAAGATACCATTTTTCATAGAAGCTTTAGAATCTGCTTTAAACGATGGATTATCCGTATTAAACATGAGCTTTGGATTTTATTTAGAGAGTGATTTAGAACAAAATAGCCAAATAGAAAAATTAGAAATGTTATTTGACGAATTATATAAGAGAGATGTTATCTGTATTTCTTCATCTGGATACAAAGGTGAAGATAGCCGCCACTATCCAAGTTCGTTTGAGAACGTATTATCATGCCAAGGATTAAATAAGAGTGGAGAAAAAGTTAACTCTAATATTTCTGCAGACTTTTGTTTACCTACAGGGGATTATGATGTAAACCCTATATTTGATTCGAATTCAACGAAAGAGATAGAGTTTGTACCTGTATATTTACCTATAGAATTAAGTCATAATATCTCAAAACATACTGGGTTACCTTTAGGATACTCATTTATGAGTGGAGAAAGTTTCTCTGCTGCTAAGTTAACTGGTATCGTAGCAGTTCTAAGATCCTGTTATTACCGAAAATTTCATAAAATATTAGACAATAGGAGTACAATACGCCTATTAGAAGAAAACTCAAAAATAATTAATGGATCTTATTATCCTGATTTACTCAAGATATTAAATTATATTAATTCAATATCTTGAGTAACATCAAGATTCATTTTTGTAGCGTAATTACTAACCGAATGATGTCTTGATCCCTTGTTTTTATTATCTTGAAATTAAATCCATCTAAGATATCTTTGACGATATTGTCATCGTATATATATTTAACTGATACACCAAGTTTTTCATTAATACCATTTTTTATATAAATATTATTAAATAATTTGTTTTCTTGGATATAATTTGCTGAATATATTTTTTTATCGTTATCTTTAAATTTGTATATTTTACCATTTTTGGTTTTTAAAGATTCACTATCCAAAATATCAAATACCAATTTTAGAGTTGTTAATGGCATATTCTGTACATAATGGGTAAGAAAATTTCTAATGTCACTCGGTGAAAAAAGAGAGATACTTGTTGCTGGAATAATTATTTGATCATATATCGGTTTTTCATTTTTTATAAAATCTTGAAGTGTAATATTCAATATACGCTTACGTATGTCATTAGAAATTATCTTAGATAGCATCTCTTGGGAGGGCTCTATTCCATATATATTTATCCCTTTTTCTAGTAAAGGAATCAATATTCTTCCGTTTCCTGCACCAATTTCAAGGGTTTTCTTTTCTTTATCTAGATTGTTCAGATAAAAGAGAAGCTCATCAGAATAATCAGGCTCTTGGTTGTAATATGAGACGATGTCCTTATCACTATAGAAATCTTTAACTACTGTTGTGTTGCTTTCGTATTTTTTTTGGAAAATATCAAAAAACATCTTTTAACTCCAATCTTTTTTTTATAATTATAACATTACTTTTTTTTACTTAAAAGGATATAATTGGAAATAAAATAAATAATGTGGGGGTATGTAACTTGAGAATAGGACTTTGTTACTTACATGAAACAAAAAAAGGGATATTAGTTCAAAGGGATTTAGAGATGAACAATTTAAATCAACAATATGATCTTTGTCTATTAGACTTTGAAAATTGGGAGGACTTTTTAGATTACTGTGAATTTCAGGACTACACTTCCTTTGTTTTTATTGCTAATGGTGAAAGAATAATTGAAATTGCTAAATTACTTAACACTACATATAATGAACAAATTTTTAGCGTGTATGATAAAGATTTAGTTTTAAGATATGGGGAAATGTTGAATCTAGAAAGCAATTTAAAGGTAGAACAAATTGATAATAGTTATGATGAAGAGTCATATTTGAGAGCAGGAAGTTATTCATTTATCACGGGAATATACGAAACCAATATTCCTAATAATGTTTTAAAACATATTTACTTAAAGGATAGTAAGCTAATTAATAAAATTACATTAGAATTCTTTTTAAAATCTTCTATTAATACAGCAATAGTTACTAGTGATATTTCTGGTGAAAGTACTGTCTATCCATTTATTTATTTAAATGAATCTTACTTAGATTTAAACAAATATGAATCAATTGATAAAGAAAGTTTGAAAGATAATATTTTATTATTTATTAATAAAGGAATTATTAATTCCTATAAGGCAGAAGGTATTTTAGACTTTGGTAGCTTACTAGGATTAGATCGTAATAATAGAATATTTCTATCAAATGAAGGGGTTTTTTCAGACTTTAAGATGTCAGAGAGATTATTGGATTTGGATTCACTAAATTTAAATAATTTAAAAAACAGACAATCCATAAATCGAGAATCGGAATTTACATTATCAGAAGCAACAACATTTAATTTAATAGCTACTTTAGGCTCTTATATGAATTTAGGACAATTAAATGTAATTACACCATATAATTTTGGTTTCTTACCACCTACAAAAGTACAAAACAATAAATATATTGGCTTTTTTAATGAAAATAATTATTTTTTATATGATCTTACTTCAAGAAAATTATTTAGAGTAGATAATAATTTTCTTGTAATCCTTGAATTTTATATTAAAAATCAACTAGATTCTAAATTGTTGGACGATCTTAATTTTAGTAAAGAAACGATTAACCAATTTATTTTAACACTAGAGAACTATACTAGAGAAAGGGTTTTACGATGAACAGTTATTTTGTTACCAGTAATGATATAAAGAATGGTCCTTCATCTAATCTAAATATTACCCATGCAGATGGTGATTATTTATATACTCCTTCAAAGAAATATTTAGATTTACGCAGTGGTCTGTGGAATGTAAGTTTAGGTTATAACAAAGAGCTTACTAATCGAATGAAAGCAAGATTTGATAATATACTAGATAATCAAATCCCTTATATTGATATAAATTCATATGATACGCCTGATTATAATTTGTATGCTTCATCATTATTAAGTTTTATGAATGATGGAGTGGAGAGAAGTGACTTTAAATCTGTTACTTTTACTAATAGTGGTTCAGAGGGAGTCGAAATAGGCGTAAAGATTTCCCAAGATTTTGCGAAGCATGTTAAAAAAGAAGGTAATAAAATAATTGTTTTTAAAAACAGTTACCACGGAACCTTTTTCGGCTCTATGTCTGTAAGTCATAAGTTTTTTGGACTTGAACATGCTTATGAAACAGCAAATAACGTTATTATTGTGGATCCACCCATTAACGAACAGGGCTTAAATAATATTCTTAATACTATAGAAACAAACCACTTAAATATTTCTAGTTTTATTATTGAACCAATATTAGGATCTGGAGGTAGTATTTCTATAGCTAGTGAATATTTAGAGGAGATAGTTTCTTTTTGTAAGAAATATGAAGTTTTAACTATCTTTGATGAGGTGAGTACAGGTTTTTATAGAACAGGCAATAGATTTGCACATACTAGCTTAAAAAATAAACCAAATGTGGTTATATTAAGCAAATCTATAAATAATGGAGCTTTACCATTTGGAGCGGTCATAATTGATGATTATACATACAGATGTTTAGAAAAACAAAATATTAACCATTTTTCTACACAAAGTGGAAACGTTTTAGGTATTTCATCAGCTATTACGACTTTAGAGTACTATATAGAAAATGAACAACAAATAAAACATAATGTCCAGGAGATAGAGAAGTTAGTTTACCTGTATTCTAGTAAATATTCAGTTGAGATAACCGGAAAAGGAGCTATGTTCTCCATCCCAATAAATGATCTTGATAAAGTAATTAGAATAAGAGAAACTTTAAAAAATATGGGTATCCTTGTATATATTTATGAGAATATTGACAATACATCTGGTATTACAATCCATCCTAATTTACTTATTAGCCAGAAAAAGTTAGAAATGGCTTTAAATATACTATTTAGAAAAGTTGCTGAGAGTTTATGAAGAGAATCGTAATAATTGGTTCTAATGGAACCTTAGCTAGAAATTATGTAGATAATTATCCTGATAATTATCTACTGCTAGACAAGTCTAATACAACTTATTTAAATACAGATGTAGAAGGTAATGAATTTAAGTTTGATGCTAATAACTCTAAAGATTTAGAGGATTTAGCTGAATATTGCCAAAAAAAATCATTAAAAATTACTGGTATTATATTTTTCCAAGGGATAAATTTAATGAACGATTTTTTTTCTGTAACTTCAAATGAATGGGATTTAACCTTTAATTCCAATTTGAAATCATCCCTGTTTATCTTGAAATATCTTTTTCCTCATTTTTATAAAAAGTGTTCCATAGTAGTTATTGCTTCCCAGAATGGTGTTGTAGCCCATGAGCAGAGAATAGATTATGGAACTTCAAAAGCTGCATTGATACATTTAATTAAAAATCTATCTATTGAGTTTTCTAAACTAGATAATATGGATGTAAAACTAAATGCAATATCACCCGGATATGTGTATTCAGAAAGAGGAAAAAAGTATCTAGATTCGTATAAAGGAGAAAAATTAAGGAGTAAGATTCCATATAAACGTTTTGTATTACCAGAAGATATTGCACACACAATTTCCTTTTTAATGTCTTCAAAAAGTGATGCTATTAGAGGTCAAAATATTATTGTAGATTATGGCTACACATTACCTTAATAACTAATGTGCATTTTCAGATAAAATTAATCTAGCATTAAGATTTGTTTTCAAGGCTAATATCCTCAATAGAAATACTCAATTGCCAACTTTACGAAACAATAAAAAAATCCATTTTTAATATTGCAGGTCGTATATCAAAAAGAAAAGCCTAGTAAGGCTTTTCTTTTTGATTTTATTTGGTGTTCTTCAACTTACATCTTGAAGAACAAAATAGCAAAGAAAGTAATGTAGTATCCGATAAAAATAGCTTTTGATTTTAAAAATAAATATACAAATTTATAAGAGAGAAACAAAGGCATCCAATGTATATTGTTTGCTTAGTGATAATCTAGTATAGGTTGTTATTAGATACATTAGTAGCATATTTATAATTATTAACTAGTTTCCCGGTCTATTAAAAAAAAAGTTGGGTAACCTATTCAGTTGATTATATAGAATGGGAAAAGCACTCTTATTTTTATAAGGGTGCTTTTTTTTTTATATTTTAAGGGGATTTAATGAAATAATTCCACCTTACATTATGATATGGAGAAACAACATTTCCACCAGCTGTTCATAAAGTGCAGTCAGATGTAGTTGTATTAAGATTGAAAGCTATTAAGCTCTAGAACAAGTTAGCAAGGAAAAAATCAATAATATCAAGATAATTATTTAAAACTTTTTGCCTATACAATCTACCTAATCTCTATTTTACAATTAAAGGATGTGGATAATGGTAACAAACTGGATGTAATAGTTATTATATCCTTAGAAAAGAGAGGCAGAAAAATGAAGATACTAAACGCATCTAGTTTGCGTGATACAATGGAACAAAGAGCGCAGCATTACGATAAGCTTAGCAATCAGTTTGCCGCTTTGCGGAAAGCTTTTCAAGAGATTATTGATTTAGACGATTTCGAAGGAAGAGGTGCTGAAGCGATTAAAGCTTTTTACCAAGGTCAAATAGAAGTTATATAAGCGTGGCAGAGGCTGTTTGACAGACAAGTCGCTTTTTTCGAAAGCGTTAGCAGAAAGCTCAGCGAAAAGGATTTAGGAGGCAGCACAAAAGTAGATACAGCCTTCCTTTCAGAAGACCTTGTCCAAAAGGAACGCCAGGCAGATGAGATGATTACCGAGCAACGAAGCGCCTTGGAAACTATCTTTCGGGATATAGATGATCTTATTTCATTAGATGCTTTTTCCCGCAGGTCCTTCGACGATTTAATGATGGACGCAAGCAAGAAGCGGACAAAAACTATCGAGGCAGTTGAAGATATAGACCAAGAGCTCAAAGAGGAGTATCTTTCTTCTCAAGGGGAAGAAGTCTATGCTATCCAGTTATTAGGTGCCTTAGTAGGCGCAACAAAACAAGGAAGCAGCATCTCCCCAATCCATTTCGATGTAGACACCTATCACTCCAGTGATGTCTACAAGCTAAAAGGAGAAGCAGAAGCTGCCACTTTAGGCTACATTACATATAAAAAAGAAGAGCAAGAAGCAAGAGAAATAGCGGAACAGCCTACATCAGAGAAAGTGTGGGGCGGTATAAAAAGCTTCGTCGGCGAATTCACCGGCTATTATGATTACAAGCGGGCAGTCGAAGGAGTTGATCCCGTCACGGGTGAAAAGATGTCAGGTTCTCAAAAGGTCACCTCCGCAGTCATGGCGGCAGCAGGCTTTATTCCAATAGTTGGTTGGGCAGGAAGAGCCATTAAAGGAGGCAAAGGCATCTATTCAGCAGCAAAAGGAATCAGTGCTGCTGAACAGGCAATGAGTACCTACAAAAATGTTCAAGCATTCTCGTCCCTTGAAAAAACCGAAATGGGAATCTACGGCCTCCTATCCGCCAATGGTCTGTCCGAATACGTGACAGGCAAAGATATGTTCGGAAACGAAATTACAGAAGAACAACGGCAAGCAAGTCTATCTCAGAGCATCTTTGCTGGTATGCCTTTCGTTCCAGGTATAGCAAAGAACGCAACTCAAATCGGGCAAGAAGCTTTCAACGTGACTGCCCAGATTACAAGGCAAGGTAGAGATGAGACTAAAGGTTGGATGGATGAACTTGGACAAAGTCTTGGGAGCTATCCTAAACTAATGACAGCCAACGGAATTGCTCCTATGAGTGATTTTATGAAGACTGTAAACAAAGAGGAAGTAAAATCAGTTAGCCATGAAAAGGAAGAAATACTTAGTATGCTTTCTGGCCGTAATTATAATAGTGAGGAAATAAGTAAGTATAATAATAAAACGATGGAACATATATTTCATGGGGAAATTAATAGGCGTGACAAAGCAGTAGGATATCACCATGAAAGTATGATGGGTGGTAAAATAATACCTGAAACAGAAACATTACCAGATATTAATGGGGTTTATAGAGCTAATGTAGAAATTAGTGGTATTAGAAAAATTGCAAAATCTAGTTTTTTCCCAAAAGATTGGGATCGTGTACAAGTTTTAGAAGCTATTAGTGAAGCTTTCGAAAATAAACGGCAGATTGGCAATAATAAATATTCTGGCACAAGTAGCTCTGGTATTACAATTGAGATGTATTTAAATAGTGACGGTTCAATAGCAACCGCATATCCAATTTATAGAGGAGTTTAACATGAAATATTTAAATAGTTTTTACAGAGATCATCTTAATATGCTCAGAATAAAATTAACAGAGGATGTTCAATTATTTTCAGATTTTATAGAAGATATTTCGACAGTACAGGAAATAGATGAGTACATTGAAGAAATTGATAAAGTTTTAAATGGAGTATATGAAGATTTTGAAATTCAATTAAATGCAACGGGGGTTATAATCAAAAAAGATGTTACCACTGTTGAACATTTTTTTAGTAATAGTGATGAAAATAGAAATGAAATGGAAACCGATCAGTTTAAAGAACTACTTTTATTATGGAAAGCTAAACTACCTGAGAGGTTTTTATAGTTATTATTGAATTAGAATAAGTGATAAGGTATATTTCATTGGAGATTCTAGACATCTGTGGACATCCTTTGGTGCGTACATACCTATTTATCCAACTTTTTAAATTGAACCGAAGGTTGGCTAGTTTCTTGCGCTCATTTTCTTCGTAAATAGCTTGATTGTCTTTTCTCTCTAATCAAATCTTTGAAGTGAAACAAGTTAGATAGCAATATTGAGAAAAACTGCGTAATTAAGAGATAAGTGTTTGTTTATTGAGGGAGTTTAGTGTAATAAGAAATATAGTATTATTAAGAGAATTAGGATGCTATTCGAAAGTGAGTGAGTTAGAGTTATGGGATATAGCTACATTGAATTTCTGAAAAATCTAAAGATGGGTCGAGAAATTCATTTTATTTATAAGGAAGAAAATTACTACATAGGCGAATTGAATTTTTGGAGATTTTACGATGAAGCTAGCGAAATAGAAGGAGAAGATTTTAACGATTTACTTCAAAAGGTTAAATTAGATGGAAAAAGCATAATGGAGTTATGGGATAGAATTGAGATTGAAACTATTTTTTAAAATCTGCCTGGCTAGTCTAAAAACTAAACTATTTATTATAAGGTACTAAACTGGCAGAAACCCAATAGAAGTTGAATTAATCAGGAGAAGTGAACTATGAAAAAACATTGTTGTGAAGATATGGATTATCATGCAAATTTTAAGTGTGATATTCATGATGATCCCTTTGAATGTCCAGATAAAATAATCATTTATGATAAACAAGACAATGATTACGGATTGGTAATTCATGATGGGGGTTCTTCTAGTATAAGCATAAATTTTTGTCCGTGGTGTAGTACAAAATTATAGTTTTTATGTTTATTAACAAAGCTTCCTATAAGCGGTTTTGTTGTTTTTATTTCTAAGGAAGCATTTTTAAATGAAAAAACTAACTTATGGAAGAAACAGGGCAGATAGTGACATAAGGTTACAGACTAATTTGTTGGTATAATTAAAAAAATGAATATTTTAGAAGGTGCTTGATAATGTTTTTTAAAAAGAAAAGTTTTATGTATGTGCTGTTTGTGGTTATGACAGATTACGAGGTCCTTTATATAACAAAGATTGGCAACCTGATGTAAGCCTAATTTGTGGCTGCTGCGGGTTTCATCCTGGATATGACGATGTTGAATTAGGATATTCATTTGAGACTTATCGTAAAGAATGGATACAAAATGAAAAGGAATGGTTTAGAGAAGAAGAAAAACCAGAAAATTGGGATCTATATAATTTATCGATAGAGTAATGGAAGGGTATTTATGTAAAAAGAGCTTTATTTCCTGTATGGATAAAGGTCTCTTTAGTATTGAAAGGGTTGAATATAATGGAAATTTGGGATGGCGAATCAAAACAATACAGATTGAATGATTTGTCAGAAGAAGATATACATTTGGCAGAAGAGCAGTTTGGTGTTAAATTACCTGATGATTATTTAAAATTATTAAAAAAACAAAACGGTGGAACACTTATATATAATGCACTGCCTATAGCTTTAAATAGGTGGGATGGAGATGACTTCTTAGAAATAGATAATCTTCGTGGAATAAAAAGGGATAATGCAAACAGATTATTTCAAACAGGAGTGGGGAATTAGTAAGAGTAATATTATTTTAATCAGCGGGGATGGTCATACTTGGATTGCCCTCGACTATAATCATGGTGATAAACCAAAAGTTATATTTATAGAGTCTGATGAGGATAAAATTACTCCGATTTATCATTCTTTTAAAGAAATGCTGGACCACTTATACATACATGAGCATGATGAAGAGGAAGGCTTAAGAACAACTCCACTTCCAACAATTGAGGATGCTAGAAAGTTAATTAATAGTAACGAAATGGATGATATTATAGACGGTATTCATTTATTTGATTCATTTATATATGATAAAAGTATTCATGAGGAATATTTTCGATATTTATTGAATTTTATAAAAAGTGGAAATGAAGATTTAAAAGATCGTGCAGTAGAAGCGGTATGGAGAGCAGTAACTGCACAATACGTAATAGATAAATCTTTAATTCAGAAAGTTATTGTTGAGATTAAAAATGATAAAGATCCGACCATTCAATATTTTCTTGAAGAAATAGAAGAAACTGTAAAATTTATTTGATGTTAAGGGCTTTACTTAAATAGAAAATGCAATAGATGATGAATTCGGGACGATTAAGGCTTTAACTTGGCTTGGCAGGCTTAATACATAAGGAAAACATGTTTGTAAAGTGATAAGAATTTAGTTCTTTTTAAATAAGCAGCCAATTGGCTGCTTATTTAATTATTTAAACCTTTTCAAACCCCATTATGGACATGCCAAAAAGACATCCTTCACAAAGATGTATTGTATCATTTATATCTTCTTTATTATCAAATGGTGCACAAAGCTTTAACTGCTCACAACTATCACAAGTTATTTTGGTATCGAAATAGGTATATAATCTTTGTTCATAAGACAACTATTCATCACTTCATCTCTAAGTATTATTTAAAATAAAATAATAACATATATATAATAGTATGTAATGAAATTAATCAGCGATCAGTAGTCATGGAAAAAATACTTAAAGATTGAAATTAAACTAAAAATATAGTCTCGAATTTAGAATTATTTTTTTATGTTACTAAAAGGGCAGGTTACTTTAAGTAGATATATTCACAAAGTACCTATAACATTAAATATTAGAGGTATTTGAAACAATAGGTGTTATTATTCCGTATACTTCTTATAGAAGGAGAGGTTCTAAGATGAAATTTATATTTTTAGTAATTATATGTATATTATTAGTTTTTTTAATTGATAAGATCATAAAAAAGTTGCTTAGAATTAATACTGAAAAAATATCTGAAACACCTGGTAAAAATATAGATCGTTGGGGAAGAGGAATTATACTAGTTGCCTTTTTAATAGCATTACCAATTGTCTCTACTAAGGATAGTGGTGTCACTATATGGTTTTGGACAATATATCTTGTTTTTTTATTGGGTTTTCAAGCGATATTAGAATGGAGATATTTAAAAAATTCAAAACAATACGTTGGTACTCTAATTTTACTTTTTATAGGTCTAATATTATTTTTTAACGCTGAGTCAATATTCAGCTTATTTTATTAAATTATTATCATATAAAAATAAGAATATAAATACGGCTATTATATAACAAACTACGCTTATGTAAGAAACGGTGCAGATTAGCAGAAGAAGGCTATTTCTCTATTTCTGAAACCATATAAAAATTCTTACTCTAAGATTTAAAAGGGAGTTGTAGGTAGGGGAATATGACAAATTATTATTATTTAGCGTCAGATCAAAAAATGGGATTGGGTAATGGATCAATCGATTTTTCAAAAACTGAATCACATTTAATAGTTGGATTTGACTATCCAGTTCAAATAGAAATTTATAATGGTCTAAATAAAGACTGGGAGTTACTTGAATTACTACAGTATATTCTTAATCATACCGCCAATTATAAAAATTGCACTGTCCAAGTAGCAAATTTAATAAATCCAGAACAAATAGATCTAAGGATACAGAAAAAGCATAGTTTGTTATTACACGAGCTTGTTGATTACAAACAACTTTTGTTGCAAGAAGGACATTTGTTAACCATAAAGAAAGACTCTTCCTTATTCCGTTAAAGGGGCAGCATTCCTGTAATAAAATAAGCTAGCTTATGGTAGAAACTTGGCAGTTTAGCGAAATAAGGAACTTTAAACATAATTGTTCGTAGTAATTATATATACAAAATTTTGGAGGGACATAAATGTTTAAAGCAAAGCCTGAATGCTCTTATTGCAATAAAGAAATAAAAGGAAATGAAGTCGTTTTTGTAAAGATGCGGTATCCAGAGAAAAAAGGTATGACTGAAATCAAGGCTTATTTACAAAATGAAGGAAAATTAATTTGTGAAGAATGCTTTAACCAGAAATCTAACTAAAAAACATTTCTTTCTTCTACTAAAGGGGCAGCATTCCTGTAATAATAACTGAAAAAATAGCTTATGGAAGAAAAAGGGCAACATTCCTGTAATAAGTGAAACCTTGCTTATAGTAGAAAAATGGCAGGTTAGCTTAATAACATAATTGCAACCGTAAGTTGACAAAGTGCATCTCCATAAATATGGAACTCAGAGCGATGTTTTAATAAAATTTAACTATAAAAGAAAGGAGTTTTATATATGACTTTTAGTGAAAAAATTTTTAAACTTAGAAAAGAAAAAGGCTTATCTCAAGAAGCCTTGGCAGAGAAGTTAAACACTACGAGGCAGGCTATAAGTAAATGGGAAAATGGTCAAGGTTTTCCAGAAACCGAAAAATTACTTATGCTTGGAAATATTTTTGAAGTGTCAATTGATTACTTGTTAAAAGATACCGTTGAACAAAGTAAAGAAAATGAAAAAGGATATTATGTAAGCAAAGAGATGACAGAAGGTTATCTGCTATCACAACGTAAAATGTCTAAATATTTCGCCATAGGATTTAGTCTCCTTATTTCTTCCACTATACCTTACTTCATTTTTAAACAAGATCCAGTAATTTTAACTATCCTAATTAGTATTATTGCTGTTCTTGGAATTGGAACGATTACAGCAGGTTTTATAGAAGAAGATCGATATACTGTTCTTAAGAAAGAAGCTTTAATATTTGATCACAATTTTCTTGAAGAATTAAAAATCAGATACGAAGATATTAAGAAAAAGTATGCTGTAATAATGTTAGTTGGAGTATGTTCTATTGTAGCTGGTGGGATATCCTTTTTATTAGTAAGGAAAGAAATAGTTGCTTCAGACGTTTTAATGCCTTACTATCCACTCTTTATAGCTTTAATTGTTGTTGGTGTCTACATCTTAATTCGCACATTATCTACAATAGATGCATATAGAATATTGGTGAAAAATGAGGAACATATTAATCGCGTAAGTAATACGCTTATGAAAAAAGTAAGTAAGAAATTAGATAACTTTTAACATTAAAGTATACGGTTGTTTAACTTAGGGGTATTAAAATCGAAAAGAGTTAATGCCCTTTTATGTTGAACTTTTTATGGAAGAAACGGGGCAGCATTCCTGTAAAGAATGAAATTAATGGCTTTCTTATTTCATTAAGGAAAATCATCATTGTGAAAAAATGTACTTAAACTAACGGGGGCGATAGTGCAATATGGAGGTATTAAAAGTAATCTAATCTTACTACACGTAATAGGGGGAAGTAGGTGTTGAATCGACTCAGTCTTTAATTGGCACGTTATCAAAAAAAACTCAATACCTCTCTATTGGAGACACTTAAAAGTTCACTGAACTCATTAAGCGTCTCTTTTTTACTTTTGCTACATCGAGATATACATTGATAGGGAATACTTCTTAATAGGACTTAATTTAAGCAATAGGAAATCTTTAAATTTAAGCTGCTAGAGCAATAAAATACTATACCATTGACGCACTAAAGATAAACCCTATAAAATGTATGGAAAAAAGTGACCGTTGCAACGGTCATTTTCCAGCGAATTGTTTTTTAAATTGTGTGTTAATATCAAATCAAGGAGGCAAGGAGATGAGTTCTAAAAGCAACTATGAACAAGAACTGTTACTGTTTCTTTCCCAAAATCAAGGATATGTTACATCGAAGGAACTCCTTGAAGTACTAAATGTATCTCAAAAAACGGTATATCGTTTAATAAATAAAATTAATAATGAGTACGAGGATGGCCCTTTAATCATATCTGAAAGAGGGAGAGGATATAAGCTAGACTACGAAAAATTTATTAGTTCTCAAAAAAGTAATGATAAAGATAAAGAAAAGCAATTTACGCCTAGTGAGAGACGTAAACGAATTATGGAAGAACTATTGTTGTCTTCGCCCAAACCTATAAATGTTTATCATTTATTTAGTCACTATTATGTAGGAGATTCTGTGACTTTTAATGACGAGCAAATAATGAGTGAAGAGCTTAAAAAATATAATTTGGTTCTAGAGAGAAAAAATCGAACATTAGCCATACTTGGGGAAGAAGTTAATATTCGAAAAGCGATTAAAGATATTATTGAAATCTTTAATATTATCGATATTGATGATTTAAAGAGGAATCCAAAACTTAACTTCAATCAGTATGATGTGTTATTTATATTAGATCAATTAAGAAAAATTGAAGAAGATTTAAATATAACCATTCCTTACCCGTATAATGTAAACATTTTCTCACATTTATATATACTACTTAGCCGAACAAGAATAGTTCCGACTAGAATGTTCGCGGATGAGATTTCTAAAGAAGAAATGGAAAACATGGAGCGAGATATTTTGTATCCGGTTGCTAAAGTGATTGTCCATAATATCGAGAAATATTTGAACAGTCCTTTGCCTGATATTGAGGTCTATTTTCTTTATCAGTATTTAGTGTCATCGAGAATGCAGGGATCTCATGCTATTACTTCCACTTTTTCATCAGAAGTGATTCAAGTAACGAAAGAGTATATGGAAGGAATGAGTATTAACTTAGGAATGGATATAGACAGTCAATCTATATTTATCGATTTAGCCAACCATATTAAACCGATGCTTAACCGGTTAGAGCATAAGATTCGGGTTAAGAACAGTTTGTTAAGTCAGATTAAGGTAACGTATGAAGAAGTATTTATGGGTGTAAAGAAGGTTTCGGAATTACTGAGTGAGAAATTCAACCTACCAGCCATAAACGAAGATGAGATTGGGTTTATCACCCTTTATTTTGCAAAGGCAATTGAAACGGGTCAACATCAACGTCCGATAAAAACACTCATTATGTGTACAACAGGAATAGGAACTTCCGAGCTTTTAAAAGCAAAGGTTTCTAAGAAATTTCCAGAGATAGAAATTGTTGATGTGGTAGCATCACGAAATACTCAAATGCTAAAAGAGAAATATGCTGATGCTGAGTTGATACTGAGTACAGTTCATATTAAGGAAGATGTACCAATTCCTTATCTCTTAGTGAGTGCGATGTTTACAATTGATGATCAGAAGAGACTTCAGGGAAAGATAGAGGAAGTTTATCATGGAAATTAATTCACTCTATCAAATTCATTTTAATTGTGAGTTACAAACAAAAGAAGAAGTACACGCTTTTATTGCTGAAATAGTAGGTCAAGATAATCCTATGTCAAAGGATGAAGTAATCCATCATTTAAATGAAAGAGAAAAAGTGGGCAGTACATTAATTGCTGAGCATATTATGTTGCCCCATATCGAAAGCGACCAATTAGAGAAAAGTCAAATTTTATTTATCCGTTTAGCAAATCCAATTGAAGCTTGGGATTGCCAAACAAAAAATATTTGTCTAGTGATTGTAATTTTACTAAAGAAAAATGAAAGCGTTAATATGAAGAAGAGAATAGCCTTATTTACTAGATCTCTTGCAGATGAGGAATATCTAGACCGATTATTAAACAGTCATGAAAAAGAAGAATTTATAAATAAAATTATAAAATATTAGGAGGAATTATCATGAAAATAGTAGGAGTTGCAGCTTGCACAGTAGGAATTGCACACACATATATCGCACAGGAGAAATTAGAGAATGCTGGTAAGAAGGCTGGCCATGAAATCCATATTGAAACACAAGGAACGATCGGGACAGAGAATGAATTGAGCCAACAACAAATTGCGGAAGCAGACATCGTTATTTTAGCAACAGATGTTAAGATTGCGGGAAGAGAACGATTCGACGGGAAAAGAATTATCCAAGTTACAACAGAAATAGCGGTTAAATCACCAAATAAATTAATTGAAAAAGCAGCAGAGGTTGTCAACCAACAGAAATAATGAAAAAAGGAGAGATAATCATGGAAGTGAAAAATATTGTAGATTTAAATACAATCAAAACGAACATGAGTGTTAAGAGTAAGGAAGAAGCTATTCAGGAATTAGCTCAGGTCTTGCTTGAAAACGGATACATCAAAGATATTGAAGAGTTTACAAAGGATATCTATGCTAGGGAAGCGATAGGACAAACTGGAATCGGAAATTATATTGCTATTCCTCATGGAAAAAGTGATTCTGTAGAAAAGATAGGAGTAGCGATTGGGATTACTCAAGAAGAAATTGCTTGGGAAACTCTCGATGGTAAGGGCGTAAAGGGAATAATTCTGTTTGCGGTTGGAAATGATGATGGAGCACAAAATCATCTGAAATTACTATCATTATTTGCTAGAAAGCTAGGAAATGACGAAGTAATCGAGAAGATGCTACAGTCTAAAAACGCTGAAGATGTAAAAGAAGCTTTATGTAGCTAAGTAATCTTATAGAAACAGATTTATTGAAGAGGTCTTTAGTTGAAAGGAGAGTTAGTAATGAGTGGATTAAAAAAATTAAATCTTAAAGGCCATTTATTGACAGCAATCTCATACTTGATTCCAATTGTTTGTGGAGCAGGTTTCTTAATCGCAATTGGTATGGCTTTTGGAGGAACTAGTCAAGGTTCTTTAGTACAAGGAGAGTTTTCCTTATGGGATGCTTTAGCAACAATGGGTGGAGCAGGCTTAGGTTTATTACCTGTCGTTATCTCAACTGGTATTTCTTATTCTATTGCTGGTAAACCAGGAATTGCGCCAGGTTTCATTATTGGATTAAGTGCTAATGCAATTGGTGCTGGCTTTATTGGTGGTATCTTAGGAGGATTTTTATCTGGTTATCTTGCAGTAGCTATTATTAAGCATTTTAAAGTTCCTAGTTGGGCTAAAGGATTAATGCCGACGTTAATTGTTCCATTTTTCACCTCTATTATTGGTGGACTAATCATGGTTTACATTATTGGAATTCCAGTTGCTGCTCTTACATCATTATTAACAGATGGATTAAACAGCTTAGGAACTTCATCCCTACTAGTATTTGGTGGAATTGTTGGTCTATTGAGTGGAGTTGACTTTGGCGGACCAATTAACAAAACAGTATTTGCCTTCGTTCTGACTATGCAAGCAGAAGGCATTAATGGACCTATCACAGCTTTACAATTAGTAAATACAGCAACGCCAATCGGATTTGGATTAGCTTACTTTATTGCAAAAATCTTCAAGAAAAACATTTATACACGATCAGAAGTGGAAACATTGAAATCAGCAGTGCCAATGGGTGTTGTTAACATTGTGGAAGGTGTAATTCCAATTGTTATGAATGATATTGTTCGTACTGTAACCGCTGTAGCCATAGGTGGAGCAGCTGGTGGAGCAGTAACGATGGTGTTAGGAGCTGATGCAACGGTACCATTCGGTGGCGTATTTATGCTACCAACGATGTCCAATCCATGGGCTGGTGTTGCAGCTATCTTAGTAAACGTTGTTGTAACAGGAGTTGCGTTGGCTTTAATTAAGAAAAAGGTTAACGAAGATGAGGAAATAGAAGTAGAGGAAGAAGATATCGATTTAGATGATATTCAAATTCTATAAAAAAATGTAAGCGTGTTAAATAAAGGCTAATACAAAAATTTAGGAATAATAATTTGGTCCATTCAAACTCAATTATTATTCCTAAAGAAACTAGAGATCTACGGAGGATTAATAGAGTATGAAAAAAGTAGAATTTTCACCATCACTAATGACAATGGATTTAGATAAGTTTAAAGAGCAGATCACGTTTTTAAACGATCATGTAGATTCTTATCATATTGATATTATGGATGGGCATTATGTTCCTAATATTACATTATCTCCATGGTTTGTCCAAGAAGTGCGAAAAATAAGTGATTTACCGATGTCTGCCCATCTAATGGTAACGAATCCAAGCTTCTGGGTTCAACAATTAGTGGATCTAAAGTGTGAATGGATTTGTATGCATGCAGAAGTACTAGATGGTCTTGCTTTCCGATTGATTGATCAAATACATGATGCTGGACTAAAAGCAGGGGTAGTATTAAATCCAGAAACTCCTATTGAAACAATTTTCCCTTATATTGATTTAGTAGATAAAATTACTATTATGACAGTAGACCCAGGATTCGCTGGACAACGCTTTATTGAAAGCACTCTAGATAAAATTGTAGCTTTAAGAGAATTACGTGATGAAAAAGGCTATCAATATGTTATTGAAATGGATGGATCATCTAGTCGAAAAACATTTAAAAGAATTGATGCAGCCGATCCTGATATTTATATCATAGGTCGTAGCGGTCTATTTGGATTAGATGAAGATATTAAAAAGTCATGGGAAATAATGTGTAAAGATTATGAGGATATGACTGGCAAAGTAGTAGAATAAAAGTTTACAGAGGCTGGGAGAGAATCCCCGCCTCTTTTTTTATTCCCATTTATTAACCCCCTTTATGAAATACTTAATAGTCTAAAGTGTCTCATATAATTATGTTGACTCTCGAATGATAAGATTAGTAGGTAGTCTAATAACTTCCCTCTCTAAATTAACATTTCCTAATAAGCAATCGAGCAATTTTAACAATGCTTTTTGACCTAATTCAATGATTGGGGTATCAATTGTTGTTATAGTTGGAGTCACTACTTGGCAAATCATTTGATTATCAAAGCCTATAACGGCTAAGTCCTTGGGAATATTAAACCCTGATATAGTTGCTTTTTTGATAAGTCCAGCTGCCACTTGATCATTACCTGTAAAGATAGCAGTTGGACTATCTTTTAAGTTATGAATCTGTTCAAAGAGATGGAAACCATCCTCTATATTAAATACACCGCCAAATACCCAATCGTGTTTTTGAGGTAGATTGTAATCAGCTAAGGCTTTTAAGTAACCCTCTTTTCTTTGGCATTGAGCTTCGCTATATGGTGTGTCATAGCAAAACCCAATCTTTTCATGTCCCATTTCAATTAAATGTACTACAGCTTTATAAGTTGCTTCAAATTCATCATATCCAATTATGGGTATATCAGCACATTGGTGATACTCATTACATAACAAAATAGGTCCGTATTTTAAAAATGGTTCTATTTTACACCAATCGTTTTCTAACGCTCCTAGAATAACCCCGTCTATTTCTTTATGCTTCAATAATTCTAGCAATTCTAGTTCAGATGTTTGGTTATAAAATGTTTGAAAAACAACTGCTTTATAATTATTAGTTAATGCTTGCAGGGAAACACCTTTAATTAATTGTGCAAAAAAGGGATGGTCAATACTCGGTACGGATAATGCAATTGTTCGAGTTTCGTTTTTCCTGAATTGCCGAGCTATTGAATTAGGAATATAGTCCATTTCGTTGATAACTTTTAAAATCATGTCTCTTTTCTCTTTAGAAACATAGGGGTGATTATTCAAAACACGAGATACAGTGGTTTTTGATACATTACATAACTTAGCTATTTCATCAATTGTAGGCATATACTACCATCCTTTGAAAAAATGTTGACATGTTATCGATTTCAGAAATTAGGATAAAATTGCAATGGATTTCCACATAACCAATTTGGGGGAGGTACTGCTTGCGAAAAAAAGCTTACGATTTCAGGTAAAGGTAAGAAAGCTTGATACTGTTTATTATTTTAAGGTAACGTACATGAATTTTTTATAGAAGACCGCATTGTGAATGAGCAGTGAAACAATTATATAAATAACAATGAAGTACAAAATTGCAGAATATTTATCTATATATTTACAGAAAAGGGATGTGAATGCAACTAAAAGCAAATTATCACACATGCGAAACACCCCATTGGTCAAGGACAAACACATCACAGGACTCGCTCATAGCCAGATTTTAAATTTGCCGTTGTATCCAACATTTACTATAGAAGAAAGACATGTTATGGAGGGATTGTTTAGTGTTATTAAAAAAGACGTTGGAGTATAAAACTCTTTCACCTGTTGAACAACCAAAATATATTATATTTTGTGATTTTGATGAAACTTACTTTCCTCATAAGATTGATAAAGAGAAGCAGCAGGATATTTATGAGCTAGAAGATTATTTAGAACAAAAAAGTAAAAGCGGAGACATACAAATCGGCTGGGTTACTGGGAGTAGTATAGAATCTATTCTCGATAAGATGAAAAGAGGTAAATTTAGATACTTTCCTCATTTTATAGCAAGTGATCTTGGGACAGAAATAACGTATTTCTCTGAACATAATTTTGGTGAGCAAGATATTAACTGGAATAGCCGAATAAATCAAGATTTTAGCAAAGAGAAGATGGAAAGAATGGTTAAACATCTACGAGAGAATCATAATATCTTTTTAAATCCACAAACTCAATTAGGTATTTCTCGTTATAAGCATAATTTTTATTACCAAGAGCAAGATGAAATAAATGATAAAAATAACTTGTTAGCTATTGAATTAATTTGTAAGGAACATGGGGTTTCTGTAAATATAAATCGTTGCAATCCTCTAGCTGGTGATCCCGAGGATAGCTATGATGTAGATTTTATTCCTATAGGTACAGGTAAAGATGAAATCGTGCGATTTATGTTAGAAAAATACAAGTTAGGACCAGAAAATGCGATTGCATTTGGAGATAGCGGAAATGATATTAAAATGTTACATGCAGTGGAATATGGATATTTACTTCAAAATGCAACACAAGAGGCTAAAAATGCTTTCCCTAATATATCAGAAGATGAATACTCTAAAGGAATCAAAATGACTTTAAACAAAATTATCGGATAAAGAAGAGTGAAATAAAAAGTAGGGATTTCCGGTTCAGGTAGGGTGGATAGTATGAAAATAAGCTATTTATTAGGGAGATTACCGTGAAATAATAATGATAAAAACCCCATCATTA
>NZ_JBKKHP010000011.1:0-164436 GCF_046613985.1 Niallia laureatilytica | reverse complement strand
TCCGTGCCTTCCTTAGTTAACTAGGAAGGTCCTTTTCTTATGTAACAATCACGGCAGTTTAGTGAAAGAAGGTATTCTATTCTCCACATAGAAATAATTATTATCAAACATTCCTGGGAGGGGAAAATGAACCAATTTAGAGGGATCATACTGGAGGGCTACTCAAACGCTGGAAAAACATCTGTACTAAAATCATTAAAGCAACTACAAGCTGTTGATGATTATGCTGAACGAAGTATTGTTGTACTTAGTGAGCATTACTCCCAAATTATTCATAGAGCCAATGGAGAATTAAGAACACTAAACCAGAAAGAACATATTCAACTTCTAAAAGACAGAGTAACGATGTTGAAAAAATTAAGTGATTGGGAAAAGGAACTGGGACAACAACAACGTTCAAAAGGAATCTTTTTTATTTTAGAAAGATTTCACTTAAATCATAGAGTGGCATTTTCCGATTCTGAATTGTACGAAGTTAAACAAATAGAATTGGACTTATTTGAGATGGGGGCAAGGTGTGCGTTACTCACAATTTCTCCTGAGACTGTGGAGAAAAGAATAAAAAGTAGAAACCCTGAAGAATGGGCTGAAAAATCAGCAGAAGAAATTAAAACTGCTTGTGATTTATTAATAAAACAACAACATAAACTTAGGAGACAAGCCAGGCAATCAATCATTCCAACCATTGAAGTTAATACTGATAATAAAGACTGGGATGCTTACGCAAAGAAGATTTACTTCTTCAATTAATGTCTTAAGGGTAAAATTTAGGATGTCATTATTGGGGGAGTCATTCCTTTCTCTTAAGGAACAATCTAGGCAGCATTCCTATAATAAATAAAAACTAGCTTATGGCAGAAACAGGGCAGTTTAGTGTAATAAGAAAAACTACTCTTTTGTAATATAGTCATTAATGTTAAAATATTCCTAAAAATGAGAAAATATAGGTGATTTTACATGAAGTATAGTGTGCATAGAATGACTCAGGAAGATATAAAGCAAGTTCAAGAAGTTGCAAAAAAAAGTTGGAACAGTACATATGAGGGAATTATTCCAATGGAAATTCAAGAACGCTTCCTAGATACAGCTTACAATGATGAAATGATGCTAAGACGTTATAAAAAATCTATCGTTTTGGTTGCCAAACATGATGGAATAGTCCTAGGCTTTGCAAATTTTTCAACAGTAAGCAATGATGGGAAATCTGAGTTGGCAGCAATTTACTTACTACCACAATATCAAAGGAAAGGAATAGGCAGTTCTTTGTTACAAGAGGGTATTTCAATATTAGATGGAGTAAAAGAGGTTTTTATTAACGTAGAAAAAGAGAATAATCTAGGAAGGAAATTCTATGAAGCTAAAGGGTTTACAATAGTTAATGAATTTGATGATAATTTTGATGGTCATATTTTAAAAACCGTAAGAATGACCCTAAAAGTCAGAGCATAAGGACGCTTTGGAAGCGTCTTTTTTAATTGTACTCAAATGGTTATCAATTTTCTGTATCCTTTTGCCAAGAGAAGGTTTTATTACTTCTTCTATGTTATTACTACTGGAACTATAATGGCAGGTTAGCGTAAATAGAAAACATAATAGAATACTTATCAGTCCGCATTTTTAATCAGGCAAAAAAGCAGTATAATAATCTAGGTCCTAATAATTAAAATGCTGGGCCGTAACATTAAACATGATATACAAAATAGAAGGTGTAATAATGGATTTAAATGTTTTAAAAGTTTTTAGGCGCTATCCTGAAGAGGCTATAATTGGCGATGGAATTACTCAGGAAAACCTAGATCAATTAGAAAGAATACTAAATGTTAAGTTACCTAAAAGTTACAAAGAATATCTTTTAACATTTGGTTACGGCGGTATATTTGGACGATATATTTTAGGTTTGGAAGAACCTCCAAAGGAAGGTTCAGTAATTGACTCTACGAGGGAATATCTACAAAAAGGATTACCAAAAGGGTTTGTTGTAATTGAAGACGTACACGAATTTTTATACTGCCTTAATACAAATGAACTAAATGAAAAGTTTGAATGTCCTGTGGTTTCCTTTTTTCCACATAGCAAACCTTCTATCCGTGTAGATTATTCATCCTTTAAGGAATTCTTAGAAGACTTAATTGAAGAAGGTATTGATAACCTATAATAACAATGGGTTTTTTAATAGAAATCTTAAATAATTGTGCCAAAGAATGAATCGTTAAATGGTTACCATTTGTAAGGAGCCATTGTTAAAAAAACCTTATAGTTTTGCATTATTCTTAAAGATCCATAGAGTATAATGTTTACTTTTCTCACTTCAATCATTGCTCCTGCTCTATTATTGAAATTAGGAGTAACTATCGAGAAGTAGAGCATTGTAATTGAAGCAGTATTAAAAAATATACATATAGTTGGTGAAGGTTCTTGAATGATATAATAAATACCTTTCTCCTTAATTATCCAGAGGAATATACTATTGGAAAAGGCATAAAAGAAGAAACCATTCTAAGTTTGGAAAATATGTTGGACGTAACATTACCCAAAAGTTATAAGCAATTTTTAATCAGATATGGTTTTGTTGAAATGTTTGGTAGAACAATTTTTGGATATGAGCCTCCAGATGAGACTACAGTCTTGGGATATACGGAGAAATTCCTAAATCTTGGTTTACCTAAAGGTTTTATTGTAATTGAGGATGTGCATGAATTTATATATTGCCTAAACACTGATGAAATGAACGACAACTTAGAATGTCCAGTGGTTTGCTATTTCCCTTATGGCAACCCATCGTACAATGTTGAATATTCATCTTTCGAAGAATACTTGGTAGATAACATTGAAGAAGGTTTAGAAAACCTATAAAAAAGTGGTGTTCAGGAACAGTCGGGGGCATGTTAATATTATTAATTTAAACGGAAATTTTTATTCATAGAGTAAAGATGGATTTTTACATAGCAATTTTAGGATCGTAAAAGGGATTCTTTTTTTGATTAAAGGGTGAGTTTGTGAATAAGTTCATTTAAACACTTATATCTCTTATAGGGCTATAGAGGAGAAGGAGAAACTTGTGTAGAGAATCTTTTTCGTGTAACAAACCTGGCAGCCTTCCTGTAAGAAATGTGAAAATAGTTTATGGAAGAAACGTGGCAGTTTAGTGGATGAAGGTATAAGGCTACTGCAGAGAAAAATATCTGCGGACTGTTGTTTTAAAGAAGATAGTTATATAATGTACTTACAGGGTTATAATTGTATTTTTTTGTAAAAAGACTAAAATATATAATTGAAGTATTTATAATAAAAAGAGGTATATTATTTAAAATTCTTGTCGCCCTAATATTAATATTAAATGTAATTTTTCTTACAAATATAATTGATAATTTGTTGGTCATTTTAAGTATTTGGGTTGCAAATGGGATTGCTATTTCTTTTCTTCTCTTTGATAAAGATGAAAAAGATCTAAAAGAATCTAAAATATTAGGAGTTAATTAAAAAATCTTACCTTAATTATTAAGTTGCTGATTAAAGGGGTGTTACCTTAGGGTTGAATAAAGGTAACGCCATTTCTCTTTTGATTATCATTAGCAGCATTCCTTTAATAAATGGAAACTAGCTTATGTTAGAAACAGAGCAGCATTGTAAAAGAAGGAATAAAAGAAGGAATATAAAATAGGCACTTACAATGGATTGATTAGTCTGGTACAATTGTTATGCTACTTTTTACCAACTGTTTTATTGTAATAGCTTTAATTCATGGAGAGTGAAGTAATGAAAAGGTTTTTAACTGCAACACTATCTGTTGTTTTATTTGCAATATTATATTCTTGTGTTTTCTATGTACCCGATTTTGGTTTCTTTTGGTCCATTTTATTTGCTTCTATTTTTGCAGGACCTATTTATTACCTTATAGGAATACCGATATCACTTCTTATTGATATTGGCATGGAAAACATAGTAATAGAATCAAAAAAGGCAAAATATTTTCTCGTTTTGGGAATGTATTCAATAGCTGGTATTTTTGCTGGTGTTATATTTTTCATTATTTGGACTCAGTCTTTTCTTATAAAGGATGCCATTATATTTTCAATAATTGGAATCATTGCATCAAATATTTATTTTCATTTATCATTGTTGTTATCTAAAGTAAGATTAAAACCTATAGAACATTTATAATGGAGGCAGCTACAATTATGTGGCTGTTTTACGTAATTAGGGGAGCATACCTTTATAAATCCCCTATGGACTAACCAAGTTTGTTAAGAATTACACTTAAATAAACGGGGGCATTTCTTCTATATGTTTTATTAATTAAGTATAGTTTATAAATTACTAGTAAATACTGATTGATAAAAAGATAGGAAAGATGAATATGATTTTATCTGAAGCTTGGCAATTATATAAAGCAGATAAACAAATTCAAGGATACTCTTCCCAGACATTGAAAGCTTATAAGATTCAATCTGCCTTGTTCATAAATCACTTAGGTAATGTTGAGATAGAAGAAATTACAACGGAAACTATCAAACTGTATCTCGGAGAAGTTGGGAGTGATTTAAAAGCATCTAGTTTATGTCATCGTATTCGTTTTATTAAGTCGTTATTCAGATGGGCGCAAGAAGAAAAATATATTACTTTTAATCCAAGTACGGCAATAAAAGAACCTAAATTAGAGAGTAAAATTCCAAAGTTTTTAACGGAGGAAGAAATAGAGCTATTAAGAGAAGCATGCCTCAGTCCCTTTGAAAAAGCGTTATTTGAATTTATGTATTCTACTGGTTGCAGAATAGGAGAAATAGTAAACTTAGATCGAAGTTCTATCAACTTCTCCGAGCAATCCGTTATTGTATTTGGTAAAGGGAAAAAGGAAAGAGAAGTTTATTTTAATACTCGATGTAGTATTTGGCTAAAAAGATATATAGAAAACCGAACAGATAGTGAAAAAGCTCTATTTGTAACGGTCCGAGCTCCACATCGAATGAGCATTGCACAGATGAGATATGTCATTAAGCAGATATCCAGAAGAGCTAATATTAATAAGTGTATACATCCACATCAGTTAAGACATAGTTACGCAACCACTTTAATTAATAATGGAGCACCATTAGAAGTTATTCAAAATTTAATGGGCCATGAAAAAAGTGAAACTACTAGGATATATGCTTATTTAAGTGGTCAATTAAGACGTGAACTTTATAATAAGTATTTCTAAAAGAACTGTAGGGAATTTACAGTTCTTTTTTTACGTTGTGAGAAATAATTGAATAAAAAATGGAATACAAGTAACTTTTTACAAAAAATAGAGTCTAACATACTAAAGGAGGGCAATAGTTTGAAAATGAAGGATTGAGAGAAGGATTTCAAGAAGCTTTAGGAAATATAAAAATGTCAGTATGAGCTTAGGTAAAACTCATGAAATGAGGAAGTTTATGAGAAAAAAACACATTATTCCTGTATGTTTAGTATTAATTATCATAGTTATTTTTGTTGTAGCAGTTATTATTCAATCAGAAAGTGATAGTCGCTATTTATTAACGGAAAATCAGAAACAGGCTATTAAGAAAGCAAAAATGGCAAATGAAGATTTATCTGACGCAGATATTGATAGTTTTACAATTGGTCAGGGGAAATATTTACTTGATCAATATTTTAAAGAACATAATTTAAATTATCGAATAGGCACAAAAGAATATATCGATTTCTTAGCTAGCATTATGGAAAATAGTGAAACGTATAAAGATCCTGAATTCACCATAATCGATGCTTATGGGAGCGTGTACGTGACAAAAAATCAAGAAAAGGAACCACTATTTTTTCGATTCCATCTAGATTCAGTAACCCTAGACAAAACTATTAAGGAAATTCGAGTTGAAAATACAAAATAACAATTAATAAAAAAGAAAACAGAAATGCTGCCCTTTAGTGCTATCAAGTAGATGTAACCTACATAAAAGATGGTGAAACACATGCAGATACGATTGATTTGAAATAATAAAGTGAGAAAGGGTTCTTACTTTTTTTTGTTTTTTCAGGGAAAGGAGAGACTGGGATGAAAAAGAAAAAGTATAAATGGATTACAATTTTCCTGCTTGTTCTTCTTGTGGGGAGTATATATTTTTATGTCAACAGTATTAGAATTTCTGGAGTATCTAAAAATGGTATGTGGAAGGTAGTATATAAAAAATCCCTAGATGAAGCCGAACAAGGCGAGTGGTATGGAAGCATTAAGCAACTAGATAAACAAAAGATAAAAGTTAAGGGAATAAAATGGTTAGAAAACGGAAAAACAATAGCAGATTTCACAGAATTTAATGAAGGTAGAGATGAAGCAGGAGCTGAAACTAGACTAAATCCGTTTTATGTGGAAGATTTGTATGGAAGTAATCCTCCGAAAAAGGGTTATACTTATAAGATATCCGTTATATGGGAAAAGGACGGTAAAATGCACGAAGACAACTTTGAAATTAATTAAATAGTATAAGGAAATTGTTTTACATATCATACTTTTTCTTGTATAACTCAAACGTAATAGGGTACTCCAAATAAAGATAATAACATACCAAGTTCGTTAAGATTGGATTGGATTGTTATCTGACACGATTAATTGGAGGCCTTCCGTTTATGCAATAATAGGGGAGCGTTCCTATAATAAATGAAAAGCTTGCTTATGGTAGAAACAGGGCAGGATAGTGGAAGAAGGATTTTATTAATGAATTGTAGAAGGTAATTCATACATCAATAAAATTCTTATTCTAGGAGGCTTGTATGGAGTTTTATAAATTTGATAAGGACAATGGTATAAATGTTTCAAAGTTCAACTCTAATTTTATTATGTCTCGTATTATTCAAACTGACCAGGAAACAAATATTGGTTGTATGCATTTGGAAAGGAACGGTATTGTAGGTTACCACCAAGCGGTAGTTCCTCAGCTTCTTTTAATACTGAACGGAGAAGGCTATGTAAGGAATGAAACATCTGAATATTATAAAGTGGTATCTGGAGATGCTGTATTCTGGGAAAAAGATGAGTGGCATGAAACAAAAAGCAGAGAAGGTCTAACTGTTATTGTAATTGAAAGTAAGAAATTGGAACCTTCCTTATTTATGCAGTTGGAAAATAAATTGGTTAAGGACTAAGGGAGATTTCCATTTACTAAGGAAATCTCCCTTTCTGTCACTATCAGGGCAGGTTTGTTGAAGAAGAATTAAAATTAAAATAGCCATATACTTACTGAATTTTAAAATAGGTAATTAATCAAGAACGGAGTGTTCCATAAATGATTATTATTTATAACTAGTTAGTATTCTGTTTAAATAGCTTAGCTTTAGGCATAACTTAGCTAACATTAATAGTAGGAAGTGAACATAATGTCGGTTTTTATTCAAAATAGCGATATAAGCATTATTAACTCAATTAAGTTTAAAAAGAGGAATCTCACAGTTTTAAGTCTTGGAGTAAATTTTAGAGATCTTGAAGGTTTTTCAAATAATTTTATAAAAAATACTTTTGAGTTTCCTTTATTCTTTGTATTATCAACTGAGTTAATGGATGATGAAGATATAGAAAAGGTGAAGGAATTACATATTGATTATGTATGTAATAAAAAAAATGAATGGATGATTCTTAAAGTAGAGTCTGCTGCTCAATTAAAACTAACAACGAGATATTGTGAGGGGTTTGCTTCTAATGGTTTCCGTTCGTTTATGATAAAAGGTGAGAGTTTACTATTGGGTGAGTTATGTCCAAGTGTGAATTGGAATCATCCAATAGAATTCCCTGATCTTAATTGGGACAAGGTAATAACCTTAATTGATATAGATGAAGTTGGGTTAACGGTATTCACTGATGATAATAGAATCAATAGTACATTAAAATTGTTAAATTATATTCCTAAAGAGTATGAAATTGATTTGAAGAATTGTGATATTTAATTTAAAAGTTCATAAGCTAACAGGTCTTTCCTTAAATAATGGAAGGTTCTTTTTTATACAACAATCTGGTCAGAATCCTTATAATAACTTAAGCATTAACCAGTGCAGTTTATGTGCTTCTGGTACTATCGTGGCAGGTTAGTTTAAGTGAAAATATTCACATAATTCCAGAAGTTGTAAATTCTTCTTTACGAATACATCAAGATTGTTTTAGCCCAGGATGCATCAAATATACTCCTGAGTTACTCCATGATATGGTAAGATTAAATGTCCTACATATTTATTCGAAAACTATAAAGGTTATCTTCATAAAAAATATGGTTAAAGCTGTTAAGGTATCCGTGGTCAGTAAGATAAAACTTATACTATAGTGAAAGTAAAGTATTTAAAAAATTGAAGGGACTTACTGTAGAAGGCGAAGTTAGTTCAGAACGTGGAATGGAGTGTTTTATATAAAAAATTGAATAACTACATATTTTTTTATGCAGTATATTACTGAAGGTTATGCTCCTTCTCGCTGAATGCTTTACCCTCCGGGGTAGGGCATCTTTTTGTGTACAGTGATATTTAGAATAGCATGTAATGTAAGTGAATTCTCTTATTGATAATTACTTTTATACTCTACAGATGAGGTAGATAAAATTCCTCTATATTAGAAAGGTTTGTTTGGGTAATTTTTCAAAAAAAAAACCCAAACATAGATTAGATTTTATGGGAGACTAATCCTTTTATAATTATAAAAATTTAAGTTTGGAATGTAAATATTGTAAATGATTCCAAAAATAAAATTATGCTAAAGGGGAACAAAAATGAAGAAACAGGGCAAAGAAAATGAATCATTATTGTTGTACATATTTTTTAAGCATGTTATGTTAAAAAATACAAAATGAAACTAATAGCATAGTATAGAATTTTCCTTGGGAAGGAGCATAGTTTTGGAACATACTCAACAAGAACAAGATATGTATACAAATGAATTCCTTAGAGAAGTAATTAATCGTGTTTCTACAGGGATAGTCATTACTGATCCAAATCAGGTAGATAATCCAATAGTTTATGTAAATCAAGGGTTTGAAGAATTAACTGGTTATTACTCAAACGACATTGTAGGTAAAAACTGCAGATTTTTACAGGGATATGAGACTGAACAGTCTGAAGTTGCTAAGTTACGTAGCGCTATCTTTAAAAAAGAATCTATTGTGGTTACGTTAAGAAATTTTAAAAAAAACGGGGAAATGTTTTGGAATGAGCTGGCTTTACACCCTATATATGTTGGGGAAAGTAAGAGTTTATACTTTGTAGGATTGCAAAAGGACATAACTTCTCAAAAGACACAAGAAGAAGTAATTAAGCAATACATAAGAGAAATAAACGATCTGTCTACACCAATTATTTCAGTACAAGAAAATGTGTCTATCTTACCGATTGTTGGAAATTTAACAGAATTAAGATTTCATCGATTGGTAAACCAAATTGCTAGCTATGTTTCTAAAGAGAAAGAAGAATACTTTATTATTGACCTGCAAGGGTTAAAAAATTACGATGAAGCAGTTAACAATGGTTTAAATACAATCAACCAAATTCTAATATTAATGGGAGCAAAGTTAGTAGTAAGTGGTATTAAGACCGAAATGGCTAGGGATATAAAGCGATTTAGTAATGAAAATAGATTAAATACATTTAATAATTGTGAAAGAGCATTAGAAGCTATCTCACTAAATAAAATAGAAAGTTATTAACTTACGATGTAAATTATGTTATATATTGAATAAATTGATATTATAATATACGAGCTATATATGTATCGTTTTGTCCAGACATAATCACTAAGACCTCCATTTTTGGTGGTCTTTATTTAGATTAATAAGGGATTTAAGTAAAAAGATTATTCAAGTTAAGCAATGTATAATAAGGATATTATAATTAGCGTTGAAGTCTCACCTTGAATTTATAAAAGAAGAAATAGAGAATAAGTTAGAAGCAGAAAAGACTTTTCCTCATTACATGGTATCATTTAGGAATACTAAAAATCGAGACATAATCAACCAATGTTACAGTACAAGGAGTTCTATTTTAGATGAAAAAAGATTTAAATGAATATCAATTTTACGAAAATTTCAATGAGCTCGCTCTGGACATTCTTACCTTAGCAAAAAATATAATACCGGAGGGCTATTTCTTTTTAAGTGCTTTTACGGATAAAGAGCAGCACATCTTAAAAGTTGCTAAAAATAAAGAGAATATACATATTAATGAAGGATCACATATTCCACTCCATTCCGCAGTTTGTACTAGGATTAACTTCTCCAAAGGGAAAGCTCTGGTTTATGCGGATATTAGCAATGAAGAGAGCTTAATTGATTTAAAAAGAACTTACCAGTCGACCAATGTAAATGCTTATTTAGGAGTACCAGTAATACTAAGAAATGGAGAAGTCTTTGGAACGCTATGCGCGGTTCAAGAGAGAGCTACGACGTTTAATGATAATAGCATCCAGTTAATAGAAAAATTAGCAAAAATGTTCTCATACTATTTAGAGTTAGAGAGTAAGGCGTGTAGAGATCATTTAACTGGTTGTTATAACAGATACTCATTAGAAAGGTTTTTTCAACAACATACAAGAGAAGAAGGAATAATTCTCTTTTTAGATTTAGATGGTTTTAAGCAAATTAACGATAAATTAGGACATGAAACAGGAGATTTTGTCTTAAAAGAAGTTTCTCTAAGAATAGAAGAAATAATTCGTAAGAGTACGTTAAGTGGAGCTGTTTTTCGTTTAGGTGGAGATGAGTTTGTTGTTAATCTCATTGGGCGTGTTGGTAAAGAGATGATAGATGATATAGCAACTACTCTTATTCTTAGTTTATCATCTTGGGATTTTCATACGAATGATTTCTCTTTATCCTCAAGTATTGGTATAGTTTCTTATACAAAAGAGGAACAGTCACTGACTGAGTTACTAAAAAAAGCAGATAATGCTTTGTATCGAGCAAAATCGAGTGGGAAAAATACCTATCAATATTTTTAAGTTTTTCAGCATAAAGTTTCAATCAATTTAATATGTTACCTATATGTAATAATTAAATTAATACGACTTGCTCAAAAAAGACCCTTTATGAGGGGCTTTTTTTGTGGATAAAAAAGGATATTTAAGACACATAGGTATTAGCATCTTTGGACGTGTAGAAACTAATGCTCCAATGATATTAAAAGAGATTATGACTAAAGACTAAGGGCTAAGGACCAGCAGCTTGTTTATAATATTTTGGTATCTCATGACTGGAATAGAAATACATACTTCCGAAAAATAAAAGAGATGAAATCTAGTGTCTTTGTCGGTATTTGTTGAATTAGAATGATTGTTAATTGCTTTTCTTTCCTTGATAATTAAAAGTAAAAATAAGGATGTGTTCTTATGAATATAGATTTTGTTTCAGAAATGGCTATGTTAAGTAAATTAGATTCGAGTATAAGAATGGAATTATTAACAACCATCAAAAAAATCCAAAATAACCCGAGAGATATTGTTCTGAAAGAAGTTTTAATTCACTTGAATCAAGAACTGAAAGAGATTAATGATTCTCAAAAAGAACATTGGTATGCCTACAAGAAAATGATAGAAGAAAAAAGTGCAAATTATTGAAAAGTTTTTTTATGATAATTTAGTTTAAAAGTAAGAACTTTCCATAAAAAATATACTTATGTATAAATCAAGAAAGGTTAGCGAAAGAAGGATTAAGTAAAACCATCAATGCTAATTATTGATGGCTTTACTTATATTTTTCTTCCTCCACTTTATTCATCAACTTCATAAACCATCCCATAATTTCATGAAGTACAGTCAAATTCAATGAATATTTGACATACTTTCCTTCTTTACTGGATTCAATTAACCCACTGCTTTTTAAAATAGAGAGATGATGAGATATACTTGGCTGCGATATGTTAAAATACCCCGTAATTTCATTTACAGTCATATCTCGTTCCTTCAGAAGTTCTAGAATTTTTCTTCTAGTAGTATCTGAAAGTGCTTTATAAGCATCCATCACATTGTCCAGCTCCCTTCACAATAACAAATAGTTATTTAACTATATGTTATTGTGAATACAATTAAAAGTAAATGTGGCAAAAAATAAATAGAAATTGCAATAAGGACAATTCTTGAGAATTTTTACTTGAATACGAGAGTTATGTCTAATCATTAATAGTCATAACTTAAGGATTACTGCACTATGTTATGATACATATATGGAAGCATTCCTGATAAACGAAGAAATAGCTTATGGAAGAAACGTGGCAGTTTTGTTTAAGTACATTTATTCACAAAATATAATAAAATGTAGTTTTAACTTAAATATGACAATTAACGTATCAATAATGGTATCTTTTTATGTCTTTCCGGTGGAAATAAGAATTACCAAGACTATATTAAAAATAAAATTTATATAAATGAAAGACCTTTAGAAAATATATAAATTCTCATTATATTTAGAGATCGAAAGTTAATAAAAACAACTATCGATCTCCATTTTATTCCATTAAATATCTATATAAACGTGACTTACTTATACCAGTTTCTTTAGTTATTTCTGAAATTGTAAATTTATTGCTATGGTACATGTTTATAGCACGTTCTACCATATACGATGGTTTTCTTGGTCTACCTGTTAATGTCCCTTTTGCTTTGGCTTCCATTATTCCCTTTTTAGTATGTTCACTGATTATATCACTTTGAAGAAAGACTACACTTTATAACATGATTTTTTCCCTCCCGAAAAAAACGATTACATTAAAACTAACATAAATTCTCTTTTAAAAAAAAGACCAAAAGGGTTCCATTTTGGTCTTTTTGGTGTTAGACTGTTTTCGAGATATTGATAATAGCTTTTTATCTAATTTATATAAAAAAATTTGAATTGGAGGTTTAAATTAGTGGAAAAGATTAAAAAAGAATGGTTTTCAAATGTAAAAGGAGATATTTTAGCAGGAATTGTTGTTGCCTTAGCTTTAATTCCAGAAGCAATTGCATTTTCCATTATTGCTGGAGTAGACCCTATGGTAGGTCTATATGCTTCATTCTGTATAGCTGTCATTATTGCCTTTGTTGGAGGAAGACCAGGGATGATTTCAGCAGCTACAGGTGCAATGGCCCTATTGATGGTTCCATTAGTAAAAGAACATGGTTTAAATTATCTGTTGGCAGCTACCATCCTAACAGGTATTATTCAAGTTTTGTTTGGAGTATTTAAAATTGCAAAATTAATGAAGTTCATTCCAAGAGCTGTAATGATAGGATTTGTAAATTCCTTAGCAATTTTAATATTTTTAGCTCAGGTGCCTCACTTTATTGGTATTTCATCAATGACCTATATCTTTGTAGGTATTACTTTAGTAATTGTGTATGTTTTACCTAGATTTATAAAATCTATTCCTGCACCGTTAATAGCTATTGTAGTTCTTACATCAGTTGCTATCTATTCTAATTTTGATTTAAGGACTGTCGGGGATTTAGGGGCTATAACACAATCTCTACCAGCGTTTTTAATTCCTAATGTTCCATTTAATTTTGAAACGTTACAAATAATATTTCCTTACTCCATTGCCTTGGCAATTGTAGGTTTATTAGAATCCTTGTTAACATCTTCCATTGTAGATGATATGACAGATACAGAAAGCAATAAGAACCGAGAAGCAAGAGGGCAAGGAATTGCAAATGTTGTTACTGGTTTCTTTGGTGGTATGGCTGGTTGCGCTATGATTGGTCAATCTGTTATAAACGTTAAGTCAGGTGGAAGAGGGCGACTATCCACATTAATAGCTGGTTTATTTTTAATGTTTTTAATTATTGTTCTTGGTGGTGTAGTTGTTCAAATTCCTATGGCTGTACTAGTGGGGATTATGATAATGGTCTCGATTGGAACTTTTGATTGGAATTCTTTTTCATACTTAAAGAACGCACCTAAAACCGATGCAATTGTTATGTTAGTTACTGTTGTCATTGTTGTAGCGACACATGACCTTTCCATTGGAGTTATAGCCGGTGTAATTCTAAGTGCTATATTCTTTGTGGCAAAAATTTCAACAATAAAGTTAACGAAACAAGAAACAATGCAAAATATTACTTTTTTTGTGGAAGGACAACTATTCTTTGCATCTGTGGAAGGATTTTTAGATGGATTTGATGTTAGTGTTCAACATAAGAATATAATAATTGACTTCTCAAATGCACATATATGGGACGATTCAGCAGTTGGAGCTATCGATAAAGTTGTAATTAAATACCGTGAAAATAATAATAATGTCTCTATTAAGAATTTAAATGCGGCGAGTAAAAAAATCGTAGATAAACTAGCTGTTTTTAATAACCCTAATGGAAAACTATCAGCCCATTAATATTATAATACGAGGTGACTGAACATGTATAACCATATTTTATTAGCAGTTGATGGATCAGAACATTCTAGAAGAGCAGCAAAAGAAGCAGTTAAGATAGCATCTGTTAGTAAGGAAAGCACGGTAAAGATTGTTTATGTAGTTGATTTTTCAAAAGCTAGAACAGAAGTCCTTCATGCTCACAATAGTGAGGAATTAGAGGTAGCAAGAAAAAAAAGATTAATACCTATTGAGGAAATTTTAGAGTCTAACAAAATAAAATTCTCGATACAATTATTACATGGAGAACCAGGTCCAACTATTGTGGAGTATGCTAATAAAGGAAGTTATGACATCGTGATAATTGGCAGTAGAGGTTTAAACTCACTTCAAGAAATGGTGCTGGGAAGTGTAAGCCATAAGGTTGTAAAAAGGGTAGTATGTCCAGTGTTAATTGTAAAATAAGTTATTAAAAGTTCCGACTGCATATTTGCAGTCGTTTTTTTATAACTAGCGAAGTTTGTGAATAAATACACTTAAACGGGATTTTCTAAAATAGTGGAGAAATTATTAGTATTAAATCACTTTTTAGGAGGAATTTATGAACAATAACAAGTCATTAAAGTTATTTGTGGAAATCTCAAAGAATAGAATGTTTCACCACTACTTACCAAAATTAATCTATGCCATTCAAGAACTTAATTCAGAACAAATATGGAATAAAGAGGTAGGAAACTTGAATTCAACCGGTGGAATAGTTCTTCATATATGTGAACATATAAATAGGAATACTATAAGATTTTCAAATATAGATCATCTTGGATTTAATAAAGGAATTGAGGATTATTTTCCAGATACCAACGTTTCTAAAGAGGAATTAATTATACATATAAAAGATACATTCAATGAATTTAATAATGCAATGAATCAATTAATTAATAATTTACCTAAGAATATAGATATGCACAGTCTTTATCATTTAATTGAACATACTGGTTATCACTTAGGTCAAATTGTTGACCGATCCAAAAGGTTGAGCAATAAAACATTTAACTTTTGTCAAAACGGATTAAATGAAAGGGCACTAAAAGAAAGTATAGAGGAATAAAGAGTATATTAAGGCATCACTTTAATGCAAGTTGCCTTTTTTTTGTGACTATAATGGCAGTTTATTGTAAGTGAAAATATTCACAATTTTAGTTCGTTGTTTTATAAAGAGGTAGTGCAATAAGTATTACGCAACAAGGTATCTATCTCCTTTATTTCTGGTAAAATTAGAGTAAATTGTAAGCTCAATAGGAGGCGTAAAGTGAAAGAGAATGAATTTTATGCTTATCACATTGTTACTAATCAAAAAATGAGTCTTGGACAAAAAATTAACTTTGACAAGAACCAAAAAAACACGTTATACCGCTTTTTTTTTGAAAAGGAACAATTAAATTCTAAAGGTGAAGACTTTATGCAGATTTTATATGATCATTTTAATAGTGATGAATTGAACCTAAAGGGAGAAAATGCCGAGGTAGTTGTAGATTATGCAGGTCAAACAATTAGAGCTATCCGAGAAGTGATAACAGAAATGGTTAGATTACAAGAATACCCTGAATATCCTTCTAGATTGTCTTGCTTATACGCAACGAAAAGTTATGAAGAAGTTCTGAAATGGAAAGAGTTATTTATTTCTTTCAATAGGACGATTTTGCAGATTGTTAAACTACGAGTTGCTGGAAATTATTTCGAAGGTGATGGAGACCTTTTACCAGGTGCAGATGGAGTTTCTTTCGCTCGCAAAATAGAACAAGCAAGAGATTATTGGAGAGGTAATGTGAAAACCGACCTTCCTGAGCTTTTGATCAACGGAAAAATCGAAGTAGTAGAAATTATTGAGGATTTTACAGTTTAAAAACTTAAAGTAATAAGATTAGTTACTTTAAATATGGGGCTGTTTCAGGTATTGGGTGAAAGATTTAATAATGGAGCTGTCATTTTGCCAGCTTTTTTTACTGTACTAAAAGGGCAGCATTCCTGTAATAATTGAAGAGAAACCTACTTGTGTTACAAACGGGCAGGATAGCACAATAAGAAATGTATGGGATTTAAAGGAAAAGACAACTGTTATGTAGTAATACATAAGATTAAAGGGGGGAGGATGTGTGTCTTTTAGAATAACATCTGGAGCGGTAATAAAAAATTACGAAAATAAAATCCTTTTAAAAAAAGATCCTAAAAGAGGTTGGGAATTACCTGGTGGAATGGTAGAAAACTCTGAAACAATAATGGAAGCAGTAATCCGAGAAGTGAAAGAGGAGACAGGGATAGATATTGAAATATTAAGTTTTTGTGGTGTCACACAAGAGGTTTCAAGCAATCTTTGCAATATGTGGTGGCTTGGCGCACCTATCGGAGGGGAATTTGAACTCAACACAGAAAGCTTAGAAATTGGATATTTTAATTTGGAAGATTGTCTGACTTTAATAAAGAATGACCAATTTATTAAGGAGTTAGAACTATGCTTAAATAAAGAAAATCATCCGTTTTTTTGTGTGTTTTAGGAGTGAGTATATGGAGTTAATTTTTGTGAGACATGGAGAAGGAGAACATACTATTCAGATTCCAGAAAGTTTAAAGATTGCTGACCCTTCACTAACTGATAAAGGAAAATTACAAGCTAAGACACTAAGGAATAAGTTTTCATTAACACCTGAAGATATCGTAATAGTAAGTCCGATTCGGAGAACACTAGAAACAGCAAGAATTTGGATGAATAATAGCCCGTGTAGAAAGGTTATTCACCCATTGATCGCTCCTAGGCAATTTCCACTCAAAGTAAATGGTATTACATTACCTTGCGATTCTATCCTAGACATAAAAATTCTAAAAGAACAATTTCCGGATTTTGAGTTGGTTAATGAGCATGATTTAAGATTATGGGATGGAGGAATAAATACATTACCTGAAGTAGAATTTAGGGAATTAGCATCTGATTTTATTGAATGGTGTAGAAGTTTGAATCAATCAAAAAGATATATAGTATCTCATGACGGAACCATTACAGCATATAGACAAATTATTTCTAAATCAAAGCTAACTCGTAATGATTTTCCAAAGGAAACAGATGTATATATAATAAATATTTAAAAAACAGGCGGCTGCAGAATGTAGCTCTTTTTTTTATGGTGTTAAAAGTGGCACATTCCATTAATAATGGTAAAGTACCTTTCTTATGTCACAATCGAGGCAGTTTAGTTAAAGTGTACTCGTTCACATGGAACTACCAGACTAAAACTACATAATTAACTTAGCAACAATACATTAACAGCCGTATATCCAGGATATACGGCTGTTCGATTGGAACTAGTTTCATGCAAATGAAATGTGTATTTTAATGTAAAATATAAATTATTTTATGGAATTAAAACTTTTATGAGATGCTTTACGAATATATGGAGGAAGAAGGAAGTGAGGATATGTTTGATTTAGAAAGGCGATGGATTCGGCGCGTACAAAAGGACGGGCATGAAGAGAGTGCAAATAAGTTAATACATAAATATTATAAAGAGATATTCTCTTATACATATAGGCGAGTATTTGATCAACAGTTGGCAATGGATCTAACTCAAGAAATATTTATCCGTACACTGCAATCAATAAACAACTTTGATGAAAAAAAAGCCTCCTTTCGAACATGGCTCTATCAAATTGCAGAGAATCATTGTACAGACTATTTCCGTTCGAAGGGTTTTCGGACAAGAATTAAAACAGATGTCGTAGAACAGATAGAGATTGCTAGTGAAGATGAGGTGCTCCTACAGGTGCTTCATAATCACCAATTGGAAGAACTTCAGTGTGTGTTAACAACATTTGACGAGCAGGAGCAACAAATATTACTTGGAAAACTTATAGATGACTTAACGTTTCAACAGATAGCGAAAAAATTGCATGTACCTTTATCTACTGTGAAAACAAAATATTATAAAGCCATTAAAAATTTAAAACGAGAGTTGGAGGAGAATTAAAAATGAAAAAGTATGATTCAATTCCTTATCCATCTGATGAAGACATTCAAAAACAAATCACGATTATCTTAGAAAAGGGTCTACCTAAACGAAAATCAGTTTTTAGTGTAATAAAAGTACTATTATACCAAGTTGGCTGGAAATACATGCTACCAAATCGTAATGAATGGCTTTTTTCTACCATTGCTATTGTTTCACTTTTATTAATTAGCTTTTCGTTAGGTAAGTATACTGTTTCACCAGCTGGTTTAGCGATGCTCTTTATGTTATCACCATTTCTTTTCGCTAGTCTTTCACTCTATAGCTTTTATCACAAAAGAGAAGCGCAAACGTTTGAACTAGAAATGACAACAAAATATACGGTTTTTCAACTCATTGGTATACGCATGCTGATGTTTAGTAGCCTCGCTATTTTATTTAATACGAGCCTTACACTTTGGCTCTCGTATATGTATGAATTTGCGTTTATTCATTTATGGCTTTTGTCATTAACTGGTTTGTTTTTGTTTGCTGCAGGATTGTTACTCACTATGAGATCAGGTCAGTTGATTCCGAGAATAATCGTTTATGTAATTGGCTGGGTCATATTAAACAGCGGTCTCTTAATGTTGGTAGAATCAGCCTATGTACAAGTGGTTTTGACCCTACCAACCGTTGTATATGGAATAATAGTTGTTTTATTGATCGGAGTATATTGTATGGCATTTAAAAGGATGTATTTACGAAAACAGGAGGGAGTATTGTTATGATAAAGCTTGAAAATATTAGCAAAAATTATAAAGATTTTACGGCTTTAACGAGTATTGATATGCAGTTTGACAAAGGAATTTATGGTTTGCTTGCCCCAAATGGAGCAGGGAAAACAACGCTTATCAAAATGCTCGTAACGTTAATTACACCAACTACAGGCACTATTTACTTTAATAATCAACCGATATCGACATTGGGGGAGAAATACAGAGAGCTAATTGGCTATTTACCACAACACTTCGGCTATTATAAGCACAACTCTCCTGTCCAATATTTACGCTATTTGGCTGCCTTAAAAGGGATGGATAAAAGGACAGTGGAAATGCGAATTGACGAAGTGCTAAATGTAGTAGCTTTGACAGATGTAAAAAATAAAAAAATGCGTAAGTTTTCTGGAGGAATGATTCAACGTGTTGGTATTGCACAAGCCCTTCTTTCCGATCCGCACATATTAATATTGGATGAACCAACAGCTGGACTTGATCCCAAAGAACGTGCACGTTTTCGTCATTTACTGTCAGAGATTGCGCGAGAGAAAATCATTCTTGTTTCAACTCATGTTGTGTCAGATATTGAATCCATTGCTAACAAAATCGTGATGATAAAAAATAAGAAGCTTTTATACAAAGAAGATCCTACAACAATTTGTCAGTCATTAGCCGGTAAAATTTATGAAACGACAATACCATTTCAGGACTTTAAGGAATTTCGAAAACGCTATTTAACACTTTCTGAAAAACAAGAGGATGGACAAATACTGGTCCGATTTTACACGGAACAAGCACCATTTAGCGATTGGAGGGCAGTTTCACCACAGTTAGAGGATGTGTTTTTAGTAGTATACGCTGATGAGCAGAGAGGGTGACCGCGTTGTATATTACTTGGCTTGAAATAAAAAAGGCTTTGTTATCGCCTATAATTTTCGTTCTTTTACTCGCTATGATTGCCTTTAACATATTTTCAATAGTAAGCAATTCATATCACAAAAAAGACTTGCATATTGTTAATGACATTGTTGAAACATATGGTCCAACTTTTAATGATGAGATTTTACAAACGATGGAGCAGGATCTTCTAAAAAAGGTTCAACAACTTGGAGGAGTTGATACGCAATTATATTTGGAAGAGATAAGCTCTGAGAAATATGAGCAAGCAAGTTTTGAAGAACAGCAGTTAATAGATGAGATAAGCTTAAAATTTACATATGTTCAGGAAGCGAAAGGACTAGAAGAACGCTATCGGAAGATTGATTTAAATAAAGAAAAGGCAGCGTTTTTTCAACTTCAAACAATGCCAAGTTGGCTTGAGCAAATGATGCTAAAGGAATTTAATGATTGGGAAAGACGTTTCCATGAAATCGTAGTAACGAATGAATATAAACAGTGGTTTTTCTTAAGTGATTATAAAATGCATAGTAAGCTATTTCGCACTCTTATGAAAACAATGGCAATAGAGGGTGTACTCCTCGTCGTTCTTATAACCGTACTAATTACAAATTATGAATTTGAACAACGTACACAGCTTGTAACATATGCAACTAAAAAAGGGCGAAAACTAATTTTGCATAAAGGAACGGCAAGCTTAATAGCTAGTTTAAGTGTTATATCCTTAATATTTGTTGGTACATTGGCTACTTACTTCAGCATCTACGATTATTCAGCTGTATGGCAAACTTCGATTAGTAGTGGCCTGAATTGGGAATCTAAGTTGCCGTACATTACATGGTGGAATCTATCACTATGGCAGTACACTTTATTGGCTGTGGGTATTTTAACAATGGTTCTAGTGGTTGTAGTAATGCTGACATTTACATTGGGGTTATTAGTGAAAAATAGTTATTACACATGGCTCATTTGTGTGATGTTGCTGATTACTATGTATGTTGTACCATCTTTTTTTTCAAATGGAGTCATTCAATTGCTGACAAATTTTAATATAACGCTCTTACTGTTAAATCCCCATTATTATTTTAATGGGGGAACAACATTTATGATGATGAAGTATCATGAGGTCTGGACTATACTGTTATGGTTGTTCATTGCTAGTATAAGTATATCGATTGCAATTCGTTATTTTAATCGTAAGGATGTGGTATAAAGTGCGATTGTTTCTTTATGAGTTACGAAAAATTTTCTCTTGGAAGTTAATATTATTGATCTTGTTAGTTAATCTCTTACTGTTTAAATTATTAATAGAGTTTGATTTAACTAACTTTCCGAATGGACGTCCAGCAGTGGATCAATTTCAAATGGAACAACAGTTAATACCAAAATTTGGAGCAGAAATAAATGAGGCAGAGTTTTCTGAACTACAGGAAATGTATAAGAAAGAAATAGTAAGAGCTGATGCTTATTTAGCAAATGATTCAGAAGCTGTTGAGGCTGGTATGGAAAGCTATGTAAAATTTAATAATTATGATAACCATAACGAACAACAAAGTGCATATCGTGATAAGCTTTTCTTTAATAGTAAAGCCGATTTTCCATGGCAGCTTCAAGCATATGAATGGTATTTAAATGAACATCAATCTAAAGAAGAAACGTTAATAGCTGAAATGCAAGAGGCTCCAGCAGCACAGAGTAATCGAATGCAACAGCTTCTTGATGAGGAGAAGTTTGCTGTTTATACAGATATTGTGACGGATAACTTTAAGTCATATAAAACAACAGTAGCTATTGTTATTTTCATTAGTATTGCTATTTTAATTTCACAGGTTTTTATTAGAGATACAAGAGCAAGCGTAGTTCCATTACAGTATGCGTGTAAAAAGGGGCGCACAGTTTATCAAACAAAATGGATTGCGGGATTGCTAAGTGGTATATTGCTTACTGTTGTATTATTAAGCTTCTATATGATGCTTTACATGAAGAATGACACAAAATCGCATTTCGACTTACCATTGACTGCATTTGGATGGAATTACTATTGGTATGATATAACGTTCTGGCAGTATATATTGCTATCAGTCGGTATTATTTTTATGTTGTCTGTAATACTTACGATTTTAACAATGGCTATTTCTAGCTTAGTCCCAAATATGATTGTCTTAATTGCTTCACAGATTGTTGTCCAGTTTATTATGATTGCTGGAGGGGCAACAGTTATTGTACGAAATGTAATTGATCTACAATATAACCAACAATTTGTGCCAAGCATTATAGCTGTTTCTATACTAATTATTTTACTGATTATGTGGTTTGTTTGGAAGAGAGAAAAAAGTAAAGATATTATTTAGATTAGATTGATCTTGTAATAGGAAAATTTCTGTGTTAAATAAAGTAGTAGAAGGGTAACATTGTGAAGAATTATACTTAAACAAACGGGGGCTTTTGTTGAATAAGAGGATCATTCTATATGGCCAAAATTAATCGGTAACTCCCTTTGAATTTTTACTTTATTATGTTATCCAAATGTTACATGAAAAAAGTAAAAGTATGACCCGTATTTCAAGATGCTTAATTGTTTCGAGATGCATGCATCTTGAAACAAGAACGAATGATATTTCCATCAAAAGGAGAAAGTAAAATTGCAATATCTAGGTTCTTAAAAAGAAAAGAGAATAAGTTTAAACATACTATAAATAATAATATATAAATCTACAAGTTTTCGTTAAGTAACTTTTTAACGAAGAGAAAAATATAGGAGATCCTACGCTTATGACTAGCTAGAAAGAATAATTTTACGCATCAAGAAATTTAATAAATACAAATATTGGTAATTAAGGGTTCTAAGAAAAGGTACTTCTACATATTTTGCTTTAGTAACAGATTGTAACCTCATGACCTTGTTTATGTTTTCCTAAATTTTTTATATGTTTCGAGAAAAAATGGTGAATTAAATGGAGTCTGAGAAACGTATTATAGTGAATTTAATGAGTCGTTCATCATGCTAACAAATTTAATTTCGTCTGAGCGAACGTAATTCTTAGTGAAATGCCCGTAAAACCTAATAGCTTCAAGGGTCTATGCGTGATTCGAATCGCTAAAAAATCTTGAGACATTCTTATTTCTCATGGCTTTTTTGCTTCTGTTCATTGCTAACATGGGTAAATATCTGCGTAGTGTTAAAATTTGTATGTCCCATAAGCTGTTGTATAGTTACTAAGTCGGTTCCATCCCTTACCATGCCTGTTCCAAAGGTGTGACGTAATTTATGAGCTGTTAATTTCTTTTGCTCCAAGTATTGTTATTACTCAAAAGGCATTCTCTATTACTTTCTGTATTCTCCTTCTGGAAATTGTCACACCTCTTTTGGAAAGAAAGAACGCATTGGTATGATTAGATTTTGGTATAGGCAGGTAAATACGTTCATAATCCAAATACAATAACAGTTCATATAAAGGAACAGGAAGGAGACCTGCATAATAAAAAACCATCAAAAAATAATGGTTTTATTTAATCCTATAAATGAGAGATTTCTGTTTAACTAAGAATATAGAACGTGTTTCAGGATTCACTATTTCAAGTAAGCCATTTTCATGATTAAAAAAGCAGAAGTGTATCTTACTATCGTAAATAACCTTTTGACCGAACTTGATAATTCTAGTCACTGAATCATCCTTTGAGATTATTTCAAGATAACATAGAATTCATATACAGATTAAAAATGGTTGTGTTTTGTCTGTAAGGGAGTATACGTTAGTTGATACTTAAACATTACCATAGTAAAGTGTATGAGTATAGAGAGTAAAGGCAGGGAAATTATTCCTTATTTTCAGTTTCAATAGATATATGTTTATATCTTTATTAAGACAGCGTTTCGATTAAGAATGAAGAGGTTTATTTAGATTTTAGAATAAAATTCATAAATCAACTATGATAATTACCTAACGATTAAATAATTGGTTGATTTTTTTGTTAGTGTTAATAGTAATAGCGATAAGAGCTGCACTGAAAATGCTAGCAAGTATAGCAGAGCCAATACCCATCCAAATAATCGTTATAAGTTTTCCTTTATAGTTAGGCAGCATAATTAACCTCCAATAAGTAGCTTTTTTTTATATTCTCTCTAAGTCAAATTTTTATACCTTTCTGTAAGTTAATCACACACTAATAACATGTTAACGACAGGAATATCATGACCTGTAAAAGCAGCAAGATACTTTATTGATTTGCTAATCCAGGAAGGATTAGCACTATCATAGCAGCATTCTTGTAATAAACAAAAAGAACTTTTCTTGTCTAACGATTGTGTCAGGTTTGTTAAGCACATTTTTTTCACAATATCGTTATTATTTATGCTTAGTAATCGTTGTAAAAAACTTGAAAAAAGTTTGCATCCAATCAATGATATCTTCATTTAATAATTCTTCTTATTTTAGGGGAAATTAACTCGGATATTAGTTTGCATTGGAGGTTACTCGGTGAAAATAAAAATAAAAAAATATTCAAAAACAATGGCAATGTTAATTTTAATTATTCCTTGGTTAACAGTACCTTTATTAGGAAAAGAATCTATAAAGCGTTTTTTGCCCGCTGGAATATTTATATCTTTCATTGTTCACATGTTCAATTTTGTAGCCAAAAAGCGTAAATGGTGGTTTTGGTACCAAATAATATCTCCGAAGATAACTTGGGTATTCCCTTTTACATGGGGACCGTTTTTAGTCGGATCTTTATGGATACTAAAGTATACTTATGGGAAAATTTTTAGTTATTTAGTGTTAAATTTAATTGTAGATGGAGCATTCACGTATATATTTGTTTCTTTCTTTAAAAAAATAAAAATTTTTGCGTTGTCAAAATTTAAGAAATTTCAATTACTATGTATATTTATGATTGATACCTTGTTATTGTATTTATTTCAATTTGTTCTCGAGAAGCAAAAAGGGAAATGATCATTAATTGAGCGTTAATTTAGAAATAATTAATGCTCTTTTTTCTGGCAATTTATTCTAATTGAATTTTCTTCTTAAAAATGAATGTTTAGAAGTAAGTGTGAAGTTCACTTATATAGACAAGAGAAGAAGTATTAACAAAGTATTTATGAATCTACAAGTCTGCGTTAAATTATTATTAATGTTTAATAATATTCATGGTTTACTCTGGCACTAATGGTAGTTTAATTTAAATGAACCATGACATAAAAATATCTTATACTGGAATATTGTCTATCCTTATTAACATTTTCCTTTTTAGTGAATTCAGTTCGAAGTAATAAACAACTGAGGGGAATATAAAACCTATTGTTCCAGTTGTTTAAATTAAAGGATTTTTAATCTAATTTGTTAATATTAAAGGATTATAATCTGATAATACTTCCATTACTTCATCACGAGTAATATAAACATGATGCTCTAAATTTGGATGTGTCGTGCTATTGAAAAGGGGATTTTGATTGTCAAACCAATTAATGTATTCTGAGTTTTCCATTTTAAAAAAATATGCTTTTCCTTTTTCTTTTAAATTTGATTCATCAACCTCTAAATTATATAAACCAAACCTTCCTATCTCTGTTGTATATCTAAAGGACCAAACATAATATTCCATAGGTCCGTTTAATTGGTTATATACAATTTCCGTTATATTGTCGTCATAATCTTCCAGGATTATTTTAAAATAGTCATCATGTTTAACAATACCCCTAAAAAGAATATGAACAGGATGATTAGAGTTTAGGTTTGTTTGTGGTTGCCAAATTTTTAGACTCTCAACGTGCATATGCTTCTCCCCTTATTATTCATATGTAATCTTACCCCACGATTTCCCCTTACTAACTTGATATCTTGGTACCGGTTTTTCGGTTTCTCTGTACTCATGTACTTAATAAGTAAATGTTTTCCCTTCACTATTCATATAATTTTGGGGGCAATTGTGTTGTACGTTCTGCCTTTTTCTTTGGGCTTGCTATTATAATTAATTATTATTCAATTAGTATTGTCTTTATTTAAAAAGTTGAAAGGAAAAAAATTCTTATAACAACATTAATGGGAAACATTAAATTATTGATTGGATAATTAGACCTTAACAAAAATTTTTCTTTTTTCTGTCCATCTATATTTACCAATAGCGAGGGAGTGGCTATCAATAATATGACAGGCACCTCTAATAGAAATAGAGGTGCTTGTTCCATTTATTATTTGAATTTATCAGGAAACTGTTTTACAACTCCAGTTGAAATAGCATTAGCCATTATGATTATATGAGTTACACCCTCATCAATTGAGATGATTCTAGCATTCCAGTCTTTTTCCAGGCTTGCAGTTAAATCATTTGTGACTAATTGGAGATGCATAGCTAATAATTTCTTTAGCTCTTCCTTTTTGAGGAAAGGGTTGGCTTCACTGAGAAAAGCAGCTATATCATCTGCATTTCTAGCCCATTCTTTGTTTAGCTGAGTCACTGTAGTTTTATTTCCGCTTTTAGCTGCATCTATAATTTTTCCTGCTATAACAATATGCTCCTTAAGCAGCTCTGTCAGTTTGTTCCCTGCTTTCTGGCCGTAAACAGGCTTTATTGCATTTCCAATATCCTCTTGATTTTTTAGAAGTCTCGTCAGAACCTGTTTTTGATCCTCTGCACCTGCTGTAGTTGCGCTTGTAATATAGTTGCTTGTCCACAAAACATGATCTAACCAAAGCTTTCGGAAATTATTTTCAAAATCTACCTGTGATTGGCTAATGTGTTTTTCTTGCGGTTTAGCGTAAGTATTTGTTCCCGTCACCATGATTAAGGAAAAAAGCAAAATCCAGCTCATTAAAAATATCTTTTTCATCAAAAATTGCTCCTTATTAGTTAGTAATTGCTTATATTATTTTCAATAGTTTTGGATTTTTTATACATAATAAACGGATTTAATGATGCTGTTTAGAAGGATATTTTTTAAGCTACAATTGGTTCTTAGAAAAAATTTGTTCGGACAAGAGAGGAAGTATAAATAATGAATATATAAAGCTGCATTCTGCGTCTTATTAACGTTTAAAATGCTTAGTAAAAAAACTTCTAATCCTTGATAGAAGTTTTTTATTGCCAACGCCATTTTTCTACGTAAAACTGCGTTATTTAAAAGAGAAATTGTTACTCCCAAGTTATTGCGTGCTTCTGCACAAGACTTATCATACTGCTTATAGATGGTGACAACCATTTATCTTTGTGATAAGCCAAATAAGTGGATAGTGAATTTTGTTCTTTTGTAACTTCTTCTCCTATGAAGATCCCGCCTTTAAGTTCTTCTTTTACAGAAAAGTATGGAACAAGTGATACGCCTAACCCAGCTTTTACACAGTGTTTGATTGCTTCTATACTTTGGAATTCTAGACTATCTTTAATATCTAATTGATTTAATGAAATATATTCGTCAAATACAGATTTATAACTGCATCTTAAATCGGAATATAGCGCTGTATTTAAAGCATCTTTTTTATTTTTAGGCTGGATGAAGACCATTCTTTCTTTTACTAATTCTCCTATATGCAACTCTTCTTGTTTCCAATTATCCTTTTCTAATATTAAAGCTAAATCTATATCACCACTCTGGAGGCTCTTAGTAACATCATAATTTTCTAATGACTTAACGTGAAGGCTCACTTTCGGATATTTCTGCTTGAATTCAAGCAGAATCTGAGGAATTCGGCAAATTGTTAATGATTCCGATATTCCAATGGTTAATTCACCTTGAGGTTCCTTTTCAATAGTAAGTGACTGATTGTAAAGCTCAATTATTTGATTTGCATACGGAAGAAATTGCTTACCGAAGTGAGTTAATATTATTTTTTTTCCGAGACGGTCAAAAAGTGGATTACCTAATACCTTTTCTAGTTCTTTAACATGGGTAGTAATAGAAGACTGTGCGTAACCCAAGTGTTCTGCTGCTTTATTAAATCCGTTCTTTTCAACGATGGTTTTAAATGTAATTAAATGGCGAAGCTCCAAACTAACATCTCCTAATAATAGTTCAATATTTTTGAACTATCTTATCAAATATATTCGTTTTACTAAACTGTACTCTTCATTTAAGCTAATAACAGTAAGGATGTCAATTACTTAATACAACAGGAGGAAAATGACTTGGATAAAAGTATTTTGTTTCAATCTTTGATAATGAATAAAACAGAATTAAAAAATAGAGTTGGACTAGCACCAATGACTCGAATTAGTGCGACAGTAGACGGATATGTTACGGATAAGATGGTCAAATATTACCGTTCTTTCGCAAAAGGTGGATTTGGGTTAATTATTACAGAAGGTACGTATATTGATGATAAAAGTAGCCAAACGTATCAATATCAACCAGGTATTGCATTGGATGGACAAGCACAAGCTTGGAAAAAGGTTGTGGATGCCGTTCATGAAGAAGGCGGTAAAATTTTTATGCAGTTACAGCATAGTGGACCACTCTCACAAGGAAGTCACTTTTCAAAGGACACAATTGCCCCATCAGCAGTAAAGCCTAAAGGCGAACAGCTTAAATTTTATTTCGGAGAAGGGGAGTTTAATGTTCCGAAAGAAATGACAAAAGAAGAAATGAATGATGTGAAAAAAAGCTTCGTAAATGCTGCTCAAAGAGCAAAGGCTGTTGGATTTGATGGGGTTGAAATCCATGGTGCCAATGGTTATCTCTTAGATGCATTTCTTACAGAATATACAAACCTGCGCACTGATGAATATGGTGGAAGTACTGTAAACCGAGTAAGATATTTAGTTGAAATTGCATCTGAAGTGACTAAAGCTGTTGGAAATGATTTCATAGTTGGAATGCGAATCTCTCAATCACAAGTAAACGATTATTTCTACAAATGGTCAGGAAAAGAAGAAGATGCAAAAATTATTTTCACTTCCTTAGGTCAATCAGGCTTAGACTATATTCACGTCACAGAGTTCGAAGCATGGCAGCCAGCATTTGATGGAGGAGAGGAATCTTTAGTTTCTTTAGCGAAAAAATATAGCCAACTGCCCATAATTGCGAATGGTCAATTAGAAAAAATAGAAAAAGCTACTGAAATCTTAAATAGCGGTGATGCTGATATTGTAACATTAGGAAAAGGTGCTTTAGCTGATCACGATTGGGTTAAAAAAGTGAAAAATAACGAAGCTTTATCAGTATTTAAACCAAATGATGTGCTTTACCCAGCAGCTAATATTAAGGATTTCGAGATTGAATAGAGGCGATTAAAGAAAACGGGCAACAGCAGGATCAGCAATTCCCCATTTTATCTGATGTAGCAGTTGTTTTTATGTAAGCCAAAAACATGGCTTTGCAAAAGTAGGAGATTATGAATCAAATCGGAGTGAAGCATTTTGACAGTCAAAATTAAAGTTTATTCAGATTATGTGTGCCCTTTCTGTTTCTTGGCAGAAGCACCATTAGAAGAAGCGATAAAAGGAAAAGATGTAGACATAGAATGGATGCCATTTGAGCTGCGTCCGTATCCAAACGAAACGTTAAGGCCAGAAGGAGATTATTTACAAAGAACTTGGAAGCAGTCTGTTTATCCAATGGCTGATAGGATGGGAATTAAGATTGTCTTACCAAATGTATCACCACAACCTTATACTCACTTGGCATTTGAAGGTTTTCAATATGCTAAGGAGAAGGGAAGGGGAAATGAGTATAACATTCGTTTACTGCGTGCGTTTTTCCAAGAAGAACAAGATATTGGTAACATGAATGTTCTTACAAAGCTAGCAGGTGAGGTTGGCCTCGATGTACAAGCATATCGAACGGCGCTGGAAAATAGAACGTTTCGTGAAGAACACCAAAAGGCATTACAACATGCTTATACTGAAGCTAACATATCTGCAGTTCCTACCTTTATTATAGGAGATACAGTCGCTGCAGGTATTCATTCGAAGGAAAATCTAGAGAGAATCATAAATGAAGAAATAAGCAAGCAGAATTCTAGTGAAATACCGGAAGGACTGGCTTGTGGAATGGATGGATGCTAAAAATTAGTTAATTTAAGATTCGTTTACTTTGAGCGATACTTCTAGTATCGCTCTATTCATTTGTTTAAAGGGACGGCGACTTCGCCTAAATCAAAGCGACACATGGGAAAAATCTGAAGCACAATTCCTAACAGGCGAGCTTTTAAGAAAACTTTCTTTATTGCTTATTCTAAAACATTACATATCCGTAAATTTTAATACTTACTTGTGCTTTCAAAAAACGGCATATTACGATAATCGGATGGATTTCTGCCGGTTTCTTTTTTAAATTGACGAAAGAAATGTACTTCGGAAGAGTAACCACACATTTCTGAAATGTCATTCAATGTCAATTCTGTATGAGCAATGAGATATTTAGCTTGATCAATTCTGAACCGAATTACGTCTTTGTGGAAAGAGATGCCAAAAAGTTTCCTGTACAAATGCTGGAAATAGGAGGTGCTTATTCCTAAAGTAGAGGCAACGTTCTCTGCCTTGTACGACTGCATGACATCAGACTGAATGCGTAATCGTAAATCTCTTAATTTTGAATGAAAAGGACTATAGTTATCATCACTGCCTATTTCAAGATAGTAGGACATTAGTTTATTAATAAGGACTTGAAGAAGTATTGAAACATTTTGCTTCTTAAATTCTTCTCTTGAATAGTTATACTCCCAAATAATTTCTTGAAAGATAATATTAATATGCCTGGAATCAGCTAGATATATAAGAGTATTAAGAGGAAAGTTCATCTTGTCTAAAAGCGTAGGATCATTTGATTCAAAGCGCAGCCAGTCATCAATATACACTCCATCTGGATTCTCGTAATAATAAGGAGTGTTAGGACTAATAATTATAGCTTCGTTAGGTCGACCTTTCATGGATACACCGTTAACATTATAGATTGCATTGGATTTCAGTGATAATAAAACATAACAAGGGATACCATGGGGTTTTGACATTCTAAACGTTAAAGGATGACGCATATTTATTCCGCCATTTATTATCGAAAAAAGTTCGTTCATTTAGAATGCTCCTTCCTATAATGCTAGCGATACTAGTGATGAAGTAAGTTTAGAAGTATTGCTTTTAAGGAAACTTTCAAATTTTTGTATAAAGCTAAGTCTAGTGTCATGTCTACGTTAATTACATTCTATTTTCAGGGTCTATGCTTCACTTATATTTTAATAGTTGATTTGGCGCGTTTTGAAACGCTCACAAATATTTGAATTTATTATATTATAATCAGAAAATTTTTCATAGGGTTCTTGTTCAATTGTTCTAAACATGGCAGAAAACAAAAAAGTTAAAAATGTTAGTATTTATAAATTACGTAATTGTTTTTGAACTCGGTTTTAAATAAACTACAAATACAGTTTGGTACTGATTTTCCATAAAATCTTTCGAAAGGATCGAAAGATTTTTAAAGAAACCAAATTGTAAGCGTAACCATAAGCGTGATTATGTTTTAAGCAGTAGATTTTTATCAGTGCGATAAAAATTATTAATTAGTGAAAGGGGAGAGAGGTACGAATGAAAAAATTAAAAAAGTTATGTTTTTTCACATTCCTTATTGTGTCAGTAGTATTAGCTGGTTGTCAGAACAATAAATCGAATGCAGTGGAGGATGGGACATTAACTATTTGGAGTACGTGGATGACGCCTAGTCCAACAGTCAAAAGCTATGAGGAATCACCTTTTCATCAAAATTTAGAAAAGGAATCTGGTGTTAAATTAAAATGGCAGTTTCCAACGGAAGGTTCAGACTGGAGCCAGGCGTTTAATTTAATGCTCTCTGAAAAACAATTACCAGACCTGATTTATTATGGCTGGATGGGAGTGGCTGATAAATACATTAATGAAGGGGCCATACGAGATCTGACAAAAGATATTGAGGAAAAAGCACCAAACTATTGGAAGTTTTTAAAAGAACATCCTGAGTTTGATCGTGCAATGAAAACGGATGATGGAAAGTATTATATGTTTGGCTTCTTTAGAGAACAGCCGTATCAAGCTTCTTACATGGGGCCAATGATTCGCCAAGATTGGCTAGAGGAACAGAACTTATCATTGCCCGAAAATATTGCAGATTGGACCAAAACTATTGAAATTTTCCATGAGAAATATGGTGCTCAATTAACCTTTCAAACTGGTTGGCGTATGAGTCCAGGATTTGCAGGGGCCTTTGATGCTCATGGGTCATTTGACACTCGTTATTTCATTGATAAGAATGGCCAAGTACAGTTAGCACAAGCTCAGCCTGAATGGAGAAATTATATGGCTTGGTTTAACGATTTATATAAGAAAAACTTAATTGATCCTGATTTTGCAACAATTGATGATCAAGGCGTGAAAACAAAGGCATCTCAAGATAAAACTGGTGCAACTATCATGAATGCCGGAACTTTATTAGCAATGAATACGGATGCAACAACAAATGAAACGGGTGCCGAGTGGGTAGGCGCACCATATCCGAATCAAGCAGATGGCACAAAATCAGCATCAATCTTCACAGAAGATTTATATAATGCACAAGGCATCGCAATCTCAACATCATTACCAGAAGAAGAATTGGATGCAGCGTTTAAATTTTTAGACTGGGCTTACACGGAAGAAGGAATGCAATACTGGAATTTTGGTAAAGAAGGCGAAAGTTGGGAAATGGTAGATGGGCAACCTACCTTTACTGACTTAATAACAGAAAATAAGTTAGGTAAAGATGAAGCAATTGCTCTTTATACAGGTAACTGGTTATCCGGACAAGGTGTTCAACTTTCACGATTTATTGAACAACGTTTGGATGAACCATCATTTAATGCTTCAAATTCATGGTCAGATGGTCAAGAAGAGGCAATCGACTCTATTTTCCCTGCAGCTGTTTCTATGACATCTGAGGAACGTAAAGAAGCTTCTAATCTTGAAAATACGATAAATACTTATGTTAAGGAACATGCATTAAAATTTGTGACTGGAGAGGAAAGCCTAGACAAGTTTGATGACTTTGTAAAGGAATTAAATAATCAAGGCTTGGAACGACTGTTAGAAATTCGTCAAGCTGCCTATGAACGTTATTTAAAGCGCTAAATATCCATAAGCTGATACCTGTTTTTGAAGGTTATCAGCTTTAAAATCATTATTACTATTAGGAGTGAAGAAGCTTGGTTGGAAGGCATCAAACGGAATTTGAAACGTATTTAGATAAATGTGTAGACAAATTAAAGTGGGTAAGTGAAAGGAATCGCAATGGAATTCCTTATTATGTATTAGAGGATGGTAAATACAACAATATGGATAATGCATATACCAAGTCAACCACAGGCGATGTTAGTTGGTGGACGAATGGTTTTTTTGCAGGTATGCTGTGGCAGCTTTACAACTATACTCGAGAAGAAAAGTATCGTGAATGGGCAAGAATTCAAGAAGTCAAATTGGATCGATGTTTTGATATTTTTCAAGGTTTAAATCATGATGTAGGTTTTATGTGGCTGCATACATCGGTGGCAAACTATCAAATGACACAGGATCCAAAGGCAAAAGTGCGTGCTGTCCATGCGGCTAATATTCTTGCTGGACGGTTTAATCTTAAAGGAAATTTCATACGTGCGTGGGGTGGGATAGATAATCACTGTACAGGGTTGGCTATCATTGATTGTTTAATGAACTTATCGTTATTGTATTGGGCAACAGAAGAAACCGGTGATCCTAGATTCGAACAAATCGCACGTGCACATGCGGATATGGCACTTGACCAGTTTATACGTGAGGATGGTTCAGTCCATCATATTGTAAAATTCGATGCTGCAACAGGAGAAGTAATAGAAGCGGAGCGCGGTCAGGGATATGAGGTAGGAAGCAGCTGGACTCGTGGTCAAGCTTGGGGTATTTATGGTTTTGTGAATAGCTTCCTTCATACAAAGGATGAACGCTACCTTGATGCGTCAAAAGAAATTGCAGATTATTTTATAAAGCACTTACCTGATTCGCGTCTAGCACCTATTGACTTTCAACAGCCTGCAGAAGATGACTTTGAAGATAATAGTGCAACTTGTATTGCCATTTGCGGATTGTTGGATTTGGGAAAAGCACTCAATAAAGAAAAAACAGATGGAAACAAATATATTGAGGTTGCAGAAGAAATGCTAAAAGCTCTTTGTGAAAATCGTTTGTGTTTAGATTCGACTAGCGAAGCATTGGTGGAACGTTGCGCAGTTGCCTACCATTTTGACAAACATATAACAACGTTAATTTATGCTGATTATTTTCTACTGGAGGCATTACTAAAGGTTAACAATCAAGAATTAAAAATGTGGTAAGGGAACGACCGAACCACTAATGTTGTTGAATTGGAAGGATGTTCAGGATGTTGTAAAGTGAGTGTCTTTGGTCTAAACGATTGAACAACTTGGGGTGTCGCTCTTAGTTGGTAAAAGAATCGAAAATGGATGATTGTTGAAAGGGGGAAAAAAGTTGTCGGACAATAACCTAGCAATAAACAATAACCTACCAACAGAGAATAATCCGAAAATTAGTTTTTATAGTAAGTTAAAGAAAGATTTTCAACTTAATAAGATAAAGTATTTAATGGTATTGCCTGTAATAATTTACTTTCTTATCTTTGCTTATAAACCAATGTATGGGTTACTGATGGTTTTCCAAGATTTTAGTCCTCGTTTAGGTATATCGGGGAGTACATGGGTTGGATTTGAGAATTTTCAGCGCTTTTTTGCTGATCCGAGTGCTTGGCGTATCGTTAAAAACACATTTAACATTAGCTTTTGGAGTTTAGTATTTGGCTTTCCAGCACCAATTATTTTAGCGCTACTGATTAACGAAATTAGAAATAAGTTTTTTAAACGTATCGTCCAAACTGTTTCCTACATGCCTTACTTTATATCCATCGTAGTTTTATGCAGTTTAATTAAGTTTTTTACACAATCCGATGGACTAATTCCCGAATTCTTTAGCTATTTTGGGATTGAAAAGACTAATTTATTAGCAGAACCTAGTGCTTTTGTTCCGATTTATGTAATTTCGGATATATGGCAAACAATCGGCTGGGATTCTATCATCTATCTAGCAGCCTTAGCTGGTATTGATCAAGAACAATATGAAGCTGCAAGAATAGATGGTGCCAGCAAATTACAACAGATTTTCCACATTACTCTCCCAGGATTGAAAACAACGATTATTATCTTGTTAATATTGCGAATGGGAACGTTGCTTAACATGGGGTTTGAAAAGATATTGCTTCTTTACTCTCCATCCACTTATTCAGTGGCAGATGTAATATCAACTTATGTTTACCGTATGGGTATATTAAATGCAGATTATAGTTATGCAGCAGCAATTGGACTACTCAATACATTAGTTAACGTTACATTGTTGTTAATAACGAACCGCTTAGCAAAGAAATTCGCAGGTTCTGGCCTATTCTAATAGAAAGGTGGTTGAAGATATGCTTAGAAAACGAAAAGTTAGATTACTGAGAGAAAGTAAAGGCGACCGAGTTTTCTCTTATATTAATACTATTATCATGATATTAGTAATCATCGCTTGTTTTTACCCTATATGGTATGTAATCGTCGCTTCATTCTCCAGTTCAGCGGCGATTAATGCGAATATTGGAAAATTAATTTTCCCAAAAGATTTTACTCTAGGGGCCTATTCTAAAGCGTTAAGCCACCCGTTAATTATCTCTGGTTTTCGAAATATCTTTTTGATGTTGTTAATCTCCTTGCCTATTAATATGTTAATGACCATTCTGTGTGGGTATTTTATGGCTTCCAAGAATGTATTGTGGAAAAATGCGATCGTTTCCTTTTTTATGTTTACGATGTTCTTCCATGGTGGCTTAATTCCGAGCTTCTTGAACCAAAAAGAATTGGGCTTATATAACAATATTTGGGCATTAATTATCCCAGGTGCACTGAGTTTGTTTAATGCCATAATTTGCAAATCTGCCATTGAAGGAATTCCTGATAGCTTGGTAGAATCAGCGAAAATAGATGGTGCTGGGGATTTTACCATTCTAGGAAAGATTCTAGTTCCAGTAATTAAACCGACTTTGGCAGTTTTGTTGCTGTATTATGGTGTTGGGTTATGGAATAACTGGTTTAATGCGTCCATTTATATTACAGATAATGATTTATTACCAATCCAAAACATTTTAAGGGCTGTTTTATTAGCAAATAATGCATCGCTAAATCAAGGGGCTGCAAGTGCAGATGTTGTTAACCAATATGCTGAGACGATTAAGTATGCAGCTATTTGTATCTCAACTATTCCAATTCTATGTATCTATCCATTCCTGCAAAAATACTTCGTAAAGGGTGTTATGATTGGGTCCGTAAAAGGTTAGGAGGTACTTAATGCTGAAGCATTTTATAGATTCAAATAGTAAAATTTATAAGTTTTCATCCTATCTAATGGATTTGTTTACATTAAATCTGCTGTTTTTAATTACCTGTTTACCAATAGTTACAGTTGGTGCCAGCACATTAGCTCTCTCAAGAGTTACTATGAAAATGGCAGAAGGGAAATTGTCTTTTCCAACAAAAACTTATTTGCAGGAGTGGAAAGATAACTTTCTTCGTGGAACTACAATTGAGCTGATTTTAATTATTTATGGAGTTTTGTTAGTTGTTGCGATAAGGCTGTTACCAATTCTTCCGATTATATCCTTTGTTATTGTAGGTGTTGGTATTCTCTTAGCGTTAATTACCTTTGTAGTATTTTGCATCTTTATTTTTCCGTACAGTGCACGTTATGAGAATTCATTGCTAGGTAGCTTTCGTGTCGTATTACAGGTTTCTTCATTAAATCCTAAAATAACAGCCGGTTTGCTAATCCTTATAATTGCTATAGCAGCAATAATGTCATTAGATCCTTTTTGGTTAATCTTTGTTTCTTTCTTCTTTTTTATGATTGGTTTTTCAACAGTTAGCCTTGGTATTTCTCATATTTCTTTAAAGCTTTTTACTCCTTATGAGTAGAAAAAAATCTGAAACTATATAAGATAATTCCAGTATGTTCATTGATTAATGCTAATCAGATTAATTTGTTATACCTGGATTGGTTAACCTACAAAAGCATTGGATGAAAACAGCAAGATAAGATGAGAGGGCAGTTCCTTTATTACTGTTTTTAATGATGTGATTAACATATCAAGTATAAGTTTATACGAAAACAAAAAGGCATCGGTTCTTGTGAGCTTACAGATGTCTTTTTGTTTTTTTTGATTACATAACTTGTTAGTATATATGTTTTGTTAAAACTATCGAGGGAAAATGAAGGGTTCCTTGCAACTTTTAAATGTTCTATTGTTATAAACATGACATGCAAATTAAGAAGTAATGGGATTCACTAAAGATAAGAAGTAGTGTAATATATTTAGGATAGTTTTTTAACAAGGAGGCAGACATCTTTTGATTACAGAAGGAAATCTTGCAAAAAAGGAACATAATGATGAAAATACTTCCTATTTAATGAAAATGAAAGGGGGAGGAGAAAAGAGCCCTCTGAAAGTAAATATAAATGATATTATAACAGGATTTATGGGTGGAGCTATAACCATTTTTATTCTCGGTTTATTAACACGTTTTACCTATACTCCTTTGCTAATAGCTTCATTTGGTGCAAGTTGTGTATTAGCATTCGGACTCTGGAATTCACCATTATCACAGCCTAGAAATATTATAGGGGGCCATTTCATTTCCACTTTAATAGGATTAATTATTTATCATTTATTTGGTAATGAACCATGGTCATTGGCTTTGGGAGTTGGGTTAGCTATCGGTTTAATGATGTTAACGAAAACAACCCATCCTCCCGCAGGAGCAGATCCAATAATAATAATACTCGGCTCTTATTCATGGGAATATCTATTTACACCAGTATTAACAGGATCTATTGTAATTGTACTGTTAGCATTAGTTATTAATAATTTAAGAAGCAACAGGAAATATCCAGTTTTTTGGATATGAATTATTGGTTAAAAAATAAAGAATACGTTAATGTAAGGGCGACCGTCGAATCCACTGGTATAAATGGGGTTAGACGGTTTTTCTTTGTGAATTAATCAATCTAAAGAGGATTAATGCTTATATGGAGAGTTAACGCTAACTTATTGCATGAAAGTCTGTGTTTAAGAGAAAAATGTTTGTTTATGGAGGGAGATGGGTTTAATTACTTTATTTGGTAATAATGTTATGATAAGTATAAAAAGGCAATGGAAAGAGTGAGATTAATGAATCATGTCACTACCAGAAGACCATTATACTTTTGGCTATCCATCACCTTATTACTTTGTGGAATAGTTTCATGGATGCCATATTTAGCTTTTAAAATTCAGGAACCTTATGGATTGCTTACTTTAATCATTAACCCTGTTGGAATGATCCTAGGAATCCTCTCAGCAAAAAAATGGGTTGCTTTAAGTAATTTAATTATGATATTTAGTATTTTTCCCGTAGCAATATTTGTATATCTGTCTAAAGGGTATATTCCTATGTGAGGGTTCTGTTTTTATTCAAAGCTTAATTAAACTATATCATCTCCAATATTCCAAATGATGGTGAAAAGGCTATTCTTAAAGCATATACAGTAGTAGGCTAGTTAAAAGCAGTTTTAGAAATTACTTATATGATTTTTACAAGCCCAAATGAATGAAGGCAACTTTTAAAATCTGTGTCCAGTAGAATCCGAAACACAGATCATAAAAGTTGCCTAAATATAAATTGTAGTTATGTTACTTATCTAGTTTTATTTAAAATATTTATTTAATGTATAAGCAATTCCGTCTTCTTCATTTGAACGCGTAACTTCATCAGCTACAGCTTTTAAATCGTCTACGGCATTAGCCATCGCAACTCCGATACCAGCATATTCGACCATAGTAGCGTCATTATGTCCATCTCCGAAAGCAATCATCTCTTCTTTTTTGTATCCTCTAGGAATTAGCACTGTATCTAATGCTTTTGCTTTATCAATTCCTTGAGCAGTAAATTCAAAGTAAAAGGGAGCTGTAAACACACAATTTAACGTATCTTTGAAAGGCTCCATCATCTCTTTGTAATGTTTCTGAAGATAATCATCAGATCCTGCAGTTAGGATTTTATTTAGTGGATAATCAGCAAATGCCGCCAAATCATCTACTTCACATAGTTTATATTTACCACCACGGGATTCGTATTTCATTATGTTAATATCATTACCATTATACTTTATTTCATTATTGAAGACATCAGTTACATACATATAGTTATCTTTATCAATCATAGGAATTACTTCAAATTTTTTCATATGCTCAAGCACGGCTTGACCTTGTTCAACAGTCATTGTTTCATTAAATAATACTTCATTGGTTTCACAATCCACGACTTTAGAACCGTTAAAAGAAACTAAAAGTCCATGATGCTTTTCCATTTCTAATTCTTTCGCAAAATCCATTAATCCAGATGTTGGTCTACCAGAAGCAAGAACTAAGATTGCTCCAGCTTTTTGTGCCTTTAGTAAAACCTCTTTTGTTTCTGCAGATATCGCTTTTTCATTATTCGTTAATGTACCATCCACATCCATAATAATTACTTTAATATCATTCACAATTGAATCCTCCCTTGAATTTACCGTATAAGTATTATTTATAATATCTTATAATTATTATCTCTTTATCAGTTCTCTTTCAATAGCAATATTATATTATTTATACTTGCGTTTTCCATCAAAATTGGGTTTAATATTATCAAAATCGTATTTTCTTTGGAGGCAATCATGAATTCAGTATTGGAAATATTTTCGGATTCATCTGAACGAGTAAACTATAATATACCTGATTTCCCTTTATATGTGCGAAAAGGAAGATTACTTTACTTTGATAAATATGTTGCACCAAGTCATTGGCATTCCGATTTAGAATTTATTTTAGTACTTGAAGGTTCTATGGAATATTTTGTGAATGGTCATACGGTTAGTATTGAAAAGGGAAATGGTATTTTTGTAAATAGTAAGCGTATGCATTATGGTTATTCTAACAATATGAATGATTGCCACTTTATTGTTGTAGTTATTCATCCTATATTGCTTGGTGAGCACACTCAAGTAGGAAAAGTCTACCTCGAGGAAAAATTCGGATTATCTACTGAAGACTATATATTATTGAATGAACAAGTTCAATGGCAACAAGAAGCACTGACGAAATTAAATGAAATATATGAAGAAATGCATGAAAACGCAAATCCACTTCGTTTAAATGCACAAGTTATGTCTCTTTGTGCAAATATAGGAGACCATATACAAAAAGTCCCTAGGAACCATGTTGATGACAATTCCTGGGGGACAGTCTGGAAAATGACAAATTTTATTCATGAACATTATGAAGAAAAAATAACACTGGATGACATTGCGTTTGCTGGGAATGTTTGTAGAAGTATCTGCTGTAACTTATTTAGTAAATATATTGAACAAACTCCCAATAATTATCTAATAGGCTATCGAATTCAAAAAAGTTGCGAAATGTTAAAAGAAACAAATAGATCTATCAGTGAAATTGCAATTGCGTGTGGTTTTCAAAGTGGAAGTTATTTTTCCTATACTTTCCGTAAGAAAATGGGCTATGGGCCACAGGATTATCGAAAGCAAATTACAATAGCCAATCCTAGTTCTACTTACTAAAGTTATAATTTAAAATGTTCTAATGTATTTTGTCACATCTAATTCAGAAGTAAGAATGAGGCTGAGTTATAAGTATGTAAATCTGCATAAAAACCGAACTATTTTATCGTTTTTGATAATTAGTTCGGTTTTTTGTGTTTTCGGTGTTAATACAATAATTAAAAATCTTAGTAGAATGGATGGGAGCGTTATGAAATGAACTAATTTTAAAGCCATATCCCAAATTCAGATGAAATTACATTATTCGTGTTTAGATAGGTTATATATTGTTTTGTCTCAAACACTATTTTTATAGATTTTATGTACAAGACCTAAGTAGAAATATAAGGGACGATTCTTATGAAATACACGATTTCGAAAGAATGATATTTGATTTTGATGGAAGTGATCTATGTAAACATATACAATTTATTTATATTTAAAATAAGAAAGACGGGGTGTGAAGTGTCAAAACAAGAAAAGAAATCAAATAGTGAATTTAATCGTACCCTTAATCGTTCCTTGTTTTCGTTAGTATTACCAATAGCATTTCAAAATTTAATTTCAGCAGCTGCCATTGCGGTAGATGTTATAATGCTTGGTGTCATTAATCAATCTGTAATGTCTGCCGTATCACTTGCGGGACAAGTAACTTTTGTATTGTCGCTATTTTATATGGGTATTTCAACTGGAGCAGGTATACTCACGGCTCAATATTGGGGAAGGAATGACGTAAATGTAATTCAACGGGTATTTAGCATTACTAGTATTTTTTCACTGAGTATATCGATAATATTTTTTGTGTTTTCGTTTTGCTTTCCCGAAGTGCTAATGCGATTACTTACAAATGATACGGAGTTAATTTACTATGGAAAGATCTTTTTGCGTACTGTGTCGTTTTCGTATATCGCAATGGGACTATCTCAGGTTTATTTTAGCGTGATAAAAAGTATGGAGAACGCACGATTCAGTGCATGGATTAGTTCCATTTGTCTTTTTCTTAATATCGGCTTAAATGCACTTTGTGTTTATGTATTCTTTCCGGGTATGCCGGAAAAGGCCATTACAGGGGTAGCTGTGGCAACTGTATGTGCTAAGTTCGTAGAGCTTGGATGTTGTATCATTCATTCAATCAGATACAGCCAAGTTAAATTTCACCTACCATTAAAAGATAAGATTAATCGTCAGTTACGTAAAGACTTTCTAAAATATACAATTCCTATACAAGCTAATTATTTTGTATGGGGCGGTGGCTTAACAGTTGCTACATCAATAATCGGACATGTAAGTGCTGATATGGTTGCGGCAAACTCTATCGCAACCGTAGTTAGAAACTTAGCAGTTGTGTTTTGTGCAGGTATCTCTAGCGGAGGTGCTGTGCTTATTGGAAAATATTTAGGAAGCAATGACACAGTGATGGCAATAAAAGCATCCAAAAGAATCAATTTATATGCATTGCTTTTAGGTATTGTAGCAGGCGGGACTATATTGGTGATAAAGCCATTGGTGTTCCTTATAGTAGACCTAAACGTTAATGCCCAATCATACTTAGATGGAATGTTATATGTATGCGCTTACTATTGTATTGGTAAGTCCATTAATTCAACAATCATTGGGGGTTTTTTTCCAGCTGGAGGAGATGCGAAATTTGGGCTTTGGTGTGATATTGTTGTAATGTGGATTATAGTATTGCCATTAGGCTATTTGAGTGCATTTGTGTGGAATTTACACCCTATATTACTGTATGCAGTACTCAATTTAGATGAAATACTCAAGCTGCCGTTGGCTGTATATCGTTATAGTCAATATAGATGGGTTAAAAATATTACAAGAGATGTGGCATCATAATGAATAATAGAATGAAAAGGAGAAATGACATATGACAATGAGAGAAAGAATCCATTCAGGAAAGTTATTTACTGATTATTGTGAAGGATTACCAGAAGATAGGATGCAAGCTAAAAAAAGAATGATGGAATTTAATGCAACAAGACCAGATGCATTAGCAGACCGAGTTCAAATAATGGCAGAAATATTCGGTAAGGAAACTAAAGCATGGATTGAACCACCATTTTATTTTTGCTATGGCACAAATATTGAAATTGGAGAAGGTACTTACATTAATTTTAATTGTAATTTTGTTGATGACACGAAAATTATCATTGGAAAAAAAGTGTTGTTTGGTCCGGCCGTAACAATTGCTACTGTTGGCCATCCAATCAATCCTAATTACAGAGAGTATATGTATGCTGAACCAGTAAAAATCGAAGATAACTGTTGGATTGGAGCAGGAAGTATCATATGTCCAGGGGTAACCATTGGTGAAAACAGTGTTATAGGGGCTGGAAGCGTAGTGACAAAAGATATTCCAGCTAACTCAGTTGCTGTTGGTAATCCTTGCAAAGTAATGCGAACAATAAATGAACATGATATGGAATACTACTATAAGGACAGAAAAATAACACAACAAGACTTAGATGAGGAAGCAAGCTTAAGGTAGTGTAAGATAAGCTAGGTAAAACGAGTGAGCAGTGAGTGGCGAAAAAAATTTTCCCACTCACATAAAAAAAATCTGCATTATATAATATTACATCGTTGTAAAAGCGAGGATCATAATGTTGAAATATCAGTATATTGCTTTGGAAATGGAAAGGTATATTACAGAAAATGCATTACAACAAGGAGACAAGTTACCTATAATTGAAACGTTAATAAGTCACTATAAGGTTAGCAAAAGTACTATTATAAAAGCACTTAAACTGTTGGAGGACAAAGGAATTGTTTTTTTGGTGAGAGGAAGTGGGATTTTTGTAAGAGGCCAAAGCAGACAAGGTTATTTTAATCTATTGCCATCCCAGAAATTTCAACAAGTTGATCATAATAGTTCTCCTGCTTTGCAAAAAGTAGTCGGCATGGAAATAGTAAGTGCATTACCAGAGGTTGCAGATGCTCTTGATATAGACAAATACTCAAAAGTATATTCCGTAAAGTTAGTTCATTATATGGAAAAGCAAGTGTTATGCACGGAACAAGTGTTTTATAATAAGGATATTATTTCTTATCTGGACAAAGAAATAGTTTCTAATTCAATTAATAATTATTTGAAAGACGTCTTAGGATTAAAAATAGGATTTCCTGATATTTATATAAATTTGGATAAACTGAACTCTGAAGAAGCAAGTTTTTTTGGATTGAAATTAGGGGATCCAATGCTGTGTAAAGAAATCATTTACCATCTTACAAGTGGGCAGCCATTCTGTTACTCAAAAGCAATATATCATTATAAACAAGCTAAATTCGTTATTAAAGGAAATAGTTTTAATTCCATATGATTTATGTTAAGTCAAAAATACATAAAATAATTGATTTTTAAAATGAATAATTTCACTTTTTTAATTCGTTTAATAAGTTGCTAATGATGAAAGTCCCACTTGATAAGGGATAAAAGATATTTGATTAGTTGAAAGGAATACTCAAAATTAATTTGTGTTTGAGGTGCAGATTATGTTGAGAAGTCAGGTTATTGTTAATCTTCCAAGAGGACTACAGGCAAGAAACACATGTTATTTTGTTGCAATTGCTTCTTTGTTTGATTGTAAAATACATATTATTTATAAGGGAGTTACTAGTGGGATTGATTTAATGGATATTATGAATTTAAATGTTTTGGAGAAAGACGAAATAATTTTAGTTGCCAATGGAAAAGATGAACAGAAAGCTATTTCCACTTTGGAGAAATTTTTTAACGAAGGAAAGTTGGATAATAACTCCTTAATCATACCATAGCTGCACTTGGAAATGATAATAAATCATTAAGAATCCCTGTTCAGAGAAATGAATGAACTCTGTATAAACTCAACCGTCAATAAGCGATGATGAGTTTAGATTGAATTTAATATTAGTTGAATAATTTTCTTATCGTACATTTTATAGCCAAAATGTACGATTTTTTTATTTTATTGGAATGTTATTATTTTCTATATTTTAGGGGAAATTATCTCAGATTCGATGATTTGGAATGATGAATAATGTAGCCTATTCATTACTACAAAATTCTGCTCTTAGGACTATAAGGCATTAGATCTAGAAAATCATAGTTATATAGGAGAAGAACGTTGAAATTACTAAAAATAATAAAAAGGAGTGGGATAATGGCCGATTTTTCAGTAGTGAGACGCAAGTTGATGAAAGTCATGATTCTTTTCGCGATGATTCTTAGTCTTTCAACATTACCTTTATATGCATTTGCCAAAGAGTTTCCGTGGATGAACAAAGGTCTTTCTGCTGAAGAAAGAGCTCGTACTTTAGTCGGAAAAATGTCATTGGAGGATAAGGTAGACTTTATTACCGGAAACGTCAACAGTGATTACGGATTTTATAATCAGGGATTAGCAAAATACGGCATACCAGCCTTACAAATGGCAGATGGACCAGTTGGAGTCCGCATAGCTAATCCTGAAATTCAAAATAGACAATCAACTGCCTTGCCTTCTGCAATAAGCCTTGCAGCAACATGGGATATAGAGACTGCAAAAGAATATGGAAACCTGATTGGGAATGAAGCTTTTAATACGACGCATAATGTTATGCTTGGTCCTGGACTTGACATTGCCCGCATTCCTTTCGGCGCAAGAAACTTTGAATCTTTCGGTGAAGATCCATATTTGCAAGGACAAATGGCAACAAGCTATGTGAATGCTCTTCAAAGTAATAGTGTTTTGGCGACAGCCAAGCATTATTTATTGAATAATCAAGAGAAAGACCGCTTTACGATTGACTCTCAAGCAAGTGCACGAGCAATAAATGAAATCTATGCAAGACCATTTGCAAGCATCATTGAAAATGCTGATTTAGGAAGTGTCATGTGTTCATATAATAAGGTCAATGGTATTCATGCTTGCAATAATGTTGATTTACTAGCAGGTCTACTTAGAGAACGCTTAAACTATCAAGGATTTGTCATGAGTGACTACGGAGCTAATAACAGCACAGTTGATTCTATTAATGCCGGACTTGATTTAGAAACACCGGGAGAGCCTTCTGGAGTATGGGGAAATAAGCTTCTACAGGCTGTATATGAAGGGAAAGTAAAAAAAGAGACAATTAATCAAAGTGCTTATCGAATTCTTTACCAAATGTTTAAAAAAGGTTTATTTGATAACCCCACGCAGAACAATCCAATTGATATAAAAGCCCATGGGGAAATAGCTCGTAAAATCGCTGCTGAGACAATGGTATTGTTGCAAAATAAGAAGGATGTTTTACCATTAAATACACAAAAGCTGAAGTCAATTGCGGTCATTGGACCTGACGCGGATAATGCTTCAGCAGCTGGCGGAGGGAGTTCTCTTGTTAATCCTACTTATACAGTAAGTCCGCTAGAGGGTATAAAGAGACGTGCAGGAGCAAATGTACAAGTTGAATATGAGGCAGGGACAGATCCAGTTAATACCGGTGATATTTTTCCTGGGCCTGATGCAGTTCCTTCTTCTTTCTTATTGCCAGCTGCAGGTTCAAAAGAGAATGGTTTAACAGCTGAATACTGGTCGAATGAGAATATGGAAGGAAATCCAGAATTTAAACATACCGCTAAACAAGTTAGCTTAAATCTTGGTTTCTATAATTATAAAGGTTTTAACGCACAATCAACTAAGTTAGACAAACTGCCAACTAGCTTAAATGGCAAGATGTCTGCAAGATATACCGGTGTAATAAATGTACCGAAAACAGATAAATACACCTTATCTACGACAAGTTATGGATCGAGTAAAGTGTATATTGATGGAAAGTTAGTGATTGATAATGCTGGTGAAGAACTGAAAACAGTACAACAGACAATTTCTTTGGAAGCAAACAGAAATCATAATTTGAAAATAGAGTATAAAACAGACTACAAAGAGGCTCCTGGATATAAGAATGGCGGACAATTACGCTTTGGATGGAAAGCTTCAGACAAAATTATTGACAAAAATATCAAGCGTGCCGTTAACTTAGCGGAAAAATCAGATGTAGCGGTTATTGTAACAAGAACGTATGATAGCGAAGGTTACATAGATCGGTCAGATATGGAACTGCCTAATAACCAATCACAATTAATTAAAGAAGTCGCAAAGGTAAATAGAAATGTCGTGGTTGTTAATGAAAGTGGGATTGCTGTAAAGATGGGTGGCTGGAAAGATAAGGTCGCTTCTATTGTACAAGCATGGTATCCAGGTCAGGAACAAGGAAATGCTATAGCTGATGTATTATTCGGAGATGTTAATCCTTCTGGAAAGCTGCCAGTCACATTTCCTGTCGATGAAGACTCAACACCTGTTTCTACGGAAGAACAATATCCTGGAATTAATAAAGTTATAAAATATACAGAAGATATATTTGTCGGTTATCGTGGCTATGAACAAGCTGGCATTAAAGCAGCTTTCTCCTTTGGACATGGTTTATCCTACACTAAATTCGATTATGAAAATTTAAAAACAAAGGTTAAAAATTCGTCAGAATCCACTGATCCAATGGTTGAAGTTACTTTCAATATAATAAATACAGGTAGGGTGACTGGCTCTGAAGTAGTACAAGTATACATTGGTAAACTTCCTGCTAACATAGAGACATCTCCCAAACAATTAGCAGGATTTAAAAAAATTGAACTAAAGCCTGGGAACGAAAAGAGAGTAAGAATGAAACTCGATTCAAAAGCCTTTTCTTATTATGATGAAAAGAAAAACAAATGGATCTTTCCTTCAGGAGAAGTAGCTATATATGTAGGCAGCTCTTCAAGTGATATTCGTCTAGCAGGAAGTGTAACTATCTAAAGCGAAATCAACTTTAAAAGATAAAAAAGTCCAAATTGAGGGAAGGTGTTATCTTTTATCATTTAACGCTTAAGTAAATTTGGCAGCAAAACCGTCTAATCCTTGTTATATAGGGAGTTAGACGGTTATTTTTTTTAAGCTTTTATCGCTTCCGTACAAAGTTTTTTTTGATTAATTTATTGCTGTATGTCACTGCCGCTACAGAAAAAAATCCAGTTCATAAGAGACATTATGTATCTCTATGAATGATCCGCAATATTAAAAGAGAGAATGCTAATTTGAATCAGAAATTAAGATTTTTCTCCTTTCCGATGTTATTTTTCATGTATTGCTTTGGTGTAAAACCTGTAAACTTTTTGAACACCTTAGTGAAATAGCTTTGATCGGTAAAATTAAGCAGGGTATATATTTCTGATAAAGAGTAATTAGAAAATATCATTAATTTTATGGCTTCATCAATTTTAGATTGCTGAATATATTCCGTAACTGAAATCCCAACCTCTTTTTTAAATAAGTTAGAAAGATATTTTGGATTCATGGAGACATAGTCAGCAAGGACAGCGAGAGAAATATTTTCGTATATATATTTAAATATGTAATGCTTGCAATCACTTATTGTTTTGGAGCTTTGCTGTCTTTTACCTTTATATACTCTTTCAGCAAAGTCCAAATAGGCACTTTCAGTAAGTGTCTCAACCTCTTTAATCGTATGAAGTTCCTCAATATCCTGAATATACTTATCTCCTAAAGTATAAGCAATTTCAGGATTTAAACCACCAGCAATTGCCGCTCGAGTAGCCAGCGTAATCCCTGCTATTTTTAAGTTCTTATGACTTCTCATTTCACACTGCTTTGACAATACTCCAAATTCAAAATCGGATCTTTGATGAAAGGCTTTATAATAGATGATTAGATCTTCTTTATTTCCATCCGTAATATATTGATATAATTTCTTTTCGGCAGCAGGGTCGTGATGAAAGGAGGAGTTTTGACGTAAATCTGAAATGCTTTTGTCTGATACTTGGTGTTGATGGAAATTATCTATTGAATAGAGATTTTTTTCCGTAATGTCGTTCATGTCAAATTTTTCTTTAAATAAAACATAAGAAAGAAGAATACTTGATTTAATTAACCTCCATCTACTTATTACAGGCAAGGAATAAAAATAGTCTTTTACTTTTGGGGTTAGTTCACCTAAATCATTTGCATAAAATATGTTGGTTAACATTGCTTCTGAAGGATTTGCGAATACCGTTGGGCCTAAGAAAATTGTCCCGATGTACGTATGGTTTTCAACAATAGGAATTAGAACGAACTGTTCCTGAAATATAGTTGAACACATGATTGGAAGTGTTTTCTCTTTTTCTGATAGATTGATGCTTTTTAAATGCTCCTCATAGGAAGAAAACATTGGATTATGAGGTAGGTTAGATGAATGATTGAGTATTAATTTACCTTGTTTGTCTAGGACTGAGATTGGGATACTCGTTGTCTCATTAATTAAATTGCAGCCAAATTCCAAACCAATTTCCCTGAATGTATGATCCATTATAAAATCCCCCTTAACTATTTATAGTGAAATTTGTTAAAGCACAGTTTTACGGTTAAAAACAGGTTGCTCAAACTAGGGAGGATATGAAAGAGAAATTCGGAGAGAACGCAAGGTATCCTTTAAGAACGGACATGGAAAAGTAAGCCACTTGAAAGGAAAAGGTAAAAAAATATATTTTTAAAAATGATTAAGTACCATTTTAGTGGAAAATCTACCATAAAAATGTTCTGAATAAATATATAATTCTAACTAATCCTCCTTGTAATGCTGATTATTTTAAAATGAAAACGCATCCATTACAAGGGTATTATGTTCTAAACATTAAGGGGAGTGAGTGACAAGTGAGAAAGTATTGGTTTATTAGTTTTTTCATGATGATGTCTTTAATACTAGGTGCCTGTAGTAATAGTGCATCAAATTCCGAAGATCTGACCATTCCAGAAAACCCAGAGGATGTAAAAGGGGAAGTTACTGTATGGGCATGGGCGCTAGAAGCCAATTACTTAGAAAAAGATGTAACACCTGCGTTTAATAAGATTTATCCAAATGTAAAAGTAACAGTCGAAAATCTAGGGGTAGACCAAGTGTATCAAAAACTAAGTGCTGGATTATCAAGTGGTGGTAGTGGTTTACCTGATTTAGTCCAGGTTGAAAATAATCGTGTTCATTCATTTACTAATAAATTTCCTGATGCTTTCACAAATCTTAGTAAGCTAGGTTACAGCGAACATGAAGATAAGTTTTCGACCTCTAAGGTGGAAGGTTTGAAGGATCAAGACGGTAACATTATCGCTGCACCAAGAGACTTGGGTCCAGTAGGCGTAATTTATCGCATAGATATTTTCGAGGAGGTAGGGATAGATCCTGAAAGTATTGAAACATGGGATGACTATATCGAAGCTGGTAAGAAAGTAGTTGCCCATACAGGCAAGGCATTTTTAGGGACTGATAGTGAGGCGCTTTTGCGGATTATGCTGCAACAACAAGGTAAATATTATTTTACGGAAGATGGAAAATTAGATCTTACTTCACCTGAAGCAGAGAAGGCCGCTGCTATCATCCAAAAGATGAAGGATGCAGGGATTATTACGTATACAACTAACTGGGATGGTCAAGTAGCTGCGATGAAAAACAGTGAGGTTGCGTCACATCCAGGGGCTGTATGGTGGAGTGGAACTATGCTAGAACAGATGCCCGAATTAGCAGGTAAGTGGGATATGTTTAGACTTCCAGCTGTTGAAGAAGGTGGAGTTAGGGCTGCAAATGATGGAGGATCTGCTTTAGCGATCCCAAGTTCGTCTGAGAATAAAGTAGCTGCTTACGTGTTTGCAGAATTTGCCACAACTGATGTGGATTCGCAAATTCTAGGATTAACAAATAGGGGGTTATTCCCATCCTTATTAGAAGCATATGATAGTCCGATCCTAACGGAAAACCAAGAGTATTTTAACAATAAACCATTCTTTAAGAATTTTTCAGATACAGTAGCAGACATTCAACCGATTAACCATGCTCCAGCTGAACTAGAGGTTAGATCAATCATGACAAGTGAATTTCAAGCGTTTTTACTAGAAGATAAAGCGGCGAAGCAAATGTTAATTGATGGGGAAAAACAATCGAAGCAGCAAATAGGAATAGAAGTCTCAGAATAAAAAAGCTAATAGACTAGGCGGACTAGTCCTCCTAGTCTAATTCTAACTATATGGAGGAGTGATGATATTGCAAACAGGTCGTTCTTTAAAAGAGGAGTCGGAAGCCGTTATACAGCCTAAAAAGAAGAAAAAGCTGCTTACCGCTAAAAGTACACCCTATTTCTTTATTGGGCCAGCTCTTCTGCTGTTTTTAGCTTTTACCGTTTATCCAATTATCGCTTCCTTCTTACTGAGCTTTAAGACAAAGGTTATGGGGGAGTTTACATTTTCTGGTTTGGCAAATTACACTAGACTGTTTAGTGACCCGCTATTTTATAAAGCTTTGGGAAATACATTCATTATTTTAATCGTCCAAGTTCCAATTATGTTGCTTATAGCAGTTATATTAGCTGTTTTCCTTAATTCAACATTACTAAAAATGAAAGGCTTTTACAGAGTAGCCTTTTTCACTCCAGCTGTTACTTCGTTAGTTGCAGCGTCTGTCATATTTGTTCTTATGTTAAATACAGATTATGGATTAATCAATTATTTATTAGCCTCTATTGGGGTGGAGAAGGTTGGTTGGTTAACAGATCCATTTTGGGCAAGGGTTTCCTTAATCGTCGTAACCACCTGGAGATGGACGGGGTATAATATGGTCATTCTTCTCGCAGGGCTGCAAAGTATCCCCCACAGTCTTTATGAAGCGGCTAGTATTGATGGAGCAGGCTCCATTCGTAAATTTTTTACGATAACGATTCCACAATTAAAGCCAGTATTATTATTTACTTTCATCCTCTCCACAATTGGATCATTCCAATTGTTTGATGAACCTTATAATTTAACAAGCGGTGGACCAAACAATGCAACACTTACTTTAACCTACTACTTATACAACCAGGCCTTTGGTTACTTTGACTTTGGGTATGCTTCTGCGATTGCTTATGTCATTGTAATATTTATTGCATTCTTTTCTTGGATTCAATTTAAAGTAGTGAGGGATGACTAATGGGAAATCATAAATTGCTGAAAAAAACGTCTTTACACATTTTTCTACTAATAGGGGTTGTCATATCTCTAGCTCCTTTTTATTGGATGGTGGTAGGAGCTACTAACCCATCTGGGGATGTGTTATCCTTTCCACCTAAACTGGTGCCAGGAGATTATTTATTTGAGAACTATAAAAACTTAAGTGAATCAATTGATATTGTTCAAGCAGTTCTTAATTCATCTGTCATTTCCATTATTTATGTACTTATGAGTTTATTAGTCTGTTCGACAGCAGGATATGCTTTTGCTAAATATAAATTTAAAGGAAATAATCTGATTTTTGCATCCTTCCTGCTTGCGATGATGATTCCATATCAAGCAACAATCATTCCATTATTCCAAGTATTTGGTTCATTAGATTGGATTAACACCTACCGGGCTGTTCTATTACCACAAATTTGCTATCCTTTTGCCATTTTTTTGATAAGGCAAAATATGAAGGGTATTCCAGATTCATTGTTAGAAGCAGCTAGGATAGATGGGGCAGGGGAATTGTATATTTTTTTTAGAATAGTGTTACCAACTATGAAGCCTACTTTGGCTGCAGTCAGTATTTTCTTGTTTACACACCAATGGAATAATTTTATGTGGCCATTAATTGTCATGACAACACAAGAAAACTATACACTGCCTGTTGCGTTATCTACCCTTGCAGGACTTAATTCTATCGATTATGGACAATTGATGTTAGGTACAACTATTTCTGTACTTCCAATTATGATAGTTTTCCTCATTCTTCAAAAGCACTTTGTATCGGGGATTCTTGGAGGGTCTATTAAGGAATAGAAGGAGTTATGATTTTATGTAAGATAAAATTAAATCTATGGAGGAATAAATATGGAAAAAAGATTAGTAGAAAATAAATTAAAGCTTGGTGTATGCTACTATCCGGAGCATTGGTCAGAGGACCTATGGGAGGACGATTTTAAGCGCATGAAAGACCTAGGTATCACTTATGTTCGTATGGGGGAATTTGCTTGGACAATATTTGAACCGGAAGAAGGGACTTTTTCCTTTGATTTATTTGATCGAGCAGTAGCTAAGGCTCATGAATTTGGATTAAGTGTCATTATGGGAACACCAACAGCAACCCCTCCAGCTTGGCTAACTGAGAAGTATCCTGACGTACTAAATGTTGCTCAAGACGGTATTTCCTATCAACATGGTGCACGACGCCACTATAATTACAACTCGGAAAATTATCGAAAGCTATCATCGATTATCGTCACTCAAATGGCCCAACATTACAGTAGCAATCCAGCTATCGCGGGCTGGCAAATCGACAACGAGTTAAATTGTGAGATAGATGTTTTCTATTCAGAAGCAGATCACACAGCATTTCGAAAATGGGCAAAAGAGAAATATAAAACGCTGAATAACTTAAATGAGGCCTGGGGTACGGTGTTTTGGAACCAAACATATACGAGTTGGAGTCAAGTTTACTTAACTCGTAAAACTGTGCCAAATTCACCTAACCCTCATCATATGTTGGATGAAAAACGGTTTATTTCGGACAGCGCCATATCCTATGCTACATTACAAGCAGACATTTTACGTAAACATGCACCGAATCATTGGATTACAACGAACGGAATGTTCAAGCATATAGATAATCACAAAATGACAAATGAAATACTTGATTTCTATGCCTATGATTCTTATCCTAACTTTGGAAGGGTGATTGAAGACCATTCAGAAAAGCCGTTACGAGACAGAAAATGGAGCTGGAATTTAAGTGTTGTAAGGAGTATCTCGCCAAACTATGCTATTTTTGAACAACAATCTGGTTCTGGTGGGTGGACGACGAGACTTGAACAGCCCTCTCCAAAGCCAGGTCAACTTAGACTTTGGACTTATCAATCTATCGCTCACGGTGCAGATATGGTGATGTATTTTAGATGGAGAACGGCAACGAAAGGAACGGAAATTTATTGGCATGGAATCAATGACTATCATAATCAACCAAACCGACGTGTAAAAGAGGTTGAGCAAGTCAGCAGCGAGATTCAGCAAATTGGGGAGAAGATAGTAGGTTCCTCTTATCAAGCAGAAGCTGCTTTAATTTTGAATTATGATAATGAATGGGATGGAGAGTTTGATCAATGGCATGGGCCATATGCTTCCAAAAGTAAGGATGCATGGATTAAAGCTTTTCAATATAATCATATCCCAGTAGATGCCCTTAACCTGCATTCAGAAACTACAGTTGATGATTTAAAGAGATATAAAGTATTAATTTATCCACATGCCGCAATTGTCACCAAGCAACAAGCTAATCTATTTAGTGAATATGTTCAGCAAGGTGGAAATATTATTTTCGGATGCCGTTCAGGCTATAAAGATGAAACGGGTCAAACATATATGAAGGAATTCCCAGGATATCTTGCTGACTTGGTGGGCATAACAGTAGAAGAGTTTACGAGAGTTGCTCCTTTTGAACAGGTACCGAGCATTAACTTTAAAGGAGCACATGATATTGAGGCGAATGATTTCAATGAAGTCCTGCAACTACAAGAAGATGTAGAGGTAATCAGTACATTCGCGGGCGCACATTTTGAAGGAAAACCAGCTTTAGTCAAACGTAATGATGGATTAGGTAGTAGTTATTATTATGGTGGAGTATTTAATTTAGACTTGGCTTCCCTATTAATCAATGAATTTGAACTTAATAGCTATCAAGACAAATTTAAGCTGCCTGAAGAAATTGAGCTAGCTATTCGACAAAAGGATGGGAATGACTATACATTCTTATTAAACTATTCTGATAAACCACAAGAAATTGTTGTCAAAAAAGAGTTTAGAAATATGTTAACAGGTAATCAAGTATGTGGTGGGGTTACTTTAGAGCCTTATGGTGTATTGGTGCTGGAATCGAAGAATACCAAATAAGCTAATCATTGCTGGGAATATTAAATATAAATAATAAGTTATTTGGTAGGGGAGCTTCATTAACGTTAGCAAGTGATTCGAAGTGACTCCTATGTCAATTGGCTGCTTACTGGGGCATGAGTTCGATTTTTAATTGGACTCATGCCTTTTTAATTCCCTTAAATTCATATGTGATTAAATTGGGATAGAAAATTACTAGGTTTTCCATGATAGATTCCTTCTCATTACACAAAATTGTCATAGAAGTTAGTCGATTAACATCAATTTTATATAGTACTATCGGGCTTTTTTTATAATTAACAGAATGTTCAAAAATAAACCCGTATAGATGTGTTATATTTTCACTGAAACTCTAAATTAATTTAGATAAGGAGTGTCATTCAATGAAAGTATTTAATGTAAAGCGCATAGGGGGTGTAATGTTAACTTCCATCTTGTTAGCAGGGAGTATTTTACCGCATGTTTCTATTGCAAAAGAAAGTGCACTCCCCTTTATTGGAGAGTTACCGGAGAAGCTATAGATACAGCTTCTAATAATAGGGTGATGGATGATTTTATTAACGAAGATAATTCTGAGGAAGTATTGAAACAAATGGTAATGAAACTATTTGTTTCATAACTGATGAGGAGTTTATTAAGGCAGCTGAGCGTTCAGAAATTGAAATTTCTGCTGAACTTAAAAAAATGGCCAGAGGTGCAGGTGTTACAAAAGTTGTTTGGACTGGAGCGAAGAAAAACGGAAATGTACAATTAAATCTTTCTAAAGTGGCTTTAACTACAATTAAAGGAATTGGCGTTGCAGGTTCAATGTGCTGGTATATAATAAATATGGCTTTTCAAAATTATGCTTTGGCCGGAAGGAGTATGGCTATTGTGGGTACTATTTCAGCTGGCAATACTAAAAATGGACGAATATACACTGTTAAGAGCTGGAAATATAAAGGCTTCGTGAATCAATAATGGTCAGTTTATGGTCAAAAAGACAATCGTTAGCAGAACGATATAGAAATAACACCAGTAAATATACTAAAGCTAATAAAATTATGGAGTTTCTTTTAATAATAATTATAGCGGTTATAGTAGTATCGCTTTTTGCGGATAATAATTCTTTTGTCAACAGCTTTGTGATGGATATACTAATATATCCTGTATATTGGATATTATATACGATAATTGCCATATTGGATATTCGTGGAAGATTGGATAATGATAGAAGAATAAATAAAGGCAACTGACCTTAGATAAGGAGTAAGTAAGAATCTTATTCTTTTGGGAAGTTACTTAATAGATGTAATAAAAGGTTAAATATTACATTTTTTTAGATGAACTTGTGAATAATTGCACATAAAAAGGATTTTCCTACTTTAGCGAGTGTTGATCGATGAAGGATTAATGCTCTTTTTTTGCTTTGGCATCAACCTTGAGCAAAGTTAAATAAGAAAATGAGCTATAAGGCCATAAAAATCCGCCAAAGACAGCATTATTAGATTCGGATAATTATGTCCTTCTATTAAATTTACATTATTGCTTTCATTCTTGAATCTTAAGCTCCAATCTTCCATTTTGATAGTCGAAAAAACCAATTGCATGGGTGTCCATAAGTTGTCTTTGTTTCCTAAAGTTTCACTTTAATACTTATTTTAGTAATATTTTCTTCTTCCTGTTTTGAAACCAAAGAATGAAGTAGATACTCTTCATATGCATCCCCATCTATAGTTAATTTCCGGAACGCTATTTCTTTTAACAAGTAAGAATAAGCGATTTTTATATTATCATATGATCCTTGATAATAATAGATAGCATACAAGCCAGCAGGTTTCTGAGTAGTTCCTGGTCCTTCCATCCGACAAAATAAACAATCAGCTTGTAGATAGTTTTCACTTAATAGATTTTTCTTATTAAGAACGGAACCAAATGCTGCTGCTCCATTGACGCCTACTTCTTTTAAAAACTCATCATAAATATGTGATAAATCTTCCACAGAGGCTTCCCAATCAATATTTTTCGATGTACTGAAAAGAACAGATTCTGCTGGAAGCTCTTTTAGTATCAACTCCCCAATAATTACATTCTTCAACTCATTTGTTACTTCAATTAAACGAGAAAGAAATAATTGATTCTCCTTTAGTTTATTAATTTCGTTTTCAATATTTTCAACTTGTCTCGAAGCAAGTTCCTTTAATTTAGGAACGGAAGGGGAATCGAAATAAGATTTTAAATCATTTATTGGAAAGTTAACGGAACGAAGTGATTGGATCGCGCTAAAGGTATCTAATTGCGGCAATGTGTAATAACGATAGCCATTTGAGTGTATACCTGCTGGATTAAATAAGTTGATTTTATTGTAATACAGCAATGTATCTTTTTTAACACCAAATAAATTGGCAAATTCTCCCGTTGAAAATGTTTTGATGTGATTATTTTTCATCTTTATGAATCCTCTCTTTACTATGGAGTTACTCCACACTTTATAATAACACTCAGTCAAGTGAATTTCATTTTTAAATAAAAAGGATTGGTGTTAAATAAATGAAGGAACTTCTTAAGAATAGAGTATTTCTAATAGTACAGGGGGCAGACCTATTACAACAAATTGGAATTTGGACCCGTAATATGGCTTTGCTTTTTTATATTATGGAAAGAACGAATAATAATCCTACAGCTGTCTCTTTGTTAACAACATTAGAATATTTACCAATATTTATCTTTTCTTTAATTGGCGGAACATATGCTGATAGGTGGAACCCCAAAAAGACTGTAGTCTATGGAGATGCTTTAAGTGCTCTTTCCATGCTGTTAATATTGATACTAATATCTAATGGAGTTTGGCAATCTGTTTTTGCAGCGACAGTAATATCTGCAATTATTAGTCAGTTTTCACAACCATCTTCGGCAGTCATTTACAAAAAACATATTCCAGTGAATTTGGTGGGTAGTGCTATAGGGATCAGCCAAAGTTTAATGGCGATATTTACTATTTTAGGTCCGGTGCTGGGAACATTTATATATACACAATTAGGGTTAGAAACATCCATTTGGGTATTGTTTGCCATTTTCACCTTAGCATCTGGACTACAATTGTTTTTACCGAAAACAGAGAAAAATAAATCAAAACAGGAAACAAAATCAGCATTAATAGACGTAAAAGAGGGCCTTGTTTACGTATTTAAGCATAACAATTTAAAATATATTGCTTGCTTATTTTTAATTGTTGGCCTTTCTTTTGGAATTACCCAACCATTAGATGTGTTCGTGATAATGGAAAGGTTAGGATTACCTAAAGAAAGTGTTCAGTGGTTTGCTGCTGCAGAAGGAATCGGGATGTTGCTTGGGGGCGGACTTGCGGTAACACTATCGTCGTTTGTTGAGAAATATAGTAAATATGTCTTAACAACAACGATAGTAGTTCTTTCTCTTATTACCATTATTGAAATCTTGTCATTTTGGCCACTATTAACTGCAGCTGCGCGGATATTATCAGGACTGTCTGCTGCTTTTTTTCAAGTAATATTTAGTACCATGATGATGAAAGAAGTTGCTTCTGATTATATTGGCAGAACAAACGGGATTATTATGCCACTCATGATGGCAGGTATGCTTTTAGGCAGTGCTAGCTCAGGATTTATTGTGCTTAAAGTAGATTTATTTGGTGCTTATGTTTTATCAGCTATTTTAACACTTTCCTGTATTATTTTGACAAGTCGACTTCAATTAGAGAAGGTTGAATTAAGAACGAAACCAATTAGATACAAAAAGGGGAATGGAAAATATTCTAACTAAGCTAAAGAAGGGGATTATACCTTTTTGATATTGCCTTTCGACCTTTTGCAAGAGCAATTTAATTACACAAAAAAGGCTGCCCTTAAAAGGGTAGCCTTAGTAAATATATATTCTAAGTAACCTTCATTACTTCTGTATTTTCATCGCGACTGGTTCGGGACGATTACATGTACTTTCCATCATATAATGTCTGCCGCTATCAGAGGAATCGTGGAAGCCATGCATTGCTTCTAACACATGATACGCTAACTTGCCATTGGCCCGGTAGTGACCACCATCCATAATCGCTTGGGCCATATCTGCCACGCCAAGTCCTCTGCTGTTTTGAGCGTGACCGTATTCTAAAGGCACCTCTTTAAATTCAATTTCGTCACGTTTTCTAATCTTAACAGGTCCACCAAATGTGTTTGGATCAGGAACTAGTAATGTTCCTTCGCTGCCGTATATTTCAATAGGTGGAAGAGATGTACCGCCAAATGCATCGAAGCTTGTGGTGATATTTCCAATCACCCCTGAAGCAAAATCAATAACACCTGAGATATGGGTGGGAATCTTTACGTCGATCGTAGTACCTGCTTTTGGTTCGCTCAGTACTGTTCTTTCAGGATAGCTGATCCGGGTGAAGCCGGAAATTCGCTTAATTGGTCCTAATAAGGCAACCAAGGCTGTTAAGTAGTATGGTCCCATATCAAACATTGGTCCACCGCCGACGTCATAATAGAAGGCTGGGTCTGGATGCCAATGTTCATGACCGCGGCAAATCATAAACGCAGATGCACCGATAGGCACACCAATTTCACCTTGCTCTATTAAATGGATGGCTGTTTGAATTCCTGCACCTAAAAAGGTATCAGGCGCACTGCCAACAAGCAGATTTCTTTCTTTTGCTGTTTCTAAAATTTGTTTGCCTTCATCGCGTGTAACTGCCAGCGGTTTTTCCGTATAAACATGCTTGCCTGCTTTAAGTGCTTGAATACAGACAGAGGCATGTGCTTTTGGAATGGTTAAATTGATCACAAGGTCAATCTCCGGCTCATTCAGCAGTTCCATCACAGAACAGGCTTTGGGAATATTAAATTTTTCAGCTTGAGAATGGGCCCGCTGTATATCTAAATCGGCACAGGCGACAAGTTCGAGATGAGGGAATTTCGGACAGTTTTCCATATAAATAGAACTAATATTTCCACATCCAATGATGCCAACTTTAAGTTTTTTCATAAGGGTCCTCCTAGATTTTAGTCTAAAGGCTTTTTTATTGACTGTCTCCCATACCAGTATAGGTACGCACATTTCCGAAAGACGAAGCTTCATCTACTTTATGGGCCAGTGCCTTTCCAGCAGCGGCCCATAAAAATCCTCGGCGCATAATAAGTGAGACTTCCGGCATTGCAACAATATTGGCCTGATGACCTAACGAATTATAAAATACATTTCCGTGGCCCCAGCGTTTTGTCCAGACAACAGGCATATCTACTGCTTTGTTGGCTGAATGAGGGCCGTGAAACACTGGAAAGCGGGTAGTTGCTAACACTTCTACAGCTGGATCATAATGAAGGTAATATTGCTCACTAGCGACTTTAAAATCAGAAATATCCTTTAACAGCGGGCTAGACGAATGCTTAATGTTTACAGTGTATTCCACGCCATCATTACCAGGATGAGCGACCCAATTTCCACCCGTCATAAACTGCCAGTCAACATTATTTCGGAAAGAGTCACACATTCCACCATGGCATCCAGCTATGCCGACACCTGCAGCCACTGCTTCAGAGATATTTAAGACATACTTTCTTTCGATTTCTCCCATTGTCCAATGAGGAACAATCAAGTCTAATGACTGTAACTTTTCCTTGTCTGCATAAGAGTCTAGTGAATTGGAGACTTCTACTTGGAAATTTTCTTCTTCGAGGATTCCTTTAAAAATGTCTGCAACTTGTTCAGGCTGATGGCCATCCCACCCGCCCCAAACAATCAAAGCCTTTTTATTCATTTTCAACCACACACCTTCAACAGTATTTTAAACATCGGAAATTCGAATCCATTGGCGTTTCTCAATCGATAAATCAACCGCTTCCAAAACTTGCTGGCACTTGACGCCGTCACGGAAGTTTGGGACAGGCTGACGATTCTCACGGAACGCTTCCATTAGTTCTACTACTTCGTGAATAAACGTGTGTTCATAGCCAATTGTATGTCCCGGCGGCCACCAATTTTCAGCGAAAGCATGACTTGGATCAGTTGCTAAGACGCGGCGGAAACCCTGTACATCTTCATCATCATCAGTAAAATAAACCTGCAGCTCATTCATCCGCTCAAAGTCGAAAATAACACTGCCTTTACTTCCATTGAGTTCAAACGAATTCGTACAGCGATGGCCTGCAGCAAAACGTGTCGCTTCAAAGCTTCCTAATGCTCCATTGGCGAAACGAGCTAGAAATAAGGTAGCGTCATCCACCGTAACAGCTGCTTTTTCCTCGCTATTGCTGCCTTTTGCAGTTAAACCGGACATTTGGGCAGGAATTGGCCGCTCTTTAATAAAGGTTTTGCTCATCCCAATTACCTCTTCTATATCGCCAATTAGGTAATGAGCCAAATCAATCAGATGAGCGCCAAGGTCTCCATGTGATCCTGAACCGGCAATTTCTTTCTGCAGTCTCCAGGCAAGGGGAAAGTTAGGATCAACAAGCCAGTCCTGTAAAAAACAAGCTCTGAAATGATAAATTTCACCTAATTTTCCTTCATCTAAAAGCTTTTTTGCCAGTATAACAGCAGGAGCGAAGCGATAGTTAAATCCAACCATATGTTTAACCCCACAAGCCTCAACTACTTCAAGCATTTCTCTAGAGTCCTTTAATGTAAGCGCTAACGGTTTTTCGCAAAAAACATGCTTGCCTGCCTTTGCTGCAGCCAATGCGATTTCTTTATGTGCATCACTTGGGGCATTGATATCGACTAAATCAATATCGTCTCTTTCCAATAAAGTCTTCCAGTCGGTTGCATACTCCTCCCAGCCAAATTGTTTGGCGGCAGCTGAAACACCGCTTTCATCCCGGCCGCAAATGACCTTCATTTCAGGATGAACAATGTTCGGGAAGAACATGGGAAGATCTCGGTATGCATGACTGTGCGCCTTGCCCATAAATTTATAGCCGACCATTCCAATTCTGAGTTTCTCCATAGTAATCTCCTTTTTTGATAGATGTAAAGACAAGGACAGAAATAGAAGGATAAACAAACCTTTCCCATTTTAAAGAGTATTAAGAAAAGTGATGATACCAAATGTAACAATAGTAAAAAGGGGAGCATGCCCGCAAGAGATAGATCAAAGCCTATGTCTGTGTGTCTAATATTGGTAAATGTATCATTTTTTCGTTTGACACAACAAGATAAAACTTATATAATCCTAGACAAAAATTATCCTATTGGGAAAAGGTGAACCTCAATGTTATTATATGAATCCCACCATTTTGATTTCATTTCAAACTATGACTCCAGCAATTTAAACTTTCCAAGCCATCTCCATCGTTGTTTTGAATTAATCTTTGTTGTTGGTGGCGAAATGGAAGTGATGATTGAAGAAAGAAGTTTTCATTTACACACTGGACAATATTTACTAATATTACCGAACGAAATTCACTCCATTTCGACAGTATCTCAATCAAGGGCTAAAATTTGTATTTTTTCTCCTGATTATGTACCGACCTTTCAAAAGATGATCGAAAATCGTTCCCTTGAAAATCCCATTTTCGACCTATCTGTCCAGGCAAAAATACTTCTATCAAAAACACTCTTTAAAGATGACCTCAACTTGTTAGAACAAAAAGCTAGTCTTTATTTGTTATTATCCGAGCTAATGGCCCAAACAAGCCTCATTAAAACAGAAAAAAAAGACTCAGCATTGCTTCATACCTTGTTAACATACATACAAGAACATTTTACAGAACCGATTACTTTACAGAGTTTAGCTGGCACACTTGGATATAGCTATAATTATTTATCGAAATATTTTAATGCCCGTGTCAAAACATCGTTCACAGAGTTTTTAAATGATACTCGGGTTAACTATGCTTGTCATCTGCTCAGAACAACAGAAAAAAACATCACGGAGATTGCTTATCTTTGTGGATATGAAAACATCCGCTCATTTAATCGTAACTTTATCAAAAAAGTATTATGTACACCAAAAGAATACCGAAGTACACTTCCATCACTTTTTCTTGGTTTGCATCCTGTCCACAACATAAAAACTGCTGATGATAAAGATACCGAGACTGACTTATATGGCAGAATATGAGTTACTCAAAGCAAAATAGATGTTTAGACATTTTTATACTGAGTGTTTAAAGTTTTATTATCTTTGGTGACTTACTTAATTCCATAAAAAAATCCAGAGAAAGGATAAGGTTTTATTACCTGTTTTCCTTTCTCTTTTCGGCATGCTTGTAAAGAAAGAGCGATTACCACACCTCTTATTACACAAAGTTGTCATGGATTTTGGTTAATTTACATCAATTAATAGATAGTAATATCGAACTTTTTAGCTGGTTAACAGAATGTTCAAAAAATGAGTTAGAAAATTATGTTACCTTTTTATTGAACAACCACGTGACTTATTAAGTAACTGTTCAAGTAAACGCATAAAGAGGTGATAATAATCCCGAAATCAAACAGTCTAAATAATTTAGAATCCTTACTTTAGTAAGTGGAAATATATCTTTCTAAAGTGTCGCTAACTACAATTCAGAACTTAAGGTTACAGGTAATATGGTCGCGGTTTTATAATATATGTGGTTTTCTAATTATGTTGGTGTTACAACGAGTATGGTTAAGGTAGTTACAAATGCCTTTAAAGCATTCAGTATTAAGCATGGAAAGAAATATACTATTAAGAACTGGATATTCAAAGGAGCTGTGAATCAATAATGACCAGTTTATGGTCAAAAAGACAATCGCTAATTGAGCGATATAAAAATAACAGCAGTAAATATACAAAATTTTTAATATTTTGCAAATTGTTTTTGTAGTTGTTGTTACACTTTCCGTAATATCGCTTTTCAAGGACGAAGATTCTTCTATTCTCAACAGTGTTTTTTTAATAATTTTAGATAAGTTTTTGGGTTGCTTTATCTTATAGTATTAATCTTAGATATTCGTGGAAGATTGAAAAATGATAGGAAATATAAATAAAGGCAACATATCTAAGATAGGTAATAAGCAAAGTTGGGAAGGCTAACGGCATCAGACCCAATACCAAGGTTCTGATAATTAAAAATGACAATGTTCAACAGCATCCTTTGGATGCTGTTTTTTTAATAAATAAGATGGAGAGAAGTAATGAAACATACTGATTAAGAAGTTAAAACTTTACGCCCATTGGAAGTAGAAAGCAAAATTTGAATAGTTTCCTTGATATAAAAATACTATATCTAATTATTACGCTATATTAGATAATTATGCTAGTAAAAATAACTAAAAAGAGAGAAGGGATGGCTATGACAATTTTTAAAATATAATTTCTAAAAGGAATCTAATTTTACTTTCTTATAAATATATAGAGGTAGAAAAGTATTTCTAAAAAGTAGTATATACAGTACCCTTTAATGCTTATTAGCGTTAAATTAAACAACAGATGCTGGTGATAAATAATGAACGCTCAGTTTAAAAAAGGTGTACTTGATTTAATAGTCTTGTTAATAATAGATAAAGAGGATGAATACGGGTATTCACTAGTAAAAAAAATATCTACTAAAATAATCATTTCTGAAGGTACTGTTTATCCGATATTAAGAAGATTAGTTAGAGAAAAAAACCTAACCACATATAATAAGGAGTCTAAAGAAGGGCCATTTAGAAAATATTATAGTATTACAAAGGATGGGATTAATAAACTAGAAACATTGAAATATGAATGGAATGAATTTTTTCTAATAATTAACTGCTTTATTGAAGAGAATGATAAATATAAACAAGATTAATTTTTTTGGAGTATATGAATGAAAATGAAAAAACAAAGAGTAGATATGTGAAATTTTAAAGGATTAACACTGTATATACTATATTATGCTTGGAAATAATGTTGGTTTTAAAAGTGTATTAAGTAATGTGTAGGCATGGAACCGGTAATGTACCGAGCTATGCCTTTTTTTTATTATAATCCTATTTATGTTAAGTAATTTCTATTACCCCATAGAGAGTACTATGCTTTAAACCATAATATACATAAGATACTACTTTATAAACAAAATATTGAACCTCCATTATTTCGATAGTATTTTGAGAATATACCAATTAAAAGGAATAGGAATTGAACACAGCTTTTAATAAGGAAACTAAGGAAAATAAACAAATGGATCAAAATTAATTCAAAATGTTATAAGTATTACTTCATTAATAAAGGGTTAGAACTATCCCTTCGTTAGTTGCTGAGTAATGTTCCTTTAATTGGTATAAGCAATGTGTGTTCATGAAGTACCTTAGTACTTATTGAGATTGGTGAAGGGGGAATGTGATTTTACTGCGATAAATGGTTCAAGCAATTAATTAACTATATCTTAAGAGAAATAGTAAAACGATAGCTTTAATTATTCACCATTTGTATCATGCAGAAAGAACTAATACGTTATAAAGGAGAGGAAAACAATGAATAAAAAAAGAAATCTGTTGAATAAATTTGGTGCGGTTGCTTTATCGGCAGGTATTCTAACGGGCGGATTTTTACCAGTTGTAGGACATGCAGCTGAACCAGAAGTGACAGCTGAATCAAGAATAATAGAAAAAGATATTGTATTAAGTGATGAATCTACAGTTATTTTTAGTGATAATGTAAGTAGAGCCACAGTAACAATTAAAGGAAACTTAACAGGTTCCAAGCCACCTCTTTTAAAGCCTCGTGCAACAGCAAAAACTAGTACAAGTCAAAATGTGTATTCAATTAGAGCAAAAGTAGATAGTAATAATAATGGAACTAGTACTTCTTCATCTGGATGGAAAACGTTAAACAATACTTCTATAGCAAATAGTGGGCAACTAATAGCTAATACTACTAAAGCAAAATTTACTGGATATCATCAAATGAAAATTACTAGTTCTTCAAGCTGGTTTTCTACTGCTAATACTAGTTTAACTTATTGAGCTAGTCGTTAAAATGATGGAGAAATTTTCAAAAGGGAAGAAAATAGTTTTTTGTTTGCTAGTAATTACTATTTTCTTCTTTTCTTCTTATTATATTAATAAACAAAGTATAAAGCCCACTGAGCAATCTTCTGAAATGATTTCTGATACACCGCAAGACGTTTTAGATTTAGGGAAAGGTTATTCTCTTGGTGTTGATATTCCTATGAACAGTAATGCCAATCAAAGTATAGATAATGTTAATGGAAGAATTTCAATGGATACACCACAAGATATTTTAGAAGTTTCGTTTTCAAATAACTTAAGAGACGAACAATTTATCCTTAAAATTTTCTATGATTATGAAGAAATTAAATTTAAACCTTTGGATGAAAATAAGTTTGATTCATCATATATATTTGAATTAGAGGCCGGAAATACCATTACATTACCCTTTGAGTTAAATGGAGATATATTAAAAGATAATAAATCACATAAACTTACAGTTGGTATATATGCTTCTCCAAATGAACATACTAAAATCCAAAAATTAATGACAAATTTTTTCGGGATGACTTTAGATTATGAAATTTTTTATGAAGATAATGGAACAATATCTTTAAAAAATCAAGATTCGACAATAAGTAAAACACTTGATGATATATCTTTTGAAGGGTTAGTAATTAATAATAATATTGGAAATATGGACGAAGCTTTATTCCCACCATATTCAATAAAGGTAAAAAAAGAAGAGAGAATAGAACTAGCATATTTTGCAAATTTAACTCAATCTATACCTGAGGAAGTAGAAAATTATTTGATTTTATCTATGCTGGATTGGAAACAAATTAAAATGAATGGTCACTCCTATTTATTATTAGATAAAAATTCCATAAATCCAGAATATGGGACATATTATATCACTGCACCAGATAAAGCAGGGTTATATGAATTTGTTGCCTTTATAATACCTAATCCAGAAAATAGAAAAAATGAAGATAATTATTTTCCGATCGAAACCGCATATAAATTCACTATAGAAGTTGTTGATTAATTGGTTACTATCTGGATTACTTTTTCTAAAAATGGCAGCATTAATCTAATAGGATTAATGCTCTTTTTTATTTAACCTCTGTTGAGCCAAACGAGAATGTTAGTTAAATAAAAAACGGAAAGGGATTGTTAGAAAAGGCCTTTGGTTGTTGTTATTGTTAGTTTTGTTCTTTTCTTAAATTTGCACATATATCTATAAAAATGTACGATACAAGATGTAGGTTTACCGATTAATATCAATGAGTATCCATTGTTCCAAATAAATAGATAAAGAGATGATAGCATGAGTATTATATTGGCATTATTAGCAGCAGTATTTGCTGCATTAACGGGGATTCTAGCAAAAATAGGAATAAAAAATGTAAATTCTAATTTGGCTACAGCGATTAGAACTATTGTTGTATTAATCATGTCTTTCTTAATGGTTGTGGTTAATAATAACTTAGATAATATTTTTCTAATTAATTGGAAGGACTTTATCTTTATTGTACTATCTGGAATAACAACTGGACTATCATGGCTTTGTTATTTTAAAGCAATACAAATAGGGGATGTTTCAAAAGTAGTGCCTATAGATAAATCTAGTGTAGTAATGACAATACTCCTTTCATTTATTATTTTAGGTGAGCCTGTTACAACAATGGTTGTTATCGGTAATACTCTGATTACAATAGGTACATTTATATTAATAGGAAGACTCAAAAAAAATTCAAATACGTCCTATTCCAACTCATACATATTATTATCTTTCCTATCAGCAATCTTTGCCGCACTAACAGCGATTCTCGCGAAGATTGGTATAGAAGATGTAGATTCAAATACAGCTACTTTCATACGTACCATCGTAATTATTATTTTTGCTTGGGGGATTGTATTCTTTCAACGTACACATACTCAAATGAAAACCATAACTAGAAAAAGCTATATATTCTTAATCTTATCTGGTATGGCAACAGGGCTGTCATGGTTATGTTTTTTTGCAGCTATTTCCATCGGGAAAGTGTCTATAGTCACACCAATAGATAAATTTAGTGTGGTGATCACGATGATTTTAAGTATCATTATATTAAAAGAGAAGCCGACGAAGAATACCATATTCGGATGTTTTATTATCACAATAGGAACTATTTTTCTTTTATTCTGAGTTTATTTCATAATTGTTATGTCCCTTCATTTAAGGAAGGGTTTTTTTATGTCTAATAATGTTTTAAAGGCTTCTAACTTAATTGAATTAAATGTTTCTAACTAACATTTATCTTATAGGTGTAAGAATTAACAATCGTTAGTCATCCCTTATATAAAATAGCTGCTTCTTTCTTACAAGCAACGACCATGTACTTGCTTTAAAGTAAACTTCAAACTGTATAATTACTTTCCAAGTGCTTTAAATATTTTGGAAAGTAGGCTTGATACAAATGAGAAATTATCCAATTTCTATATTTATCTTAGCAATAGGAGCATTTGCTATTGGTATGACTGAATTTGTGTTAATGGGTATTTTGCCTGATGTTGCACAGGACTTAAATATACCCATCTCTAAAGCGGGGCACTTTGTTTCTGTTTATGCCCTAGGAGTTGCTATAGGTGGTCCAATTATGACCTTGCTTACATTAAAAATGCCTCGAAAGAAATTAATTCTCTTATTGATTCTTTTTTCTATGATTGGAAACCTTGGCTCGACATTTGCGCCTAATTATGAATCTTTAATTTTATTTCGTATCATCGCTTCGCTTACACATGGAACCTATATGGGTGCTTGTGCACTATTAGCAACTAATTTAGTTTCAAAAGAACGATCCGGACGTGCAGTTAGTTTTATTTTTGCAGGCCTTTTAAGTTCAAACGTTTTAGGAGTTCCAATAGGGACGTTTATCGGTCAACAATTAAGCTGGAGATATAGCTTTGCGGTTATTACAATTCTAGGAATCATTTCATTTCTCGGAATTATAATGTTTGTACCTTCCAGTAAAGATCGAGCAGAATTTAATGTAAAAAAAGAAATTCTTGCTTCAATCAATCCACAAATAATTCTGGCATTGTTCATTACTTTTTTCGGATTTGGAGGAATGTATTTAGCGTTCACTTACATTACACCCATTTTAACAAACTTAACTCACTTTGAATCTAGTAGTATCTCATGGATACTGTTAATATTTGGAGTAGGTTCAACTGTTGGGAGTATTATTGGTGGAAAACTGTCAGATTGGAGGCTAATGCCTTGGCTTAATATAAATATCGTTTTACTTATATTAGTAATGATTTTATATGGGGTTGTTAGTTCAAATAAAGTATTAGTTATTCCTATCACATTTATTTGGGGGTTAATTGCATATGCGCTTCTACCTACTATCCAGTCCCGGCTAGTACTTCTAGCAGCAGATGCTCCAAACCTTGCTTCCACTTTAACTAATACAGCTTTTAATATTAGTATCTCTTTTGCTTCCTTCTTTGGGGGAATCATTATAGATTCATTTAGTTTAGCTTATATTTTCTATATTGGTGCTCTTCAATCATTTGTAGGTCTAATACTTGCATATATTAGTTATTTGGTAGATAAAAGACTTACAATTAGAAAAAAACTACTAAAAATCTAATGTATGATGACTACTAGATATGGTTTTTTAGGTTGCGTTAAAGTTTACTTTAAAGTTTATACTGTTTACAGAAGCAGAATATAACACTCATAAGTGAGGTTTCATTATGGCAGAGTATACGATTAAAGAAGTATCAAAAAAGATGAAATTACCTACTCATACTATACGTTTTTACGAAAAAGAAGGGTTATTACCATTCGTAAAAAGAGATAAAAATGGTTATCGTGTTTTTCGAGAAGAAGACCTTGGATGGTTAGATTTTATTGTTTGTTTAAAAGTAACTGGAATGCCAGTAAGTGATTTAAGAGAAATTATTACCCTAACAGTAAATGGAGAAAATAATTTTGATTCAAGACGGTCTATATTATTAAAACAATTTGCAGTTCTAAAAGAAAAACAAAGGCAACTAGATAAAGCCTTTGACAAAATAGAGGTTAAGTTAAAGTATTTTGATAACCTCGAGCAAGAATTTAATCAAAATTCTAAACACGAAAGTAATTTAAAATCAGAAGTGTAAATTATATATAATGAATAAAGTCTGCCATGTTGGAATTGGCAGACTTTTTCTTATATGTTCAGGTTCATACTCCCTTTACTCTTCATTCAACTTCGTAAATCTATCCTTTTTAGATAAATAATCAGCAATTAAATAAATAATAAATATTACGGGAGCCGAATAATACATTTTCCAATGAACAGGGTGATATATCCCAAATGAACTTAAGAAATGGCAGGATGACAAAAGATACTATTATTGATAATGCAAGTGCTTTAATATAGGGACTTGTATTAGGTTTTACTTGCAATAAGAACATGATTGAAACTGGTATTATGGAAATACTCCAAGGAAAATAATTATCTGTAAATGGTATGACTTCATAATGATAATGAAAAAAACCTAGAGAATTGCCAACTAGATCAAGTAAGGAGGATAGCAAGGCAGTAAAAGTTCCTACGTAAAGTAGGCGGTCTGTGCTATTTCTCTTCCTAAATATAATAAATATTACGATTAAAATGATAAGCAATAAAGCACCGAACCACCATTGGAATGTAAAAAGGGAATGATCAAACCACATTTGTAATTTTTCATCTTCTAGCAGTTGTTGTTTTTTAGCAAAATCGTCAAAAACATGATTGCTTTTCATAAGGAACTCCTTGTACATGTTGTCATATATATATTTTTAACTGTTAATGGAAAATTATCCGTTGTTCCTGCTAAGAGGGAAATCCTTTAGAAAGCCCTTGTAACACGATTAGAAAAACTTCTTTTTCAGAGCTGCAGTTGGTAAGGGAGTATGGAATATTAGCAACTAACTTTTTCTTTATATTGCTTACGTGGTATTTCAGTTTATTATCCAATATAAAGGACAAAATAAATGTAAGTATATAAGTTCGTCAGAAAATATAAAGAAGTTGGAGAAAAATGAAAAGTAAAATAAAGATTTTAACAAAACGACTATCTGCTGCTCAAATAATTGTTTTTTATTACATAGTAGCTGTGATGATTTCAACCATTTTGTTGCTGCTGCCTATAACTCAAAAGCAGGATACAGAGCTCGCACTAATTGATGCGCTCTTCATTTCAATAAGTGCGGTAACAGTTACAGGATTAGCTACGGTAGATGTGAGCCAGCTGCTTAGTGTTCCCGGTACGTTTATATTTTCGGTCATCCTCCAGTTTGGTGGTATTGGAGTCATGGCATTCGGTACAATACTATGGCTTGTATCTGGAAAAAAGATCGGATTAAGAGCAAGAATACTCATGACTACAGAACAGAACAGCCCGACTTTTTCCGGAATCGTTCGGCTTATACGATTGATTTTCTTTTTCTTTGTCACGGTTGAGCTATTAGGGGCTATTGCCATCGGTACATATTTTCTGAAGTATTTCCCTACATGGCAAGAGGCTTATTTGCAAGGTTTCTTCGCTTCTGTTGCTGCTACAACCAATGCTGGTTTTGATATTACTGGAAAGTCACTAATTCCATTCGCAGATGATTATTTTGTGCTAACCTTTAATATTGTCCTTTTTATTATCGGATCCCTTGGATTTCCTGTGTTAATGGAGGTAAGTCAGTGGGTCAGACATAAGGGGAAGAGCACATTCCAATTCTCGTTGTTCACAAAAATTACAACAGCAACTTTTTTCATACTGATTGTTGTTGGATTTTTTATCATCTACTTGTTTGAGTACAATCATTTCTTTGCAGATAAGAATTGGCATCAATCCTTTTTCCATGCTTTGTTTTATTCCATATCTTCAAGAACTGGCGGAATGGCGATCAGCAATGTGAACGAACTATCGCTACCTACCATTTTGTTAATGAGTATATTTATGTTTATAGGAGCATCTCCAAGCAGTGCTGGCGGGGGGATAAGGACCACAACGTTAGCTGTGATGCTGCTAACGATATACAATTATGCAAACGAAAATAGAACAATAAAAATATTTAAAAGAGAGATTGATGAGGAAGATATCATTAAGTCGTTCATTGTATTCACTACAGCTATGATACTTTGCAGTGTAGCAGTTGTCATTCTTACATGCATCGAATCAAGGTTTTCCTTAATGGAAATTTTATTCGAAGTTTCCTCTGCTTTTGGCACTGTAGGCCTTTCGCTTGGAATTACTCCAGATTTGAGTGCTGCTGGTAAGTGTGTAATCATGCTATTAATGTTTATCGGGAAGATCGGAATGTTTACCTTCCTATTCGCTATGGGAGGCAAATCAGTTAAACATCCGTATCACTATCCAAAAGAGCGTATCATTATAGGATAATAATGTTATATTTCTAAGAATGTATAAGAAGTAATAAATTTATCTGTTAATATTTCATTAACAATGTCATATAAGCTGGCTTTTTTTTCATACAATATTTTGGAGGTGGAAAAATGGCCAGAATAGCGTACAGAGATTCAGACATTGACTTAATGGCAAGAATGATGAGAGCTGAAGCTGAGGGTGAAGGAAATCAAGGCATGCTCTATGTTGGAAATGTCATTGTAAACCGTGTTGTCGCCAACTGTACAGACTTTAAAGATTTAAGAAATGTTCAACAAGTCATTTTTCAAGTTCAAGGAGGAAATTACTCTTTTGAAGCTGTTCAAAAGGGCAATGTGTTTTATCAAAGAGCAAGAGAGTCTGAAAGAAGATTAGCACTGCAAACGGTGAAGTTTTGGAGAGATCATCCAGCGAAATTTGCTTTATGGTACTTTAATCCAAGTGGTGCATGTCCCCCAACCTGGTATAACCAACCTTTTACGGGGCAATTTAAAGAACATTGTTTTTATGAACCAGCGGCTGGAACATGCGAAAGTGTTTATAGAGGATGAAATGAAAAGGAGCTGGAAAAATGCAAGTTTATTTTTGCATATTTTCGGCTTTTTTAATTTGGATGTAAATAGGGGTCAGTAACTGACCCCGTTACAATTAACAATGAACGTTAACCTTATATACTGTACGCTTCATCAATAGAATCTACAAAAATTCCAGGAAAGTTAATTTCTTTTACACAATTTTCAACCTGCATTCTTGAAGCTGGAGTGGAAGGATTAATAATGATTATCTTTTTAAAATTAGCCATCGCATATAATTTTAAAACGAATGTGATATCTTCCACCACATGACCAGCCACTTTTTCTTGACCGCGTCCATCAATAATTAGTTTATACCTTGAAGGGTTAATCGTATTAACGATGGTTTGAAACTCGCTTAAATATATTTTTGCATCTTCTTCTTTAAAGAAACCGCCGACTTTTACAAATAACGTGCTTTTTTCTTCATCCAACTCAAAGGTATATAGCTTCCCCATTTTTTCCTCCAATGTGTAAAAATAACTACTGGTATCATAATACATAAAACGACTACTTTCGACAATCCTGCTTTTTTTACCTCTTATGATACGTAATACTCTCAAAAAAAACATATGTCGAAAATTGCGGTTTTTTCGTTAATGTATTCATTATTCTTTATCCCTTGACGATAGTATCAATATAGCACTCTAAAATTAAAGTAAACAGGAGAGATTATGAGAATCAAACATCGTAAGAAGAGTATTGCAACATCATTGATTTCGTTTGTTGTTCCTATTATTATCGTTGCGCTAGTCGTTATTTCGTCCATTGGATATACATTTTCCAAACAAATTATTAAGCGACAGTTGGACTATGCAATGAATACAAAGCTTGAGGAAACTGCTCAAGGTATTAACATTATTTTGGAAAAAGAGAATGGTTTAGCGCAAAGTCTTGCCAAAACAGTTGAAGTAAATTCAGATTTATTAAAGGAAAAGGATTATGATGATTTGTTGAAAAATTATGTTCCTATGTATAGTGAATCATTTGGTATGTGTGTTTGGTTTGAACCGAATGCCGTTAAAGGCAAGCAGAAATATGCACCATATGCATACAAGGATGGAGATAAGATTATCCTTGATGATTCATATACTACTGGAGACGTTGATATTTGGTCGACAGAGTGGTATAAAGTTGGTTCTCAAACAGATGGTGGCTGGACGACAGCATATACTGACCCTGCTACTAATGTTTCGATGGTTACAACTGCATATCCATTTAACAATCAAAACGGTAACTTAATGGGTGTAGTTACAGTAGATGTGGATATTAGCAGTATTCAAAAATTAATTACAGAAGCAGAAATTGATTATGAAGGAAAGGCCTTATTGGTACAGAGTGATGGGGTACTTCTCGGTGGTGTAGATGAGAAGCGGTTAACAAAGGAAAGCATATTGGATGATCAAAATGATTCTCTTGCAGCTGCTTCTAAGTACATGTTAGCGAACGAAACTGGCAAAACAGAATATACAGCTGATAATGAAAAGTACTATTTCTACTTCTCGACTATTCCTAATACAAACTGGAAGATAGGGATCAGTGTAAGTGAAACACATCTCTTTAACAGCTTAAATGACTTGCTAAAAATATTCGTTATATCTAGTTTTGTCTCCATCGTGCTGGTAACTTTAGCGATAGTTGTTTTTTCAAACCGTATGGGTAGAACAGCTAGGAAATATAGCAAAATAGCAGAAGTTGTCGCTGATGGTGGGTTAGTGAACAAATTTGAAGAGAAAGATTTAGCTAGAAAAGATGAGTTGGGCGATATTGGAAGATCTCTTTGCAACATGCAGAATAACTTAACAGATGTTATTAATAATTTTCAAGCTAATGCATTAAGTATTGATGATCATGCTCAAAATCTGTCTTCTTTTTCTCAGCAAATGTCTGCCACTTCAGAAAATGTTGCGACAGCTATAACGACTGTAGCTGAAGGAGCAACAGAGCAACATCAGAGACTAAAAAGTGTAAATTCAGGGCTGAATGAATTTGGAACAAGCTTGGATTCTATGGCGCAATCCATTAATGATGTTGATTCTAGCACTAATTCCATACTAATGATGGCTAATGAAAGCAGTCAAGAAATGAATATGATGATTAAGGCTTTCGGCTCACTGAATGAAACGTTTAAAGAATTGATAGAACGAGTGAAATCAGTAGAACTAAACATCCGCAATGTAAACGAGATGACAGAAATAATTAATTCCATTTCTGAGCAAACGAACCTTTTAGCTTTAAATGCGGCGATTGAAGCAGCTAGAGTTGGTGATTCTGGAAAAGGCTTTGCGGTAGTTGCGAATGAAATAAGAAACTTGGCAGAAAAAAGCAGAGAGTCTTCTGAAAAAATTGATTCTATTATTAATGGTGTGTCTAAAGATACTACACAAATGGTTGAATCAGCAGAAGATGTAAACAAAGAACTTCAATTACAAAGAGAACAGTTAGATACAACTATTCACTCTTTTGAAGGAATTATCCATGCAGTAGAGGAAGTATCTCCTAAAATAAAAGAAATTAAAGAATCGTCCATCAAAATTCAGAATGATAAGAGTACAATAATGAAGGAATTGGATCAGACTGGAACGATTGCAGAAGATGTAGCTGCATCAGCTGAGGAAATTTCAGCATCAGCTCAGGAGATGTCTGCTTCAATTGAAGAGGTCAGTGCATCAGCTGTAAGCTTAGGTGAGATGACCACTGAAATGAAACATAAAATAAACTTTTTCAAAATAGAGAAAAGAAGTAGTAATTAATAAAAATATTATGTAAACAGGTGCGAAGCTTTATATTCGTACCTGTTTTTTTTGTAAGTTAACATTGCCGATAATAGATAATTAAAAGGCTGTCTTAGAAAGTCTCGACTGCCTGCAGTACTCACTCATAGAGGCAAATATTCTTTTTCGTATACAGATTGTACTTGTCGTAAAACTTGAGATCCGTGCTGTTTGAATTTGAACGAAGCAGGCTTTCCTTTAGATATATACAATCCAGCTTCTTCCGGGGATCTGTTTAACCCAGAAAACAAATGGCTGGCTCCTATACTAGGATGGGGACCAAACAAATGAATGAACGGCTGTATAATCAGTGGCAAGCCGCCATTTCTGCCTTTACGCATTGTATTGTTATTGCCCGGATCAACGCTGATAATTGTCACGCCTTCTCGCTTCAGCTCTGGTGCCAATGCATATGTCCACAACGTAATTGCCAGCTTAGTCGTTGCATAAGGACCAATCAGCTTCTGAAATTTAGGCGGGTTTGCCAATTCCTCCGGGACGAAAGATCTTTTAAATTTAAATGCCTCTGAACTAGTCTGGATAACGATACCCGGTGATCCCTTTTTCAAAAGGTCAAGCAGTTCCATCGTGATAATGAAGGGAACGACTGTCTGGAGTTCATAATGCAATTCTCGTCCTTGCGGAGAAAAGAGGAGATTTGGGAAACTGCCTCCTGCATTATTGAAGAGAGCATCCAGCTTCGGTTCGTTCTCCTTTATTTGCCTTAAAGCAGATTTTAGTTTCGTAAAATCAGATAAATCGGCAGTATAAATTCGGATATCCTGTTGACGGATTTTTTGTTGGAGCTCCAGCTCTTCCTCTGGAAATTCAGAGCGTATTAAAGCAGCTACCTCCCAGCCATTCTCGACTAATTTCTTCGTCAGCTCCAAGCCTATTCCGCTGTTTGCTCCAGTAACAAGAGCTGTTCTTTTTTGTGTTTGTACCATTTTTTTAACCTCCTATTAATGAATGACTGTAGTATAAAACATGGAGCTAACTTCAGGTCAAGAGTAAAGATTATAGCTTGACCTGGAGTTGACTTCATGTTTTATAATTACATCTAAAAGAAGGAGGCGATTGTCGTGTATACAATCAAGCAGGCAAGCAAACTGACTGGGTTAACCATTGATACAATTAGATATTATGAAAAAGCAGGCTTGCTTCCTAAGATTAAACGACTACCAAATGGACATCGTGCATTTTCACCATCCGATATTGAACGGTTGCAAATGGTCATCTGTATGAAAAAAGTAAATCTTAGTTTAGAAGAGATAAAATTATATCTTGATATAACGGAATCAAGTAAAATGATTCCTGAAATGGTAACAGGTATGCTCGAGCATAAAGAAAAAATAAAACAACAGATGGCTCAATTGCAGACTGTATTAGATTTTATTGATGAAAAATTAGCTGAAGGAACATGGCTAAAGAAGAAAGCATAAGAGTTTGTATGCTAAAGAATTTGTCCATACATAAGCTGGCTTTTTTGGCACAAAAAAAGAGCTTTTCCGCTCTTTTTCAAAGTCTACTATTAATGATGGTGCTCCTGACTTTCTTCTTGTACTTTGACATCCTTTTGTAAATACTCTAGTTCACTGTCCGAAAGCTCTCCGACAATAAATTGCTTTTGCGGCATAATGATTGAATCGTTATTACTAGCATGTAGCTTTACAAAATAAAGACCATCACTGTCGATTTTTACCGTTATACTATAAACTCCATTCCCTTCATTCTTAGCATCTCTCATATTTTTCTGGATAGTGCCATCTTGCTTCCATACCTCATAATGGACATAGTCTGCGTGTTCTACTTTTTCACCATTTTGAGTAAGTGTCACCTTAATGGTAGCTGGTTCTTTTGCTTTTAAAGAAGAGGGGATTTCTAATTGAGCTTCAAGGGGTGTTTCTTTTTTATATAAAGCAGCTGCATCTTCCTTAAGTGAACATGCACTTAATAAGAGTAAAGTTAAAGCAACTACCAAGCTATTTCTAAACTTCTTCACGAATAAGCCACCTTTTCATTATCTTATTAAGCATTTAATACCTTTTTCACGGCCGGAATTCTTTGGATAATCAATAAGTCAACAACCCATACAATAATAAGGGATAATCCCACTAAAGGGAACACAATGCCTAATATAATCAGTATGAAAAGAAGGTATCTCATTTTTTTAATACTTGGAGCCTTTGGTGCTCCTAATTCTTGTTTAGGTTTACGTTTCCACCACATATAAACACCGGTAATAGCTACAAGAATGGTACCAAGACATATTAGAAGGCTGATTAATTGGTTAATCAAACCAAATTCTGTGCCTTTATGCAAGGTAATACCGATAGCAATCAACTTACCCAATGGTCCGTAATGATCATAACGGTAATCAGCTAACACCGCCCCGGTATATTGGTCAATATGAATGGTCGCTTCATCTTTTGCTTTTGGCGGAAAGGCAGAAAATGTGTAAACACCTTCTTGGGTTGTAGGGAAAATAACAGAATAGCTAGGGTGCATTCCTTCTCGATTGGCAATATCGACCACATCATCAATAGAAAGAGGGGTATAACCTTGTATGTCTGATTTTGGCACATCTAACGTTTCAGCAGCCCAAGGGACTTCGGCAATATCTTTTGTTTGTACTGATGATGTTGGAGCACTTCCTACCCAAACTGATGGAGGATAGCCATCTCCTGTATTAGTAACTAAAGATTGGAAATAAGTACCCCAGAACCCTGACCAAGGTAATCCTGTTAAGATTAAAAATAACAATCCGCCTGTTATCCAAAACGCAGGCACGGCATGTATATCTCTTCTGAAAATTTTCTTTCCTTTATGCAGTCGCGGGAATAGTACTCCAGCAAAGCCTGTTTTCTTTTGTTGCGGAAACCATAAATATATTCCAGTGACAATTAATACAATTGCCCAACAAGCAGCTAGTTCTACTATTCTATCACCTAAAGTGCCAGCCATTAATTCACCATGAAATTCTTCTATCCTATCCATAATTCTGTCTTCACTATTCAACTCACCGAGAATTTTGCCTGTATAAGGATTAACAAATAGTGTTAAAGACTCGTCTTGGTAGTTTATATTCACTTCACTTGAACGTGTTTCACTATCCCCAGGCAGATAGCTTGTTATATTTGCACCGGGATATTCACTTTTCACGATGTTAATTTGCTCTGACGGGGTCATTCTGTCTTCTTGCTTCGTAACCTCGTAATAATCTTTATATAAAACTTGCTCAATCTGTGGTTTAAATAAATATATAGATCCAGTGACAGAAAGAATAAGGAGAAACGGTGCAAAGATTATCCCAGCATAAAAATGCCATCTCCATACGGCTTTATATAAAGAGGCTTTTGTTTGTTTCGTTTTTTCCCTTTTGCACGGATTTCTCTGCTTTCATTGACTCCATTCTTTTCCTCCTATTTTGGGTGACAGCAATTCGAGCTTTGCATGTGTGAGTTCAAAGCTGTAAATACTTGCTCAAAGTTATAGATGTCTCCTCCAAATCCTGTTTGAAACTTAATGGCTTCATCCATTGAGTTAAAAGTAAGAAGCTGTGGTTGACAGCAATTTGAATGAAGGTCTGGATTAATCAGAAAGAAGCCAGTTTTAGCACTCAGTGTTGTATCATGAAGAAAATCACGACATATGATTTGAGATATTTCTGCTTGAGTTTCTTGATATCTAAGCAATCCACAATGAATACAACATGTTTGTTCTACCTGGTGATTTGTTTTTATTAACTGCACAGATAATCTTGTATTAATTCCTTTATAGCAATAGGAACAATGATTGGAGGGCGTAATGGTTTCTTTAGTCAGGGAAATGCCGTTCGATGTCTTTACAATTTTCTGTTGGTCAATAAGTTGTTTAATATCACGATATACCGTCATTTCCGATACATTTAATTTTCTGCTGATATCAGATACCTTTAATGTTTCTTCTTCCGTTAGCCATGATAATAGCTGTTTTTGTCGTTCTATTGGTAACATTGGTTTCTTCCACCATTCTTTCTAATAATTCAACCTAGAAACAGGGTAATTTATTTACTGGTTATTTGACAAGAGATAATATGATAAATAATGTTAAAATGATGTTAATAATAACAAATGTTCACAAAAAAGTCACAAAGTTAGGGAAAGGAGCATTTTAAGATATAGTTAGATTTGTTATGATTATGATTGTTAGTTACTAAGATTTATACAGTGTATAAATGGGAACATTTTAAAAGAGGAGTTGTGTATACATATGAAGAAGAAGCTTTTTGCGTTTTTATCAGCGTTTGCTGCCGTTTTTCTTATTGCACTTCCAGCAAGTGCACATGTAACTGTTAATCCTTCAGAGTCTGCAACAGAGGCTTGGGAAACATATACAGTAAAAATACCTGTTGAGAAGGACATTGCGACAACGAAGGTAACACTTAAGATAGCCGATAATGTGGATTTTAAAATGTACGAACCAGTAGATGGTTGGAAAGTAACAACCGAAACCAATGATAGTGATAAGGTAACTACTGTGACTTGGGAAGCAGAGAATGATCAATCAGCTATTCAGCCAGGTGAGTATAAGCGATTCAGCTTTACAGCACAAAACCCGTCTGATGCAGGAGAAGTTGTTTGGGATGCCTTTCAATATTATGCAGATGGAAGCATAGTAGAATGGACTGGAGATGCGGATGCAGAACTTCCTCATTCTGTAACACAAATTGCTAAGTCTGATGCAACTACAGATAGCCATGGACATACACATGATGCTGATTCTGCTGATGAAGATACGGCAAGTGCAGAAGATGATCATGAGCATAGCTCTACAAGCACAGTGTTATCAATCATTGCCATAATCGTTTCTGTTCTTGCTATTATCTTGACTTTTGTGAGACGAAAATAACATAAATTAGGTAAGCTGCCTGGGTAGGCAGCTTTTTTTGTTATCTTCCTATTTATGGAGAGAAATAATGCATTATTAATTTTTTGCTGCTTAGAACCATGCCTTTGAAAGCAATATTACGCCTTCTTGAATCTTACTCTCATCCATACCAGCAAAACCAAGCAGAACTCGAGGATATTTTTGATCTGGTAATTGTTCATAGAAGGAGGAAACAGGATACACCAACACGCCATTCTTTTTAGCTGTGTCAATTAGCTCTTGCTCTGACATATCATTACGCGGCTCTATTACTATATGTAATCCGGCACCTGAACCCATAATTCTGACTTGATTGTACATGTTCGCTTTAAGAGATGTTAGCAATGCATTATGTCTTTTCTTATAGACATTTCTAACTTTATTCAGATGTCTTGACCAATACTCGCTTTCCATAAAGAGTTTTAATGTATATTGATGCTGTCTGGAAACGGTTTGTTTATAACCAATATACTTCTCATGGTACGTAGCTAATAGATGTCTTGGAAGAACCATATAACTAAAATCCAAAGATGGAATCAGCGATTTAGCAAAAGTCCCCATATAGATAACTTTTTCATAACTGTCTAAGCTTTGAAGGGCAGGAATAGGCTTGCCTTCATATCGAAATTCACTATCGTAATCGTCCTCTATTATATAGCCATCTGAATCCTTCGCCCATTTAATTAATTCTAATCGTCTTTGGATTGGCATAACAATTCCAAGAGGGAATTGATGTGCAGGTGTGACAAAGACAGCTCTGACCTCGCTTGCTGTTAATTTCTTTATATCAACTCCATAACTATCAAGGGGAATCGGATGCACTGCTTTGCCATATTCCTGTAAAACAATACGGACTCTATTATAACCAGGCTCTTCAATCCCATATGTGTATTCTCTGCCAATGATTTTACATAACATACTTAACAGATATTGTGTTCCAGCTCCTATGATAATTTGATGCTCTGAGCATTTAACTCCGCGAGATTCATACAGATATCTTGCTATTTGCTTACGAAGATCTAGATCACCTTGTGGGTCGCCATATAGTAACAGCTTTCCTTGTTCAGCAAATATGCTTTTCATCGTTAATTGACTCCATAATTTAAATGGAAAATGCTTTAAATCTATTTCTCCATATTTAAAATCATATAGAATTCTTGAAGATTGCTCTTCTTGTTGACTGCAATTGTTATTCAAGATTTCATCATGGATAGCATGTGCGTTTTTGTCTAAAAACAGCTCATGCTTTATATCCTCAACAAATAAACCTTTTCTTTCTTCGCTTCTGATATAACCCTCAGCGAGGAGCTGCTGATACGCAGCATTAACAGTGTTTCTGCTTAAGTTTAAATGCACTGCTAATTTCCTTTGAGAAGGCAATTTACTATGAGGAGGAATATTTTCTGATTGTATTTCATTTTTAAGAAAACGATAAAGTTGTATATATACGGGTGCATCACTTTGAGTATCTAAAATGGGAGTTATTTCTAACATGGTTTTGACCTCCATCAAACTGGTACCTGAAGAATTTTAATATCTGGCTCTTTTAATAGTTCCAGATTAATTACTATAATTAGTTTACAATGCGCATTTGAAAAAATAAAGGTTGATTACATACTAAATCTATAGGAGGAATATGAATGAAAACTGGTACTAATCGAGTAAAACGTGGAATGGCTGAAATGCAAAAGGGCGGCGTTATCATGGACGTTATTAACGCCGAGCAAGCGAAAATTGCTGAAGAGGCAGGAGCAGTAGCAGTAATGGCTCTTGAAAGAGTTCCTTCTGATATTCGTGCTGCAGGTGGAGTAGCGAGAATGGCTGACCCTTCTATTGTAGAAGAAGTTATGAATGCAGTATCTATCCCTGTTATGGCTAAAGCACGTATTGGACATATTGTGGAAGCTAGAGTGCTTGAAGCATTAGGCGTTGATTATATCGATGAAAGTGAAGTTTTAACTCCTGCAGATGAAGAATATCACCTAAATAAAAATGAATATACAGTACCATTTGTTTGTGGATGCCGTGACCTTGGCGAAGCAGCAAGACGCATCGGAGAAGGTGCTTCCATGCTCCGCACAAAAGGCGAACCAGGAACAGGAAATATTGTGGAAGCAGTCCGTCATATTCGAAAAGTAAATGCACAAGTTCGTAAAGTAGTTCATATGAATGAAGATGAGCTAATGACAGAAGCAAAATTACTAGGTGCTCCCTACGAGCTTTTACTGGAAATTAAAAACTTAGGGCGCCTGCCAGTAGTTAACTTTGCAGCAGGAGGTGTTGCAACACCTGCAGATGCAGCATTAATGATGCAATTAGGAGCAGACGGAGTATTTGTCGGCTCAGGTATCTTTAAATCAGATAATCCTGCTCTATTTGCAAAAGCAATTGTGGAAGCAACTACTCACTACCAAGATTATAAATTAATTGCTGAAATCTCTAAAAATCTAGGAACAGCAATGAAAGGGATTGAAATTGCTAGTCTTGCTCCGGAAGCTCGCATGCAAGAGCGCGGTTGGTAAACTGATAATATAGTAAAAAAAGCCAAATTCACCAGTATGGGGGATTTGGCTTTTTTTGCGCTAAAGGAATAGCAGAGAAATAAAAAAGAGATTGGCAATGCATCAAGTTATTTAAAAAGATATATATCTTTTGCCAAGGAAGAAGTATAAAAATCTTTTTTCTAAGCCTTTCAGCCATACAGTCAAGACTATCGCAACCAGTAATTAAAGTATACCGTACTGTTTGAGAGGAATAGGTAATCATTTGATAGAAATGTGGTACCTATTCTTTTTTTATATAAAGGATAATGAAAGGGTTAAAACTTTTTTTGCTGATATTCCTTGCACCATCTGTGAATTATCCAGAAGTAATTTTTTAACTTCCTGTGTTGACTTAGAGTAACACGAATCTAGTAAGATTATGAAGTGCAAGGCAGTAAACTTTTAGGAGGAATATTAGATGGAAACTGTAACTTTATCAAATGGAATAAAGATGCCTATTTTAGGGTTTGGAGTTTATCAAATTAATGACCTGGAAGAATGTGAGCGTGTAGTAGGCGAAGCAATAGCAGTTGGCTATCGATCAATCGATACTGCTCAAGCTTATGGGAATGAAGAAGCAGTTGGTAGTGCAGTACGTAAAAGTGGTATACCTCGTGAAGAGTTCTTTATTACTACAAAGGTATGGATTTCAAATGCTGGCTATGAAAAAGCTAAAGCATCAATGGATGAATCCTTGCGTTTACTGCAAACAGAATATATTGACCTCATGTTAATTCATCAACCATTTAATGATTATTATGGTACGTACCGTGCAATGGAAGAGTATTATAAAGCAGGGAAAATCAAAGCAATTGGCGTAAGTAATTTTTATCCAGACCGTTTGATTGATATTGCTCAGTTTAGTGAAATTACACCAATGGTTAACCAAGTGGAAACACATGTGTTCAACCAGCAAAAACAGGCCCAACAAATAATGGAAAAGTACGGAACACAAATTGAATCTTGGGGACCTTTTGCAGAAGGGAAAAATGACTTCTTTCATAATAAAACGTTAAAAGAAATCGGGGAGCAATATGACAAATCTGTGGCCCAAGTGGCTCTGCGCTACTTAATCCAGCGTAAGGTTGTTGTTATTCCGAAAACGGTAACGAAAGAGAGAATGGTTCAGAACTTTGAAGTCTTTGATTTTGTTCTATCACAAGAAGATATGAACAAGATTGAAAAACTTGACCAGGAAAAGAGTTTATTTTTCTCTCATTATGATCCAGAAACAGTTGAATTTTTGACAGGGCTAGTAAGATAACCTAGGATTTCACATAGTAAACTAACAGTAAAAACCCTAATGTCCTGCTTATAGGAAATTAGGGTTTTCTTATATATGGCTTTTTTACTTAGAATTTAAAGCACCAACCACAGGATGTGGAACATAAGGCTCTTCCAAATATGCAACTTCTTCAGTGGTTAACTTCACTGATAACGCACCGACTGAATCTTCAAGATGAGAAATTTTCGTAGCACCTATAATAGGAGCTGTTACTGGTTCTTTCTGAAGCAGCCATGCAAGTGCTATTTGGGATCTAGCTGCACCATGTTTTTCTGCTAACTCGGCAACTCGTTCCACAACTAAACGGTCGTTATGCTCTGTTGAACCGTATTTAGACTTTTGCGTTGCATCTGTTTCAGAACGGAGCGTATCTTCTGACCAATCACGTGTTAATCTGCCTGAAGCTAACGGGCTGTATGGAATTACGCCGATTTTTTCTTCTTTGCATAATGGAAGCATCTCTCGTTCTTCTTCCCGGTATATAAGGTTAAGGTGATTTTGCATAGAGATAAATTTCGTCCACCCGTTCTTCTCAGCGGTATGGTTCGCTTTCAAAAACTGCCATGCATACATGGCTGATGCTCCTATGTATCTTACCTTACCAGCCTTCACTAAATCATGAAGAGCTTCCATCGTCTCTTCAATCGGTGTGTTGTAATCCCAGCGATGTATTTGGTACAAATCGATATAGTCTGTTCCAAGACGTTTAAGACTTTTATCAATTTCACTCATAATATGTTTTCGGGATAGCCCTTTACTGTTTGGACCTTTGCTGTTTAAATCTTTGCCTAATGGGAAGTAAACCTTTGTTGCAATCACAACTTCATCTCGATTAGAAAAATCTTTAAGAGCACGTCCGAGAAATTCTTCACTCGTACCATCTGAGTAGACGTTGGCAGTATCAAAAAAATTAATGCCGGACTCAACCGCTCTTTTAATAACCGTACGACTGCTTTCTTCATCAATTACCCAAGGATGCATCCAGCGTTCCTTCACACCAAAACCCATACATCCAAGGCAAAGTCTAGATACATCTAATCCTGTGTTGCCAAGTTTCGTATAATCCATTGCAATTCCTCACTTTCCCAAATGTTTTTAATCTTTCATTACTAGTATAAAATTATACAGCATTCTTACAATTGTTAAATGATTGGAATATGTATATTAATGAACAGTCTTAACGGAAATGTACATTATCTTTGGTTGAAAGGGAAAAAAATTTTTGTTTATTTATATGTATAAGTATGGAAGAAATGGTCATAATAAGTGATAACAGTTTTATGCACAACACTGTTAACAGCCTTACTCTTTTTGAGTAGGGCGTTTTTTTTTATATGTGGGCGTTGGATGTATAGGAAAAAGAATTTTTCTATTAATAAGTGCAAGCGATTTTTCCTTCAATTATTACAGTTGCGAAACAAGCAGCAGTTTTTATTGCGTTATTATGGAGTTTAGGTGTGTTTGGTTAACATAAAAGAGAAAAGCTAAAAGTCAAAATGGTATAAAAATTTACAAATACGATAGAGATAAATAACTATTTATACTTTTTGGTTGAAAAACTTCTGAAAGCTAAATTATAATTAAAATTATAGTGGTACCTTAATTAAGTGGTTTTTTCATAAAGAACCTCAATTTAAGCATAATCAAATTTTAGGAGATAAAAATTATGAATACACCTGCAAGCCAAACAAATCAAGCGTTCACCAGAAATAACCCATTTCAAGCTAAAGTTCTTAAGAATATTAACCTAAATAGCACAGGTTCAAATAGGGAAACAAGACATCTGGAATTATCTTTAGAAGGATCAGGAATTACTTATAATCCAGGTGATGCTCTAGGTATATACCCGGAAAATGATTCAGTATTGGTAGAGTCCCTGCTTCAAGAAATGAAGTGGGATGGAAATCAAAACATTGTTATAAATAAAACAGGTGATCAGCTTCCTTTAAAGGATGCTTTAACAACATACTTTGAAATTACTTTATTAACTAAGAAAGTATTACAGAACTTTTCTAAAATGGTTGATAATGAGAATTTAAATAGTCTTGTTGCTATAGAAAATGCTTCAGCTTTAAAAGAGTATATGTATGGTCGGGATTTATTAGATATGATTCAAGATTTCGGACCATGCCAAATTGAAGCTCAAGAGTTTGTGACATTATTAAGAAAGATGCCGCCGCGCTTGTATTCGATTTCTAGCAGTCAATCGGCTCACCCAGATGAAGTTCATTTAACAATCAGTGCTGTGCGATATACATCTCACGGCAGAGACAGAAATGGTGTTTGTTCTGTTCAATGTTCAGAACGAACTTCTGAAGGAGATACACTTCCTGTCTACATTCAGGCGAATAAACACTTCGGACTGCCAGAGTCAAATGAGACAGATATCATTATGGTTGGCCCAGGAACGGGAATTGCTCCTTTTCGCTCCTTTATTCAAGAACGTTCTATTAACAAAGGCAGTGGAAGGACTTGGCTGTTCTTTGGGGCGCAACATTCACAAACAGATTTCCTTTATAAAGAAGAGCTAGAAAAACACCAAGAAAATGGGGTTCTTACAAAATTAACTACAGCTTTCTCTCGTGATACAGATGAAAAAGTTTATGTCCAAAATAAAATGCTGGAATCTAGCAAGGAATTATATGAATGGTTACAAGGTGGAGCGCATTTTTATGTTTGTGGTGATAAGGAATATATGGCTAAAGACGTTCATAACACTTTGATAGAGATATTCTCAAAAGAAGGAAATATGAGTCAAGAAGAAGCAGAAGAAAAAGTGCAAGAACTGCAAAAGACTAAAAGATACCAAAAAGATGTGTATTAATTAGTTGCGATAATGCTAAGTAAATGAGCGTATTTTCCGGGAACATTAATCTAAGATAGATTAATGTTCTTTTTTGTATTTAAAATGTTGATAATATTGTTTTCTTGAAAGAGACCTTCAAGGTGGCAGGGAAAGCAAATGGGTATTAGCTGGTTTTTAAAATATGTAATAAATCCAATTGACACTCTTAGCTACTCGGTGATACAATGTACTTGTAATAAGTAATACTTAATAGCGAGATGGCCAAAGCTATTGAGTAAATAGGTTAGCTAAGGTACTAAGTGATACTGAATATAAGTCTTACATTATAGAGGAGGTGCCGGGCATCGAAAATTTAACGGAAATGCTGAAAGGTTCGTTAGAAGGATGCGTGTTGGAAATCATCAGCCGTCAAGAAACATATGGCTATGAAATTACTCGCCGCCTGAACGACCTTGGATTTACTGAAGTCGTCGAAGGAACGGTCTACACCATTCTAATGCGATTAGAAAAGAAGAAACTAGTGAATATCGAGAAGAAACCATCGGATATGGGACCACCACGCAAGTTTTATTCACTTAATGAAGCAGGCCGTCAGGAACTAACATTGTTTTGGAAAAGATGGGATTTTGTTTCGTCAAAAATTAATATGTTAAAGACAACTTAACGATAAGATATCACGTGTGCATTGTTCTGCTTATTAAAAGGAGGAATAAACATGATGGAATTATTTAAAAAATTAATTGGTGATAAAAAAGAATACAAGATGATGATGGCAAGGGTAGAGGCACTTCCGGAGGACTACCAGTTTGTATTTAAGAAAATTCAAGACTATATGTGGAAATTCTCAGCGGGCAATGGTATGGATATGCTTCATATGCAATATGAATTAATTGATTTATTCGAAGCAGGCTCCGCAGAAGGAAGGCAAGTGCTAGAGATTACTGGGGAAGATGTTGCTTCCTTTGCTGACGAACTAGTGGCTAATGCTAAAACTTATGTCGCTAAATACCGTGAAGATTTGAATAAGAGCATCATTGATCGATTAGGAAAAAAATAAAATTACAAGCGATAATACAGACTGAATAGCTGGTTGAAATCAAAATTTGCCACCTTCGTTATTCAGTTAAATTTTTACGTCAGTACTAAGTATCACTGATTATCAGTCAGACTAAATAGCGGAGTATAATTGGTTGCCTCTACAAAATAACAGATAAATACTTCGCATTGTCTAAAAGGCAGCAGCTTGTGATTGTTGAACAAATCCTGCTGTCTTATAAAAGGAGGAAGAAGAATGAGCAATGCCGTTATTTCTGTAAAAGGATTAAAAAAATCATTTAAAGAGAAGGAAGTTTTAAAAGCAGTCGATTTTGAGGTGAAGCAAGGGGAAGTTTTTGCATTGCTTGGCTCAAATGGAGCGGGTAAGACGACAATAGTCAATATTCTCTCAACCCAGTTGAAATCTGATGAAGGGCAAGTGAGTATCTGCCAATTTGACGTCAGGGGTCAGCCGGAACATGTTCGCCGGAGTATCAGCTTAACAGGACAGTTCGCCACATTAGATGACATGCTCACTGGACGTGAAAACCTAATATTAATTGCCAAGTTGCGGAGAGTTTCTAATCCTTCCGAAGTTGCTGACAATCTGCTTGCAAGATTCAGTCTGCGTGAAGCGGCCAACCTTCGGGCAGATAAATATTCTGGCGGAATGAAACGCCGGCTTGACATCGCCATGAGTTTAATTGGAAAACCAGCTGTTATTTTTTTAGACGAACCGACGACAGGGCTTGACCCTGAAGCACGGCTTGAAGTCTGGGATACTATCAAGGAACTTGCTGGCAGCGGTACGACTATATTGCTTACGACCCAGTATCTAGAAGAAGCAGAACAATTAGCGGATCGTATCGCCATCTTGCATAGTGGAAAAATCATCACTACAGGTACTCTTACAGAATTAAAAGAGATGTTTCCACCAGCTAAAGTGGAGTATATCGAAAAGCAGCCGTCATTGGAGGAAATCTTTCTCACAATCATCGGTAAAAAGGAGGGTATTTAAATGAAAAATAATACTGGGGTGTTACTGGGGCGGTTAATGCGTAATATAATGCGCAGCCCTGACACAATTATTACAGTAGCAATTACACCAATAATGATGATGTTGTTGTTTGTCTATGTGTTTGGCGGAGCTATACAGACAGGAACAGACAATTATGTTAATTATTTATTGCCGGGAATCTTGCTTATGGCTATAGCAAGTGGTGTTGCCTACACATCTTTGCGGCTCTTTACAGATGTGAAAAGCGGTCTGATGGCTCGTTTCATTACGATGCCGATTAAGCGCTCCTCGATATTGTGGGCTCACGTGTTTACGTCTATTTTCTCTAATGCGTTAACAGTTGTGATAGTTATCCTGGTTGCACTCTTAATGGGATTCCGTTCAAGCGCTAATATCTTGGATTGGTTCGCCGTAGCTGGAATCCTGGGATTGTTTACACTAGCATTGACATGGCTAGCGATTATTCCTGGATTGAAAGCAAGTTCTATGGAAGGAGCAACAGCATACTCGTACCCGCTAATTTTTCTGCCGTTTATCAGTTCAGCTTTTGTTCCCACTGAGACCATGCCTAAAATTGTCCGTGCGTTTGCTGAAAACCAACCTGTTACTTCAATCGTGAATACGATTCGAGCTTTCTTATATGAAGAGTCTGTTGGCCATGATATTTGGCTAGCGCTAGCCTGGTGTGTCGGCATTATGGTCCTTGCGTACTTCTTTGCTAGTAAAGAATTTAAACGGAAGCTAGGGTAAGGTACGTATCATCTTACTTTACAGTTCGCCAATACGACTGTTCAGTCAGAAAGACTCTTTAAAGCTTCAACTATTAATTAACATGAAGGGAATTCATAATTTTCTCGATGGATTCCCTTCTATTCTGGAGAAAGTGAAACATTTTATTGTTTTGAGTCGTCAATAGTTAAATCAACCAGAAGGAGATGTTTTATTGCGTAATGATATTAAGCAAAGAGGAATTCCATTCAAAGCGACGTGAGGAAATATTAAGAGAACTTATTTATCTCTATGCAGAAAGTATTAAAATGTTAGCTTATACATATGTGAAAAACTGGTCAGCTGCAGAGGATATCACACAAGACGTATTTATAAAGTGTTATGAAAAAATGGAAGGTTTCAGAGGGGATAGTACATATAAGACATGGCTTTATAAGATTACCCGAAATAAATGTAAAGATTATTTGAAAAGTAGATGGTATCGATCGTTTATTCCTACAGATTTTATGAAAGAAAAGATTGAAACAACGGAGGAACTTTCTACTGAAGATCAAGTAATAAACAAATTTGATGACTTAGAATTATCCCAAAAGGTATTAACCCTGCCGACTAAGTATCGAGAAATTATTATATTATTTTATTATGAAGAGTTAAAAATTAAAGAAATACAAACTTTAACAAATTTGAATGCTGATACTATTAAAACTAGGTTAAGGCGAGGAAAACAAATGCTTCAAAAGAATGTAGAAAGGGGTTAAGGGAATGAGTGAAGATTTGAAGTCTTTAAGAAGGAGTTTGAATAGTACTGTTCTGAAACATGGGAAAATGAGTATTGCTGACAAGGAAAGATTGTATCAAACTGTTATTTATCATAAAGACTCAAAAAAAGGTTTTTCTTTTGCACCCGTACTCTCAATTGCTGCTATTGCTTGTTTTGCTCTTTTTATTGGTAGTTTTGTATTTAAGCAAATGGAAAACACGGAAAATCAGCAAAATCAACTGGCTCTAATTAACAATCAAGAGGAGAATGAAGAAAAAACAAATAGTAAAAGGGAAGAACAAAAAGGTAATAATTCAAATTTAGCAAGTTTTTTATATGAACTAAACCTTAAGCTAAGTGATGCGGCTACAAGAACTCCGATTGGAAAGGATTACGCAACCGAAGTGGGGAGGTCTGCCGAAAATCTTTCTGGTGAATATACTTCAAAGGAGAAAGAGACAACGATTGCAGATAAATTGATGGAAATAGGTTCACTAGGTAAAAGTCTACAAAAGGCAGATAATGATGAAAAAAGAATGGAAGATATTGTAGAGCTACAAAGAGTAGTTAACCAATTGATAATGATTGCAGAAGCTCATGGAATTATAGATGAAAGAAATAATATTATAGAAAAAACTGAATTTGAAAACTTAGATAGTTGGTTAAGCAGTTTAAAAGAAAGTATTCATGCTGATTCCTATGAACCATTTAGTGAACGTGGAGAATATGAAAATGATATAGGCCGTGCTGCTAAAGCATATGCTAAGCATTTTGCAGCGTTAGAGAAAAATACATCTGTAAAAGAGCAGTTAGAGGAAATCGCAGAAATATCCAATCAAATTGAAATAGAAAAAGAAAACGCAAAGAGAACAACATTACTGAATAAATTGGATGGAATGGTTGAGCAACTGTTAGTAGATTAGTAATACAAGAGATTACATGTGGCAGTATAAGTGACAAGAAAAAACTATATTCGTTGGAAAGGCTGGTTTTAAATGGACATTTGGCATGTTGAATCAAGCCAATACAGATTGGATAATCTGTCAGATGAAGATATACATTTGGCAGAAGATTATTTTGGAGTTAAATTACCTGCTGATTACATCAAACTATTAAAAAAACAAAATGGTGGAACACTAATATATAATGCATTACCTTTAGCTTTAAATAGATGGGATGGAGATGACTATTTAGAAATAGATAATCTTCGTGGAATAAAAAAAGATAAAGGGATAATGGAAACAGATTATTTCAAACAAGAGTGGGGGATTAGGAAAAGTAATATTATTTTAATCAGCGGGGATGGTCATAGTTGGTTTGCCCTAGACTACAATCATGGCGAAGAACCAAAGGTTATATATATTGAAACAGATACAGAAAGAATCACCCAAATATATGATACTTTTCAAGAATTCATCAACCACTTATACGTACATGAGCATGATGAAGAGGAAGGCTTAAGAACAACGCCGCTTCCAACAATTGAGGATGCTAGAAAGTTAATTAATAGTACCGAAGAGGATGATATTATAGAGGGTTTTGATATATTTAATTCGTTTATATATGATGAAAGTATCCATGAGGAATATTTTGTTTATGTAATGAATTTTATAAAAAGTGGAAATGAAGATTTAAAAGATTATGCAGCAGAAGCGGTATGGAGAGTAGTAACTGCACAATATGTAATAGATAAATCTTTAATTCAGAAAGTTATTGTTGAACTTAAAAATGATAATGATCCGACCATTCAATATTTTCTTGAAGAAATAGAAGAAACTATTAAAGATATAAATTAACTTCTTAATACAAAAATAAATCTAGTTCATTATTGACTCGTAAAGAAACCACCCTCAACTTAAACGGGTGGTTCATAGTTTTATTAAACAGCTTTATCGTTCTTTTTATCTTCCTTTACCCAAAAGTCCGCATTTTTAATGCCTAAAGGTTCAGGATTAAACACAGGATCTAAGCCTTGCTTTTTCTGTTTTTCATAATCTTTTAGTGCAATAATAGCTGGTTTTGCCAGTATTACGATAGCGATCATGTTAAGCCATACCATTAATCCTAAACCAACATCTCCAAGAGCCCAAGCGAGGCTGGCTGTTTTTACAGTGCCATAAAAGGTTGTAGCAAGTAAAACCAGTTTCAACAAGTCTGAGAATAATCTATTATTTTTATTGCGAAGCAAATAAGTCAAATTTGTTTCTGCGATATAATAATAAGCCATAATTGTCGTGAATGCGAATAAGAAGAGGGCAATTGCTACAAAACCGGAACCAAACCCTGGGATTATACTGTCAATCGCAGCTTGGGTAAATCCTGGTCCTGCCTCTACGCCTTCCACATTATTGACGATCATTGTTCCATTGGGTGCTTCTGTATTGTACATTCCAGTAAACAAGATCATAAAGGCAGTAGCTGAGCAGACAAGCAATGTGTCGATATATACAGAGAATGCCTGTACAAGCCCTTGTTTTACTGGATGAGTAACTTCTGCAGCTGCTGAAGGGTGTGGTCCTGTTCCTTGACCTGCTTCATTCGAATAGATTCCCCGTTTAACTCCCCAGGCAATTGCCATGCCCATCATGCCGCCAAATGTAGCCTCAAGGTTAAAGGCGCTTTTAAATATTAGGGCAAAAACACCTGGCAGTTCTTGAATATTAATGACAACAATGATGATGGATAAAAGTATATAACCAAGGGCCATGATTGGAACAACTACCTGTGCTACATTAGCTATCCGTTTGACACCGCCAAATATAATAAATCCTAGCAGCACAACTATCAATATTCCTGTAATGTATGTAGGAAGATTAAAGGCATTCTTCATTCCAACAGCTATTGAATTTGACTGTACCCCAGGCATTAATATTGCCATGGAGATGATTGCTGCCCCTGCAAAAAGAAAGGCAAACCACTTTGAGCCAATTCCTTTTTCGATATAGTAAGCAGGTCCACCTCTATATTGCCCGTCTTGTTTTACTTTATATATTTGAGCAAGTGTTGACTCGATAAATGCTGTGGAAGCTCCAATAAATGCCATAAACCACATCCAAAACACAGCACCAGGCCCTCCAAAGGCAATTGCGGTTGCAACTCCAGCAATGTTGCCTGTCCCGACCCTTCCAGATAAAGCAATTGAAAGTGCTTGAAAAGAGGAGACACCTGCTTCTGAATTTTTTCCTTGGAACATTAGGACGATCATTTCCTTCACAAGTCGAATTTGAAGGAATCTAGAGACAAATGTAAAAATGAGGCCTACTATTAGTACAATATAAATGACTGGAGTACTCCATAATATCCCGTTAATAAAAGTTACTATTTCTTCCATAAACACACTCCTTTACCACTTTATTTTTTAAAATTCTGAATTATATTATATTTTACTAAAAGCTATAAAACAATAAAAATTATTGCCCTATTGTAAAGGTTGAAAACATTTTAATTATTTTTTGGAAAACAGCAAGAAAACCTCTCAATAAAAATACATGGAAGATTTTCTTGTTTATATTATCATTTTGTATGTAGTTATCATGGGTCTATATGGAGAAAGGGTTCATTACGATTATTTTTAATGTCTATTTATAATTAATACATTATAAACATATAGTTATAAAAGGGAGACTAACTTAAAAATTTTTTTAAGTTTTTTTTATAGATAAAAAGGGGTATTAAAGATAAGTACTTGAATGGAATTTGGTTTTAGGATAAAATGGTGCAGATAAGAATTGAAGTTACGAAAGTTAAATGATAATGTGAGTAAAAAATGGAGGAGCCTGTCACTAGGGGATAACTATGCCCTAATGACAGGCTTTTTTTATTGTACTTTTATAAAACTTTATTAACTCTAACATATTCTCTTGATTGAAAAGAGGCATGCATTTTACTTTGAAAAACCTTTTCTAGTTCATTAGTAGTTGGGATTAGGGCTTCCATTTCTAAAACATGAGTGAGTAAAGAAGTTTCACGTTTCTGCTTTTCAGCCAGTTGCCAAAAACTTAAAAAAAGTAAAACAAGTATAAAAATAGAGATAGATTTTTTCCATTTTATCCTGATCTGCACCACCAGTATTAGGTTTGGTTTATAGGCAGTAATTTATACAAATTACCAATCTATATAGGTTTTCACATATTTGGTTAGTCTGAAGAAGACACTACTAAAGAGTCACAACGTAGGATTATTAAGAAAAACATAATTTGCTGTTCCTGTTTATAACAATAGATATTTATATTAGGGGGGATTTCTTTGTCTTTGCTTCATTTAGCGGTAATTTCACCATTCTTACTTGCTATTTTTGTACCTATCCTGTTTAAGGTTTTTAGGCGAGTACATACGGGGTGGTTTGTTCTTACATTGTCAGTTCTTTTGTTCAGTTATTTTTTATCTTTTATATCAATCACCTCTGCTCAACAAACTGTCACCAAATCCTTTGCTTGGATTCCATCTCTAGGAATAGACTTTACGGTTAAGGTCGATGGTTTAGCTTTGTTATTTGCACTTTTAATTACAGGTATTGGTTCTTTAGTGGTTCTTTATTCTGTGTATTACTTACAAAAGGATAAAGAACAGTTAAATAATTTTTATGTATATTTGCTGCTGTTCATGGGAGCAATGCTCGGTGTTGTTCTGTCAGATAACTTGATTGTTTTGTATACTTTTTGGGAATTCACTAGCTTTTCTTCCTTTTTACTAATTGGCTATTGGTACAAACGTGAAAAATCACGGTATGGCGCCCAAAAATCAATGCTGATTACTGTTTTTGGCGGACTTTCCATGTTAGGAGGTATCATTCTACTCTACGTAATGACAGGGACCTTCAGCATTTCTGCGATCATTCAGCAATCGCCAGAACTAATGACAAATCACTTATTTATACCAGCAATGCTTTGTATTTTACTTGGAGCTTTTACAAAGTCAGCTCAATTTCCATTTCATATTTGGTTACCTGATGCTATGGAAGCTCCAACGCCTGTAAGTGCCTATCTTCATTCAGCAACAATGGTGAAAGCGGGGATTTATTTAGTAGCGAGAATGAGTCCAGTCTTTGCTGAAACGGCTCTATGGGTATGGTTAGTAGCAGGGTTTGGGATTGTCACATTGTTTTGGGGTTCTTTCTCAGCAGTTAAACAAACAGACTTAAAAGGCATCCTTGCCTTTTCAACGATTAGTCAACTCGGGATGATTACGACATTGCTTGGTATTGGTGGAGCTGCGTTACACTTCGATTCTATTAAAGACAGTTATTATATGGTCGCTACAGCAGCAGCTGTATTCCATTTAATTAATCATGCCACCTTTAAGGGTGCTCTATTTATGGTAGTTGGAATTGTCGATCATGAAACCGGAACAAGAGATATCCGTAAGCTTGGTGGATTAATGCCATTCATGCCAATTACCTTTACTGTTGCGATTATTGGGACGTTTTCGATGGCTGGTCTTCCGCCTTTTAATGGGTTCTTAAGTAAGGAAATGTTTTTCACTGCTATGGTACGTGTGTTAAGCATGGATATCTTAAATATGGAAACGATTGGAATACTGTTTCCTGTTATCGCGTGGATTGCTAGTATTTTTACTTTTGTGTACAGCATGATTTTAGTATTCAAAACGTTCACTGGCAAATTTCAGCCTGAGAAGCTTAAGAAAAAGCCGCATGAGGCTCCAATTGGCATGTTAATTCCACCGGTTGTTTTGGCTTCACTTGTTATTGCATTTGGATTTTTTCCTAATGTTCTTTCAAATACCATTATTTCACCAGCCGTTTCTGCTATCATGCCTGACTTTGCAGTCGATGTTCATATTTCATTCTGGCATGGTTTTAATACGGAGCTATATATGACTATTGGTGTTATTGCAATTGGTTTCTTGCTGTACAAGACTTATCCAAGATGGAGAGAGGTTTATAAGATTTTCCCTGAGAAACTGTCCTTAAACCATCTTTATGATGGTGCATTAAATAGGACAGAAAAGGTTTCTCGCAGAATAACCAGCAGTATCTTAACGGGATCTTCTAGAACGTATCTTCTCTACTTGTTTATATTTTTTATTCTTATTCTAGGAACTACGTTATTTATAAAGGATGCCTTTAAGTTTGATACAAGTAATATATCAAACATTCATATTGCTGAGGTCATCCTTGCTGTCGGTATTTGCATTGTAGCGATAAGCATTCTTTTCGTTAAATCACGATTGACTTCAATTATTTTATTGGGAGCGGTTGGCTATTCTGTTTCCTTATTTTTTGTGATATACAGAGCTCCTGATTTGGCATTAACTCAACTTGTTATTGAAACAATATCTGTTGCGTTATTTTTGCTTTGTTTTTATCATTTGCCAAAGCTAAAGAAGCGCGAAGAACGAATTTCGTTTAAATTAACAAATGCCCTTATTTCTATAGGGGTCGGAGCCATTGTTATTCTGATTGGCTTATCAGCACACAGCAATAAGTTATTTGATTCGATTGCACACTATTATATTGAAAACACGTATAAAGAGGCAGCGGGGAAGAATATGGTAAATGTCATCTTAGTTGATTTCCGCGGACTTGACACCATGTTTGAAATTACTGTCCTGGCAATTGCTGCAATTGGTATTTTTGGATTAATTAAGCTACGCCTTAAGGGAGGGAAGAAAACTGAAAACAAATGATGTAATTTTACAAACCACAACGAAAATCGTATTATTTATCATTCTTATCTTCTCTGTGTTTATTTTCTTCACAGGTCATTACACACCAGGAGGAGGCTTCGTAGGGGGGCTATTAACATCTGGAGCTATTGTATTATTACTATTGGCTTTTGACTTAAAGACGGTAAAAAAAATATTGCCATTTAATTATATGTACATGATTGCAACAGGGCTTCTTTTTTCCATTGGAACAGGAGCAGGGGCATTGCTTTTCAACATTCCCTTCCTTACGCATGCGTATACGCATATAGATATTCCAATCTTAGGAGACCTTTCCCTGCATACAGCTACGATTTTTGATTTAGGTGTTTTCTTAGTAGTTGTAGGAGTAACAATGACTATTATTCAAACGATTGGAGGAGATGAATAATGGAAATAATCATGATCTTTGTTATTGGGATATTGTTTATGTGTGCAACCTATTTAATGCTTTCCAAAAGTTTGCTGCGCATTATTGTAGGAACTGGGTTATTAAGTCATGGAGCTCATTTGCTTATTTTAACAATGGGAGGCTTAAAAAAGGGAGCTGCGCCATTACTTGGGGAAAATGCAGAAACCTATACAGACCCAATTCCTCAGGCATTAATTTTAACGGCTATTGTCATTAGTTTTGGGGTAACAGCCTTTTTCTTAGTTTTAGCCTATCGTGCGTATCAAGAGCTTGGTACTGACAATATGGAAAAATTGAGAGGAATGGATGGCAATGATTAATTTTTTACTTTTACCCATACTAATTCCTTTAATTACGGGAGTTATTCTGATTTTCTTTTCGAAAAACGTTATTGCTCAAAGGTGGATTTCAAGTATATCCTCCATTTTAAATGTAATTGTATCTGTCCTATTAGTACAAAAGATTAGACAGGATGGTATACAAACACTGGATGTTTCTAGCTGGGAAGCTCCATTCGGAATTACGCTCGTATCTGACATGTTATCAGCATTGCTTGTGCTTACTACTAGTATTGTTGCATGTACTACTCTCCTTTACTCTTTCCGAAGTATTGGAGAAGCGCGGGAAAGGTTCTATTACTATCCATGTTTTAACTTTTTAATTGTTGGCGTAAATGGTGCATTTACAACAGGAGATATTTTCAATCTGTTTGTATTTTTTGAAGTGATGTTGATGGCATCTTATGCCCTTATTGTACTTGGAGGAACAAAAATACAACTGCGTGAATCTATAAAATATCTTCTTGTGAATATTATTTCTTCTGCTTTATTTGTTATCACAGTTGCTTATTTGTATTCAGTTGTTGGGACACTGAATATGGCCCATATTTCGGAAAGAATTAGTGAAGTGGGGCAGCCGGGAATTGTAACAGTCATTGCTATTTTATTTTTAGTGGTTTTTGGGTTAAAAGGAGCGGTTTTCCCCTTATACTTCTGGCTTCCAGGTTCTTACTATGCTCCGCCTATTCCCGTAATGGGGTTATTCGGGGCTTTGCTGACAAAGGTAGGGATATACTCGATTATGAGAACATACACTTTACTTTTTTATCATGATACTGGCTATACTAGCAAGATTTTAGCCATTCTGGCCATATTGAGTATTATCTTTGGTTTAATTGGTGCACTTGCTTTTTCGGACATCAAAAAAATTATTATTTACAATATTATAATTGCAGTTGGCGTTATTCTATTTGGTATTTCTGCGATGACACCAGATTCGCTTACAGGTTCGGTGTTTTATTTAATTCACGATATGATTATTAAAGCCACGCTATTTCTATTAGTAGGTATTATGATCAGTATTACTGGAACTAGTAATTTAAAAGAGATTAGTGGACTGATTAAACAATACCCTGGTTTAGCCTGGACCTTTTTCTTAAGTGCATTATCCCTTGCAGGAATTCCTCCTTTAAGCGGTTTTATCGGAAAGCTTTTAATTGTAAAAGGTGGTTTTGAAGCAGAGAATTACCTTGGTGCTGCTATTGTATTACTATCTAGTCTTCTAATATTGCTTTCGATTATGAAAATTTTTATAAATGGATTTTGGGGTACACCTCGTTCCTATGATGGGGAGGAGAAAGTACCAGTGAAGACTTTAATGATTGCACCAATAATCCTAATTATGATTTCGATTCTTTATGGTGTTGGAGCTGAAGCGGTTTATCCGTATATCTCACAGGCAGCTGAGACATTGGTTAAACCAGAAATTTATATTGATGCAGTTTTAAAGGAGTGATAACGTGGCATTTCAACTATTATTAAACGTGCTTCTTGGATTTATGTGGATGGTAATGACTGTATCGTTTGAACCTGTTGCTTTTTTTAAAGGATATCTTTTTGGTTTGCTAATCCTCTATATATTCAGGAATTTCTTTTCATCTCGATTTTACCTTTTTAGAATACTTGCTGTATTGAATCTCACATATATTTTTATTAGAGAATTAATCAGCTCAAACATAGCAGTTGTAAAAACGGTCTTAAAGCCAAAGTTGGATATGAAGCCGGGTATTTTTGCATATCCCACCATTTTAGAAAAGAATTGGGAGATAACCATTTTAGCAAATCTGATCACCTTGACACCTGGAACTTTAGTGATTGAAGTATCTCCTGATAACAAAATATTATATGTGCATGCTTTGGATATTAATGATGCACAAGAATCCATTGACTCTATTAAAAACACATTTGAGAAAGCAATTCTGGAGGTGGGGCGATAATGTTTGAAACATTTATGTATATTGCCATATTGTTAATCGTCATTGCTATGATAGGATTTACCTACAGAGCAATTAAAGGCCCAACAACACCTGATAGAGTGGTTGCACTAGATGCTATCGGTATTAGCTTAGCAGGTCTTACCGCACTAATATCCATTGTATTAAATACGAGTGCTTTTCTTGAAGTTATTTTAGTCATTGGTATTCTGGCATTCATTGGTACTGTAGCCTTTTCTAAGTTTTTAGAGAAGGGAGAGGTGATTGAAAATGACCGAGATAGTTAAGGTGATTGTTGGCTTATTAATTGCCATTGGAGTTCTTCTTCATTTAGTAGCTGCTTTAGGTGTTATAAGACTTCCAGACGTATATACAAGGAATCACGCAGCATCCAAAGCATCAACACTTGGAATCATGGTTATTCTACTTGCTACTTTTCTATATTTTTATTTTATTAATGGTCATTTTAATTCAAGGATTTTACTGGGGATTGTTTTCTTCTTTCTAACGTCACCTGTTGCAGGGCATTTAATCGGTAGAGCTGCCTATAATTCAGGCGTAGAGCTATGGGATAAAAGTATACAAGATGATCTAAAGAGTAGTAAAGACGAAAAGAGACTTCAGAAATAAGGAATATAAATAACTCAAACCCTTCCGTTTAAATAGATGGAAGGGTTTTGGAGTTACTAAAATAAGCTAACTGTTTTAACTTACTGTATTGTTTGATTTATTAGCTTTTGTTAAAAAGTACGCAGTTACCCAAGCAGTGATAGGAATAACAATCGCAACTCCAATACCAGAACAAAGTATGGTAATCATTTCGGAGCTGAAAATTTTTGAATTTACTACTTCTCCAATAGAATAAGCCAAATCTTTAAACCAAATTAACAAAGCCAAATATCCTCCGACAAAGGCGAAAAACAACGTATTTGTACTCGTTCCTAATATATCTCTTCCAATACTCATACCAAAAAGGAATAACTCTTTTCGGCTTATGTTTGGGTTATGATATTGCATTTCTCGCATAGGGGAAGAGACGGCTATAGCGGTATCTGTTATCGCACCTATCGTACTCATAATAATGACAGATGCTGCAATTTTTACAAAATCTAAGCCTATGTAAAAGGAAAACATACCAAGCTCTGCAATTTCTTCTTCACCAAACCCTTGAATCATCGCCTTATTAGTTGTGTAAATAATAATTATAAGCAATAAAACTGTAGAAATAAGTGTTGATATAAAGGCCGGCTTTGTCTTATTATTGACTTCGTTTATATAGAACAAATTGATACAGCTAATTATGACACATGCAACAATAGTTAAAATAACTGGATTGAAATTTGCGTCGTTCATTAGTATAACCGTGAAAATAATGACACCAAAGTTCAAAAATATAGCAAAAAAAGACTTTAAACCCTTTCTTCCACCAAAAATGAACATTAAGAGAAATAATATAACGGCAAGCAATACTAATACATTCATAGACTTTTCCTCTTTCGATTCACAAAAAATATAGTTGTGTATAGGCCAATAGGAATTGTTAGTACTATTCCTATGCCCCCGGCTAAAGCTCTAGCAATTTCTAATGATAGATTCAGGGAAAGAGTATAGCCAAATGGTGAGCCATTTTTAAAATAGAGAATGAGAAGAGGAATCGAACCGCTGACATACGCAAAAAACAGAATATTAGTCATCGTCCCCATAATATCTCTGCCAACTTCCATGCCAGATTTAATAAGAGCCTTTATCGGTATATGATTGTTTTTATCATACAATCCAAAAACGGTAGAGGACATTGTAATGGCTACATCCATTACAGCTCCTAATGAACCAATGAATAAACCAGCCATAAAAACCATTTTGTATGGGCGCGTAATAAATTGCAGTTCCTCATAGCGAAGTCCCTTCTCACCAGTTATGAAAAGAACTAGATACGTAATTAATAAGGAGCTAAAGGTTCCAAGCAGAGTGGCAATAATAGCAGCATATGTCTTTTCATTAAATCCATTTACTAACAATAAAGTAACTATAGTAAATAATATAACGCTAAAGACACAAATCCAGACTAAGCTCAAGGTTGAATTATTAATGTATAAATCTAATGCGTAAGATAAAAGGAAAGCATTAACAATTAAACTGATAATGGACAGCAGCCCTTGCTTTTTTCCAATCAAAAGTAAAACTATTATAAAGACCCATGCAATCATCAGTAAATATTTATCACGTTTCACATCAAGAATCGTGCCAGTTAATTTACCGTTATGGTTATCATGGAGAGAAACAAATAAATCATTACCTGCATGAAGTTTATTATCTAAAGCTTTAGAATCTGAATATTCATTAATCAAATATATCTTTTTACCTTTGTCACTGCCATTTTGTAATTCAGCAACGATATTTTGTACATGTATCCGATCTTCATTATTTGCATCTTTTACTGCAGTCACTTCCTCTATATTTGTTTTCATGACCTTAGCAATAGGTTTTTCATATAAGGAATAGTTATTTTGAACAAAAATAATAGAGAGTACAAAGGAAAGTAATAAAAGGGTATACAATACCTTATTTTTAGTTGGCATCTGTTTAGATAGTCTACTTAACAAGCATCTTCACCACCTTATAAAATGTTAGTAAGTTTGACTGAGTTTCAAAATGTTTCGTGAAGGAAACATTTTGCCTATAGATACAATAACACTACTCAGTAGATAATTACAAAGAAGAATAAAAAAGAAAAGATTCCTAATTCTCTGTGAGATAGGGATTCATTTCTAGCAATAAAATAAGTAAGCTATGTTTTCACTTTGGTCTTAGTTTACTTCTTGTATTAATCTTACCACCGGTACACATATTAAAAGTAAAGTATAGATGATAGGTGATAATATAATGAGTCAAATATTATGGTGGTCCTTACTAATTTTACCGTTTTTTGATAAGCAGAAGTAAAAAGATTCTTTCCAGTATTGTTATTATCCATTGTTTTAAACTCAGTCGTATATCAGTTAGCACAAAAACTAAATTGGTTTACTGTTACGAGAAATTTGCCTTTTTTAACTAATATATCTCCATCAGTTTATGGGATGTTTGCTGTAGGGACTTTATTGATTTTTTATTTTACATATGGAAATTTCCTGTTGTATTTTATTATTAATTTGCTATTTGATATCTTCCAGAGCTATATTGTAACCCCCTTTTACGGGAAGCTTCATTTATTTGAACGGCAAGAAATGAATGGATTTGAATCAGTGCTTTTGATGACTGTCATGTCTCTCATTATGTATGTATATCAAAGGTGGCAAGATACGGTACTAAAAAGTGAATAATTATTCTTCAAAGATGATAAGAGGATTTATTGTTTAAGACCTTACAAATATTATTAGTCACTTGATTACAGGTGTATTCTGGGGAGATAGAATTATGAGGTACTTAAATTGTTTTTCCCTTCTATGTTTACTTTTTCTTTTAACAGGATGTTGGGATAGAAATGAAATGTCAAAGCTTTCTATTGTTACAGGTATAGGAGTTGATAAAGGAGAGTCACATAAATATAGACTAACGATAGAAACAACAGAAGCAAGAGAAATGACAACCCAAACAGCAACTGGTTCGGCTCCGTCAAATGTTTCCTCGTTGGAAGGCAATACTGTGGCTGAGATTGCTTCTAAATTTAATATTGTTAATGCTACTCATCCTGTATTCTCACATACGAGATTGTTAGCGATAAGTGAGGAATTAGCCAAGGATGGCATCCTAGATTTTATGGACTTCTTTGATCGAAACAGAGAAATTCGAGATGATTTTGCGATCGTCGTCGTACAAGGAAGCAACGCTGAAGATATATTAAAAGTAACTAATATGTACAAAAAAAGCCCTTCGCTTAAATTATTTACACAATTAAACACGATGCAAAAGGAGTGGGGCGGGGCACCAGATATTAAGCTTAACGATTATGTTCGTATATATAATTCGTTTGGACAAGCTCCTGTTTTACCTGCAGTTCACATACAAGGAGATCCTAAAAAAGGCGGAAGTACTGATAACTTAAAAACAGAGGTACCAGATAGTCAAATAATAGTAGATTCTATGGCAGTATTCAAAATGGGCAAACTTGCCGGGTATGCGAATTTAAATGAAGTTAGGGATATGCTCTTTGTACAAGGGAAGATAAAAAATACAGTGCTAACGGCAAAATGTGAAAAGAGTGAAAAAAGGTTTGGTTATCATATTACTCATACTAAAACAAAAATTACAGCAAAGGAGACAAACGGAATACCAAAATTTTATATAAAAATAAAGACAGAGGGATATTTGGAAGGTAATAATTGCCTAGAGGATATTAGTGAAGCTGGTGCCTTTGAAGGATTAGAAAAAGCGATGAATGATATGATGGAAGAAAGCATTAAGAAATTTATTGTTAAAACAAAAGAAGAGTTTAATGCTGATATTTTTGGATTAGGAGAAAGCCTTAGAGAACAAGACTATCAACATTTCAAGAAGTATAAAGATACTTGGGATGACGGGTATGCAAAAGCCGAAATATATATTGATTTTAATTCTGAAATAAAAAGAGCAGGCTTAAGAAAAAATCCATACTTAATGAAAAAGTAAGTATTAGTGTAAATTACTTCTTATATAGTAATGTGATTGGAAGATGAATACCAACATTAAAAAGCATATCTGAGAAGAACAGATATGCTTTCCTTATCGCTGATTATTTATGTCTGATTTACTTTTGTTTCGATAACAGCAGCCTTTTTAGGCATAAAGCATGCTACAACGAGTGCTATAAAGGATAATACTAACATAAATAAATAAGCATCACTTGAGCCATAAATAGAGGCTAATTTAGCAAGCATTGCAGCAGACGTATTTTCATCTTTTATGGCCAGCTCTGTAGCATGTGAACTTGCCTGTACTGTATAGACAGTAATGACAACGGCTGTTCCGATGGCACCAGCTAATTGACGAATTGTATTATTAACTGCTGATCCATGTGAACCTAAGTTTCTAGGTAAAGCATTCAATCCTGCCGTATTTAAAGGCATTGTAATACAACTCAGTCCGATTCTTAAAATAATAGTCCGAACCATTAAATACATATAAGTAGTTGATTCACTTAAATCGATAGCTCCCCACATAGAAATAATGATAAATACTAAACCAGTTACAAAGAGAGGTCTAGCCCCGTATTTGTCATACATTTTACCTGTGACTGGAGATAAAAACGCATTAATCACAGCTCCAGGCAACAGTAACAGGCCAGCTTCAAATGCACTAAACCCTCGTCCATTTTGAAGGTAAATAGGTAAAAGAATAAGGTCTGCATACATAATCATAGTAATCAGTATGTTAATAAAGGATGTAAGGCTAAAAATTCTATACTTAAAAACAGTTAAATTGAGTAAAGGGTCGTTAGCTCTTAATTGACGCATACAGAAAAGGGTAGTCACAATTATTCCAATTACAAGAGTAGTCAGTATCACTGGATGATCCCAGCCTTTGCTTCCTGCGCTGCTGAATCCAAATAAAATACACCCGAACCCTAGCGTTGATAAAGTAACACTGAGTATATCTAATTTTGCTTTTGAAGTTTCTGAAACATTCATCAAAAATTTGAATGCTAACAATATCACCAAAACAACAAACGGAACTAATCCAATAAACAGCCATCTCCATGACACATATTCAATGATAAACCCAGATAAGGTCGGGGCAATTGCAGGAGCGAAAATCATTGCAAAACCAATGGTTCCCATAATGCTTCCACGCTTTTCAAGAGGATATAAATATAAAATAACTGTCATCATCTGAGGCATAATTATACCTGCTCCAATAGCCTGAATCATTCGTCCAACTAGCAAGATGCTGAAATTCGTGGCTATTCCGCATAATATCGAACCAACCAACAAAAAGAACATAGAGCTAATAAATAATTGTCTAGTAGTAAACCGCTTCATTAAAAAAGCAGTAATAGGAACTAAGACGCCATTTACTAGCATAAAGCCCGTTGATAACCATTGAATAGTGGCAGCATTCACCTTAAAGACATCCATTAAACTGCTTAGTGCAACATTTAATAAAGTCTGATTTAAGGTAGATAAAAAACAGCCTGCAATGAGCACAACCATTAAAATCTTTTTATTTCTATCTGTTATTTCCATTTGCATCTCATAACTCCTTTGTTTCATAATTAGTTTTACGACATCGTGTCGATAAAGTTCATAGTATCAAAATAAGTATTCCATGACCATGAACACATTTTTAGACTTTGTCTATTACTCGACAATCATAACTTTAAGTGTCGATGAAACTAGTAGAAAAACTACAAAGGAGTTAAAAATGACTATATATAAAAAGGAAGATCCTCGCTCCATTCGTTCTAAAGAAATGATAAAAAATGCCGTTTTTGAACTATTAGCTGAGAACCATTCTGTTACAGACTTAACGATAAAAAAAATTACAACGAAAGCTAACTTAAACCGCACAACTTTTTACTTACATTATCAGGACATTCAAGATTTACTTGCACAAATCGCTGACGAGCTTCTAAATAGCCTTTCTGAAAAAATTACGGCACTTACCCACACAAAAGATTTATCAGAAAAACAGAAACTAACCCAAATGCTTGATAATCTTTATGCTCATCGTATTTATTTGCTTCGATTATTTAGTATGGATGACTTTGAAGAGCAGCTATTTGGTATGCTAAAACGTTTAGTAAAAACGAGAAGGGACAACTCCCATACAGATTTACCAGAAGATTATGTAACAGTTGAGATTAAAACAGCATCTTTGGTAGGAATTATTATGTGGTGGATAAGAAATGGACTTCAATATAGCTCAGAATATATTGCAAAGCAAATTAGCTTGCTGTACAGAGGGTAATATTTTGAAATTATAAAATATTCAGTTGGGATATATTTATCTTCAAGGATAGCAGATTCCTTATGTATTGCTTTCATTGAGGTATAAAGAGTATTAATTAAAACATAATAAAGCTAGGAGTGTCTGAATAATTTAGGAATTTCTTTTATTATGTCATTCAAATTAGAAAATGTCCTAGAACTGAAAGACAATGAGAAGAAGAGCTATGGTAAGTAAAGGGCTATAGTAAAAACGGAGGGAACTACTTTGGAAAATCATCATATTCGTCTCACATCATCTGAAATTGGTGGATTATGGGCCAATTATCTTAGTGATTCTCTTTACATTTGTATGTATAGGTATTATTTAGCAAAAGTAGAAGATGCAGAAATCAAAACAGTGTTGGAGCATGCATTAGATTTGTCACAACAGCATGTAAAAGTTATCTCAGACATATTTAAAGAAGAAGGTCATATTATACCACATGGTTTTACAGATGAAGATGTTAATGTAAATTCTCCTCGGTTATTTTCTGATGAATTTTTCCTTCTATATACAAGACAGATGACTAAGGGAGCTTTAGCAACTTACAGTGTCATATTGCCACATACCTTTCGTAAGGATGTGAAGGAACATTTTATGTCTTGTATTTCTTCGACTATGGAGTTGTTCAATGAGGCGGCAAGTTTATTATTATCTAAAGGACTTGAAATTCGTTCTCCCTATATCCCTTATTTAGAAGAAGTAGATATGGTAGAGCAACAAGGGTTTATAGCAGGATGGTGGGGAAAGCAAAGAACATTAACGGCTAGTGAGGTTACTCACTTATTCTCAAATATCCAAACGAATCATATGGGGTCAGCAATGGCTACTGCTTTTGGACAAGTAGTCAAATCAGACGAAGTAAAAAAGTATATGAAACGAGGAAAGGAGATTTCTAAGAAACATGTGGAAATCTTCAGTAAGTATTTAATTAAAAATGATTTGCCTGCTCCTACAACTTGGGATGCACATATTCAGCCAATAAAAGAGCCTCCTTTTTCAGATAAATTAATGATGTTTCATATCTCCTTAATGGTTGCTGCTGGCGTTGGTAATTATGGGACAGCACTCTCTGCTTCAATGAGGCGTGACATAGGTGCTGATTACACACGCTTGTTAGGAGAAATTGGTCTCTATGCAGAGGATGGTATGAATCTGCTTATTAAAAATGAATGGTTAGAGAGACCGCCATTTGCCGCTGACCGAAATCAGTTAATGAACTAACCCTTTACTAAAGAGGAAGGTTCAGTACATAAATATGCAAAATAACCCTCTTTACGAAATGTACAGGCCTTATTAATAATTTAATCTAATTGTTAATGCTGGTTTACATCTTATTTTTTTGACTATAAAAAGCCATATAACAAAGAGTAGACATGTTGTTATATGGCTTTTGGTTGTCTGAATAATTCAAGGATTGGAATGATATATCAGCTTTGTCTGTTTTTTTCAGGATGTGCGGGTACACCCTATATGTGCAAACTAAAGGAAAATTAGTTAGTAATAAATATTCATACTCATTGTGAAGCATACTTATAATACAAAACCGAAGGGCGTATTTCAAATTTTCAAATTCTTAATTATTTCTGAGGTTGTAAGCCTGAGTAAATTCGTGGAGGAACCTCTATGACTAAAAAAGTTCGTCGCAAACTAGCCAAGATAAGTATTTGGGGCACAACCTATATCCATCCGAGAAGCCCTTATATAGTAGCTTTGTGGTCTGTTACTTTTCCTGGCTATGGGCACTTATTACTTCATAAATATATAAGAGGATTTGCCCTTATTATTTGGGAAGTATTTATTAACCAGAAATCTCAATTAAACCTCGCGATGGCCTATTCCTTTATGGGAGAAATTCAGTTAGCAAAAGATGTATTAAATGTTAATTATGTGTACATGTATATACCTGTTTATTTGTTTGCCATATGGGACAGTTACCGTGCAACGGTAGAATTAAATAATATTTATTTATTAGCTGAAAAAGAAGAACCACCAATTGAAGCGATCACTGTAAAACCCTTTGAAATAAATTATGTGGATAAAAGAGATCCACTCATCGCAGTCATTTGGTCATTAAGTATACCGGGTATGGGTCAGTTATATTTGCATCAAATATTTTCAGCCATCTTCGTCCTTATAACAACTGTCTTCTTTGTACATTTTTCCCATGTAATTGCTGCATTTCATTACTTATTATTAGGAGATATTCATAAATCAACAGATATCTTAGATAAACAATGGTTCTTTTATTTGCCGTCATTATATTTCTTTAATATTTATGAAACGTATTTAAATACTGTTGAGAATAATAAACTCTTTGCAGCAGAACAAAAGATGTTTTTAATAAATAATTATCAATCCTTTAACTTAAAATTTAAAAGTAACCGGGTGAAATAACGATGCAAGTTTTTTCTACTTTTGAATATTCTCTTCAATTGGAACTAGCAATAAGAGAGATTGAACAAAAAGGTATTCATAATATTTTAACTGTCCCTTTAGATTCTATTAATACAGAGAGCGTTGGGCTTTTTGATACAATCCATCAGTCAGATGGAGTCTCCTTAATAAATAAAGGAATAGTTTTTTCTGTGTTTTTTTCTGTGTTAGGAGCAAGCAGGGGATTTGAACTAGAGTGGGGGCCAATTTATTGGGGGTTAATTGGAGCGATATCTGGTTTTATTTTTGGTTTAATTATCGATTTATTTATCCACCGGAGAAAAAAAGTAAGCGTTAGAGTAAAAGGCAAAAAAACGGAAGTTCTTCTTATAATTGAATGTATGGATTCAGAACACAATGAAGTGGAGAAAATTCTTTGGAAACACTTTGCATTAAGTGTGGGCAAAGTAAATTAACAAAAGAAATCCAGAAACATCAAAGCAGAGAGGTTTAAAAACTAGCTGCCTAAAGCATAGTCCTACTAGAACTTTTCATCAAGAAACCAGATGATCTAAAAAAATAGGTTGAAAAGTGATTCACAATCATGGTATTCTACTAACTATTGTGACAAAAAATAAATTAATATCTTCTTATCAAGAGAGATGGAGGGACTGGCCCGATGATATCTCGGCAGCGGAACTTAACATTTAAGTTGCTGTGCCAAATCCAGCAAGCACCAGCTTGAAAGATAAGAGGAGTGTTTTATAGATAAATATAAGACCTCTTCTTGTCGTTCAAGATAAGGTCTTTTTTGTTGCAAAAAAACGTTTTATTTCATATTCTTTGGAGGTTTTTGAATGAAGAAAGGGAATCCATGGGCGTTGATTCCATTTGTTGTTTTTTTGATTTTATTTATTGGTTCAGGGGTTATTACAGGTGATTTCTATGCTTTTCCTGTCCTAGTAGCCATCGTTATTTCGGGTGCTGTGGCACTGGCGATGAATCGTAAGGAAACTTTTGAACGAAAAGTTGATATATTTTGCAAAGGAGCAGGAAATTCCAATGTAATGCTGATGGTTGTCATTTTTCTCTTAGCCGGAGCATTTTCAGAAGTAGCAAAAGGTATGGGAGCGGTGGACTCCACTGTTAATCTGACTTTATCCTTTGTTCCGCAAAACTTGCTTGTCGTAGGTATATTTATCATTGCCTGCTTCATTTCCCTATCAATGGGTACTTCAATGGGAACAATTGTTGCACTAGCACCAATTGGTGTTGGGATAAGCGATCATACCGATATTTCCATGGCTTTAGTAATGGCTGGTATTGTTGGTGGTTCAATGTTTGGCGATAACTTATCCTTTATTTCCGATACAACCATTACGGCTGTTCGTTCACAAGGTGCAGAAATGAAGGATAAATTTAAAGTTAATTTTTGGATTGTATTGCCAGCAGCTATTATAACGAGCATTATTTTAGGAGTTATTACAATCGGGGGAACGTCGCAAGTTGAGCATTTAAGCTATAGTTGGGTAAAAATCGTTCCATACCTTCTAGTTATTATCTTTGCATTAGCAGGTATGAATGTATTCCTTGTTTTAGCATTAGGGACTGTTCTCGCCGGAGCCGTTGGTTTATTAGATGGCAGCTATCAAATAATGAGCCTTCTGCAAAAGATTGGAGAAGGAATGGCCGGCATGTATGAAATAGCCTTTCTGGCAATATTAATAGCTGGAATGGTGGAAGTTATTAAGTTTAACGGTGGTATCGACTTTCTGCTGCATCTCGTGACTAAGAGAATTAAATCCAAAAAGGGTGCAGAAATTGGTATTGCAGGTTTAGTGAGCTTAGCCGATATATCAACGGCTAATAATACTATTGCTATATTAATTACAGGTCCTCTCGCAAAAAATATCGCTGATCAGTATGGAATAGAACCACGAAAGTCTGCAAGTATATTGGATCTCTTCTCATGTACGTTCCAAGGTCTTCTACCATACGGAGCTCAAATACTGGCAGCGGCAAGCGTAGCCGGAATATCTCCAGTGAGTATCATGCAGTATTCATTTTATCCTATTCTCATCGGCATCTGCGGTATTATTGCTATTCTTATTGGCTATCCGAAAAAAAAGAAGATATAAACATCAGTGATTTTCACATAAAATAGCTGCCAATTTGGCAGCTAATTTTTTTAGCAATTTAGTGACCTAAAAGAACCGCTTATGAATGTCTCATTAAGTAAAGTCAAAGCCTATGTAAATCAAGTGTGAAAAAAGGAGAAGACAGTAGTTATTTTGCAGTAATATCGGTGGCAGATACTTTCCGTGAAAACTTCGCGTTTGCGCAAGAAACTCTTAGTATATAGTGGAATTATGCAAACAGTTATGTTAACAGGAGATAATGGCAGTATGAAGTGATACAGAAGCTGCTATGATCGTAACTTTAAATATATTGCGATTATTGCGAACAAAAAGTTAAACTGGAAATGAGATAACTATATACGACATAGAGGGAGGAAAAAATGAATAAAAAAGACATTGAATATAAAATTCTGGAATTGAAGAACGAATATTTACAGGTTCAAGATAATTTAGAAAAATTGGAGTATGTAAAAGGAAACTTAGCTCCTTTACAAAAAAGGCTCACTGAAATGGAGGAAGAATTAAAATCACTTAATCAGATGTTAAGCAAAGCTTAAAAGAATGTAAGTTCCAAGATTAACGAAGGTAATTACAAAGCCATCCCTTTTTACAAGTGGATGGCTTTTAAAGTAATAAGATAATGTCAGAACTCAGCTCTTATCCTTAATGATCTGATTGCGGTCTTCCATTTGAGGCGGTTCTTCAAACCATCCGTGCTTAATTTTAATTTTAATGCCTTCTTGAGCGAAAAAATATACATCTTTCGCAAGCATAATCGACTTCATTGAAAGATCATTTCTTAAACTAAAGAAAGCACCTGTCCCTGCTCCAACAAGTCCAAATCCATTAAGTATGTAGATACAATGCATCATAAGCTTGTCAGAGAAGGGCGGAACTGTTGATGTGGTGACCGAACCTGCAGACGAGGTGGAAAATGAAACATCACCTTCTCGAAGAATTTCCTCCATCATTTTTATTTGTTTCTTCGCAAGTTTCTTGCCTCTTTGGAAGTAATGTCTTGCTTCATTATTTTGTGCACATTGTGCAAAGCCGGTAATCAGCTGAACCCCAATGTTATTGGACTGAAGATTATGATGCAGAATGCCGATTTCTAGATCGTTTAAAGCTCTTTTATCACCAGTTAGCTTAAAACCCTCCAGATATTTTTTACTTTCGATATATTCGGTTTTTTTCGGCAATGTCACTTGAGGAGGAAGGGAAAGAATTCCTTTTTCAAGCAAGTAACATGTCGAAAGCTTGTAAATCTTTTGAGTTACAGTAGTAAGTCCTTCATATATTTGCATCACTCTTTTATTGTAAGACATGTTCATATTTAATGTATATAATCCCATACTTACTTCCTTTAGCACACGAATAAACATAATATCAAACCCATTATCATATAACTTAGGAGCTTCCAAATTTACATCTTCTGAAGTAAATCCTACTGGCTTTACTATTCCTTGCTCGGAAAAAAGCTCCTCTATTTCCATAACAAAAAAATTAAGTTCTTGCCATAAGCCACCTAGGATGTTTCTAGCTTCCATATCATCTGATTTTTTAATAAAGTACTCTAAGATCCTCATAATTAATGTTTTTTCTTGATATGTTTGCCACAGAGATCCTATTTCTGAAACACTTATCGTTTTGCTTTTGTTCAAGAAGTATACCTCCCATCCTGTATAATCAGTTAATATATAATCTTTGCAATAATGAAGAGAAAATACTAAATTTTAAAGGAGATTTATTCATAAAAAAGAGGCTAGTGGGTATCGTTCTTTTTAGTATCATCTTAACAGCATGTGTGTGGGGAACGTCTGATGATTCTTTCCAAACTTCTTCAGATTATTCAGGTGCAAAAAACAGTTGAGGAGGAAGCATAACAAAATTACTTAACTGCGGGAGCAATACCAGATGGACAGCTTATTGGATTTACTTCCCAACATCATGATAGGGAAGTATGAATGAAGCAATTGATTTTTGGGAAAGCACTATAGAAATAATGAAAATGAAGTTCTATGATGGAATTGCATCGTATCCTAATAATTCAAGTATGAAATTTACGGTACAAAATGTAGATGATAAAGTGATTAAGACAGAAGAATTATGGAAGTAATAAATCGTAAGCTGTTAGGAAGTCTGGCTTTTTGTTATAGTGTATACATATTAATGGAACGATTGGAAAAAGGAAAATGACAGTGAAAGCATTATTTTCTAGCATCATAAAAAATAATAATTATGTTCATATTTTTAATAATATAACAGACCAGAAAGAATATTTAAATAAGGTGATTGATTATATCCTCTCTGCCATAGAACAAGAAAAGCATATTTTAGTCTTCGAAAGTGAAAGGTTAATACGTGAACTACACAAGGAGTTAGAAAACATATTGACGAAAGAACAATTATCATATGTGCATACTATAAATAATTTTGATTATTATTTTTCAACAGGAAGCTTTCAACCTTCTGTAATCTTCAATAATCTTACAAAAATACTGTCTCCTTTTGTAGAGAAAATATATCCATAAAGTGTTGGGCACATGTGGAATGGGGCGAGCAGGAAGGAATTTTTAATATATTGAAAGAGTTTGAAAAGGAAGCAGATAATTTTGTGAGACTAGGTGGTATGAGCCTAGTATGTGCTTATGCCGGCGATTGAATTCATACGCTTCACACTTCACTAATGACTTCACACAAATTTATTATTACTGAAAATAAAATAGTAGAGTCAGAATTATATTTATTGGATGAAGCTGACTAGTCCTATATAAATCCAGCAGCCAGCTGGTAGTGCAAGACGATATATAAAAGGTACAGAAGTAATTTGGTCATAAGTCGTTTAATACCTGTTATATTCGTTTATACATTATTGATTAACAGGTAGAAGAATTAAATTATCTATAATGTAAATCGTAATTATTGCGATTTACATAATATCCGTGTATAATGCAATAGTAGTTGTTATTGTAAGGAGTGAAAATTTTTGAGTAATAAAAAAATCCCGGTAATGGTATTAAGCGGATATCTTGGTTCAGGTAAGACAACACTGCTTAATCATATTTTATCTAATAGAGAAAATCTTAAAGTTGCTGTTATCGTAAATGATATGAGTGAAATTAATGTTGATGCATCATTGGTAAAGCAGGGAGGATTTTCGAGAACAGACGAGAAGCTGGTAGAAATGCAAAATGGCTGTATATGCTGCACACTTCGCGAGGATTTAATAATAGAAGTGGAAAAACTCGCCCAAAACGGTGATATTGATTATATTATAATTGAATCCAGCGGTATTAGTGAGCCAATCCCGGTTGCGCAAACATTTACATATGTGGATGAGAGTATGGGGATTGATCTAACTGAATTTTGTAGACTGGACACTATGGTAACGGTAGTAGATGCTAATCGGTTTTGGCATGATTATGGTTCAGGGGAAAGCTTGCTGGATCGTAAACAAGCTGTTGATGAACTGGATGTTCGAGAAGTAGCTGATCTGCTAATAGATCAAATAGAATTTGCCGACGTTATCTTACTGAACAAAATGGATTTAATTTCAAAAGAAAATCAAGAAAAATTAACAGCAATCATTAAACAATTTAACCCTGAAGCGAAAATATACAGAAGTGAATTTTCACAAGTTCCACTCGATAAAGTGTTAAATACAGGCCTTTTTGATTTTGAAGCTGCTAGCCAAAGTGCAGGTTGGATGAAAGAACTTAATGAGGAACATATACCTGAAACAGAAGAATATGGAATATCTTCTTTTGTATATCGGAGAAAGAAGCCGTTTCATCCAGTTAGACTAATGGCTTGGATTGAAACATGGCCAGCAGAAGTGGTACGTGCTAAAGGGTTTATATGGCTAGCGACTAGGAATAATGATTCTGGGCTGTTATCACAAGCAGGCACATCTTTATCGATTCAAGGAGCTGGGAAATGGGTAGCTACATACCCGGATACGGAAATTAACCAAATTCTAGAGGAAGATGCTGTGCTGCAAAAAAGATGGGATCCTGTGCATGGTGACCGAATGACAGAGTTAGTTTTGATTGGCATTGGAATGGATCAAAAGCAACTAGAAAATGATTTAGATAAGTGTCTTCTTACAGAGATAGAAATGGCTAAAGATTGGACCAAATTTTTAGACCCATTTCCATCATTTAACGTCTAATAAAAGAATCAGGAGGAACAAAAATGAGAGTGAATATTACATTGGCATGTACAGAAACAGGAGACAGAAACTATATTACTACAAAAAACAAACGAAATAATCCAGATAGAATAGAATTAATGAAATATTGCCCACGTTTAAAAAGACGAACTTTGCATAGAGAAACAAAATAAGTATTGATTAATTAGTTATAGTTTTTAAATCGTAATAGTTTCGATTTATAAAAGGAGGTTAAAATAAGTGGCAAAAAAATCTAAAGTAGTAAAAGAGAAAAAACGGCAAGCTATGGTGGAAAAGTATGCAGCTATTCGGATCGAATTAAAGGAAAAAGGTGATTATGAAGGACTTAGAAAACTTCCGAGAGATTCCTCTCCAACACGCCTAAAAAACAGATGTGAAGTTACTGGCAGACCTAGAGGGTACTTAAGAAAATTTAAAATGTCCCGCATTGCCTTCAGAGAGTATGCTCATAAAGGGCAAATTCCAGGTGTTAAGAAAGCAAGTTGGTAATAAGTTAATAACCAGAGTAATGCCCCCCTATTTTTGGAGTAGGGGGGCATTTATCATTAACTTGTTAAGATTATGGTGGCGGATAGAAAAACTTCTCATAATTGGTGTACATATACCGTATACTGCTCCACTTTCATTTTGGCTTCATCTTTATTGTCTGCATCAACAATTGTACAGTTTTTATATAAAGTGAATGATATGATTACCTGCTACTAAGCATAATCCAAGTAAAATCGCTGTTAGTGATTGTTGACCTATAAGTTTAAAAGCTTGTATAAATCCTAACTCTTTCCATATTGTAGCCAAGGTTACGACACATGATGTCAATGTAGAGGCTAAAAACACTAATAAGAATAATTGGAAATTAGTAAGGATAGAAAACAGCGCGCCATTTCCTTCATTTAAAATAAGGATTCCATCTTTTCTTATTATTGAAAAAGCCAAAGCTGCTGCGCCTTCTACTGGCAAATGGAAAAGTTGAAATAAAGGATGAAACAGTAAAGCAATAAACGAAATGATATTCATATATTGCAACAAACTAGCAGTAATGCAAATAAGTAGAAAAATAGGCATTGCCTGCTTAAAAAATTGCGCTAAGTCACTACTTACTTGAAGCTTTATCGTTTTTAATTTTGGTTTTTGAATAAAGGCTTTTCGAGTAATAGTTGATGGAGGGAATGATTGCTTTTTAAACCACAGATAATTGTGAATGATACCCCCTATAAGTAACAGGAAAATATAGGGAAAGAAAAGCCGAACAGCATGGGCTGAATTAAAAATCGATAAAGTTGCACCAATTTGATAACTGCATGCAGACCCAAAAGAGATAAACGAGATACATTGGGACCTGTTGCAAGTATGACAACCTCTGCTTTGAAAGACTGCAACAACATTACAGCCAAACCCAGTGATGATCGGTAGTATATCTCTGCCAGTTAAACCAATTTTATATAACATTGGTTCCAATGTATCTACTATGCGATCCTTTATGCCGGATTCTTCTGTCATTGCTTTACTGCAGCTAATCATCAACACAACTGGAAAGGCCCAAATAAAGGAATAAATTCCGAGTGTTAATAGTCCATAGTTCCCTACGAAAATTTCTTTAATAATGCTGGGAGCACTAGTAAAGAATAGTGTAAGTTGACTGAGTATATACTTTTCAATCAACGGCTGTAACAAGTTAGAAAACTGGTATGCGACGATAACAGGAAACAAAAACATGGCTACTAAACTTAATAAAGCAACGAAGCTTTTGCCAAAGTAACTTTTCTCAAAAAACAGAGTAGGAGGGTCTACTTTAGAAATCGGTAAGTTTATAAGTTCCTTTAGTTGTGATTGATTTATCGTATCATTTTCCTTTAAACACTCTTTAAATAAGTTAACAGTATCCTTTTCTACTTTTCGGGTATCTACAATAAAGATAGGCAGCTTTTTTCTTGTTATTTGTTTAAGAAGCAAACTCTTACCTTCAGGAGACATTTTATCTGAAAAGGTAACAAATAAAAGAATCTTTTTGGTTGCTTTTTCAATATAAGGAAAAAGCTTTTCCAATTCCTCTGCAAAATGTGTACCTCTTATTACAAGAATAATAGTAGAAGCACTATATATATCTTCATAAAGTTTTGTCTGTATTAGTGAATTTGCGTTATTAATGCCGGGTGTATCAATTAAATTTCCATTCACAAAATAAGTACTTTCATTATGGATAGTTGATCCTTTCACATTTATTTCATTACCTATCGACCTACCAGCTAACTTAGTAAATAAGGTTGATTTTCCAGAAGATTCAAAGCCTAAAATTAATGAATTTAGGCTTTGGGTTTGAATTTTCTCCTCTAACACTCACAATTCACCTCGCAACAAGATAAATCGTCTAAAAACAGATTGTTTTTTCGGTATAAATCAAAAATTTCGATTGGATATTGGAAATTAGTACGATCAAGTATTTCTTTAACAATCACAGCAAATCTTTGGCGGAATTTATATATATAGCAGAAAATAACCTGCTGATGCCTAACATTTGGTCCTGCTAAAAATACCCCTGCAGTAATAGTAGATTCATCTTTATCTGTTAATTTAGGCGACTGTTCATTTTCCCACTCAAAAAGAGAATAAATTTGTTTAACACCAGGAATAAAACCAGCAGCTAAAATTGGTCGGGTTTTTGAAACATGAGTAGTTCCATCAGACAAATATAATACATAGTCATCATCTCTTTTAGAGATCTTTAAAACCTCTACATCAAGCAGTTCTAACCGACCTGTCTCATCAGCAATTTCTAATCTTTCCTTTGTAAAAGGAGACAAGGATTTACTCGGATCAGCCTCAACATTGTCCCATGGAGCACTTCTAGAAATGACTGTAACATTCTTTTCATTTGCTGTAAGATGATAGGCAGCATCTATTCCGCTTTCGTATCCGCCTATAACGGTGAATTCATCTCCTTGCAAGTTATCCCACGATTTAACTAAACTGTTATGAAGAGCAAGCTCCGCACCCTCAAAGGGTTTTAAATTAGGTGTTTGATATTCACCTGTTGCCCAAACTAAAAAAGGTGCTTCTATCATTTGCTTGTCTGTATATAACAGAAATTTATTATTATCTTTAACTACTTTATCAACATAAGCCTTCTTTATTGGCAATTTATAGTGGTGAGCTAATAATTGAAGATAATCTGCATATTCATTGCCTGTTAAGTGTTCTTTCCCGAAAGTAAACGCTGGAGAAGTTTCAGGAGTCAGGGCATTCAAATCTAACATCCCGAATCCATGCCCTGTAAAGGAAGGGGTAATCAGCTTCATTTCCTTTGGCCATTTTCGAAAACTGGCACCAATTTCTTCCTTTTCTAAAATCACAAAGTCCTCAAAGTTCATTTTCTTTAATAAGATACCTAAGCCAATTCCAGATGGCCCTGCACCTACAATAACTAATTTCATTGAAAAGTCATCTCCTGATTAAATATAAGAGAGCAAATTTAATATAGATTGCCTCGAATGTTATGTAAATAGTAATGATTACGATTTGTAGTATAAATTAATATAAATCGTAATCATTACGTTTTATATTAAGCATTTTAAAAAAATAAGTCAACTAATTGTTTCTAATTATTTTAAAAAGCTAAGGAGTTTTAATAGAGTTGGCCAAGGTAGATAGGATGTGAGCAATCGTTAAAAGTTAGAAAGGGGGAGGACCGCTATTAAGTTGGACCTCCAGTGTTATGAGTTTGCTTATGTACATTGTTCTTACAATAAACTACAACTTAAGAACGAATTCCTGCAAAGGCGTTTTCTACTAAATACTGGACATATGTTTCATCCAATGTATCTCCAGTAACAAGCAATCGATAAAAAATCGGCCCATAAATGAGATCAATGCATATGTCAATGTCGAGTCCTTCTTTCAATTCTCCTAGTGCGATTGCCTGCTCCAAAAGACCTCTTGCCTCCAGTCGTCGAGGGCGAAAAAAACGAGTTCGATAGGCTTCTGCCAATCCTGAATCAAACTGTCCTTCACCTAGTAACTGCGTTATGATTGTCCCTTCTCGACTGGTTAAAAAATTGGTTAAGTTAGTAGCGTGAATGACAATATTATCTAATGCTGAACCAGTATCAGGCACAGGCAACCTAGCAGTGGCAGCATCTAGGAAACTCTCCATTATTACAGCAGCCTTATTCGGCCACCACTTATAAATCGTTGCCTTGCTGACTTGAGCACGCTCGGCTATTTTATCAACCGTAACGGCTTGGAAGCCGTTTTCTAATAATAATTCATAAGAAGCGGAAAGAATAGCCTTATGTGTTTCCACATTGCGGGGCCGGCCTCTTTTTCCATTCATGAAGATCTTCCTTTCATTCATTAATTCTATAAAAAAACTATACGTTCAGTATATCAGTTAAGTATCCAAAATAAAATCCGGTTTGCCTATTTACAAAACTAAACGTTCAGTATATTATTTAATCATTAATTAATGAACTAAACGTTTAGTATTTAAAATTAAAAGGAGAGGGACTAAAACCAAGTTCCAAAAGAAGTAGCAGGAATGAATAAAACCATATTTTATAAGGAGTTGTTTGAATGTCTATTTTTAAATCTCAATCAATGGAAAAAAATATCCCGTCGTGGTTAACCATACTAATAGCTGCAGCATGCGGTATTATTGTTGCTAATCTCTACTATGCACAGCCACTAGTGGGAATCATCAGTGAGTCCATCGGATTGTCTGCAACCAGTGCTGGTTTGATTGTAACTTTAACACAGTTTGGTTATGTTATAGGTTTGTTATTTATAGTGCCTTTAGGTGATATTATGGAGAACCGAAAATTAGTTTTTTTCGCGCTGCTTCTCACCGGGATAGCCCTTGCCATCACTTCAGTAACAAAGCAGGAGGCCCCATTTTTAGCAGCTTCCTTTTTCATCGGTTTAGGATCAGTCGCAGCACAAGTACTTGTGCCTTTTGCATCATACCTTGCATCCGATTCTTCTCGAGGCCGTGTTGTCGGCAATGTGATGAGCGGTTTGTTACTAGGCATAATGCTTGCCCGTCCATTATCAAGCTTGGTAGCTGACTATTTTGGCTGGAATTTTGTTTTCGCTTTTTCTGCAGCAGCAGTAATGCTTTTGGCTTTCGTACTATTAAAGGTGCTGCCAGAAAGAAAACCTACTACAAACACAAGCTATAAAGCTTTGCTCGGTTCGATGTGGTATTTGCTGAAAACAACACCAATATTAAGACGAAGAGCTGCTTATCATGCATTTGTCTTTGCGTCATTTAGTTTATTTTGGACAACAGTGCCAATGTTTTTAGCAGGTCCAACATTTGATTTTTCACAAAAAGAGATTGCACTATTTGCACTTGTCGGTGTAGCAGGTGCAATTGCTGCACCAATAGCTGGGCGGTTGGCAGATAGGGGGTGGACCAGACCAGCAACAGGAGTGGCACTCGCCACCGTCATCATCTCCCTGCTGTTGCCGCTGCAGATTCATACTGGTTCCAATACAGGAATAGTTATACTCGTCGTTTCTGCGATTCTATTGGATGCAGGTGTATCGGCAAATCTTGTTCTTGGACAGCGCACTCTCTTCTCATTAAGTCCAGAAATCCGCAGTCGTTTAAATGGGTTGTTTATGGCTATTTTCTTCTTCGGAGGCGCTATCGGCTCTGCGGTTGGAGGTTTGACATACGCAAAAGGCGGCTGGAGTGCTGTGTTATGGATTGGAGCGGCATTTCCAATTATCGCAATACTTTATTTTGCCACTGAAAAAAAGAAAAAAGACTTGTTGCATGCGAGAAAGTGACGCCATATATAATAGATGAAAAAACCATCCCATGACGAAAAGGGGATGGTTTTTCATCTATTACAGACTTCCTTGTAAGACACAGAAAATCATGTAATGAGAAGAAAAGAAACCCTTTAAATAAAAAATTCACAGAATATACAAGAGAATATTGCAATTATGTGAAGCTTACTAGTACTTTTTATTCAATAGAAAAAAACATGCTACAATAACAGTGTAGTAAAAACATACAAGATCTTGTGAAGTAGTGAACAAATGAAAATAGAGGAGCTGGAGTAAAATGTTAGACCTATTAAGAAAAAATAATATCGCAGCAGGTATTTTAGCAGTATTCCGCATTTATCTTGGTTATCAATTTATTCATGCTGGTTATGGAAAAATAGTGGGCGGCAGCTTTGATGCAAGTGGTTTCCTTCAAGGAGCAATTGCTTCTAGCACAGGCGATCATCCTGCGGTACAAGGCTGGTGGGCAGCATTCTTAGAAAACGTTGCATTACCGAATGCCGGTCTGTTCACATTCCTAGTACAATGGGGAGAACTACTTGTAGGTATTGCCTTAATTCTAGGTTTATTCACTAACTTTGCAGCCATTATGGGAATGATGATGAACTTCTCTTTCTTATTCAGCGGTACAGTAAGCACAAATGCCCAAATGATTCTTCTTGCAATCTTCGTCGTAGTAGCAGGAGCAAATGCAGGTAAATTCGGATTAGACAGATATACAATGCCTTATCTTAAAAATGTTCTTACAAACAAAACAAATAAAAGAAAAAAAGATGCAGCAGTTGTATAAGTAAAATGATAGTAAAGAAGTCAGGCAGCGATGTCTGGCTTTTTTTGTATCTTTTTTTAAGCTAATAATAATTAATTAGAACGCTTTTTTGGCTATGTAATTGAAATAATTCTTTCGATAAAATAGAAATAAATTGAAAGGAGGCTGCAATGAATACTAAATGGAAATGGGTCGCTTGCATTTTTGGTGTGTTTATCATTTGCTGTTATTTTCATACCAGTTGAATTGAAGAAAGATCAGAAACGAACAATTTATGATATAAACAGGATTCGTGCAGAAGAAACTTTTAATCAGGAAGAAAAGGAATATATCGTGTATTTTTGGCAGAAAACTTGTTCTTCTTGTAAAGAAATAGAACAAACAGTATTAGAGTATAGGGAAAAGTATCCCCTTTATATTGTCGATATGGAAAATGATAAGAATAAAGCTGCTTGGTATGATTGGGAACAGCATCATAAAGAATACGACCAGGTTATTGGCGAGGTTAAAAATGGCAAAGAAATAATAAATGGACATGTGAATATGGATGAATTCTTGTATGATCGTGAGGTTGAGTGGTCCATTGAATTAACAGAGGATGAAAGGATAGTAGCTGTTCATAACACACCACTTGGTAATACAAAACCGATTGTGAGTGCAGAAATAGAAATTACAGGTACACCGACTATGATAAAAGTTAAAGAAGGAAGAACGGAAGAATTTAGTGTTGGGACTATCGAAGCTTTAGATTTATTGAAGTGAAGGACTTATATTTATTACCAATTCTTCCAGTGTTATGGCTATTAATTGAACTTTTCTATTAATTCAATTAATTTGAAAAAGATATTGATATACTTTGTTAGAAGCCAAATAAATGGAGGTATATCAATGAAAAAAATGAAAAAACTAATTGTATTAGTGGTAATTATATTATGTTTAGGGGCTGCTTTACCTAAATATAATCAAAGTGTTTCTGCGGAATCAATCGTAAGCGCTTCAAGTGACGAAAATGATTTATTAGGTATTATGGAAGAAATAACTGATGAGCAATTTAATAGTAGTGTACAAGCAATAAATGATGGGATTACTATTGAAAATGGAGTGTACAAGTTTGACAAAAACCTAGTTAAAGATACAACCTTAACTGAAAAGGAGATTGAAAATATTGATGCATTATTTTCAAACTTTCTTACTCAAGGGGAAATTGCTGAAGTTGATAAGGTTGTGGTTGACGATGAATTAGCAAAAGACGACATTAAAAAGAATGGTAGAGCTATACCAGCTGTACTACTAGCAGCAGCTACAACAGTTGCTGCATTTGTTGCCCTTGCTATTATTGTGAATATAATAAATGATTTGTATAAACTTTCAATGTCAGGATATTGTAGTAAATGGAAAAAGTATTCTCAGATCAAAAAGGCTTGTAAACAATTAGGATATTTAAAATGATTATCCCTATAATTATAATTATTGGATTTGGGGCTACTACCTTAGGAGTGTTGTTTTTTGGAATTTACTTTTTCTTAAAGTATTTTAAAAATTTTTGGAAAGAATGAAATTTATAAATAACGTAAACGAAAGAACTTTTGCAACTACGTACTGTAGTTTAATTTAAAACTTTACCTAATAAACCCAACAGTCTTCAAACTGTTAAGTTCGAAAACTGCTGGGTTTATATTGTAATAAAAAAGGAGGATTTAAACTTACACATATCTGTCCAAAGTCACTTTTCCTGATTTTCTCAATATATTAGGTTCATCTATCTTTGCGATTTTCTCTATCTCTTTTAAAAGGGAAGATCTTAGCCATAGAGTTTTTAAAATGGATACGGTTGCCTCAATAATGGGAATCAATATAATTTCTGTTAGCCTTTGTCTTCTGAACATAGTTGGTTAACTCATAGGTTTTTTTATGCTTTGTTTAATATAATGAATATATACTCAACAATTGTAGTTTAATCATTTTAAGGTTATAAAGGGCAGCATTCCTGATTAATTAAAACTAGCTTATGGCAGAAACGGGGCAGCATTCCTTTAATAAATGAAGAGAACCTTTCTTGTGTCACAATCATGGCAGTTATGTTGAAGAAGGATTTTTCTATGTCTTGGCGAATTTTTGGTTCAATAGCACAAGAACGAGTTGCCATTTAAGTAGCAATTTTTAGGGAGAGTAGATGTTGACATGAATCAATTATATTTGTCATTAAATGAAGCTGGATTGATTTTTAAGGGGCAAGCAGCACTTGCTCAAGAGGAGGTTGATTACATTTTGCTTGAAACCTATGAGAACGGAACAACAAATTCAGTGGATGTGAATACATTCGAAACGCTTTTTGGGGATGCAAAAGGTAATCCGACCTATGAAGCCTTGTCAGGAACTCATACTTTTAAATTGGGAGATGAAAATTACACAATGACTGCTGAAGAAATGGGCTATCAAAAGTATTTCGACCAATGGAAAGAAAAAGGATTGTTTAAATCTTTGTCGACTAACAGGAGAAAGATTTAATCAGCAAGAGTTATCATCTGGTTGGTACTACATCACTACATCGGCAACATTCCTGTAATACATGAAAACTTAGCTTATGGAAGAAACATGGCAGGATAGTTTAAGTGTATTCCTTCACAAAGTTAATGATAAATCTATAAATTAGAAATGTGCTTAGTAAACAGCTAGCTGCCGAATGGTAGTATATGATATTTATAGGAGGTGTTATGTGTAACAGAGTAGCATAAATTAAATAAACTAACTAATGACAGAAAAATGGCAGTTAGATAGTTGAGGAATACTGCAGGTAAGATTAATAAATAACTTAACTAGGCATAAGGAAGATAGTTAAGAATTTTTCTATTTTTTTAATAGTGAAGATCTAATCCAGAGATTGTTTAAAATAGAAATAATTGCACCAAGGACGGTAATCCATATTACGTCTGTTAGCCTTTTTCTCCTGAACATAGTTATCTCCTTATTTAAGTATATATTCAAATAAAGCTTGTCCTAAAAATTGGTTTTTTAGAATATATCATACACTAAGTTCATATAATCTTATGTGTAAATAAATAATACAACTTGCTCGAAATAGCCTCCTTTGTCAAAGGGGGGCTTTTTCGTTTGAGAAGATCTGCATTGTGTTTAAATTTTTTCCTAATTCCTTAAGCTCTAAAAATTTATTTAGCTTGTTTATTATCGTCGTCATAAAAAACAAATGCAGTATACCTTTCATATCTCTGGACTATCTCGGTTATTATTTTTATATCCGTTATGTTTTTATTAGCATTATTCCTTAGATAAACATTTAATACTTCTTCAAATAATTCTTTCTCAGCACTAATCTTTTGCACTTGTTTCAAGCTAGGTCACCTTCTCTTGCTAATTTAATAATAATTGTATAGTAGATGTTTTTATTTTGCTCTTTTTATTGTTATTCATACTATATAGATGAGGTGATCTGTTCGTAAATGTATAAAGAGAAAAATTTTAAACATAATACATTTAGGCTATGAATTTCTAGCTTGCTGACTAGGAGGTGTCTATTTAAAGGCACTTCTTTTTTATAACATTTTAGAAGGGCTGAAAGACAAATGAGAAGAATAAGAGCTTCAATAGGTAATCAAATTATATTTAAAAGAGAAGGTTTAAATGTTTTGGGGTATGTTGTTATTGTTAGGGAAAATAGTGTAGTAGTTAAAATTAATAGTGATATTGCTATGAAGTTAAAATACGAAAACAACTTAACAATAGTGAACCATAGTAAATTATGAGATTATAGTCGAGAATGGGACAGTTGCATAGCTCTGATATTAGTTGTCTCAATTATGAAGTTTCAAAATGCAATTATTAAATAATTCTTATATTAGGAGGCTTGATACTTTAAAGCTTAGCAGTATCAAGCCTCCTTAATGACATTTTACATTACATTTGGTGGAGTATCATGTTCTGCAGGAGGTGCTGGCTTTAGTTTTGGAGCTGGACCAAAAGGAGGTACATCTTTTACATACTGGAAGGTCCCTAATCCATCCATACTTGGTCCGGATGCCCATCTGCCCGTACTACTTTGATCTCCCATTGAATGATTTAAGAATAAATAAGAAACTTCTCTTTTTTCTAATTCTTTTGGGAAAGTGCTTGGTACTACGACGTTTTCTTGTTGTTCTAATTCATAAATAGCTGCTAGCCATTGATTTTGATGCATCGTGTCTCTTGCGATTAGGTAGGATAACATATCTTTTATGCCGCGATCATCTGTCATTTCATAAATTCTAACAGCTTGCAATCTACCTTGTGATTCTGCATGCAAGTTAGACCGCATATCAGCTAACAGGTTTCCACCGGCAATAATATAACCTGCATTCCATGGAACTCCATCACTATCTTTTGGAGTAGCTGCTAAGCCTGACACAATCGCATGTTGTGGGTCCATTCCTCCAATAATAGCTGCCATGGCAGGATTCTTTGCTGCTGCAGCTTCCAACTCTGTTACAGGAGCATCATCCAACAAACGAGCAACCATGGTAGCTAACATTTCAATATGTCCGATTTCTTCTGTCCCAGTATCTAAAAGTAAATCACGATACTTATCATGGCTTCTTGTACCCCATGCTTGAAACAAGTACTGATTCATGACAGACATTTCTCCAAACTGTCCTCCGATTAGTTCCTGTAACCTTCTTGCCATAATTGGATCTGGCCGTTCTGGTTTCGCTTGATAAGCCATTTCCTTTATATGATAGAACATTAAAATTTCCTCCTCATAAATAAAACTCTATATAGGCTATTCACTAAGGAGAAAAGGGTTAACGTAAGGAGAAATATACCAGTACAAAAAATGTACTATTGTGGACATATTAACTAGGTCACGGAGGGAGGGAAAGCAATGGCAACATTAGGTTTACATGAAACATTGGAAGTGCATGAATTACTTACATTTAAAAGTTTATGTTTAACAAAGTCATCGACAATGAATAATCTTGTACAAGATGAGGAATTAAAACGAATTTTAAGCCAAGATGCAGCTTTAAGTACAAAACATATTCAAAGTCTTCAAAATTTCATGACGAAGGGAGGTATACAATAATGAATGAAAGCGTTCAGAATCTGACGGGTATGGGTGCAATGACGGAACAAGTTATTGCCACAGACTTGTTGATCTCAGCAAAATCAGGAATTAAAAATTATGCCTTAGCTATATCTGAATGTTATACTCCGGAACTGAGACAAGAACTTACACAGCAGTTTATGGATGCAGTAACAGTACATGAAAAAATCACGAATTACATGGTTAAAAAAGGATTTTATCGACCTACTAACATAGATGAACAGCAACTTGTTGATTTGCAAACATCACAAACAGCTTTAAATTTGCAACAACTTTAAAAGTAAATAAATACTAATCCACTTTATCCTACTTAAGAGCCCTTTGTATAACACAAAAGGCTCTTTTGGATTTATAGGAATCCATTTTAAGATATAGATTATTAAAAAGGGAAAGGCACTATAGTTTAACATCTCCATATAATTATGGTTAAAGCTAAATAAGAACAGACTAAAATGACAGACAAGCAAAAGAGTATTTATTTATTACCTAAACCAGACCTGTAAAAAAAATTGTAATTAACTATTTTATTTTAAAAAGAGAGGAACAATTTAAATGGGAGAAACAAATAAAATTTTTCACCTTGCTATTCCATGTCAGGATTTAGATTCAACGATTGACTTTTATGAAAAGCTTGGTTGTAGTGTTATTAAAAGAGATTTTCAGAAGGTTACTTTTAATTTTTATGGAGATCTATTAGTTTGCCACGTAGATCCAGATAGAATTGATTTTGAGCCTAAAATGTACTCTCGACATTATGGAATGACTTTTTCAGACAAAGAAGAATTTGATCATATTTTGGCATCAGCAAATAAACATGATTTGTTATTTTTCAAAGAAACAATGGTTCACCTGCAAGGTAAACAAGGAGAGCATATTAATTTTTTCTTGATTGACCCTTCAAACAATATACTTGAATTTAATTACTACTATGATGTGAATTTAGCATATCATTCATAAATAATTAATCCTTTAAAAGATAATTTTTGCAAACGAGAGAATATAGATATTTAAAAGTTCAGTTGCCATAGGCAACTTTTTTATGAATTTCAGTTACTATAAATAGGGTGCAAAGTAGTTATTTCACAATTTTTCCCTTGTGTTTCCTCCAAGACAATACTAAAGAGCAATTATGCCTTGATATCCGAAGTACAATCCAAAACCAATTAATGAAACACCTGAAATAATTGATATAAGTATAAGGCTTTGAATAGTAAGTAGCTTTCGGAAACCAGTAGTTAAGGCAGCAATAAGTATATCCCATAATGTAAGTCCTAGAAAAATCATACTACTGTAAATAATAAGTGAATCTGTTCCATTCATTTGAGCTGTCTTAGCTAAAACAGACCCATATATGCCTAACCAGAACAAAATAGATAATGGGCTTGTTATAGACATAAAAAACCCTACAAGAAAACACTTAAATAAGGATTCCTTTTCCCTACTGTAGTTAAGTGTAATTTTATTTGCATCTTTGATGCTTTCTACTCCTGAGTAAATCAAAATAAATCCACCAAATAGCCAGAGGAAAATCTGTACCATAGAAAATTCAAGGAATTTAACCATACCCAAATAAACCATCAACATAAATATGCCATCTGCAACCATTGAACCGGCTCCAACAATCCATGCATGCCAAAAACCGTTCTTTATGCCCTTATCTAAACGAGCAGAATTTACTGGACCAATTGGTGCAGCCAGTGTAAATCCTAAAAATATGTAACCAATTAAAATGCTGGCATTCAATGAACAACACTCCACTTCAAAACTGACTTTAGTAATAACTTGTACATTTTATGAAAAAATCGACTATATCATGTCCACTAAAAATAATGAAAAGGCTCAAACCCCTTATGTGTAATTGCGGTTCATAATATAGGTAAAAGCGGATATCAAATTCCACTACTAAACATATAGTGAACATGGTAAACACCTAAAGAGAAAATTAGTAACTAATGGAGGTTTTTCTAGATGTCCAAACCCCTTATCCTACCAAGGGTATATCAACCTAAACTAAGTCTTTTGCAAACTGAAAGGGCGATAAAACAGGTAAAAGATTATTTTGAAAGTAACCTTGCTGAAAATCTTAATTTAACGAGGGTGTCAGCACCAATTCTTTTAAAAGCAGGCAATGGAATTAACGATAACTTAAATGGAGTGGAACGCATTGTTTCTTTTGATGCATTGGATATAAAACACTCTAAAATTGAAGTGGTACAATCTTTAGCTAAATGGAAAAGAATTGCCCTAGGGCGATATGGATTTAACGCTGGTGAAGGGCTTTATACAGATATGAATGCTATTAGAAGAGATGAGGTATTAGATAATTTGCATTCCATGTATGTAGATCAGTGGGACTGGGAAAAGGTTATTTCCTATGAGGAACGAAACGTAAAAACTTTACAAGCTGAGGTACAAAAGATTTATTACTCCTTAAAAACAACTGAGGATTACTTATGTAATATATATCCTCAGCTCGATCCTATCCTTCCAAGGGAAATTAAATTTATTACTACACAAGAACTAGAGAACAGGTATCCTCAACTAACACCAAAGCAACGGGAAGATGAAATTTCAAAAGAGTTTGGTGCGGTTTTTGTTATGAATATAGGTGGCAACTTAGTATCTGGGGAAAAACATGACGGGCGCTCTCCAGATTATGATGACTGGAACCTTAATGGAGATATTATTCTTTGGAATCCACTACTGGAAAGGTCTTTTGAAATTTCTTCTATGGGAATTCGAGTAGATGAAATAGCACTTTTAAATCAATTAAAACTGTCTGGAAATGAGGATAGAAAACAGCTTGAATATCACCAGGGAGTTCTTAATAAAGAGTTACCGTATACAATAGGCGGAGGAATAGGGCAATCTAGGCTATGTATGTTCCTACTTAGGAAAGCACATATTGGTGAGGTTCAAGTATCTGTATGGAATGATGAAATATTAGAAGAATGTAGGAAAGCAAATATACCACTATTGTAAATTTAAATTTTTTCATTATGTTTAAGCCGAATCCCTAAAGAATCGGCTATTTTTTTTAAGTATGCTGCTCTGATTTATTATTATTTTTATGTCTTTTCCAAATTATGTTCATGATAAAGGTGACAATTCCAATAATAGCGATTAGCATAAGGCTGACAAAGAAACCAAAGCGAATGCTTTTCTCAAAAATAGTACCACTAACAGCAGCAAGTAATAAGCAGAGCCCTAAAGTGGAGAGGACTTTATCTCCCAATTTAACTTCCAGAATTTTCATAGCTGAAATAATAATAAACGCCCAGTTATACATCTGTAAAATTCCTGCTGCCGTTGTAATATATCCATAAATTTTTCCGGGAAGAAGTAAGGCTGTTATTATGGAAGCAATTAAGCCAACAGTTGCTAGTCCTAGAGATGGAAGAGGCAAATCTTTTAGCTTTTTTATCTTTTTCCCTAAAAAAGCTGGAGCATCTCCACCTTTAGCTAATGTGACAAGTAAAGTCGTAACAGCAAATAACGATGCAGTCATAGTAGAAAATCCAGCAATAATAATTGCTCCATTAAACACATGGGGAAAAAAAGCCAAATTATAGCTATCCATCGCTGTTACAAATGGACTTTCCTTTTGGTTAATCGATTGGTAAGACACCATACTAACAGCTAATATAATGGAAATTACATAGATAACGGTAAGTACAATTAACATAACCTTTCCTGACTTAGGGGCATCTTCTTTCTTTTTTAGCTGCATAGATAAAAGACCTATTGTTTCAATTCCACCGTATGCATAAAATGCATAAATTAAAGACGACCAAAAGGCTCGATATCCTTCGGGGAAAATCTTACCAATTGATTTAGGAAGTCCTGGTTGATTACAATCCTCACAGTGAAAAACACCAAATAAAGCAATAATAGCTAAAATTATAAACATGACAATTGCTGCAGTTTTTGCGACAGCCAATATATTTTCAATTTTATTAAAGCCTTTTGACCCTAATAAAACAATAATGATAGCTAGTAACGCAAATATTGCTGCAAAAACCCATAAGGGGACATTAGGAAACCAAAATTTAGAAAGAATAGATAATGCAGTTAATTGACTACCCATTATTAATATTTTGGAACTCCAATAATTCCAACCACAGCTAAAGCCTGCCCACCGACCAAAAGCCTTCCCTGCATAATAACAAAACGATCCTTCTTGTGGATCTGCAGTAGTCATCTTGGCTAGAAAGTGGTAAACAATATAGGTTCCGATAGATGCTAAAATAAAAGATATAACCATGGAAGGTCCCGTAATATTAATACCAATTCCAGAACCGAGAAAATAGCCTGTACCTATTGTACAACCAATGCCTATCAATGATAGCTGCCACCAAGTTAAATTTCCAGACTGCTTCCCTTTAGACGATTTATTGTTTGTATCCGATTTAAACATAAAATAATCCATAATAACCCCCTTGAGGGTTATTATTTTCGATAAAACAGCATTTATCCCTTAAATGCTTAAGTGTGAAATAAGAAATTTAGCTATTGTAACTAATAAAAAGTTATTACAACATGGCTTCTTGCACGAAAAAAAGAGTCCATAAAGAACTGGTATAAAACCACCTTTAAAGACTCTCCTTTATTTGGAGTGTTTTAAAAAAACCTTTGAGAACTAAGGGGGTTCATCATTAGTTTTTACTGTTTTTTCTATTTTATACAGTCATGAAAGTAAGGGAAAAAATAGGACAAGTGCCGTGGCCGAATTGGATAAGGGGTATTATATAGAGTTAGGTAACGCAAAAGTATATAGAGCATCCTCCTCGAAGGTGTACAATGTCCACTTACACCTTTCTTTTATGTCTTTATCTTTTTTTCTATGGAATATTGCTAACCTAAAAAGTGGCAAGAAAGTGTAAATAATAAAAAATGATCGACAAAAGAAGAAATGAAAAGGGTGCACCTAAATGGTACACCAACTATGAGGAGATTTTTATGCGAGTACGGCCTGTCCTTCGACAGAGGTTTGTGACTTCCACATCACAATAATAAGATATTCATTGCAGAAGGATAGATCACGGCACTTGTCCAAGTGCCATTTTTAAGTATTACATATTATATAGGTATCTCCATTTATCTATATATAAATTGTACTTGCCCTACTCTTCGGAGTAGGGTATTTTTTTTGCTTGAAAGGGTTTGAATATTCATCTGTTAATGCCTCCTTTTTATTGTCTGCAGAACGAACCGTCTTTTTATCTAATCTTCTTGAATTGTTCACAAATATTTATTTAGAAAGTGGATACCATATGAAGTATAAAGTGAGGTTAAAGGAGGTTGATTTATGGGAATTTTAAGCGGTAATCCAAAAGATGAACCATTGCATTATGGTGAAGTTTTTGATATTTGGTCAACAGTATTTGGTGCAAACGGGATGATTGCAAGTTATCAGATTATGAAGAATCATACTGGTGATAGTGACTTACAAGAGTTGTTGGATGAAGCAGTCAACCTGTGTAAAAAGCAAAAAGAACAATTGGAAAACATTTTGAAAGAAAACGGGATTGCCTTGCCGCCAAGCATGCCTGAACAGCCAGAGGCATGTTTAGAGGATATTCCTGCAGGTGCAAGACTACCTGATCCAGCAGTTGCAAGTGCATTATCTCTTGATACCGCGGCAGGACTTGTTTTAATGAGTCAAATCATGGCCAAAGCAATCAGAGAAGATGTGGGAATGATGTATGAACAATTTCATACACAAAAAGCTGCACTTGCCACAAAAATGCTGCGCTTGAATAAAGAAAAAGGCTGGATAATACCTCCTCCGTTGCATTTAAACAAATCAGGTGATTACTAAACAACAAAACTGTTCACTCACTAAACAGGCATTGATCCAAGAAGGATTAATGCTTCTTTATACTCTGGTGCTAAACAGGGCAGTTTTGTTTAATTACATTTATTCACAACTATACTAAAGTAGTTTTTAAACTTATTATTGCAATAAACGTATCGTTGCTTATGTAGCCCCTTTTTTTGTGAACATATGGAGCAAATAGTATTTTGAAAAAGAAAAACAAAGGCAGGATAAATAATGAAGATAAATAATTAATTAGCCTTTAGCAATGTCTTTTATTAACATATTATATATTGATTCCATCACTCAATTGTATTCGGAGACAACCTTGGTGGGGGTGTCCCCTACATAAGGAAAAGAGGTATACCCAGTAACTAAGAGTTAGGAGAAGCTTGACCAGATACTTTTACGAAGTTTTTTAGAACAAGTATCGAAAACAAAACTTATTGAATAATATATTGAGACTATTTAGTCTTAAGCTTTCCTTTAATGAAGAATCAAAAAAGAACTCTATAGATGCAGTAGAGTTCTTTTTTTGACTTCTCCTAAGAGCAACCTTTTGGCACACCTTACCCTATAATGGGTTTGGAGAAAATTGAAAAAATGACTTGTGACTTCCACATCACACTATAGTCTATTCATTTATTTAATTTTTTTGAACGGCACTTGTCCAAATGGCGTATTTTTGTGAGGTAGTCTGTGAAAAAGATAAGTGCTTTCTGTAATAAACAAAGAAAATCCTGAATACGTCACTAAATGGCCAGTTTCATGAAAGACGGAATTGCAAAAAAACTTTGTGGGATTTTGTAAATAATCAAAGAGATTGTCTAAGTCTACTTGATTTCTTTATCTGGAAAATTTTATTTGTCTTATTAGATCCTTTCCTTGATAATTAATAGGAAATGGAGATGTAATATGGGAAAAGAAATTAAAATTAATATTAAGTTTTTTGATTTGGACTTAAATAAAGAAATTTATTTTACAGAAGAAATACTTTTGGCTGCTAATCCCCTATTAACTCCACAATTAATAATTAAAGATGGAACTAACTTGAATGGGTTACTATTAACCTTCAAAAGTGTAGTAAAAAGAATAGTTGGAATAAAGGTTGAATTCGAAGATAAATTCTCTAGAGAAGAACGAACTATTACGATTAAGATAAAAAAAGAGCCATACTAAAGGATCTGAAAATATTTTAAGGAAAGTGCTCATAATTTTGGGTGCTTTTTATTCTAAAGAAGAAGGGTTGCTCACCCAATCTTTGGCATGGAATGAAGTGAGCAACAAAGGTGATGTAGAAAAATCAGCTCTACAGAATTTAAATTGTCCAGTAACATAAAAATTTATTCATAATATTTACTAATGAGTTTTCCTTATGATATGTCGTTATTTGACGAGCAATAATGTTTGTCCATTTATTTCCTTTCTCTAATAATTAAGGGGAGGGGAGGTAAAGGAGATAAATACTAAAATTCATATAGAAATGTTGTGTAAGGATATATTAAAAAAACATAATCTGGACAATATTATTTTAGAGGAATTTAATGATCCAACTTATGTTATGTCTTATAACCATCGTTATAAAACAATTAGATTTAACAGTTATACTTTATTCAAGGATTATAAGAATACGAGTTACGGATTAAGTTTCGATGAATACATAGTTATTATTATGTATCATGAAATAGGTCATGCGTTAGATGGCAGTATGGACTTAATAATGCAAAGAATTGCTGTACACGAAGAAACTATTATTAATAACATCGGAGCTGGAAATGATTATAGTTATCAAAGGCAGCAAATAATTGATGACTATATGACATTAGAAATAAATGCTTGGAAAATTGCAGAAGCTCTAATAGCTGAAGTTTATTTAATGACTGAGTTTCATAATATAAAGAATGATTCACTTGAAGAATCTGAAAAGTTTATAAGAGATAAAGTAGGGCGTCTGTAATGACGCCTTTTTATTTTGGAGAAAGGAAGGTTATTAACATTCATTGTTCCGACTTTCCAACAGCAAGGACTAAACCAAATGAAAGGGTGAAGAATATGTCTTTGAGAAACCAAGTATTACAGTTTAGACCAGATAACTAGTTATAGAATAGTGAACTAAGTTTAGATGTTGAATACTATCAGCATTGGCAGTATTAAATAAAAAATTTGGCAGTTAGTGAAAGAAGGATTAAGTAAAACCATCAATGCTAACTATTGATGGTTTTACTTAATCCTATAGATGAGTGATTTTTGTCTAACTAAAAAAATAGAGTTTGTATCAGGATCTATAATTTCTAATAACCCATTTTCATGATCAAAGAAACAAAAGTGTATTTTACTGTTGTATATAACTTTTTGACCGAACGAGATAATACTAATATGGTCTAAATACTTGGCTGTTGACATGACAATATTTTCTTAGCCCCCTTCACTGTATAAAGGGAAGGTGACTAAGAAAAGTCTAATAGAACCCAATATAATATGTGATGTATAGAAACCGTAACATAGTACTTGCCTATAAGTAAATCCCGTTTTACTTATCAACTGATAGAAATTAAACTGAAAAATAGTCTCACATTTAGAATTATTTTTTTATGTTACTAAAGGGGCAGTATAGTTTAAGTTCAATCTTTCGCAAAGTTTCCCGAAATTGATAGTTAAAAGAACCATATATGTAACTCGTTCTTTTACTCTTCCTCTGGATACTTTAATTCATAATTCCTATAGACTTTCCAGAGCTTGGTGTAGGTTAGTTTCATTAATTCCTATAAGGGGCCAATAAAAAAACCGTCGAAGACGGCATTATTTTATTCGAATAATTATATCCTCATATTTTGTTAAGATTATCGCTTTAGTTCTTGGATTTTGGACTTCTAACAAGCCGTTTTCATAGTCAAAAAAAACAAAGTGGATTCTGCTCCTATATATAACTGTCTGACCGAATTCAATATGGCATCATCCTAAAATGGTATTCAAAAAAATAATATTTGATTTATACAGAAAGTGATGTATAGCTGTATGTAATATTATTTTGGAGTAATTCAAGGATAACATAATCCCGATTATGAAGATATGAATATTAAGTAGGAATAAACTTACTGATTTGGTCAGTATGTATGACAAATTTAAGCATCTTAAATAAAAAAGTCTGAATCATTTCATGTATGAAACTACTCCATACTTAGATTAGTTTATGGGAGACTAATTTTAATATCATTAATTCTTTTATACTAAACCTTAATTCTATATACCAAATATTATGGATTGATATTGATATACTTTATTGCTTTATGCAAACTTGAAAATGTAGTTAGATCTTGCGTTTTAATCCCTAATTGCATCATCGTTTGGGCGATTTCTGGACGTATTCCGGAAAGTATTGATTTTACACCTACTAAATTTAATGCATCTATTACTCTAAATAGATGATTTGCTACCATTGTATCAATTATAGGAACCCCTGATAAATCAATAAAAACATGAGATAACCCTAACTTAGAAGCAGATTCTAAAGCCTTCTCCATAAGTTCCTGAGCCCTTTGGGTATCAATATCTCCTATTAATGGTAGAATTCCTATATTTTCTGTAATTTGAATGACCGGTATAGATAACTCCATTGCTGTTATTTCAGCTGCCTTTATTCGTGAAAGAAAATTTTCAGAATAGGATAAACTTAGTAAATGTACAGCTCGATCAACAACCGAATCAAAATTAGAAATTATTTTGTAGAACTCAGAAAGAGACATATGATTTTGGATAGCTTCATTTTTTATAATTTCTCCAATTTCATTACGATAGAATCTAACTTCCTCTACACCTACATCTAGTGGTAAATTTAATTTTATTAACAATTTTACGCCTTCATTACCCCAATGTGTTAAATGTTGATAGGTCATTTCTAAATCATCTGAGATAGATTTTGCAAAAATATCAATTAGGTTTTCTCTCCACTTTTTGAGTTCCTTATCAACTTCCATTGAATAATGATTCAAATCCGTGGTGTATCGTTGTACTGCTAAACTGGATTTTTTGTGTATTATTTCTGTAGTTATTTTTTGTACAACAATATTTGTTGAAATACTCATTAGAAAACCACCTTTGCTAGTTCATATATAATAATTATACCAAAAATCTTATATTCAGAATTCAAACAAATAATAATGGTAGCTTCATCAACTCTGAATCAACTTCTTAATGAGAGATTTAAAAACTACCACTAACGGGGCAGTTTAGCAAATAAGAATCTTTTAGCAATATTTTGCCTCGTAATATTATATAAAGCTTACTTGGTGATGAGATTCATGAAAAGACAAATAAGACTTAGGTATATTATTAGATACAATTTTATAGAGATTGACATTTAATATGATCTGAATAGAAAGGTGAGTTTGAAATTCAGAATAAAATGTATCATTATTTTAACAACATTTTCCTATATGCTTTTTTTCTAAATTTAATCCTCTTTTTGATGCTGCGGCTAGTATTAATTCTAATTCACAATAGTAGTGATTCTTAGGATCAACAGTTTTTAAAATCTTAATTACCACTTCATTATAAAACAGAATTAAAACCTCACTTGGTAAATCATCATAAAAAGACATCCGAAACACCCACTATTCCTACTGTATATACAGGAATAATATCAGCTAAACTAGAGAAAGAAAAGAAATTTTAATTCAATCCCATGAATTTTACATTTGATTACCAATTCATTATTAAATTTGAGATCAATTCCCTTAAAGAAAAGGAATTCCCTTTCTAAAGTCGCTAAAAGGGCAGTATTCCTGTATCAACTGAGAAATATACTTCTTATGTCACAAACAAGACAGGTTAACGTAATAAGAAAATAATCAAATTTTCCTCAAAATATTTAAGGGAGTATATCCTATTAATATTTAATCCATCTTTCTGTAAATAAATAAGAACAAAACCAGTAGTAACAATAACGGGATAATCATGTACCAATAATGATTCCACCATTCCACCAAGTGAATTCACACCTTTCTTCTTCTTACTTTTTCCCAATCCTTAATAATATATAAAAAAAAGGAATATCTCATTTATTAAACATGTTCAAACTTAATCATATATACTGTTATTAAAGTGGCAGCATTCCTGTAATAAATGAAAATAAATTAGGTAAATGTTGGTGAAATAAAAGAATGATATCAAACATTTCAAAAGCGTTAGAAGATGGCCAATTTTTAAGTGATGTGTATCTAAGTCTTGATGGAATAAAAATTAATAATGATGATTTAGAGTTAACTATTCAGGTAACTTATGAAAATAATGATGAAGTACTACAGCTATGGAAAGTGACCTGTACAGATTTTAGGGAGCATCAGTTAAATGTACACTATTTCGAAGAATTTAAGGTATTAGATGATCACGTGTATCTTTGGAAATACAATAATCCTTTAGCGGATTTATTTTTTAAGGGAGTTTGTTATGATATTAATCAAGTGGTAAGAGAGTTGTATATTAATCACTCTAATAAAGTAAAGGGACAGCTACCTATGGAAAAATATCTAAATCTCACTGGAGATTTGGTGGATTTATTACAGCAGGGAGAAGGGTTATTTAGTAAAGGGCCACTTAATATAATCAAGGTACACGAAAAGGTATTGTCTAACAATGGATTTAAGACAACTGTTATAGATTATTCAAACACTGAAAGTGGACCATTTAAGTTGCTTATGTTTGAGGATTCTTTCGTTGTGGCAAAAAGTTTTAAGGCAAAACAAGTGTTTTAAATTTTTATGATTAAATGTTGTGGCTGATCCTACAGGTAAATATACAGAGCTCTACTTATATAACACTGATGGCAGCATTCCTGTAATAAATGATGGGAATCCGTCTTGTGTCACAAATATGGCAGGTTAGTTTAACAAAGATTCCCAAATGCAATATAGAATGTTATTATCTTATTAGAGATGATATAAGGAGAATTATGATGGCAACTATCCTATGACTTTTTAAAAATTTAAAATCCTTATTCCCCAAACGGGAGAAGTGTGTCATTTTTTAAAAGCATTAGGACGTGCTATATAACTGAATACTCATCTCTTTAAGTGCGTCCTCATTAAAAGGAGGATAAACATGAAGCCTTTAAATGGAAAGGTAGCTATAGTAACTGGAGCAAGTCGATCAACTGGTATTGGGGCAGCTATTTGTCTCTCTCTTGCCAAAGCAGGTGCGGATATATTCTTTACGCATTGGTCTAAATTTGATGAGAAAGAGGGCAATGGATTAGAAGTCGGTTTCCCAACCATTCTAAGTGAAAAGATAAAAAGTTTTGGGGTAAGATCAGAACATATACCATTAGATTTGAGCTTAGATGAATCTCCAACAAAACTGTTAGAAGTAGTTGAAGAAACTCTTGGAACGGCTTGTATTTTAGTTAATAATGCAACCTATGAATCTCCATCAAATTTTCGTAACTTGAATACAAAAATGTTAGATAAACATTATAAAGTAAATAATAGCGGTACACTTATGTTATCTGTTGAGTTTGCTAAAAGATATGAAAAAGTATTTGTGAATAAAAAAGATGGTCGAATAATAAATCTTGTTTCTGGTGGGCCAGATCCCAATAATTTAGCGTACATTGCCACTAAAGGAATGATTATTGCGATAACAGAGCCATTATCCGTAGCACTTGCACCTATTGGAATTACGGTTAATTCCATTAATCCCGGACCAACTGATTCTGGATGGATTAATGAAGATATAAAGGATTATTTACTACCTCAGTTTCCTACTGGCCGTATAGGGAAGCCTGAAGACGCAGCAAAAGTAATAACATTTCTAGCCAGTGATGATTCTTATTGGCTAACAGGCCAAACAATTAGGTGTGAAGGTGGATTTTTAGGTAAATAGTTTTACTAAGAAAGGGACTACTACGGTAGTTCCTTTCTTTATGGGATTCTTTTGAAACTATAAAGGCAGGTTAGCTAAAGAAGAATAATTCATCGAATAAATAATGATAATATATCTGATATTGTTGTTTAAAGAAATGAGGTGTTCCTCTTGGTGAAGCTATTTATAGTGACAGTTATATTAGTGCTTTTAGTTGCCCTAAAAATGCCCAGAAGAAGAACTAGGCACGAATTACTAGCTACAATACAGTTTGCATTATTAATGAATTTTGTAACTGATTTATATCTTGATTTAAAGTACAAATTGTATTGGTATTTTGATAAAGAACAAATAGAGTGGTCGTACCTAGCTGTAGCCCTAGGTGAGCTTGCTGTATTAGTAATTTTTTTTAATTATTTTCCCCTGAAATCAAATGCCATTAAGAAATTTATATATATCTTGGGATGGACATGCATTCTTGTACTGCTTGAGTTGTATGCAGTTTATATTAAAGTTTTACATTATGGTGAATGGAATATAATCTATTCGGCGGTGGTTTACTTTATTTCAATGTACATCCTTTATTTCATATTGGAATACACGGCGGATAGAAGAGAAACTCAGTAATAAAGTCGCAATTTCTTCTTAAATTAACTGGGGCATTAATCCAAGAAGGACTAATGTTCCTTTTTTGTTTTGGCACTAACGAGGGAGGATAGTGCAAGAAGGATAATTCAAAGTAACCTAGAATAAGTATTTAGATTGAAGGATTTAAAATATTAATAAAGGAAGTAGTCAAATGAATAACAGGGTTAAAGAATTTTGGAATCAATTTTGTATAGACACCCAAAAAGAAGGGGTTCAATATATAGATGCTTTCCGTTTTGGTGCTTCTGCTGATTGGTTAGCAGAATTAGTTGTTAATGGAAAAAAGACAGCTACAACTTCCGGTTTCGTGTTTTATGAAAAAGAAAAAGAAGATATTCCTAAAGTTGGTGAACATTATATTGTTTTAAATGGTAAGGAAAATCCAGTTGCTGTTATTGAAATTGAATCTGTTCAAATTGTTCCAATGAATGAGGTAACCGAGGAATTTGCTTTAGCCGAGGGTGAAGGTGATTATCAATTTTGGTGGGATGCTCACCGGAAGTTCTTTACAGAATTATTAAAAGAATATGATATAGCATTTACACCCAATATGTTAGTTGTGTGTGAACGATTTAAAAAAGTATATCCTAAATAAGCAAATCAAATGATAAAGAATAATAATAACATTTGATTTAATAGTTGTACCCTATTCCTAAAAACAAGTTGAATATAGCCAACTTGTTTTTTTATTTTAAAAGTTTATCATCCTTGTTATAAATATTTTTTCTTGTACCACAAACAGGGAAGCATTCCTGTGAAAAATGAAAACATAGCTTATGGAAGAAACGTGGCAGCATTCCTGTAATAAATGAAAACTTGCTTATGGTAGAAACAGGGCAGGTTAATTAAAGAAGATTTAGAAAACCGAACTAAATTAAAACAGGATATTCTAACTTGAAAATTGAAATTCATTTAATAATCCGTCTTAGAGACGTTTTTTTTATTTAGGAAAAAATTAAAAATAATTGTAACTTTTAACCAAGTTCAAACGATTTATATTTGTATAAAAAAGGGGGGAGATTGTGTTTAATAATGACAAAACCGAAGATGAAATAATAGAAATTTATAAACTTTATTATTTGGATGTATACCGATATCTAATTTGTTTTACAGGGAATCACAATGATACAGAAGATTTAACACAAGAAGTGTTTATTCGGGTTCTCAAAAATCTCGCGGATAAAAATCGAATTCATCACTTAAAAGCTTGGATACTTTCTATTGCAAGACATACGGCAATTGATCATTATCGAAAAAAACGTTGGCAAGTATTGATTAATGAAAAGATTTTAAGAAACGTAGCAAGTGGACATCAGCCAATAGACATTTTAGAGTTAGACGAATTAAAAAAAGGTATTCATGCAGGAATTGCTAAATTAAAACCCCATTTTAGGTCAGTTGTAATACTTAGAGCGATTAATGAATGTTCAATAAAGGAAACTGCTGATATTCTTCAATGTAGTGAATCGAAGGTGAAGGTTGATTATCACAGAGCATTAAAAGAACTAAAAAAGATTTTAAATCCAATATCAATGGAGGTGCTAAGTAATGCAAGATGACAGGGAATTAACTGAATTAATTAAAAAATCTTTTTCACTTAATCCAAGGGAAGAGTTTGTTTTAGAAACAGAAAATTTATTAAGAGAAAAAGCAAGAAGGTTAGTAAGAAAGAAGACATATAGTCGATGGATTATTTCAGTAAGTGCATTGCTTGCTTGTTTGTTTGTTTTCACTTATGTAATCCAAAAAGGTGAAGAACCGTTAATAAACTTATCTACTTCTACCCCTAACATTGAAAATAATATATCTTCATTTTCTAACAATAGTAAAGAACCACTTGTTTATATTTATCATACTCATAATGATGAATCCTTTATCCCCGAATTGAAAACTGTGAATCCAAAAGGGAAATTCGATCAGGAGAATAGCTATGACGAAAATATCAATATTACATTAGTCGGACAAAGATTAAGTAAGGCTCTTAAAAATAGACATATTAATAATATTGTTGATACAACCAATAATATGAAGTTAGTTGAACAACGTGGATTGTCTAGAAAAGATGCTTATAACGTATCCAGAGAAAAATTAGAAGAAACTTTAACTAGATATAATAATATACAAATGGTTTTTGACCTCCACAGAGATACTACACTAAAAAGAAATACCACTGTAGAGATAAACGGTAATAGTTATTCAAAGCTTGCATTTGTTGTAAATCAAGAAGATGAAAAGTATAAGGAGAATATGGAATTTGCAAGAGAATTCCATGAAAAAGTACAAGAATTGTATCCTGGACTTTCTCGAGGAATATTTGGTAAGTCCACAGAGATGACAAGTGATTATAACCAAGATCTTTTAAGCCAGTCCGTTATTATTGAAATTGGTGGGATAGAGAATTCATTAGAAGAGGGATACAATACTGTTGATGCGTTAGCAGAAATTATTGAAATGTTATTGAAGGAAAACAGATAAATGTTGGAATTTCACTTTGCTGCCATTGGCAGCATTTTTTGTTACAAGGCAAAACTTTGTGAAGTATTACACTTAAACTATAGGGGGCAATAGTTAAACAAGAATTACGAAACACAAGGTGTTTTCGTGTTTCTTTTTTTTAGTAAAATCAACAGTGAAGTTCTGCGAACCGTGAAAATTTATAGTAAAATGTAATAAAAGAATCAATATGCAATGTTATCAATCAACTGCATGAGCCTTTTAGAACGTTTAATGACGTTTTAAGAGGCTTTTTATATTCCTAAAGGTTTTGAACTTTTATAATTTCACTGCCTAAGTTTAGGGCGAATAAGCTTCACAAAAAACAGTAAAACATACAATACCTTTAGAGATTTATTTAAAATAAGGTGGCGATGTTTCAAATGTATCAAAATATAAATGATGATCGACAATTTCTAAACTTTTTATTACCATCATTTCCAGGCCCATCAGGTCCACCTGGTTTCCCGGGACCTGGGTTTGGAGGTCCATCAGGTCTACCACCATTACAACCTTCACAAGCTCCAACAGCTCCTCCTCCACCATTTATTCCTCAACAAGCAGCTGCTTCACCATTTGCTGTGGATCCTGGAGCAATAAGATTTTGCCTGTTTCGTAATACTTTTATTTGGCTAAGTAATGGTACAGGATTTTGGTTTTATCCCGTATTCGTAGGTCCAAGATCTGTTGCTGGTTTCAGATGGAATGGAAGGACTTGGGTGATTTTTGGTATTGACACAAGAAGAATTATTTCATTTACATGTTACTAAATACATTTAGGGTGATGCTTTCATTAGAGCATCGCCCTTTTACTTAGTTAAGAATGAATTGGCATTTAGATTAAAGAATCTGTTTATTGAGGGAGCAACTTAATCAAGGATTTAATATTTACTTAGTCATTATGCATAAATAGCTTCCTACCAACAAGATTTGATTTCATTTTTTAAAGAAGACGGGAATAAAAAAGCAGAGAATGGAGGAATAAAAGTGATACAAGTAATGGGTAAATCCTTTGAATTCCAAGGGAATTTGGAATTGGATCAAGTTGAAAAAAATATACTGCAATATATGCAAGAAGATCATATCGTATATTCTTATATTTCTTCGAGAGAATTACTTTTTGAAATTAAATTACGGAAAAATATTATTAAAAGTGCAAAAGAAATGAATGAAACCAAGCCTGAATTTACTATTTTTGAGCAAGCTCGATGTAACCGGAATTACTGGCAATTAACTAAGGCTGGTGGTTTTTTGTTAAGAAAGGATGTAAGGCCTTCTGATGCAATTATGGACATTTTTAAGAACAGTTCGCTGTATGCGTTTGAATGTGCAACAGCTTCTGTGATTATCTATTACTATGCTACGTTAAAGACCATTGGACATCATTTATTTAATGCACATTTTCAAGAACTTTATCTATATAGCTGGCATACAGATACAGATCTTGGTCTAGTTACGTTTTATTCAGATGGTTTTTTACCTGGTGACGTTGTTTATTTTGATAATCCTGACTATAATTCACAAACACCATGGTTTAGAGGGGTAAATGCCATACTTTTAGATGATTGGAGATATTTCGGACATGGATTTTCCATTAAGACAGATGAAGAAATTGTTCAGGTTCTAAATAAAAAGAGAATGGAAGGGAGTAAACAGTCCGCAGTCCTGACAAGTTTGTTGACAAGACCTTCTTTTTCCCGTTTATCAGCATTAACAAACAGACAACAGACTAGCAGTGATTTCAAAATAAAACAACATGTCGTGCACCATAACCGGAGTTCCATATCATTACTAAATTATTATAATTATATAATTTCATTGGGATATCAGTTCTTCTAAGATAAAATAAGCATAAGCAAATTATACGATAAATTGCATTTTTAATTACCGGGTAAAAACCCAATTTTCAGTAGACGGGCTCCATTTTCATATTTGAGCGTATCATGTAGTGATAAGCTTACTTAAAAAGAAAGGATGTTTAAATATGTATGCAAACGTGAACGCACCTCCAACTGTAGGAGCAAATGTTCCTCCTCAACCGACTACGGCCCCTACTTTTGTTCAATCATTCCCATCCTATACGGCTCCAGCTTACAGTTATGCCTGTCCAACATATCAAAATAATAACTTTATCTTAATTGTCGTGTTATTTATTTTATTAATCATTGTTGGAGCATGTATCTGTTAAATATTTTTTCTGCTTAGGTAGAAAAAATATAGCACATTTGGTGGTATTAAAGATACGGTAACAATGAGATTTACAATTACAATGCAAGAGAATATAGAAAGTCCCCCTAGCAATGTCGTGGCAAAGCTGTAATAAAAAACGTAAGAGATAAAGTGGGGGAGTGCATTCCTTTTTTTAAAGGGGAGTGCTTTTCTTTGTATGCGAATAGGTAGATTGTTGAAAAGGCAGTTTACATATTCTATTTTTAAAAAAAGCTTACTGATTAAGAAATTCTGGCTGATCTTATAATTCGATAGGGGCGTTAGTTGAAGAAAACAAATAATATAGAATTTACGCATCCATAGTTATAGTGAATAAAAAATTAAACTATTAAAGAAATTCTATAATCTATATATTTTTAAGAATATATATAAAGTACCGCTTCATGGTTTGCGGTAGGTATTGGTGTAGCCGCTGCCTTAGGTTTGTTCGGAAATAAATAGAAAAAGAAAAAAACATTAACAATTGCACTCAGAATAGGAGTGCTTTTTCTATGACATTACAAGATAGTTGTAATGAAACTTCATATTGGTAATAATGGAACAAAAAGGGGATGGAGGAGAGTAGAAGTGGAAAATACACTTTTATTGGTTACAGGAACATCTTTTACATTAAATTTTTTAATTTATATACAAAATATCTATCTCAATCAAAATCAAACAGATGAAGAAATAAGATTCCCTTATTCATCAACAGAAATAGCCTTTAAAGAGGATTTTCCCAAGCAATATGAACAATTATGGAAGGCTATTACAGAAAAGGTCAAACTAGATAATAGCTATATATATGAACTATCCAATGAAGATAAAAAATTATTTTACGATAGATTATTGGAGGGTAAGACAGAGGCCCCCGAATGTTTTAATCAGATTTATAAAAGCTTTCAAGCATGGTGGAACAGCTTGGCAGGATCTTTTTCACTGGAAAGATCCATTGATTCATCAACGATTGGAAAATTATATGAGGATTTATCTAATTTACTGAAAGAAAGGGGAAAAACTCCACAAAACTCATTGTACATTAGTTTAATTTATGACAAATGTTTATTAGCTAATAGTCCGTCCTCTCCTTCTTTTGCAGTTTTAGCTATTGAGGAATTTTTTATTAGATACAGAGAATTAGTTCCCAAATTAGAAAAATCCTTTTAATGCGTTTTTTTTTCAGTAAATGGATTAAACTACTAGCGGCATTAATCATCAGGTTGATGCCTTTTGGGTTTTCCATTTAGAGAAATGATCGATGGTTTTAAATACTAAATGACATGAACCATAATTTTTGTGATGTACTCTTCTTCTCGATTTTTGACCACATTATCATATATATATTCCTCAAAAACATACTCTCCTAAGGTTAAATTTAAACGATTCATTTCAGCAAAAATACGCGTATATGTTTTATCGATGTCTTTTTCTAAACCGATGTGGTAGCCGATTAAATAATAACCCTTTAAAGATGGATAGAATGTGTAGCTGTCTTTTTGTTTCGGTTGCTCCATATATAAATAAGTATAGTTAGTGTACTCTCCTTTTAGTACTTCCTCACGCATAGTCATACCGCCGATTGGATAGCCTGTATCTAGTTCTTTCACATATAGTTCGGTAATAAAATCAGACACAGCCTCCACAAATTCTTCATCAGGTATGTCTTTTATATTCCTGCTTAAATACAGGTTAGCTACAGAAATTTGTTCTAGTGATATTTGCTCAAAGTTGAGGCTTGAGGCTTGTTCCATTAGCTTAATTTTTGCTTCGATAATCTGCTCGTTTTTCTCTAATTCCTTCCTTTTTTGTATCAATAAATCTTTTTGTTGATACATTAGTGATAAAAATTCTTCTGGTGATTTATTCTGCGTATATTGTTGGATATCGTTTAATGACATTCCTAAATCTTTTAATAAATCAATTACAATAAATAACTCTAATTGGCGAATAGAATAGTAACGATAGCCCTTAGAGTCTTTTATAACAGGTGATAAAAGGCCAATTTGATCATAATAAATTACTGTTTGCTTATTAACTTTACATAGTTTGGCAAACTCGCCAGTAGTGAAATATTTTGAATTTTCATGTTCCATATTTTTGAATCTCCTTCTTGACTATATAGTTACTATATACATTAAGATGATTTCAAAATCAATCATTATGTAGTCCACATTTAAGGAGGGAGATGTCTATATGAAAACTATTGAGATTAGGCCAGTAACCAAAGCAAATGCTTCAGAAGTTCTAGCCTTAAAAGTCAATGAAAGCCAGAGGCACTATATTGAAACAACCGAACAGTGTTTAGAAGACGCAAAAAATTGCGTTTACTACAAGCCTGTCGGTCTTTATAAGGAAGGTGTTTTAGTTGGTTTTGCCATGTACGGATGGTTTCCTGAATATGATGAAAATCATAAAAAGGGAAAAGTATGGCTAGATCGGTATTTAATTGATGAAAGATTTCAAGGCCAAGGTCTAGGCAGTATATTTTTAAAAACGCTAATCAGCAAGTTAATTAATGAATTCGCATGCACAAAGATTTTTTTAAGTATTTATGATACTAACATACATGCTTTAAGCCTTTATAAGCGCTATGGTTTCACCTTTAATGGAGAATTGGATTTTAACGGAGAAAAAGTGATGGAATTAATCGTATAGCTTTTTATGTATCATTTTAGACCAGAAAAAAAGGAGCAATAAGCAAATGCATTTTAAAATCGAAGCTATTAAAACTACAAAGGAGTTTAATAAAGTGAAAGCATTAATCTCCGAATCATTCCCTAGAAATGAGCAAATTCCATTTTGGTTTCTTCTATGGAAGTCGAAGAAAAACTTCGTAGACCTATTAGGTGTATATGCTGATAATTCGTTAGTAGGTTTTATTTATTTAATTACACATAAAGATTTAACCTTTGTTTTGTATTTTGCTATTGATAATAAGCATAGATCAAAGGGGTTTGGTAGTATGGCAATTAGTAAGTTGAGGGAGTATTGCCCAAATAATCGAATCATGCTTAACATAGAAGCAGTTAAAGAAAATGCAAGTAATTATGAGCAAAGAGTTAAAAGAAAGAAGTTTTATATAAATAATGGGTTTAAAAACGCTAGTCTTATGATAGAAGAGAATAGTAATGATTTATTTGAAGTTTTAGTAAATAACAGCGATGTTACAGTAGCAGAATACGCTAATCTGTTAAAGCGATTTACTGGAAGATTGCTATATCTATTTTTTAAGCCGAAATTTATCCGATAGATTCAACATATCAAAGCTAATGTAAAAATTGGCTTTGATCTTTTTTTATGTCTGAAACCTATTGTTCTATATTTCGTATATGTAAACAAAGCCTATTACGAATAAAGTCTCTTGAACCAAAAGGAGGTAAATCAAAATGAAAAAACTATCGACTATCGGAAAGATAAATTTAATTGCAGGTACGCTATTTGTACTAATGGGGATATTGGCTTTTTTTAGTGGATATTTGCCAGGCAGCTTTTTTGTGGAGATGGAGCCTTTCTTATTTATTCCTATTGGCCTTTCCTTATTATTGTCCGCTTCGTCCTTTCAAAAGGCAGATGGAAATTAACGTATTTTTATAACTTTTGGCTGGTTTTGTCAATGAAGGCTTAACGAGTATAATAAAAGTAGATAAATGTAATACGTATCTAAACTTTGGGGAGCACACTAATGATAACTAATATAAAAGAGTATCTATTATATGATAACTTTAATGAACTTGCCGTTGATATTTTAACCTTGGCAAAAGAGATATTACCAGACAGCTTTCTGTTTTTAAGTGCCATTGTCAATAATGAACAGCATATTTTGAAGACTTCTCCTAATACGGAGCATATTAACATTAGAGAGGGAATATCGCTCCCGCTGAAAGTGGCAGTTTGCAGCAGGATTGATTTTACTAAAGGTATCCCATTAGTCTATGAGGATATAAGTAAGGAATCTAGCCTAGATGATATCAAGGGAATATACTCTAACACGAATGTGAACGCTTATTTAGGTGTGCCGGTAATCTTAAGGGATGGCGAGGTTTTTGGGACTTTATGTGCTGTTCATGAGAAGGCTGCACAGTTTAATGAGAAAAGTATAAAGCTGATTGAAAAAATTGCGAAAATGTTTTCTTATTACTTAGAGCTAGAGCAATTAGCATACAGAGACCATTTAACAGGCAGTTATAATCGGCATTTTCTTGAAAGATATTTTAATGAATTTGCCCATGAGGATGGCGCAATTTTCTTTCTAGATTTAGATTGTTTTAAAGAGATAAATGATAGCCTTGGCCATGATACAGGTGATTTGATATTAAAAGAAGTCGCCCTTAGAATGGAGGCAGTCATGCGGCAGAGGAATATAAATGGAGCGGTATTTCGGTTAGGCGGAGATGAATTTATTATTAACTTAGTTGGAAAATTAAGCGTTCAAGAAATCGAGGAAATAGCAGAGGCTTTTATTGAAAGATTATCGTCCTGGGATTTTCAAATCAAGGAGTTTAACTTATCTGTGAGCATTGGCATTGTTCAATACACAAATACAATGAAACTGACGTTAAATAAACTGCTGAAAAAAGCAGATAATGCTTTATATCGGGCGAAAACTAGTGGGAAAAGTACCTACTGCTTTTTTTGATTTTTGGATGAGATTTATATGTGCAGAACCAGTAGAGCACAAAAAATATCCAAAACTAAGCAAATAAGCAGGGAAATTATTTATTGACTTCTACATTAGTTGTAATTATAATGAAAAACGAAATTCGAATACTAAAATTATTTAGGTCGTGGATTTTTCTAGAGTGAACTCTATTTTCGCCACACAAATGTTGTGAGACATTTGTGTGGCTTTTTTTATGCGCAGAAGGGGGATTTAAATTTGAGTAAATGGCATTATGTATTATTTGTTTTTTTAGGTGGCTGCAGTTACGGAATATTATCTACGTTTGTAAAGCTTGCATACGGAGCTGGGTTATCTGTTAACGAGGTAACGGGGGGACAATATTTTATTGGTACTTTAATTATTTGGATACTCGTTTTGTTTATGAAAAAGAGGGGAGTTTCTGGTAATCAAGCCATAAAGTTAATTTTATCGGGCATTCCATTTGGACTGACAGGCATATTTTATTATCAATCCTTACAAACACTTCATGCCTCATTAGCCATTATCTTTTTGTTTCAATATATCTGGATAGGATCATTATTAGAAATGGTGTTTTTAAAGAACAAGCCTTCGAAGGAAAAATTAATAGCAATAGGTATTCTGCTGGCAGGGTCGCTATTAGCTGCGGGGATTACCTCGGAAACTGGTGTTCACATTACATGGCAAGGTATGATGTGGGGACTGCTTGCTGCTATAACCTTTGCAACGTTTATTTTTCTGAGCGGTACAGTTGGACATAATACGGAACCGCTGTTGAAAAGCGCACTGCTTTCCTCAGGCGGCTTAATCGTTGTTTTTATCATCTTTCCACCAGTTTATTTTGTGGATGTGTCTGTTCTAGGCGGATTTATACAATATGGATTAATACTAGGAATATTTGGTGCAGTGCTTCCGCCGCTTTTATTATCCATTGGTATGCCTAAAGTCGGCCCAGGACTCGGCACAATCCTGACAGCTTCAGAGCTTCCGGTAGCTGTATTAATGTCTGCGTTAATACTGCGTGAACAAGTAGGTGTTTGGCAATGGTTTGGTGTTGCTCTCATATTAGGAGGCATTATGGTGAGTAATGTCAAAATGTTTAAACCAAGAAATATTTCAAGTCCCAATTGGTAAGGGATATGCGGAGCTGTCCATTAATTAATGGACAGCTCCAGTTTATGGCATGCTACCAATCAATACTGTTTTTGCCTCTGAAAAATTTTCCCGATGGTCCGTCAGACCCAATAGCAGTTAACCATAAAATGGACTCAGCAGCTTGCTTCGGTGTCGTTGGAGCAGAAGTTCCACCCATATCTGTGCTTACCCAGCCAGGATCGGCTGCGTTTACTTTGATATCATCTTTGACTTCTCCCGCAATTAATTGTGTTAAACCGTTTAAAGCAAACTTAGACAATTTATACGCTCCGACTTCTGGAGATGTTAATTGGCTTAAACGGCCATAATCAGAAGAAATATTAATAATTCTTCCATATCCGTATTTTTCCATGAGAGGCAGAAAGGACTGAATGGTATAGTAAGCCCCAAAAAAGTTTGTTTCCATTGTTTTTTCCAAAATGGCAGGGTCCATAGTTAATAAACTGTCATCTTCGTCTAAATAAACACCTGCATTATTAATCAAAACATCTAATCTTCCAAAGTGCTGATCTACCGTGATGGCGGCTTGGCGAATGCTTTCATGATTGTTCACATCCATCTCGAGAAAAGATACTTCTAAATTTGATTTGCGGAGTTTTTTAACAGCTTCTAGCCCTTTTTTTGAGTCTCGGCTTGTTAAGATAACTTTAAAACCTTTCAAAGCCAATTGGCGGACCAGTTCATAGCCAATTCCGCGATTACCGCCAGTGACTAGGGCAACTTTTGAGTCTGTAAACATATTATTATCCTCCTTGAAAAGAATGGAATTTATCTTGACACTTGATGTACAGGAGTCATCATATAGTTTCTAAGTACAATAGTTACTAAACTTAACACTAATGAAAGAATTCCAACTAATACAATATATTGCGTACCCATTGATGCTATTAAAAGTCCGCCTGCAGCTGACCCGACAGTTGTCCCAACGTTACAAGAAGAGATAAAGAGTCCGTTAGCAAAATCAGGTGCTTCAGGGGCTGAAGACGTAATTAAATATTGATTAATATTCGCCATTATTCCCCCTGCTAAAATTCCCCAAATGAAAGTAAGCATTGCCATTGGCAGCGGATACTGTCCTGTGAAGAATAAGAGGATGTAAACAGCACTTAATAGTAGAGGGAAATATACTACAGATTTAATCGGGTTTTGCGTAAGCAGCTTTCCTGCGACAATATTACCAATCATATTGGCCCCGCCAAAAATAAACAGCGTTAAAGTTATTGTATTTGGAGACATATTCGTTACTGTCTTCAAATATTCCGTGAAGTAGCTGTAAACTCCAAATACAGATGCATTTAATAAAATAACTGTCACAATAGAAATCCAGATTATTGATTTCTTTAAGACAGACAGCTGTGCACCGTAAGATTGTTTTACTTCGACAGGCATAGAAGGGACAAAAATGAATGTCGCAATAAAGACTATAACAGTAACAACAGCAAAGAATGCCATCGCCATTTCATAAGATAGGACACTATCAATAAAACTTGCGATTGGCACACCGGCTACCATACCCGCAGATACGCCAATAAATACTTTAGAAACAGCTTTTGGAGCTTCTTCTTTACTGACAGAGGAAGCAGCAACTGTAAAAGCCATCGAACAATAAATAGGATGAAAAAAACCTAGAACGACTCGTGTTAATAATAAAACAGTAAAATTAGTAGTAAATACAGACACAATATTCCCTAGCACAAACATGCCTAAAACAATTAACATGACTGTTTTTCGATTTATCCCTGAAAACAATAACGGCATTATTGGACCAGAAATAGCAATCGCAAGTGCAAACAGACTCACCAGCAAGCCGGCAGTTGATACACTGACATTAAATTGTTCAGCAATCGAGGGCAATAACCCGATAACCCCCATTTCGGTATTTAAGATGCCAAAAACTCCTATAGTTAAGATGAATATTAATAATTTTTTATTATACAAAAAAATCCCTCCATAAAATTCTTCATTTTACCGGTGCAGCAAAGGTATTACGCGATGACAAGTTTTTTGTAAGTATAAAGGTTAGAGTTAACTCTAGTTCAAGAAGTATTTTTGAAAAAAATTGTTTTTTTTATTTGGAGGGAGGGGCATTTAATAAAAAAAGCCATCTAACCTATTGGTTGTAGGTTAGATGGCTCTATGTTAATTTAAACTGCCAATTTTTTCAGTTTTATGAATATCTTCTGTGCCTGCCTCTAAGGCAGTCTTATAATAGTCGCATTTATGTTTAATAATTTCCATCGTTTTATTTATTTCTGCCAGCTGTGCTTCAACAGCGGCTTTCCGTTCTAAAAACATGTCATATCTCTGCTGGAGGGTAGCATCTCCATCCTGACACCAATCAATGAAACTTTTAATTTCCTTTATAGGCATCCCAGTAGATTTCAGACATTCAATGATCCTTAATGCGCCAATATCCGACTCTTTAAACAATCTTGTTCCATTAGTTGTTCGTTCTACAAAAGGCAAAAGGCCTTCTTTGTCATAATAACGGAGCGTATAGGTGGTAAGGTTTAATTCTTTCGCTACTTCACTAATAGAGTATGTGTTCATTGTTTCACTCCTTATTCTTCTATAAATATAGATTTAGAGTTAACTCTAGGACGCGAGGCCAATTCTATCATGGTTTTTTACTGATTGTCAAAGCTGATTTTAAAAATATTGTAAATTATCATAAAAATGGATAATTTACTTGACTTAGAGTTAACTTTAAGGTTTATCATATTTGCTAGTAAAAGTTTTAACTAGGAATATAGTGTAATTTGTTTTGTGTTTAAACTAAATTATTAACATGAAAGTTAACTGCTTTTTATTAGGTGTTATTTTATATCCAAAACAGTTAACTGAATTTCTAATAGGAAGGTGATTATCATGTTGGTAACAAAGGAAACGGTAAGACTGATCCGGGGACTGCAAGCAAGAAATACGACGATATTTGTTGCTAAAGCCCGTTCTTTTAGTAGTGATGTGTTTCTAACTAAGAATGGTAAAGCTTCAAATGGAAAAGAAATTATGAAGGTAATGGACTTAAATGTAAACACTGGTGATGAAATCACCTTGTTAGTCGATGGACCAGATGAGAAGAACGCCATCCATACATTAAAAAATTTTCTATTTAATAAGTAGAAATATTTAGTAAGGGTCTATGTACTTGGAATTTTCTATGACCAATCTGCAAAAAAGACTCACTACCAAGAACGTTATTCCGATAATTCATATCACATCTGTCCATGACGACGAAGTTTTCCTATTCAGAAAATACAGCTGAAGTTAATCATAAAGAAAAGGGGAATAACCAATGAATTGGTACCCCTCTTTTTCTTATTACAGATTTTACGGAACGAGAAAGCCCATTCCTTGAGGTGTGGGATGAAAGTGAACGGTTTTTTATTTTTCAGAGTAATCCACTAGGCATTTGAATCTCTTGTTGTTATAATGTAAGAAACGTACGTTCGATGGGTGGTGAACTAACTTGGAAACAATTTCTTTGAAACTAGAATTATTAAATCCTACTAAAGCTAAAAAAGAGATGTACAAAGAAATGACAAATATCAATACATCTTTTGCGAACTGGTTATTGGAATATCAAGGTCTAAAGGATGCAACATCGAAAGTTTATAAGTTGTTTTCTGATGGGAAATTCTCCTCGGCTATTGTGAACCAAACCATTCGAGAGGTTAAATCTAAGAAAAATAATCAAAAAGCGAAGGTTTTTCGCCGTTTTTGGTGTGGGTTCAACAACCAAAATTTGAAAGTAGAGAAAGAAAACAACCTCTATAAAGTTTCATTTCCTACTCTTAAGAAACGTGTTGGTGTACCAGTTGTAATAGAAACATACCAAAAACATTGGTTAGATAAAGTTTTGGAAGGGAAAGCAAAACAAGGAGCAGCGGAGTTGTATGAGAAAAAGGGGCGTTGGTATGTTTCCATTTCTATCTCTTTTGAACCAAAAACACCGAAATTTGAATCTATTAAACCTCCAATAATGGGCATTGATGTAGGGTTAAACTATCTTGCTGTTGCTATGGTTGGAACAACTTCGTTGTTTTTTAAAGGAAATGAGGCAGCATTTATTCGCAGGAAATATGCTTCGAAAAGACGAGTCCTTGGACAGAACAAAAAGTTGGATGCTATTCGCAAATCCAAAAACAAAGAATCGCAATGGATGAAGGAATTAAATCATGTCATAAGCCGAAAAATCGTAAACTTCGCATTAGAGAACGGTGTTCGTCTAATACGAATGGAAGATTTAACAGGCATTAGAAAAACAGCAAAATCAAAGAAAGAAGCAGGTCGAAATCTACATTCTTGGGCACAATATCAACTTCAAACTTTCATTGAATACAAAGCAAAGATGGAAGGCATGGAAGTTCAATATGTAAATCCTTATAACACATCGCAGATGTGTAAATGTGGTCATGTTGATAAAAATAATAGAAACCGTCATCTATTTCAGTGCGGAAAATGTGGATATAAAAGCCATGCTGATGTGAATGCTGGACTTAATATATCAAAATCTGTAAGTGGTATTTCTAAAAAGAAAAAAGCATCCTAACTAGTGTTGTGGTAAAAGCAGCACCGCCTGTTTAGGTACATATACACCAAAGGTGTATAGAACGTAACAGGATGGGGTAATGACATACCCCTTAACTAAAGGCTAGTTCAAAGCAGAAATGAATTGCGAACGCAATAGCACTTTAGAATCCCATTGCTTTAGCTGTGGGAGTGTCAACAAGGTTGTTTAGTTGGTCCAATTGTAAACTCATTAACATTCGTATCCTCAGGCTGGTCAATCGCAAACGCTACAACATTAGCAACACAATCTGGTGATATACCATATTGCTCGTACGTTGCCGTCATGCCTTTTGAAATATTCTCGTCCGTAATCGTATCCAATAATTCCGTATTGACTGCTGCTGGATAAATAGTGACTGTACGGATATTTGTGCCTTCTTGGGCAGACTCCATGCGCAATACTTCCATTAAGTCACGAACAGCCCACTTTGTTGCACCATATACTGCACCACCTGGATAAGCTTTTAGTCCGGCAACCGATGAAGTAGTAATAATATGCCCGGACTTCTGCGCTGTAAATGACAGCAATACTGCCGCAATCCCATTTAAAACACCTTTAATATTAACATCAATCATGCTGTTCCACTCGTTCGTTTTTAATGCAGAAAGCGGTGAATTCGGCATTAATCCAGCATTTAAGAATATAACATCAACACCACCAAAAGTATCTTTAGCCAATTGAACAAGCTGATGATTATCATCAGGGTTAACTACATCTGTAACACGATATGTCGCTTGTCCGCCAGCCTTTTGAATAACTTCAGTCAAAGCCTTCAATTTGTCTTCACGGCGCGCTCCTAGAACAAGTTTAGCGCCTTTTCTGGCCAATAATTTTGCCGTGCTTCACCGATTCCAGAAGATGCTCCAGTTATGATAACTACTTTGTTTTCCACTGCCATGTTTCATTCCTCCTTTACATTTAGGTAGAGTTTAAAGGATAGAGTTAACTCTAATACAAGGGGGAAGCTTGAAAAACTTTTAAACTATCTCACTTTTGAGAAGATAATACCTTCAATAAAATAGGATGAAATAAGTAATAAATAATGGGGATATTTGTAATAAATTAGCAGAGAATGTTGGACTAAAGGCATAAAAAGAGAAATTAATCTTAAGCATTCTTAAGGTTTTATGGAGTTTCCCTTCAGAATTTGCATTTATATTTTATCTATAAATCAACACTGAAGAGGAGCAGTTATATGAAAAAAAAGTTTGTTTCTTTATCAATATTTAATCCAAAGACGGTTGGGGCAGTCCGGCCCAGTTCGCAATTTCTCAGTAATAAAATGATAGAAGCAATCCATTTTAAGGATACAAAATACATTATTGAATATGGCCCAGGAACAGGCGTTTTCACCGAAAGGTTATCGAAAGAAGAAATAAGGACACAGTAATTATTTTAATTGAAAATAATCCAGCATTTTATCAACTGCTTAAGGAAAAGTTTCAACATGTATGCAACTTAATTGTGATACATGGATCAGCCGTAGATGTTCCAAATATTTCTGTAAAACTATCTTTCTATTGGATTTAATTCACCATATATTCCTGCAAGAATAGTAAATTTAATTAAGACACTTGTCTAATTCAGACTAGTTGCCTTTATTTACTTTAGTAATACGTTAGGATTATGATATTAATATAAGTTGCCCTTTATTTTCTGTAGTTAAGATGAATCTTGAGTTTAATTCTTTTGTAAACGGATATAAAACTAATTAAATGTATAAGGATGAAGATTATGTTGATAAGTAGAGTTATAGTTAGTCTTCCAAGAGGACTTCAGTCTGCTAAGAACACTGTTGATTTCGTTACGATTGCATCGTCTTTTGCAAGTGAAATTACCATTACATATAAGGACGTTACAAGCAGTATGGAGATAATGGAAATTATGGATTTGAACGTGAAAAAGGGACAGGAAATAACGATTATTGCGAAAGGAACGGATGAACAAAAGGCATTGTATTTTCTTAAAGGTTTTCTTTTAGGTGATAAAGGGCTTGGAGACAATTATAAGAAGTTTAATGCTTGTTAAGGGAAGAAGTCATAGAGCAAATTTTTTGTTTGTGGCATGTAAAACCCGATACAATATCCATATTCAACTGGATAAATCCAGTAAGAAGGAGATGAATCGATCATGAGTAATTACGAAACAAAAAAGCAGGAAATCTTAGATGCATTTAACTTTCGTCATGCTACAAAGGTATTTGACCCTACGAAGAAAATTTCTAAAGAGGACTTTTCATTTATCCTAGAAACTGGTCGTTTATCTCCAAGCTCTGTTGGTTATGAACCATGGAAATTTCTTATCGTGCAAAATAAGGAGTTTCGTGAGCGATTGAAGGAGGTTGCATGGGGAGCGCAAGGTCAGCTTCCGACTGCTAGTCATTTTGTTATCATTCTTGCACGGACAGATGCAAGATACGATTCTGAGTATGTATGGCAACTGCAAAAAAACGTGAAGCACATACCGGAAGATATATTTGAAAAGATGAAGTCTGCGTACAAAAGTTTTCAAGAGGGTATGAAGCTGTTGGAAAGCGATAGAGCATTGTTTGACTGGGCTAGCAAGCAAACATATATCGCCCTTGGCAATATGATGACAGCAGCGGCACAAGTCGGAATTGATTCTTGTCCAATTGAAGGCTTTAGTCCTGAAAAAGTGAATCAGCTTTTGGAGGAAAAAGGTTTGTTGGAGAATGGCAAGCTTGCGGTATCTGCTATGGTTGCTTTTGGCTATCGCGCAGAAAATCCAGACCGTCCGAAAACACGCCGAGCTATGGAAGATGTAGTACAGTGGATAGACTAATGGATAAACGATACTAAGAAGTCTGTGCAGCGATTGTTTGGGCTGCATGGACTTATTTTTTGCATATACACAAAGAATAAGGGGGAAATATGAGATAAAACTTGGGGAAACGCTGAAGCGTAAATTAAACAAATAGTAGTAGTAAATTTGGCTATATTTCTCATTATAAAAAAAACAAGTAATACTATGTGCTTAAAAGAGTTATACCATAGATAGGCAATTGACATTAATAAATCCATCATGTAAGATGTATTTTAATAAATATATCTAACACGATGTATCGTAACTGATGTTAATGAGAGGATTGAAAAAATGTTAGAAAGAGCTGATTATCTTCGAGAGTCGATCGATTTTTTACAGCGGTTTATAGCAAAAAGTATGCAGAAGGAAGCTGAGGGCTATGGATTTACAGTGCCTCAGATTAGGGTTATTGCGGAAGTAATGACAAATAAAACTTCAAGTATTAAGCAATTAACTCATAATTTGAAAATGACCCAAAGTTCTGTTTCTGATATAGTGGAAAGACTTATCGGAAAAGGCATACTTGAGAAAACTCCCAATCCTAAAGATAAACGCTCAGTGGTTATCACATTAACGAAGGGTGCAGAAGATGGAATAAACAAAAAGGATTACACCCATTTAAATGAAATGATAACCGGTGCGCTGAGTCAGCTTAATGCCGAAGAACAAGAAATCGTTATGAAGGGAATGCAGCTGCTCGTCGGAGCCGTAAAAGATAAAATGACATCAGAAGGAATGAACTATAAGGAGTCCTTTGATGTAATGCTATTTCCTACTCATGAAAATAAACAATAATTTTCTATTGTAATGTTATTAACAATACTTGTAGTGGGCATGATGAAAGACTTTAGGTGAATTAGCATTCAAGCCTCATACATATAAGTTTACAAGTAGCAATATACTTAAAATAATCGCTTTTCATCATGAATAGCGTTTTTTTGTATGGATAACTTTTAATGATTATTGCAGGAGAAAGGATAATACTGAATATATGGAAACAAGCAACATAATAACGCTGTTAATTTCGTTAATTTCTTTTATAAATATAGCGCTTGGTATTGCTGTTATCTTTTTCGAAAGAAGGGATGTTGGCTATACATGGGCTTGGTTATTAATACTGTTTACTGTTCCGGTCGTAGGTTTTCTTATTTATATTTTCTTAGGCCGCCAAGTGAGAAAAGAGAATTTTTATAAGTTAACTGATTTTGAAAAAAGTGATTTTGAGATGGCTGTTAATAGGGAGCTAGAAGCGGTAAAAGAACATTATTCGCATAATGAAATGCTGGATCAATATTCGGATTTAATTAATATGAATTTAAACTCTTCTAATGCATTCTTAACTACTGATAATGAAATTAATATCTTTACCACTGGGCAGGAAAAATTTGCTTCACTTTTTGAGGATATCAAGAAGGCAAAAGAAGAAGTGAATATACAATACTATATTATTCAACCTGATAATCTTGGTAAACAACTAAGAGATTTATTAGTTCAAAAAGCGAAGGAAGGAGTTAAAGTGCGTTTGCTTTTTGATGCAATTGGTTCGAAGAAAATATCACCCTCTTTCTATCAAGAGATTATTAAGAATGGCGGAGAGGTCGAAGTTTTTTTTCCTTCTTTTCTAAGATTAATTAACTTTCGTATTAACAATCGCAACCATCGAAAGCTTTGTATTATTGACGGAAATATTGCTTATATAGGCGGATTTAATGTTGGTGATGAGTATATGGGCATGAAAAAAAAGTTTGGATATTGGCGTGACACTCACTTGAAAATTACGGGTAATGCGGTTAATCACGTGCAGGCGAGATTTATCTTGGATTGGGTTTATTCAAGTAAAGCTGAGCAAGTAGCTGGAGAGGATTTCTCCTTTACAAAAGGGGAGCATAACGGAAACAGTCCTGTTCAAATTGTTTCAAGCGGCCCAAACTCAAAAACAGAGCATTTAAAAAATATGTATGTAAGACTTATTATGTCTGCGAAGAAAAGTATCTATATCCAGACACCGTATTTTATTCCAGATGCGAGTTTTATGGACGCATGTAAAATGGCCCTTTTATCTGGTGTGGATTTGCGTATTATGATTCCGAATAAGCCTGATCATCCCTTTGTGTATTGGGCCACATGGGCATTTGCAGGTGAACTGTTATCATATGGAGCTAAAATCTATTTGTATGAGAAAGGCTTCTTGCATGCTAAGACAATTGTAGTCGATCAAAAGACATCGTCTGTTGGAACGACCAATATAGATAATAGAAGCTTTAAGTTGAATTTCGAAGTTAATGCAACTGTATATGACAAAGCTATTGCAGACGAGCTTGCACATATCTTTCATGAGGATATAAAAAACTGCTCCCACTTAACAATAGAAAGATATGAGGAAAGACCACTAAGCATAAAATTTAAAGAAGCTATATCAAGGCTTTTAGCGCCTATTTTATAAGATGGAAACGGAAACGGAAAACGGAAGAGTTTCCGTTTTTTTAATGAAAATACATCCTTTTATTAAAAATTGACAATCGAAATTATATCGTATAAGATGCATATTATACGATATATCCTGTGCGATGTAGTTTGCAAATTGTTACTACTGTAAAAAATTCACTTGTGTTTTAGCAGGTGAAAAAGCACATTATGTTGAAGCATTAAAAGGTTCGGAATCAGAAATGAACTAACACCTAACAAGACTTTGAAATGGACAAAAGGAGCAGGTTTTATGCAAAGGGAGGATTTCAGCAATGTTAAAAATATTTAGCCACTTTCAAAGAAAAGATTGGCTGTTAATTACATGTGCGTTAGTATTCATTGTTATGCAAGTCTGGCTTGATCTGAAGCTTCCAGATTATATGTCGGAAATTACTAGGCTTGTTCAAACAGAGGGAAGTGAAATTAGTGATGTTCTTTCCCAAGGCGGATTTATGCTTCTGTGTGCGGTGGGAAGTATGGCCGCTTCCATCATCACTGTGTATTTTGCCGCAAAAGTAGCAGCGAGATTTTCAAACAGATTAAGGGGAATGGTGTTTGATAAAACTTTATCCTTCTCGATGCAGGAGCTTTCTAGTTTTTCTACGGCAAGTTTAATTACACGTTCCACAAATGATATTATGCAGGTTCAAATGCTCATCATACTTGGGTTGCAAGTTGTTTTGAAAGCCCCGATACTAGCGGTTTGGGCTATTTTGAAGATTATGGGGAAATCTTGGCAGTGGACTGCCGCGACTGGAGTCGCTGTGTTCGTACTATTGGTGTTAATTGCTATCATAGTTTTAATCGCATTACCTAAATTCAAAGTTATTCAAACATTAACAGATAATTTAAACATGGTTACAAGAGAAAATTTAACGGGAATACGTGTTGTTCATGCCTACAATTCTACTAAGTTCCATCAAAGTAAATTTGAAAAAGCGAACAACGACTTAACAGACACAAACCTGTTTACAACGAGAACAATGGCTATATTAATGCCGACTATTTCGCTTATTATGTCCGGAATCAGTCTTGCGATTTATTGGATTGGCGCCGTATTAATAAATGATGCGCCAATGACAAATAAACTGACGATATTCTCTGATATGGTCGTATTTTCTTCTTATGCGATGCAGATAATTATGGCATTTATGATGGTTTCCATTACTTTTGTTTTGCTGCCTCGTGCAGCTGTTTCTGCAAAGAGGATAAATGAAGTTCTCGATACGGAAGTCAGCATTAAGGATGGAACAGCAACAGAAGGAACTACAGAAGCAGAAATTGAATTTCGAAATGTCAGCTTTAAATACCCTGGGGCATCTGAATATGTTTTACAGAATGTAAGTTTCAAAGCGTCTAAGGGAGAAACGCTTGCTATTATCGGTTCTACAGGCAGCGGAAAGAGTACCCTTGTTAACTTGATTCCTCGTTTTATGGAAGCAACAGAAGGCGAAATTCTTGTGGATGGTCTTAATGTCAAAGAATATAATTTAGAATCGTTAAGAGATAAATTAGGCTATGTATCCCAAAAGGCGGTTATGTTCAGCGGGTCCGTTTCTTCCAATATTGCTTTTGGTGAAGCAGACAAAAGCATAAAAGCTGAAAGCGAAATAAAGAGAGCCGTAGAGATAGCGCAAGGAAAAGACTTTATTGAAAAAATGGATCAGCAATACGAGGCAGCTATTTCACAAGGTGGTACCAATCTCTCAGGTGGTCAGAAGCAAAGACTATCCATTGCACGTGCCATCTATAAATTGCCTGAAATTTATCTATTCGATGATTCCTTTTCTGCTTTAGATTATAAAACAGACCGTGTCCTCCGTTCTAAGTTAAAGCAGGAAATTAAGGATGCTACTTCCATTATTATTGCGCAGAGAATCGGTACAATCAAAGACGCGGATCGCATTCTTGTCCTAGATGAAGGCAAAATAGTAGGAATTGGCAGACACGATGAATTAATGCAGACATGTGATGTATACCAAGAAATTGCTTATTCACAATTGTCAAAGGAGGAGCTTGAAATTGGATGAAAAAAGTCAAGCTGGTCAAGAGCATACAAACATGGAACCAGATAAACAACCAAAAGATGCTAACATTCAGAGCGCGCAAAAAGGCATGAATATAAAAAGCTTAAATGAGCTTGCCTCGTATTCGAAGGCTTACTTCCCAGCAATAATTATTGCCTTAATTCTTGCTATGGCGGCTGCCATCTTTAGTATCGTTGGCCCTAATCAGCTAAGCAAGATGACAGATCTTATCACAGAAGGTTTAGTGGGCAGTATTGATATGGACGCTGTTTTCGATGTTGCTATTTTACTTGTGTTTTTGTATGGCGTAGGATTCATTTTCAACTATATCCAAGGCTATATTATGGCGACTGTTACACAAAGAGTTTCTAAGCAATTAAGACATGATATTTCCGAGAAAATAAATCGTCTTCCCTTGAAGTATTTTGATTCGACTACAACAGGAGATGTGTTAAGCCGAGTAACTAATGATGTAGATATGGTCGGTCAAACGATGAACCAAAGCATCAGTGGTTTAATTACAGCCATTACTATGTTTGTAGGATCATTAATTATGATGTTTTACACAAACTGGATTATGGCAATTTCAGCTGTGCTTTCAACCGTAGTTGGGTTTGTATTGATGGTCTTTATCATATCAAAATCTCAAACCTACTTTGCACAGCAGCAAGCAGACCTAGGTAAGCTCAATGGTCATATTGAGGAGACTTATTCAGGGCATAATGTGGTAAAGGCATATAATGGCGAAAAACAAGCGCAGAATGATTTTTCTGTCATTAACACAAGATTATATGATAGTGCATGGAAATCCCAATTCATGTCAGGTCTTATGATGCCACTCATGATGTTCATCGGAAACTTTGGATATGTAGTCGTTTGTATTGTTGGGGCTGCCCTTGCAGTAAATGGCACGATCTCCTTTGGTGTAATTGTTGCATTTATGCTTTATATTCGGCTATTTACACAACCGCTTCAACAGCTGGCCCAAGCAGCCACTAATTTACAGTCTACTGCGGCAGCGAGTGGAAGAGTCTTTGAATTTTTAGGAGAAGAAGAGCTTGCGAAAGAAAGCAACAAATTAGAAAAGTTAGAAAATGTTAATGGAAATGTGGAATTTAAGCATGTGCAATTTGGTTATGACGAAGATAAGTTAATTATTAAGGATTTTTCTGTAAAGGTGGCAGCAGGGCAAAAAGTTGCTATTGTAGGGCCAACAGGTGCGGGAAAAACAACGCTAATCAACTTACTGATGCGATTTTATGAATTAAATGGCGGAGAAATCACGATTGACGGCATTTCGACTAATCAAATGACAAGAGAGTGTTTGCATGATCTGTTCTGTATGGTGCTTCAAGATACATGGGTGTTTGAGGGGTCTATTCGCGATAATATTGTTTATTCAAGGGATGATGTATCAAATCAAGAGGTAGAAGCAGCCTGCAAAGCAGTAGGGCTAGATCACTTTATTAAAACATTGCCTGATAAATATGATACGATTTTAAATGACAAGTCAAGTTTATCTGCAGGACAAAAGCAGCTGATTACCATTGCCCGGGCTATGGTGAAAATGGCGCCATTACTTATTCTCGATGAAGCAACAAGCTCAGTCGATACGCGCACAGAGGTGCTTATCCAGCAAGCAATGGATAAACTAACGGAAGGAAAAACATCCTTTGTTATCGCGCACAGATTGTCTACGATAAAAAATGCCGATTTGATTTTAGTAATGAAAGATGGCGATATTATCGAAGCTGGTAACCATCAAGAATTAATCAGCCAAGACGGCTTCTATGCAGAACTATATAATAGCCAATTTGAAGAGGCATCTTAAAAAGATTACAAAAATATTAATTAGTAAAAGTCTATAGATATAT